>JAKPCO010000108.1 GCA_029553285.1 Methanobacteriota archaeon
CCCATCTCTGTGAGCTCATCTATTCCCTGGAGGATAACTCTGTCAGACTCGCCCAGTCCCACTATGATGTTGGTGAAAACTCTGTTTCTCCCGAACACACCCACAGCATCTGCGAGAGCGCTCTTTATGCCCTCAAATGAAAGCCCCGGGCATACCGCCTGGAAGATGTCAGGATCAAGCGTCTCGAGGTTGTACTTGACCTCGATGGCGCCTGCGCTCCTGAGAATCTCGTTAGAGCGCTCTGTCGGACATACAGAGATGCCGATGGGGACGCCGAAGGTTTTAAGCGATTGCGCTATATCCGCGATCCTCCCGACCTCGTGCTCCGGAGATACCTCGACACCGCTTGTAAGCGAGATCGCCCTGAGCCTGCCGGTCATGGCCGCGCGCCTGACCATCTCGATGACCTTTTCCTTAGACTTCGTCGGGCCCATGAGCTTCGGGACCGCACAGAACCTGCAATCGTAGATGCAGCTCTCAGATACAGTTATGTATGCCTGACCCGGGCAGTGAAGCAGCGGCTCAACGAGATGGCCACGGGCCACAATCCTGTCTCCCTCGATTATGAGATGCTCATCCCCATCACGCAGGAGCCTGAGGGGGCTCGGGGCGACCGTTAGACGGACGATCCTCCCGCTGGAGCTGAAGAATACCGAGCCCTCGCCAGCGCTAGGTCCAGCCGTCGATGGAGGACCCTGAGGTGTCAAATCTCGGAGCTCCACAGTCCCCACGGATATCAGGTACGCTTTTGTGGCTGGATCCATATGCAGTACTCTGAGCAATTTCTATATGTGACTTCCTGCCTCCCCAGAAAGGTATATGGGCTTTTGCCCGATTTCCCAGAAGGATTGCAGCATACGCAAGCTGCCTGAGGCCATATCCGCCAGCGCTCTTATCCATTTGACGACCTGCCCTAAGGAGCGTGCTGTGCGTCCGTTTCGACTTGCCTTCAAGGCAGTCGAAGGCGTTTCGACTTCGTCGAAACCTTTCGATGTAGTCGAAAGTGTGGCACTGAATGCTTTCAGCAACCACACTGCACGGCCCCCAAGTTGTTAAACACATAAGAGCGCTGCCAGATGATCCCATGACCGGAACAGGCAGCAATTTAATAGGATGAAGTCTGTGTGTCAAGCATGTACGAGGAAATCGGAGCTATTATAGGGAGGGGATTCTCCACGTGGAGACACAATCTGGGCATATGCGTCCCCTTTGTGCTCGATGTTATCGCTGTCGGGTTGCTGGTCATGGTGCTGTTCATCTCCATCCTTGTAACCATGCCCGAGGCCTTCGCGAACATCGAGAATGTACCTCCAGAGGACCTGATTCAGGCGTTCGAGCAGAAAGGATTGATTGTAGGAGCGTACATGGTGCTGTTCTTTGTGCTCGCGCTGCTCGTCAGCTCATTCTTCACGGCAGGAGCGACTGGCATGGCGAGGAGCGCGAACGCGACCGGATTCTCCTCCCTGGGGGAGATGTGGGCAGCAGGAAAGAGATACTGCATCAGGCTCTTCTCAGCCTCCCTGCTGAGCGTGATCATATACGCACTTGGAGTTCTGGCCTTCAGCGCGCTCTTCCTGCCGTTCGTATCTCTGGAGTCCCTTTCGAAGGTCGCTCAGGCCCCTGAGCAGATAGATCCGGGGCTCGTAGCTCTCGTGATCGCCTGGATCCTGGGAGTGTGCCTGATACTCATAGTGATCTCCATGGCGCTTGCTGTTCTCTCTCCCGCCATTGTGGTCGATTCACTGGGCGCGATATCAGGGATCCGGGCGAGCATGCGCTTCTTCAGGGAGAACATCTTCGATGTCTTTCTCCTCTGGCTTGTGACCCTGGGAGTATCAATGGCGTTCAGCATAATCGGGATGTTCTTTGAGGACACCGGTCTTGAGGGGCTTTGGTCCACGGCCGGCGGCATCTTCAGCGTTCTCGTCATAGCACCACTGACCACGATCTGGTGGACCAGGCTTTATATGAGCAGAACTGGAAAGGACCTCCACAGATATGATCGAGCATATGCTGCTTAGGTTCAGGGCGATGGCCCTTCCATTCCAGACCGTGCTGATCGGAGCGGTCTTCTTCACCATCTACGATCTCTACACCTACTTCGGTCATGGGCTGGGCGCTGTCGAGTCCGCGATCGAGGCCCTGGTCGCGTCGCTGATATTCATGACCGCGTACTACTTCACTTCAGTTGCATTGAGATCGAGGAGCCCCGAAAGGCGCGGGAAGGGTCTGCGGAAGAAGCGTTAGTAAAGGTCCGCAACCGATAAGTCGGTGGTTGGCATCCATGGAATGGTGATCGAAATGGAACTGAAGACTGTGAGAATGGAGATACCCGATGGCTCAAACCTCATACTGGGTCAGAGCCACTTCATAAAGACAGCTGAGGATCTGTACGAGGCGATCGCTGGGAGCGTGCCAAGCGCGAGGTTCGGAATAGCATTCTCAGAGGCAAGCGGTGATTGCCTGGTAAGGCTGGAGGGGAACGACGATGCCCTGAAGGATGTAGCAAAGAGAAACTCGCTCGCTCTGGGATGCGGGCACACATTTGTCATCCTGATACAGGGCGCGTTCCCGATAAACGTTCTCAACGCCATCAAGGGCGTTCAGGAGGTCTGCAGCATCTTCTGCGCCACAGCCAATCCGGTGGAGGTTGTGGTGGCGTCGACCGAGCAGGGCAGCGGCATACTCGGGGTGATAGACGGAAGCTCTCCAAAGGGCGTCGAGGGCCCGGAGAAGGTCGCGGAGCGGCGGAGCCTCCTGAGGAGATTCGGGTACAAGCTCTGATGCGAACTCCGGCGCCGGGGAATGCTGTATGATGGACCTTCTGGTAAAAGACGGCAGGGTTTACACCGGTGGAAGGCTGCTGAACACAGACATTTGGATCAAAAACGGGAGGATCGCAGCACTCGGTGGATACAACAGGGCCGCAGAGAGGATCGACGCCAGCGGCATGATCATCATACCGGGGGCCATCGACATGCACGTCCACTTCAGGGAGCCGGGGTACACGCACAAGGAGGACTGGGAGAGCGGCTCGATCTCCGCGGCTGCCGGCGGCGTTACAACCGTGGTCGATCAGCCCAACACGGATCCGCCTGTGACGGACGCTGAGTCGTACAGAGAGAAGCTGAATCTTGCGAAACGGAAGTCGGTCGTTGACTTCTGCCTGAACGGAGGGCCCGGCGATGTCGAATCACTCCTCAGAGAGGGTGCATCTGCGATCGGCGAGATCTTCATGTACGAGATGAGCGACGAGCGGCTGACCAGAATTTTAGGGGCGGTCGAGCGGCTCGGCGCGCTCGCGACGGTGCACGCAGAGGATGGAGAGGTCATACGGAGATACTCTGAGCCGCTGAGCGAGATCAGAGATCCCGATGTTCATTCCAGGGCCAGGCCGCCGATCGCTGAGGTCTCTGCGATAGACCATGCTCTGAGCGTATCGAGATGCAGGATTCATATCTGTCACATCTCGACGGCAGATGGGCTTGAGCTCGTGCGGAAGAGAAAGGAGGAGAGGGTGAGCTGTGAGGTAACCCCACACCACCTTTTCCTGAGCAGAAGGGATTACAGGAGGCTGGGCGCATTTCTCAAGACGAATCCGCCCCTGCGGAATCCGGGGGACTGCGATGCCCTCTGGGATGGTCTGAGAAGAGGGGATATAGATGTCATCGCATCAGATCACGCGCCACATCTACCTGAGGAGAAGAGGGATGACATATGGCATGCGCCTCCCGGCGTCCCGGGAGTGGAGACGATGCTCCCCCTCATGCTGTACGCTGTGAAGAGCAACATGATAACGCTGGACAGGGCTGTTGATGCTCTATCAGCAAGGCCTGCATCCATACTTGGATTGAGATTCAAAGGGGAGATCGCAGTCGGAAAGGATGCGGATCTGGTGATCTTCGATCCGAAAAGGCAGGAGAGGATCGATGTGCAGAGGCTTCACAGCAGGGCAGACTGGACGCCATATGAGGGGAAGAAGGCGATCTTCCCTGTGATGACCCTGGTCAGGGGGAGTGTTGTCTTCGATGGGGATGTAGAGGTGAGTCCAGGCTACGGCAGAAATATCGAGACGCGCATGGATCTACGCCTGGAGCACTCTGATTAGCTGCCCGTCGCTGGCCTCTTGCGCGGATCGACCTGGATTCTACCATGATAGGGGATAGCATGGCGCGGACTCCAATCTTCAGGAGAGGAGGTCACCCGCATCCACACGCTCAGTGTTAGATAAGCTCTCTATCCTTCTCAGCTCCTCGCCGATCTCGAGCCAGGCCCAGGCCCAGATGACCGCCTCAAATGCCCGTATGAGATCCCCTCTTTCAAGAAAGTACCTCGAGTCGCTGATGTATGCCTTTATGTTGCTCAGAAATCTGTCATCCCCTATGCATCGCGATAGCCTCTCATCAGCCCTCAAGAGCCACTTCTCGGTCTCGGCTCTGAGGTCAGCAGCGATATCTTCGTTCAAGACCTGAATGAGACCTCCTCAACACTGAAGACGCGCTTTTCATCAACATCAACCCTCACCATGGTTTTAAGAGGATATCCCAAGGATCTCACACGCTCAGCACCATCGCCCCTCTCGATCACAACAACAGCATCCTTGATGACAGCGCCTGCTGCCTCCAGCGCCTTCATAACCGCGATGGCCGTGCCTCCGGTGCTCACAACGTCATCCACAAATATCACACGATCTCCCTTTTTTATACCGTTGAGATATATCTTCGATTTGGAGTAGCCTGTGACCTGGCTGACCTCTATCTCCCCGGGCAGCCCGTACATCTTCTTGCGAATTATCACGAGCGGTATATCCGTCACGAGTGAGAGAGCTCCGCCAATCGGTATCCCCATCGCCTCAACGGTGACTATCTTGTCCACATCCAGATCAGCGATCCTGATTATGTGACAGACGACCTCTCTTATCAGCTCAGGTCTCGTCTCCGGAACCACATCTGTTATCGGATGAATGAAGTAGTTGTAATCCCCTCTCTTGAACACAGGCGCATCGTAGAGCGACCTCTTCAGTATCTCGAGCAAAGCCAAACGCCTCCATGCATCGTATCGCGCATGACTTTAAACGGTTTTGGGCCCCGGTCCAGGTGAGTCCTGGAATGCTGTTAAATCGAACTCTCTTATTCAGCAACCTGGAGTTTATAAAGGCTGGCTGCTGAATGCGCTCATCCGCTCGCCAGGCCTTCGACTTCATGAAACCCTTCGACTGTGTCGAAGGTAAGTCAAAACGAGCGCAGGAGCGCATACCATGACTGGTATCTCTTCCGAATAGTCATCAGATGGATAAGAACGAAATCGAATATCCCTTGCTGCGGGCTGCACCGCCGCCAGTTTGACTCGCCCGCAACGAACCTTAGCATACTGATCAAAGATGATTTAAACATAAACATCCAATATACCCATGTCTTGGGAGTAGCATGAGCGCAGCGGCATTTCTCAGAGTTCTGCTCGTTCTCGCGATCGTAGCTTCTGCTGCGCGTGGGTCTCCAGGAAACAGCTACCATGAGGAGTACACGAACGTTCTCAAGGTCGCAGGCACAGGGCTCATAGATATCAGCACATCCGCTGTGGACAGGAGATCCGGGCTGGAGTACTACAACGTGATGTACGGAGAGGGCGACTTCGAGATGGACTCCACACATGAGATCGCCACAGCGCCCTCAGGAAGATCCGCCCCCACAAACCTCACCGACACGACGCGCATGACATATCTCGGCTCAGTACCGCTCGTTGGGGTCAAGGTCATAAAATCCAGGTCGATCTATGGCGGGATAGGGGCTGAGATCCAGGAGAGCTTCGCGGTGACAGAGATGGACAGGATACAGAAGACGTTCTTCGGATCGAGAAGCCCGTGCGATTCCATCGCGATGGATGTCTCAGCAAGCTTCAACGGCACCTGGACAACGGATGCCGCATGGCACAAGATCTTCGAGAAGAAAGTTCGCGATCACACAAGCTTCCAGGGCAGGTTTGATGTCAAGAAGCTGCTCAAGATACAGGAGAGCGGCCAGCCCCAAAATAGATTCAGCGGGATCGACTTCTGAGCGCGTCTCGCGGTTTGAATGAAGCTGAGGGGTCGGTACCTTAGAGGCCTGTCAGGGCCAGGGACGATGGATGCCGGTGAGAGGCATCGTGAATCGCCGTGTGGCGACTTCATTGCCCAAGAAATGGTGTGCTCAGGTTAAAGCTCCAGCAACCGGGTCCTGATTTCTGCACGGCTGTTCAGCAGTCCAGCCATCCGTGACTCGATCACGCCCTCAGGCCTGTAGAAGAGCTGTGCACCTCGTCGCGGAGCATGCCGCCCGGACCAGAGCATCATGCCGACGGATCAGCTGTCTGCAGTCGATTTCTGTGAATTCCCCCGGGATGCAGAGGAGGCTGTGCTATTACTTCAAACAAAAAGTTTTTATGAAATGGCACGCATTGCTGGAAAAGAGGGGTTACAGAAATTTGGTGAGTTTTCATGGATGAACTCCGGCGGGTTCTTCTGGTTGAGGATAACGATGCTCATGCTGTGCTCATCCAGAGGATATTTGAGGAGAACGGCTCGGCCTGGAGCATCTCGCGTGTCTCGACCCTCGCGGATGCTCTGAGATTTCTTGATGAGAACCGGGACTCCCTGCCAGATATCGTCATTGCCGACTACAGGCTGCCAGACGGCACAGGTCTCGATCTCACAAGAGGCGCTGGAACTCCTGAGGATGTTGGTTTTCCTCTCATAATACTGACAGGCGTGGGCTCAGAGAAGCTCGCTGTGCAGACAATGAAGTCAGGTGCCATGGATTACGTCGTGAAGAGCTCTGATGACCTCCGTCACCTCCCATCCACTGCAAGCAGAATCCTGCAGGAGTGGAACACACTGATGGAGAGGAGAAGAACGGAGATGGAGATCGCAAAGTGCGTCTCAGATCTTGAAGCCGACAAATTGAACCTCGATGAATTCATGGACAAGATCTCTCAGGAGTTGGAAGAGGCGATCGCCACCATAAAGGAGACAAACTCGAGGATCAAGAAGAGGTTCGGCAACAACATCGATGATGAGACGCTCAAAGATCTCTACAGGATCGAGAGCGCTGCTGAGAAGGCCGGAATGCTCACCGACAAGCTGTTCGAGTACCTGCTCCCACTGTACTTCGACAGCTCCCTTGTGAGGCTGTACATGCGAAACCTGGAGGAGCTGAAGAGGAGGAAGGAGTACTCAACGTAAACTCGCAGCACGCACCGTGAGATCTGAGCTCCATCTGCGCGCTCATATACCCGAGTTCCAACGCGTGCGAATCGTCTCTCCCCGGATGATCTTGAGGTCGTTCCTGTGAATTCCTGGCGGATTTCTTACATGCTCATCCTGTGGACCTGCCCCACGGAGTATTGTTTTGCCATCTGGGACGAATGAGTCTTCCACCAGCCAACGTACACAAACAGCATATTCTCATATCGCCATATTTCGATAAACTTATATACAGCCTGCCCAGAGCTTGGCCCATGATCTCTGTTCCAAGGCTGGATATGCAGGTCCGCATATTCAGCGCTCTCGCCGATCCGATCAGGATAAAAATCATCCTGCTCCTCTCGGGCGGAGATCGGTGCGTCTGTGAGATACTCCCTGCATTTGAGAGATCCCAGTCCACAATATCGAAGCACCTGAGCATTCTGTACAATGCGGGGCTTCTTGATCGCAGGATCGAGGGAAACAGGACGATCTACAGCATAAAGAACAGAAAGGTCGTGGAGCTTCTCGAGACCGCGGATGCGATAGCTCTTGAGCATCTTTCCAGTCTCGTGAAGACAGGAGGTGATTGATTGCAAAATATCATTTACGCAGCTCTGAGCGCGGGTCTTGAGAGCCTCCTCGAGTACCTCTCGGCGCATGTGCTGACATGTCTGATTCCGGCGTTCTTCATAGCCGGAGCAATATCCGCGCTCCTGAAGAAGGACATAATCCTGAGATACTTCGGTGCAGACGCCCCCAAATGGCTGTGCTATCCGGTCGCGGCTATTTCTGGCACAGTGCTTGCAGTATGCAGCTGTACCATACTCCCGATGTTCGCAGGAATAGAGCGGAAGGGCGCTGGCATAGGCCCTGCCACCGCGTTTCTGTTCTCTGGCCCGGCCATCAACCTGATGGCGATAGTGCTGACAGCGAGGGTTCTGGGTCTGGATATCGGGATTGCAAGAGCCATCGCGGCTGTCACCATGGCCGTGCTCATAGGACTGATAATGTCGTATGTGTTTCCAGGGGAGAGGAGATCCTCCGGAAATCCCGGCTCAAAAGACGGCTCTGTGAGCAGGACCACGCTCCTCTTCATAGGAGTGCTCATCGCCATACTTCTGGTGGCGACTTCGAGCGCAATAAGCATGGTGCCGAAGATCGCGATCCTCTCAGCGCTGATACTTGTGGCTTCCTGCATCATGTGGAGGTACTACACGCCGGTGGAGAGGCGCGCATTCCTCGGCGAGACGTGGTGGCTTGCGAAGAGGATATTCCCGTTGCTTCTCGCGGGTACGTTCGTGGTGGGTGTGATCGGGTACTTCCTGCCTATGGATCTGATAAGGATGATCATGGGATCGAACAGCTTTATATCGTGCCTCACCGCCTCCATCATAGGCGCTGTGCTCTACATGCCGACGCTGCTCGAGGTCCCCATCGTCGGGACGCTCTTCGGTTACAGCTCGGGCGTCACCGCCCCGGGACCGGCGCTGGCGCTTCTCCTCGCCGGCCCATCGCTGAGCCTCCCGAACATGATAGTGATCGCAAGGGTCATAGGCCCGAGAAAGGCAGGAGTGTACATCACACTGGTCGTGCTCATCTCGACGCTCATAGGCATGATCTATGGAGCTCTCGTCTCCTGAGGACTGCAGCGAATAAGCAGGTAACAACATGCCCCCCAGCTCTGACAGATCTGCAGCATGCAACACCGTTCGCAATGCATTGAGGATGATAATTGCAGCTCTCTCCATCTTCCTCTGCGTGTATCCAGCAGCATGCGAGGATGTTCTGATCCTGACAGCCCCAGGATGCGCCAAATGCGCCGCCGCCCACAGGGTGCTGGACGATGTGCTCTCCAGTCACGGTGATGTGCACATCCAGGAGTACACGTATACCAGCGAGGAAGGCAGAAAGATCATAAAGGAGTTCAGGGTCAAGGATGTGCCGTCGATAATAATCGACGGCTCTGTCATAGGATACAGGGATTACGACGGCAATGAGAGCAGGCTGAGGGAGCTCATAAAATCTGCTCTAGAAGGGAGGGTCGATACAAATGCTTCGTCTGAGACGCCATACTCACCGGAGATCTTCGGGAGCATCACGCTGTCCACGGCGCTGACGGTCCTTGTCGCCGGCCTTCTTGCGGGTTTCAACCCCTGCCTGCTCGCCATACTTGCGTTCCTTGCGACGACTGTTCTATCAAGCGCGGGGCGCAGAAGGGATCTGCTTTTGATGATATTCTTCTTCTCCCTGGGCATACTCTCTGTGTACCTCATATTCGGGATGGGCCTCTTCAGGATGATGCAGGACAGCAACACCGCCTCGATGCTCAGGCTGGTGCTAAGCGCGCTTCTGATCCTGCTCGGGATGATGCAGCTCGAGGACGCCAGGCGCCTGAACTCCAGCGGGCGCTCTCTCTTCAGGACTGACTGGATACTGGGATACTTCCAGGCCGCGGCAGGCGCTCGGAGCCTCGCAGCATATTTCCTGCTCGGGATGCTGTTCTCGATGGTCAAGGCCCCGTGTGTCGGAGCGGTTTACGTTGCGATCATCAGCATAATCTACACAAAGGGCTACGCATCATCAGCGATCGCATACCTGTTTCTGTACAACCTCGGCGTGGTTCTTCCCGTGATGCTGCTGGGCGGAGCCATAGCCCTAGGCATGCAGCCTGAGAGCGTCGAGCGTTTCAGGCACGAGCATCGCGTCGCGATCAGAGTCGTCACCGGATTAACGCTCATCGCCCTCGCGCCGCTGATATACTGGGAGATGATATAAAAACCCGCATGCGAGAGCAGAGGCGTGCCGAAAGGATGAAAGCATCGATGCCCTGTCAGTTTCGCCCAGCAATTATGCGATACGGAAGGACCGTCGTGCTTTCAGGGTGACGCTATAGTGCAGGAAGTCCCTGGTTCGAGCGGGAAGCATGCACATCCAGTCAGACCGCGTCCTCGTAACCGGCGTCCCACATGAACTCAACACAGGTGCGTGCTCCCAGGAGACATTTTCATTCAGATCCAGAACATAAATTTCATCCTGGCTTCATGCTCTCGACAGCCTCCAGCTCCCTTGCATCTACTCCCCCAGTGCCTGCTGCGTAGAAATCCTTGTTATCCGGCAGGACCACCATGAAGCCATCTGTGTGATCGATGGAAGCGTTTCCACTCATCAACTGAAAATCAAGCAGGTGGCCGCCAGCTGTTCTCTCATCGTTTATGAAGTGAAGGTGGTAGCCCGGAACGTTCAGCCCGCTCGCGTACGAGGGCGTCCAGAATCCGACGACTGTGCCGCTCTGGTTGTAGAGATCGAAGATGCTCTGATTCATCACAGCAATCGTGAGGTTAGGATATGGTCTGGATTGAGGGGGCACGCTTCTGGCTCTGACATGGCTGAACGTTCCATCGATCCTGATCGCGTAGAAGATGTTCCTCGTAGGCAGCAGCTCCTCTAGGCATCTCTCCACCTGAGTCATGTTTGAGCTGCCGAGCGCAACCTCATCATCAGAATCAAAGAATGTGACATCTGAAAATGGCGTGAGCGTGGAATCGTTTACCTCTTGGACAGAACCATCTGCCCTCACCTGATAGAAATGACCATCAAGCCCCACCATCTCGCCATCGAGCGCATCGAATGTGCCGAGGCCGAAGTCCCCATGCCTCTTCAGATCACCAAATGACATCGACCCGTCAAAAACACCATCCATGAGCGCGGATATCGTGGAGACCTGGAAGAGCACATCACCAGATCCCGCGGGGCTGACGATCTGCATGCTCATGACGAGCATTATTGCGACTGCTTCAACTGAATGCCTCATAATACCTCACCGGCGCAGAAGCTCCGGTACGGGCAAAAGCCGCCAGCTCCAGCACCGTTTTCATTCTCTGCAGCAATATCTGATAGAAAGAAATATAAAAACCCATTCATTCGAGCAGCATCACCACGGCAAGTTCAGCTCCTCCACTGCTTTCCCCACACGCTCTGGAAGAACTGACAGAAAGGAGCGAATCGCAGGAAGCCTGCAATTATTCAGGGTACCGCGATGGATTATAGTATTCCGCATAAGTTGATATAATATTTCATGTTTTATAAAATAATCCGTGACATATCCAGTAGGGCTTTTAAATGGATTCGCTCTTATGTGCGTAGCAACTTGTAGAGCATGCAATGTGGTCGCTGAAAGCACTCATTCATTCACCACGAACAAATGGCGGAATAAATGCCTCTTCTCGAGCGTCGTCAGATGGACAAGAGCGAATGGAGTTACATAAAGTAACGCAGAGGACTATAACAGTCAGTCGCTCTGAGGACGCGTGGAGTGCTTTTATATGCGAGCAGATGTCAACAGTTGATACAAATCTCAGGATGTGCCATATCTCCAGATGCACACCCGCATGGGGTCCGGGCGGTCGCATGCTGGAGGTGCGTGCAGATCAAGCAGAGGTATGCGAATGGGAAAGGTACATGTCGATGGGCAGGATGCTGGCGATGTGACCCTCTATGCGCTGAGCACATGCATGTGGTGTAAGAAGACGAGGGATCTTCTCTCGAAGCTCGGCGTCGGCCACGATTACGTTTACGTCGATCTGACGAGCGGCGCTGAGAGGGCAGGGCTGATCGACGAGCTCAGGAGGTTCAATCCAGATCTCACGTTTCCGACACTTGTTGTCAACGGGAAGGTGATCATCGGATACAGAGAGAAGGAGATAAAGAGCGCGCTGGGGGTAATGTAAGTGGTGAGCGATGATGATGTGGAGCGGCTGTACCGGAAGCTCAAAGAAGATGCCGAATCTGCAGGGTATCACCTCAACCCTGACAGATCATTCGTCATGGGGATCGTCCGCGGCCTGCTGACGAACAAGGAGCGCTTCGGATACATGGCATGCCCCTGCAGGCTTCCCTCAGGGGTCAGGGAGGAGGATCTGGACATAATCTGCCCCTGCGACTACAGGGATCAGGACCTCACCGAGTACGGGGCGTGCTACTGCGCTCTTTACGTCTCCGAGCGTGTCGCGAAGGGATTGGATGAACTTAGGCCGGTGCCGGAGAGGCGTGGATCAAAGCCATCCCCTCAGAAACAGACCGGTGAGGCAAAGATCACAGGGCTCTCAAAGCCTGTCTGGAGGTGCAGGGTCTGCGGCTATCTCTGCGCCAGAGATGAGCCTCCAGAGGTATGCCCGATATGCAAGGCCTCGCGGGAGAGGTTCGAGAGGTTCATGTGATCGCGCTTTACAGCCCTGACATCGTCGGGGTGCTGATCCAGTTTCCGGAGTGGATCTCATGATATCATACCACATGATGGACTGGGGGCCGATGTGGTGGGGCACATGGGGTGTATTTCCCATTATATGGATGATCGGCTACTGGCTGGTCTTTCTGGCCATAGCGTATCTTGTTTACAGGGATGCCGAATCGAGGGGCATGAACGGCCTGATGTGGGCGATTCTCGTCGTGCTCCCGTGGATCGGAATACTCTTTCTCATCGTGTACCTGCTGAAGAGAGATGAGGTCTCAGGAAGAAGCGCGGAGTCGATCCTGGATGAGAGGTACGCGAGGGGCGAGCTGACGAGGGATGAGTACCTCAGGATGAAAGAGGATCTCAGAAGAGGAAGAGAATGAGGAAAAGGGCGGAGATCAGGATCTCCGGAATGACCTGTGCCACATGCGCATCGACGATAGAGAGCGCTCTGAGAGAGAAGGGAGTCGAGAGCGCCAGCGTGAATCTGGGGAGCGAGACGGCTCAGGTGGAGTACGATCCAGCCAGGCTGAAGCTCTCGGAGCTGGAGAGTGCGATCAGGGATGCGGGGTATGATGTTATCAACGAGAGGGCGACCGTGAAGGTGGGAGGGATGGTATGCGCCACATGCGAATCAACGGTCGCAGATGCGATCCGCGAGATCGATGGAGTCTCTGATGTCACTGTGAATCTCAGCACAGAGAAGGCGTATGTCACCTACAATCCCAGAGTCGTCAGCCTGGATGATATACGGAGAGCAATAGAGGACGCTGGATATCAGTACCTCGGCGTGGTTGGAGAGGAGTCTGAGAGCCTGGAGCTGGAGATCAGAGCCAGGGATCTCAGGGAGAGGATGCGGAAGATAATCGTGGGATTCGGGGCGAGCGCTCTCCTCATGGCGCTCATGTATCTGGCACCGATGACTCACACCATGAGCGTAGTGATGATGTGCGTGGCGACCCCTGCATTTGTGTACGTGAGCAGCGGTATCTTCAGAGCTGCTCACAGGGCGCTAAGGAACAGAAACCTGAACATGGACGTGATGTACTCCATGGGCACCGGTGTGGCGTTCGTTTCCAGCCTCCTGAGCACATTCGGCGTGCTCTCACATGATTTTATCTTCTACGAGACCGCGGTGATGCTGGCATCATTCCTCAACCTGGGCAGGTACCTGGAGACCCGGGCCAAGTGGAAGACCTCGGATGCGATCAAGAAGCTCGTCGCACTCCAGCCGAGAACTGCGACCCTTATCGTTAATGGCACTGAGAAGGAGATACCGGCGGAGATGATAAAGCCGGGAGATGTCATTCTGATAAGGCCCGGTGAGAGGGTACCGGCAGATGGCGAGATAATCGAGGGAGAAGGGTATGTGGACGAGTCGATGATATCCGGAGAGCCTGTTCCTGTTCTGAAAAAACCAGGATCGCAGGTGATCGGAGGCACGCTGAACAAAAACGCTGCTCTGAAGATGCGCGCCACGCGCGTCGGGAGGGAGACATTCCTGGCGCAGATAATCGATCTCGTCGATAAAGCGCAGGGATCGAGGCCGGAGATTCAGAGGCTTGCAGATAGAGTCGTGAGCGTATTCATTCCCATCGTCCTCTCAATCGCAATGATCTCATTCCTGGCATGGTACTTTTTCGGGAGATCTTATATGCCTGAAGAGAGGGTGCTGATGTTCTCAACATCCTCCATGATCTCTGTCCTCGTTGTGGCATGCCCGTGCGCGCTCGGCCTTGCCACACCAACCGCGGTGACCGTTGGGATAGGGAGAGGTGCGGAGCTCGGAATACTCATCAAGAGCGGTGAGGCGCTTGAGGTCTCAGACAGACTCACCACAGTGATATTCGATAAGACTGGAACGCTCACAGTGGGAAGGCCTGAGGTCACCGAGATCATGGGTGATGAGGAGATGCTCAGGCTGGCGGCAGGCGTCGAAAGAAGATCAGAGCATCCTCTCGGCGAGGCGATCGTGCGCAGGGCGATCTCTGAGGGGATTGACATCCCGGAGACAAAGGACTTCTACGCATTCCCCGGCATGGGTGTTGTCGGCGTCGTGGATGGCCATGAGGTGGCTGTGGGGAACAGATCCTTCATCTCGGAGCGGGGAACCAGGATACCGGAGGACATGCTGGAGAGGGCTCGCGCTCTCGAGGAGATGGGACAGACAGTGCTCTTCGTCTCCGTCGCGGGAGTTGCGGCAGGGGCTGTCGCGATATCTGACACGATCAAAGAATCAGCGAAACCTGCTGTGCAGAAGCTGAAGGGGATGGGGCTTGATGTCGTCATGATAACAGGGGACAACATACGCTCCGCGAGGTCTGTGGCAGAGCGGATCGGGATCGAGGAGGTTCATGCGGAGGTGCTGCCACAGGACAAGGCATCCGAGGTCAGAAAGCTCCAGGAGGCAGGCAGAACGGTCGCATTTGTCGGCGATGGGATAAACGACGCGCCTGCACTCGCACAGGCCGACCTGGGGATAGCGATCGGCTCCGGGACGGACGTGGCCATAGAGGCTGGAGAGATCGTTCTCATAAGAGATGACCTCATGGATGTTGTCAGGGGCATACAGCTGAGCAGGAAGGTGATGTCCAGGATAAAGCAGAACATATTCTGGGCGTTCGCTTACAACACAGCTCTGATACCGGTTGCAGCAGGCGTTCTCTACCCTGGATTTGGTATAGCATTCAGGCCGGAGCTGGCAGGTCTCGCGATGGCACTCTCCTCAGTCACCGTCGTCTCGCTCTCACTGATGCTCAAAAGGTATATACCGGATGCGCAAAAATAATTAAGAGGGTTAAATATGGCGATAGATCCTGTGTGCAAGATGGAGGTCGACGAGGGTACTGCGAAGTTTGTGAGCGAGTACAGAGGCAGGAAGTACTACTTCTGCGCTCCCGGCTGCAAAAAGGCGTTCGATAAGGATCCGGAGAAGTATCTGAGCTGAGAGAAATGCTGAGTTCTGGAGGGCGCATCATCTCAGCTGTTCGCAGCGGGCGATAGCCGGCTCATATGATGGGGGAACGAATCAGCGCGTACGCCGCATAACATTCGTCTGAGCTCAATTACGTGCAGCCGGCACCTCGCGCATGCCTCTCCAGGAAGGTGCTTTATGGATGACAAATACGATGTAATAGTGATCGGATCCGGAGCCGGGCTCATAGTTGCGCAGAGGGCTGTCTTTGAAGGTCTTAAGGTGGCTCTCATCGATCACGGCCCTCTCGGTGGGACGTGCCTCAACACCGGCTGCATCCCCTCAAAGATGCTGATACATCCAGCTGATATTGTAAGAGTGATCGAAGATGGCGGCAGGCTCGGCATAAAGGCCCACGTCGACTCGATAGATTTTGAATTTATAATGAGAAGAATGAGGAACCTGATCGAGAGCGAGCGGGGGGAGATGGAGAAGGCGATAGGGGAGGAGGAGCAGCTCCGCTGGTATCGCGACACAGGCGTTTTTGTCGGTGACCATCTCATCAGGGTGGGCGATGAGGAGGTAACAGCTCCATGGATCGTCATCGCAGCCGGCGCCAGAACGCTTGTTCCTCCCGTGGCAGGTCTTGGCGAGGCCGGGTATCTGGATAACGTCTCCGTCTTCTCCTTGGAGAAACCCCCTGAAAGCCTGATCATCCTTGGAGGGGGATACATCGCATGCGAGTTCGGGCACTTCTTCTCCGCGATGGGCTCTGATGTCACGATAGTGGGGCGGAACCCCCGGCTTCTCAAATCAGAGGATCACGAGATATCGGATATGGCGCTGAAGGCGTTATCCAAACACATGCGAATCCACACGAACATGGAGGCGATACGTGTGGATCTGGAGGGCGGGAAGAAGGTCGTGACAGCGATCGAGAGATCCAGCGGAGATACCGTGAGCTTTGAGGGTGATGAGATACTCCTGGCAGCCGGCAGGCGTCCGAACACTGATTTGCTCCAGCCGGAGAAGAGTGGGGTGGAGATGGACAGGGCCGGCTGGGTGAAGGTGAATGAGCATCTGGAGACCACGGCTCCAGGGATATGGGCCCTCGGAGACACCACTGGAAAGCACATGTTCAGGCACACCGCGAACTACGAGGCAGCGATCGTGGCCCACAACCTTATCAGTGCGGTCAAAGGTGAAAACAAGAAGGCCACGGTGGATTACCATGCGGTGCCGCATGCCATCTTCACATATCCCCAGATCGCGGGCGTCGGAATGACCGAGGAGCAGGCGAGGGCTGCCGGGTATGAGATCCTCGTCGGGCGTGCGCACTACAAACAAACTGCCATGGGCTATGCGATGGATGAGGACGGCATGGCCAAGGCGATAGTCGATGCCAGAAGCGGGCGGATCCTGGGATTCCACGTCATAGGATCCTCTGCACCGGAGCTCGTGCAGCAGGTCACGTATCTGATGAACGCCGAGAACCAGGATTTAACGCCGATGGCGAGATCGCAGGTTATCCACCCGGCGATAAGCGAGGTTGTGGCGCGAGCCTTCGGGAACCTGCATGAAAACTGAAGGATATCTGCAGCCATTGGCCATTCCACACACCAAGCGCTTGTCTCCAAATGATCTCAGCTGGCGACTTGCTCCACTGGAGCACTGCCGGCAATCTGATCCGACGAACTAATGAGCGCTTCAGCAGAAACGCCTTCAAAAGCGGAAGATCGACCCCAGATGCCTGGGACCTGACAGGAATCAGGAGATGAGGGCGACTCTCACTGGCCGAGCTCGAGATCTATGCTCCTGCATGTCTCAAGCATTCTGATGCCCTCTTCTGTGGTCACGTACTCGTTGCCGTGATTCTTCCTGATGTTAAGAAGACCCTTTTTCGTGAGCGCATCAAGATAGGAGTTCAGAATCTTGAAGTTCAGGTTTGCGTTGTACACAATCTTCGTCTTGTTGGCCCCATCGATGCATATCTCCAGTATATCTGACATGATCTGCGCTCTGCTCCGTCTGGACGGCATGTTGTGTGCACCTCTCCAACTCACAGAGATTTTGCTGCCCTCTGGCAAAGTTGTCCTTCCTGGAAAGATATAAGGTTTGTCGATCAACCCTGCCGCGCTGCTGTAACCGACCGGATCGAGATCTGGTGGGGATGCATGAAACAGGCATGCAGTGCTCGCCCCTGTCTGCCCGGCAAACCTGGAGTCCGCAGTGACAGTTTGCTGGAAGCATCCGTTCGCCATGAACGCATGGCTGGACCGGTGGGTCCCCGTGGAGGTCACCAGAAAGAGCGTTGAAGTGCAAACGCAGCATGTCTCAGCGATTCAAGCAACATTGAAGACGAGCTCACATAACCATTCTGTAAAGCTGGCAGGGGCGAAAAATCTGGATGTGCACTGCCGTTCGGGCCTGCAGGGAGATCGCTCAGCTCCCGGATGCGCTCTGCAGCATGGATTTCACGTATCCCCTGAGGGCCTCGCCCGGCCTGGAGAGGTAGCCGGGCTCTATCACGGTTCCCGGGTATATGCACGTGTGCACCCCTGTCTTGACATTGTCTCCCATTATCACGCCAAGCTTTCTCCTTCCTGTGTCCACAAGCACCCCCTTGACATAGGAGCGGATGTTCCTGTTGTCATGCCTGAGGTTCGATACGATGGTGCCGGCGCCGAGGTTGCAGCCGTACCCGATGACGCTGTCCCCGACGTAGGAGAGATGGCCTATCTTGGTATTGTCCATGATGGTCGAGTTCTTTATCTCAACGGCGTTTCCAACCCTCACGCTGTTCCCTATGCATGACCCTGCGCGAATGTAGCAGTTCGGCCCTATATCGCAGTTCTTCCCGATCCACACAGGCCCCTCGATGTAGGCGCCATTTCTCACCAGGGTGCCGCTGCCGATTGATACATTCCCCTTGAGCGTGGCGCCGCTCTCCACATCCCCATCCACGACCGGGCTCTTTCTCGAGAGCACGGCATTCGAGGCTGTGAGTATGTCCCAGGGAACGCCGACCTCAACCCACTCGCTGAGCTCGACAGCCCAGATTCTTCTGCCAGCGGCTGCAAGAGCGTTTATTCCATCGGTGAGCTCATATTCGCCCCTGATCGAGACAGGCACCTCCTCCATGAGCTCGAAGATATCCCTGTCAAGCAGGTATATGCCAGCGTTTGCCATGTCAGACGGCGGCGACGGGCTCTTCTCCACTACCCCCTCAACGAGTCCGTCCCTGATCAAAAACACGCCATACCGGCTCGCCTCAACGACACGATGCGTCGCAACACTTAGATCCTCCATCGACATCATGTGCCTGAGCGCCTCGACGTCCGGAAGCACATCCCCGTTTATGACGAAGAACCTATCATCAGAGAGGTCCCTGGCGACCATCAGCGCATGGCCTGTGCCCAGCTGTTTCTCCTGCACCGCGTAGCTGATCTCCACATCGAAATCGCTGCCATCCCTGAAGTATGACGTTATCACATCTCTGCGATAGCCCACAACGAACACGAACCTGTTTATCCCAGCGTCTCTGCATCTCAGTATGAGCTCCTCAAGCAGCGGGGCTCCACCCACAGGAAGCATGACCTTCGGCCTGCTCGCGGTGAGGGGCCGCATCCTGGAGCCCTCGCCTGCAGCAAGTATTATCGCCTGCATGCTCTTCATGACACATCTCCCGTCATTGATGGACCGCTGATAGATCCGGGGTCTCCACCTCTGCCGTATGGATGTTCATCGTGCATCTACTGTGCATGATGTGATGCCTCAGATTCCGGGGGTTGTGCATCACACCCACCCGCGCCTCTCCCTGTAGAGGGCGATCATCTTCTCCACAGTCTCGGGGTCGATACGCCCGAGAGTGCTCACGGTCTCGAAGAACCTCCTGGGTATTCTCGCCTTCGAGAGATCGAACCCCTCCCTGGTCTTGAACCTGTACTTCTCCATGAAGATCTTTCTTCCGAGCTCTGTAAGTTCCTCTTTGCTCTTTGTTATCCCAACAGAACCCAGAGCATCGATTATGTTCTCCTCTGTGTAAACCCCTCTCGCAAAGAGGCATCCCACGAGCGAGTTGAACACACTTCTCGAGTCGTCCTCTCTGATTATCTGATCAACCATAGCGCCCGGATCGAGCTGCTTCTTCGCAGCACTCTGGTCTATGCTGTATCCAGCGTTATCAAGATGCGAGTGTCTCACGCCCACAAGCTGGCCGACGATGGATGCAGGACCTGTGTGGTATCCTGAGACCTCATTTCCCCCCAGGGCCATCGCGAAATCAGTCCCGCCGTATCTGGAAGCGGCGAACTCAACGCCCCTCGCAAGTGCGGCATAGAACTCGTTCGGCGCAGCCACGATGTTCTCCATCGCCTTTATGTAGCCCTTCACATTGTTCCACTGGAGCGGCACTCCCAGAGTCTCCTGGGGCGTGATCAGATCCTTCTCGTAGGCCTCTGTCGCCCAAGAGAGCACCACGCCTGTGCTCATCGCATCCAGTCCCAGGCGCTCACATGTGTCTATCAGCTCCAGCACACCCTCTGCACTCGTCACCCCCAGGTTGCTGCCCAGAGAGTAAATAGGCTCGTAATCGTAGCTGACCCTCCTCACTTCAAACTCGTGATGGGGGGTGAACGCGGTCTTCAGCATCGCTACGTGGATGCATCCTATCGGGCAGTGCGCGCATGAGACCCTTCTGAAGAGGTATTCCTCCGCGAGCCGCTCACCGCTTATGTTCTCCGCCTCCGCAAACGAGCTCGACTGGAAGTTACGTGTCGGCAGACCCTTCAGCTGGTTCAGCACGTTCACGTTCATGGGAGTCCCGAGGTCGTGGTACTTCTCCATCGCGTCCGTCTGGACGACCATTCTGTAAATCCGGTTGTAGACCTCCCGGTATCTTCTCGGATCCGGGATCGCAACATCCTCCGTCCCCGATATCACGATGGCCTTCAGGTTCTTTGATCCGAAGACGGCACCAAGGCCGAGCCTGCCAAAGTGCCTGTAGGTGTCGACAACCACAGAGGCGTACCTGACCATCCTCTCGCCGGCAGGCCCTATCCTGATGATGCTTCTCCTCCCAACTCCCTTCTCGACATCCCTCAGGATGACTCCAACACGGGCGGCGCCGATTCCCCATATGGATGTGGCATCCCGTATCCTCACAGTATCATTCTCTATCGATATGTAGCAGGGGCGCTCAGCTCTGCCCTTTATCACAATCGACTCGTGGCCCGCGAACCTCATCGCCATTGCGAGCCTTCCGCCTGCGTAGCACTCCCCGAGCTCTCCTGTCAGAGGGGACTTGAACTGGGCCACGGTCTTCGTCATCGCCGGGAACATCGTTGAGAGAGGCCCTATGCTGAAGATTATCGGAGCATCAGGCGAGAGTGGATCAACGCCCTCGGGCGCCTCTTTTAGCAGGAGCTGTGTTGCGACACCTGTGCCTCCAAGCCATTCCTCGAAGAGGTCATGCTTCTCCTCGACCCAGCTCTCGCCTCTGGTGAGATCTATGTAAAGAACCCTTCTCAGCATACTTAATCCACCTCGATCAGCTTGAGCACATCATGCGGGCAGAAGGCAACACATGCCCCGCAGTGCTTGCACTTCACGGCCTTGCCCTCGCTGTCAAGTGATATCGCTCCTATGAGGCAGGCATCCACGCACCTGCCGCACCCGTCGCAGAGATCTCTATCAAAAACAACGCCTCCATCCTCTTTCCTGGAGAGAGCTCCCGTCGGGCATGCCCTGACACATGCAGGATCCTCGCACGCGTGGCAGACCACCACTATGGGGTCTCCCTCGATCCCACCTTGCGTCTTTATCCGTATCGCTGAGCGCTCAAGCGATGCACGCCCCGTGTTTATCCTGCTGCATGCGAACATGCAGCTCAGACATCCGATGCACCGCTCCGGATGGGCGACCTTCAACCTCCTCCGCTTCCTGGGCCTCTTCGCGGCCTCCGCGTTGGGTTTACCAACAACAGCTCCTGCCATCTCCCATACCTCTCCAAAGCTGCACGCTGCTCTACAGTTATTAAAGAGGTCATCAGAGGATATATAACCAACGGAGGTGTCCGAATAAGGAAGATGCGCTCATGATAATCCTCAAACCCCGAATATCTGGATGAGAACTCTTATTCGGAGAGGCCCTAACCAATCTGCTGAAGAGAAAGTCCAAATCCAGCACCCACCATCACGGAGAACTGCAGTGCAGGCTGAGGCGGTGCACTGGCACGCACATCATTCGAAGAGTTTCAGATTTATCCGGCTGGTCCAGTCGCATCCACCATCAAAGCTTCTTCTCCATGTACGGCGCGTTGAGAGTGTAGCCCAGAGAGGCGTAGTAGCCCCTGACGCCTATACCGCTCGTGACTGAGATTCTGTCGTAGCCCTGATCCCTCGCCATCTCCTCCGCCATCTCTATTAGCCTCGCGCCGATACCGCGGTGCTGCCATCCGCCCCTCCTTCCGAGAGGTACGAGCGGGCCGTAGACATGCAGCTCCCTGATCCTGGCCTCGGCGCCAAGCCTCAGTCTGAGAAATCCAACGAGGGTGTCGTCCACGGTATCAAAAGAGATGAAGTGCTCCTTCGCCCCGCATGCATCGTAGCTCTCTGTGTTCAATGTGATATCCCCCTCAGATACCCCGCGAAGCCCGGCCTCTCTGCACCTTATGCACCTGCACCTCGATCCGCGCTCCTCGAGCCTCTTCCTTGCGAGCTGCCTGAGGTTGCTCTTCCTGACGCCAGCTGCTATGAGGTGAGCAGGTATATCCCTCTGGACGCGCTGGAGCCTGGTGTACCTCGGGAGGATCTCCTTGATGCGTGATACCAGCTCAGCAGCCTCATCATCATAAAGCGGCTCGTACTCGCCACGCATCCACATCCTGTGGAGCTCCGTTCCCTCGATCACAAGCGTGGGGTATATCTTGAGGTAATCCGGCCGGTAATCGCTGCTCTCGAACAGCTCCCTGAACATCCTGAGGTCCCTCTCGGGGTTCGATCCCGGCAGCCCGGGCATCATGTGGAACCCGACCTTCATGCCAGCCTCTCTCAACAACCGGTTCGCCCTGATGGTATCCTCCACAGAATGACCTCTCCTGATCGCTTTCAGAACATCGTCGTAGATGCTCTGCACCCCGAGCTCGACCTTTGTCCCGCCGAGGAGAAGCATGTTTTTAATGTGACTGCTTCGGCACCAGTCGGGCCTGGTCTCGAAGGTTATGCCGACGTTTCTCACAGCTGCACTGCTGTTTGCATCTGCCACCTCTCTGAAGGATCTCCAGCGTGCTCTGCTCACTGTATTAGGGTAATCGTTCATCGCCTCCAGGCACCTCTTAACAAACCAGCACTGGTACCCCAGGGGCCTGGATGTGATGGTTCCTCCCATGAGAATGAGCTCTGCCTTGTCGACAGGGTGGCCTGTCTCTGAGAGCTGTCTGAGCCTCGCAGCCACCTGAGCGTAGGGATCGAAGTTGTGCTGTACCGCCCTGAGCGCTGCGGGCTCCCGCCCTGTGTAGCTCTGCGGTGAGCATCTCTCACCCAGAACACCACCGGGGCAGGGGACGCAGGTGCCATGCGGGCAGCGTGCCGGGCTCGTCATGACAGCTATCACAGCTACCCCTGAGAGCGTGCGGGTCGGCTTTTTCACCAGCAGCCTCAATCGATCTCTCTCATCAGCTCTGGCTGCAGCGAGTATCTCCGGGTTGCCCGGTATCTCCGAAAGGTTCAAACTGGCTGCAAGCGATCTCTTTGCCTTTTCGAGATCCTCCTCGCTCCTTATCACACCGGATGCGATCGCCTCCACGATATCCCTTATATCCCTGTACATCCGCCTCTCTCATACCTCCCAGCGCGCATTGGGCGGCAGCCTCCCGGGAGATTCGGGCGACTCAGCAGGCCAGCCGAGGGAGATGATGGCGACTGGCACGACACCCTCCTCGATGCCCAGGATATCTCTAACCATCCCATCGTCGAACGCGCCGTTCCAGCATGCTCCCAGGCCCATTGCATGCGCTGCAAGCAGCATGCACATCACAGCAGCATCAGCATCCTGGATCGCGTACAGGCTTCCCCTGTCGCCATACCGCCTGCTCGATCGCCTAACATCAGCGCATACGACGATGTCCACAGGCGCGGAGGATATCTGGCTCTGGCCGTACGCCGCCAGGGCCAGAGCCTTCCTGAGATCCTGTCGCATCACAACCACGTATCTCCTGGACTGAAGGTTGCCCGCAGATGGCGCCAGTTCAGCCGCCTGGAGCAGCCTCTCCACAGTATCCCTAGGTACAGGTCTCTCCTGATAGGCCCTGATCGATCTTCTCCCCTCAAGCGCATCGAAGACGTCCATGAATCCATCTTAACAATCAGTGAATTTAGATTTACTCCTCGTCTGTCCGCTCACAGAGCCCAAAGCAGTCAAAGATCTGATTGTGTTGTGCCGCTGGATCCCGAGGAGGAACATCGTTCAGGTGTTCGAGCCCGCGATCCGGAGTTTGGGACGCTCTCGATCATCGAATTCCATGCGGCTCTCACATCGCATGACACAAAAATCGTAAATATATTGAGTGTGGTTCAGCCAGAAAGGAGGCTTGTATGGATTTAGAGGAGTTCATCAGGAAGATAGACAGGCGGCAGATGATTGCAGTTCCAGCCGCTGTACTGGCTTTATCTATTATTATTCTGGCCGCAACATATTTCACCACAGGATCACCGGTCAGAATGGGTATCGAGTTCACGGGTGGCACGCTCATAACAGTTCCCGCTGAGGAGCCCGAGTCGCAGGTCCTGAGTAAGCTTGCGGGTTATGATGTCTCCGAGCTGAGAAGGGTGGGAAGCAGGTACTATATCCAGCTCCCCCCAATGGGATCCGAGGAGTACAAGAGCCTGGCGCGGAGTGTGAATGAGAAGTTCCCAGATGCTGAGCTCAGATACATAGGGCCGGTGTACAGCAAGCAGCTCCAGAGCGATGCCCCAAGGTACCTCTTGATGTCATTCGTTCTCATGGCTCTGGTGGTCTTCTTTGTGTTCAGACAGTCGGTCGTCTCCGGGATTGTAGTGATCTGCGCACTTGCGGACATAATAATAGCTGCAGGGATGATGACCGCTGTGGGCGTGAAGCTCTCGCTCGGCACGGTTGCAGCCCTTCTGATGCTCATAGGCTACTCTGTGGATACAGATATACTGCTCACTGTGAGGGTGCTCAAGAGAAAGGGTCCCTTAAATGAGAAGGTGCTGGGGGCGATGAGGACCGGACTGATGATGACATCCACGACACTGTCCGCGGTCATCGTGCTGATACTCGTATCGAGCATAATCTACCTGGTCTCCCCCACCTTCACGAAGATCGATGTGATCTCCGACATATCCGTCGTGCTCTTCTTCGGCCTCCTCGGGGATGTGATTAACACCTGGATAACAAATGTACAGGCTTTGCGGTGGTACATACAGCGGAATCCAAAGCTCGCCAGGGGTGGTAAGAGATGAGCCTTGCAGGCAGCATTTCAAAGGATCCGAGGGTTGTAATTTACATTGCAGCTGTGGTTCTCTCTCTGATCTTCATACTCACTCCGGTACCTGGATATCTGGGAATGAACCACGGCCTCAAGTACGGCCTGGACCTGGAGGGTGGCTCGTGGCTCCAGCTGGAGCTGGAGGGGGCGATCGTCCAGCTCGACGTCGATCCTGTTAAGATCCTGGAGAAGGAGTTCCAGGGCGCATGGGTCGTGGAGGATGTCTCGAGGAGAGGAGATAATTACGTAATAACGATAGACGGGAAGGTTCCGGAGACGCTGCCTGACGATCTCGGCTATCCCGGATCAAAGGTTCTGGCGAGGGCCAACACGACCAGGATCACAGTGCCTGCCTCTCCGGAAGGCGTTGTTGTGAACTACCTCAAAACGCGCCTAGATTCGGATGTCAGGATCGTTGGGCTTGAGCCGGTGCGCTACGAGATAAGGTCGAATGTGACAAGAGAGCAGCTCGACTCGATCCTCTCAGAGGTCGGCGGCAGGGTTGCCCCTGGAGAGAACACATTCGTCAGCGGCCTCACGCCCGAGACGGTCGACGAGACCAAGGAGGTCCTTGACAAGAAGCTCAACCGTCTAGGTCTCAAGGATATCAAGGTCAGAGTCGTCGATAACAGGTTCATAACGATAGATCTCGCGGGCGTAAACGTCTCAGCCGCAGAGGAGGTAGTCGGCAAGCCAGGAAAGTTTGAGATAAGGATACAAGTTGGTCCGAACGAGACCAGGCATGTCGTGTACGGAGATGCCGTTGAGTCCGTCGAGCTCCCGAGGGGAGACAGGAACGGGATGTGGGGCGTGCCCTTCACCCTGTCAGAGGAGGGAGCTCTCACATTCCAGCGCATAGCAAAGGAGGTAGGAGCCACCAGGAATCCGAAGGCGCATGAGGTATCGATGTACCTGGACCGGGATGAGATCTTCAGCGCTCCTCTTGCTCCTGAACTCGCCTCCGCTCTCGATAAAGCGCCAATGAGAAGCCTGGTCGCCGAGGTCGGCACAGGTGACGCGGGATCGAGAAAGGCGAAGGAGCTGTACATCCACCTGAGGGAGGGCGCGCTGCCTGTGAACGTCAAGATCATAGGCTCCGGGCAGGTTGATGCTGCTCTGGGATCCCAGTTCAAGTTCCAGATGGCCCTTGCAGGGATCCTCGCGATACTTGCCGTGGGTCTCCTGGTCTTCTACAGATACAGAGAGAGGAGGATAGTGCTGCCGATCGTCTGCACCTCATTCAGCGAGGTCATCATGATGCTCGGCATATGGTCGGCGGCTGGATGGCAGCTGGATCTCGCGAGCATCGCTGGAATAATAATGGTGATAGGCACCGGTGTGGACCACCTCTTCATAATAACAGATGAGCTCCTCCATGGAGAGAGGGTCACAGAGAGGAACGAGCAGGAGGCTAAAGGCGTTCTGCTCACAGGCAAGATATACCTCGCGAGGCTCTCCAGGGCATTCTACATCATCCTGGGAGCGGCTGCAACCACCATCGCCGCGATGATACCGCTACTCTGGATGGGGTTCGGCGCGCTGATGGGCTTTGCCCTGATCACCATAATCGGCGTTCTGATAGGCGTGGGCATCGCAAGGCCTGCATACGGCAGGATAATCGGCTACATCCTGGGGGAGGTCGCATAGGCAGGGCCTTTCATGCCCCCTTTTATTTTTGATCGTGCATTTCCGTCAAGGTGTGTTTCTGGCAGAGTGCGAGCGTGTTCATCGCATAATGGATGAATGATTGTAAGATTGTCCCCAAGATGCCGGTTCCAGCCCGTGGGCGCCTGAGCCCATACAGGAGCCTGCCTGCATTCCTGATCAGGTGGATATGAGAAGAATCGATCCGAAGCTCATGCTGAGAGCGGTGTGGCAGCTGCGTGTGAGACGCAGGCCCTTTGTTCTCTCGCACACTGTGAACACAGCCTGCAACCTCAGATGCAGCTTCTGCCCTCACTGGCGCAGGCGCGGCCGCGAGATGAGCCTCAGGGAGATCACAGGGATGCTCGATGACGCATCGCGATTTGGCATAGGCGCATACAATGCATGGGCCACCGAGCCTCTCCTGCGGGATGATCTTCCAGAGATCCTGAGGCACGCGAGATCTCTGGGAATGATAACATCGCTGGTGACGAACGGCATTCTGCTGAGCGAGAGGATAAACGATCTCGAGAGCCTCAACTACCTCACAGTCTCCGTGGACGGTATCGAGAACCTCAGGGAGATAAGAGGCATCCCTCTCGATGAGATCATGGATGGCATCGTGGAGGCCAGGAGAAGGGGAATCGAGGTCCTGATGAACTGTGTGATCAGCGATAAAAATCTGGGGGAGCTCACAAGCCTTGTGAAGCTTGCCAAAAAGATCGATGCATGGATCTCGTTCGAGCCGCTCCACGAGTTTGATGAGACGGAGTGCGATGATCTGAGGATCAGAGATCGGGAGCGCTACAGATCGGCGATCGGGGAGCTGATCGATCTCAAATCAAGAGGCGCCCCGATCATCAACTCCATCACATACCTCAGGATGATACAGCAGAGAGATGTAGGGTTCAGATGCCATGCAGCGGATCTGATACTCCATGTCTCAGCGGACGGGAGCATTTACGTCTGCCGCGTCCATGACGAGCCTCTGGGCCATGTGTCCAACGGCATATCAGAGGTCTGGCGCGAGTCTCGCGATATGCGGAAAAGGGTATCAGAGGGGTGCAGGGGATGCCTGTTCTTCGGCTACGTCGAGAACAGTATGCTTTACGAGATGGTCCCTGAGGTCATGATGCACTACGAGTGGATGTAGCAGTGCGATGAGATCCCAAAGCTCCGCATTCCACTGCCGTAAGAGCGAAATTCATCAAGTAGCATCCTATCGCTGCCGCAGAAGGCCTCGCAGATGGCCTGCGTGGGGTCTGGCGCCAAGCCGCAAGCGGCTCTGGATTTACCGGCCCTGAGCATTATTGGATGCTTCAGATGCACTCTCCAGAAGACCTCTTATAACCGGTGATGAATCTCAGTTCATGCGTGTTGGAGTGATCACCAGGGGCAAGTACGGAGAGCGGCTCATAGATACGATATTGAGACACACGGACTTCGATGTGGTGCATGCATCTGTTCCGGAGCTGCTCCCCGGATTCATCGAGGACCCGGACGAGTTTCTCAGGAGCATCGACCTGAATGAGGATGTCTTCAGCGCGGACCTGATTGTCATGTACACACTGCATCCGGATCTCACGCCGTCAATAGCAAAAATGGCCGGGGAGCGGGGGGTGAAGGCGCTTCTGATCCCTGGGGGCATCGGAAGGGCCGGCTCGATAGAGGAGCTGCGCAGCATCTCTGAGAGGTACAACATATACATAGAGGTTGATGAGATCTGCTGCACCCTCGAGAAGGTCGGGGTGGATGCTGTCGATGAGTTCGCAGAGCGCCTGGGAAGACCGGAGCTTAGGGTCGAGCTGAACAGTGACAGGATCTGTAGAGTGGATGTGATCAGAGGATCACCATGTGGCAGCACATGGCATGTCGCCCGCGAGCTTGTCGGAAAGAGCGCTGATGAGGCGCCATCTCTCGCAGGCCTGGCATGCCAGCAGTACCCCTGCAGGGCTGTGCGCGGCACGCCTGGCGGCATTCACACATCAGGGGATCTGCACAAGAACGCGATGGAGCGCGCTCTGGGCCTGCAATCAGAGCTCGTTCTTCCAAAACAGTCGAGGCCGATCAGGATAAGGGGTGGCGTTGTTGAGACGTCCTGATGTTGTGGAGGCAACTGAAGCGGTCTTATGCAGAGCACAGATCTCGCTGCCAGGCTGGGTCGTTCGCTTAATAGAAAATGCCCTTCGCAGGGAGAGGAACGAGATAGCGAGGTACCATCTGGAGGCGATACTGAACAACATACGAATTGCAGAATCTGATGCACGACCGGTATGCCAGGACACGGGCCTTCCTGTGTTCCGTGTGGAGATCGGAGAGAGATGCTCGCTCGACTTCGATCTGTGGGAGGCGATCGCTGAGGGAGTGAGGATGGCGACGGGAAAGGGCATGCTGAGACCGAATGTTGTGGATCCGCTGAGCAGGTCGAACACAGGGGACAACACAGGCCCCGGCATGCCCTGCCTCATCGTGGATCATGTCACAGGCGAGTCGCTCAGGATAACCGCATTTCCGAAGGGAGCTGGATCTGAGAACATGAGCTTTCTGGGAATGCTCAATCCAGCGGACGATCCTTTTGAGTACATCCTGAAGAACCTCGCGGAGCGTGTATCGAACGCCTGCCCGCCTGTGTTTGTTGGGATTGGGATGGGCGGGACATTCGATCAGGCTGCGGCCCTCGCGAAGCGCGCGATCATGGGCGTTCCAGGGGAGAGCGAGGAGGAGCTTCTGCTTCTCGAGAGGATCAACGGTCTCGGAATAGGCCCCATGGGGCTCGGGGGCGACACCACAGCGCTGGGAGTGAGAATAGAGAGGGCGTTCTGCCACACAGCATCACTGCCTGTGGCCGTCAACCTCCAGTGCTGGGCGAACAGAAGGGCGACTGCCAGAGTGACGGAGGATGGATGGAGCATAGAGTGAGGTCCCCCCTCTCTGAGATGGACGTGTCCAGATTATCAGCAGGCGACATCGTCTGGCTGAGCGGCACTGTCTATACAGCGAGAGACAAGGCTCACCAGAGGCTCGGAGAGGTGAAATTCGATCTGAGGGGCGGGGTGATATACCACTGCGGACCGCTCATAAGAGATACGACTGTTGTATCCGCAGGCCCAACGAGCAGCGTGCGGCTGGCGCGATACCTTCCACAGGTTCTTGATCTGGGGGTGAGGTGCATCATAGGGAAGGGCGGGATGCCCGGGGCTGCGGAGCTCCTCAGAGGAAGAGCTGTTTACCTCGCCTACCCAGGAGGATGCGGGGCTGCAGCCGCGAGATCCCTGAGCGTGCGCGGCGTCTCTCTCCCGGAGCTTGGAATGGCAGAGGCTGTCTGGCAGCTCGAGGCCACCGACCTGGGCCCCATGGTCGTGGCGATAGACTCCCACGGAAGGGATCTTTACAGAGAGGTGAGAGAATCTGCAGAGAAGCACCTGAAACGCTGAGATCCGCTGCGGTGGATCTGAGGTACCTCCTGAACAGAGGATATCCTCCAGGCCCTGCGGTGAGGTTTGTGGCAGATCACTACCGCATCGATAAGGATTACAGAAACATCCTATCCAGGGCTGTGCTCTCAGAGGATGTTGCAAGCTCGAGGAGACTCAAGGCGATCAGCCTCGAGGATCTCAGGGGAAGGGGGCTGCATATCGATGGATACAATGTGCTGATCACAGTGGAGAGCATCATCTCCGGAGAGGATATCTTCCTCTGCGATGATGGCTTCATAAGAGACATGCGCTGCATGTTCAGGAAATACCGGAGATCCGAGGCCACGGATGAGGCGGTTCAGCTGATGATCGATACGATATCAAGAGCCATGCCGTCTGAGATCCTTCTGCTCCTGGACAAGCAGATAAGCAGGTCCGGAGAGCTTGCCTCTGATATAGGAGAGGCATTCTCAGCCGCGGGAATCCCCGGCACCGCGAGAACAGCAAGAGACGTGGACAGGGCTCTGAAGAATTCATCTGCGGTTGTGGCCACAAGCGATGGCATCATCATAGATCGCGTCTCCAGCGCGCTGGACATCCCGGCACTGATAGCAAGAAGAATGATGGTGGAGCCGATTAGGATATGAGAGCTTCGGATGTTAACACTTTATTGACCTGTGGTTCGTATCGAGATGCCCGCAGATCCCCACCCTAGCGGATTCCCGTTGAATGGGACTGCAGGGCTGAGCGAGATACCTATGGAAGGCTGAACGCCCTCAATGACGCATCTGCTCCTGCCATCCGCGCTCCTTCCTGTACATCCACATCGCTCCGAGGACCTCCGCAGCCTGCTCCGGTGTGGAGTAGACCGGTATGCCTGCACGCTCCATTTTTATCGTGTCGTCGATCACGAACTCCTTGGAGGCGACGACCGCCAGTATGGGCCTTCCCATGTAGTCGATGGATCTGAGCGTATCGATGTACGCTCCAAGCATCTCGGTCTGCATGACCACTATGAAGCTGCCAACGTCCTCGCTCTTCACTGCGATCTCTATGGTCCTCCTGACCTGATCGGGGGTCTGGTCGAACGTGAAGTCAACCGGGTTCATGCCTGAGACGTACTTCGGCAGCACCCTGCGGAGCTCGTCCTTGAGCTCGGGGGAAAGCTCTGCGAGACGCATGCCGTTCATGGATATGGCATCTGCAGCCGCAACGCCCAGTGAGCCGGCGTAAGATATCACGAAGACACCATCGTTCGCGGGCAGGGGCTGCTTCGAGAAGGCCCTGGCGAGCGCGAACATGTGGTCGTTGTCTCTCGCCCGAATGAGCCCGGCCTGCCTGAAGACAGAGCTGTAGATCTCGTCGTTTCCCGCAAGTGATGCTGTGTGCGAGGAGACCGCCCGCTTTCCAGCCTCGGTCCTGCCGGTCTTCAGGACCACCACAGGTTTCCGTCTCGAGACCTCCCTGGCGACATCTATGAACCGCCTGCCTCCCTTGACGTCCTCGAGGTACATGCAGACCACATCTATGTTCTCGTCCATGCCGATGGCCTCAAGCATGTCGGTCTCGTTGAGATCCAGCTTGTTCCCGATCGTCGCAATGATCCCGAAGTCCAGCACCTTCCTCAGGCCCCAGAGATACCCGGCTGCATAGACCCCAGCCTGGGCTATGAGCCCCACATTCCCTCTGTTGAGCTCGTCCACGACCCCTATCGATTCAACCACGCCGCAGTTCGTGTTTATGATCCCGGAGCAATTCGGCCCCAGCAGCCTGCATCCGTGTCTTCGCACTATTGAGAGGAGCTCCCTCTCTATCCTCTTCCCCTCATCGCCAAGCTCTGCGAATCCGGCGGACTCGACAACGACGTACTTCACGCCTGCCGCACAGCAGTCCTGCACGACCTGTGGCGTCAGGCTGGCGGGCACGAGCACTATCGCGACATCCACAGCCTCAGGCACGTCCTTTATGCTCGGGTATGCCCTCACGCCCTGGACCTCTGATGCATTCGGATTGACAGGATAGAGCCTGCCTTTATAACCGTGGCTGAGCAGATTATAAAACACGTTCCATCCAAGCTTCCCCTTTGTGTTTGATGCCCCGATCACAGCTATGCTCTGCGGGTAGAACAGCCCCCTCAGACCAGCCGCGCCCGAAGAGGGCGCAGTATCTGCAGCTGATGCAGGAGAAGAGATGTCAAGTATGATCCTGGCATCCGCTATCGTGTATCCCCTGGGATATATGAAGACCGGGTTGAGGTCCATCTCCTTTATGATCGAATGCTTCTCGACCAGATCTGATATCCTGAGGAGCACGCTCTTGATTGCATCGATATCCCCGGAGATGCCGCGGTATCCTCTGAGCAGCGGATATCCCCTGATCTCCCGGATCATCGACTCTGCATCCTCCTCAGAGATGGGTATTGATCTGAAGCTCACATCCCTGAGTATCTCCACGAAGACTCCGCCGAGACCGAACATGAGAACTGGCCCGAATGTTGGATCTCTTGTAACCCCAATGATAACCTCTATCCCCGGGCTGGCCATCCTCTGGACCGATACTCCGATCATGCCCCGCTCACGGAAGATAGACTCTATCTCGTGGTATGCAGATCTCACAGCATCAGCATCCTGGAGATTCAGCCTGACTCCGCCAGCATCTGATTTATGTACAACATCTTTGGAGAGCACCTTGAGCACAACGGGATAGCCGAGCTGGTTCGCGACTCTCACAGCATCATCAGCGCTCGATGCGAGATGGGCGCCGGTCGTCTCCAGCCCCGCATCCATGAGAATGCGCTTGCTCTCGTGCTCCATCAGATACGTCCTTCCCTCTCCAAGCGCCTGTGCAGCTATTCTCTCGAAGTTGCCGGTCATTTAAACCCCCCGCTATTTTCTGAGTGGATGGTCACGCCCTGGTGTTTGCCGAACATTGTGTCAACCATCTGGCGAGCATCCTTCAGTGAGATATACATTTTGTGTCAAAATGTGACATACTGTGCAAAAGATCATGTTCAGATGTCCCGCAGATCAAAATCGATGAGTGCAGCATGTTCCGGCGGGTCTGCGCAGAAGAGGTCAGATGTCCGGATCGCGGAAAAGTAGCTGGGAACGAGACCTGCAGACGGTGTGATCCACATGACTACATGGGAATCGCGCAACTGCATCGCTGTGATTTTGGCGTGTAATCCTGCAGGATTCCAAAGATGTTGGGACATCTGAAATCACACTTCTGTACAAGATTTTGTTGATATAAATATGCTTCGGCATATATAGATTACAAATTGTGTGATTTTTCATTATAAATAACGCGTGTGACAGTAGAGGCGTGCCAAAAGGATGGGGACTGATGCTGTGTTGGATAACTTTTCCATATTTTCATCTATAGATGTCGATTCCGGTCTATTCCCCATCCATTCCTGGAATCGTCTTCTACTTATTGATTTTCAGGACTTATCCAACACAGCAGAAGCTGATGCAATGTTAGTTCCGTCCATAAACACCTCCAGCACCGGAGGCTGTCCCTCCATGTCATGCTCTCATGGGTGCAACTATCAGAGCGCCTGCAACTCGACCCAAGAATTCGATTCGGTTCTCAATGGCGCGGATAGATCTCCCGGAATTTGCCGCCACTCCAGGGGCTGTCTCGAAACTGGCAGCGATCGATGATAGAGGATAGCAGGGCGCAAGCTCCGGTCTTCAGGAGAGGAGGTCACACAATACCAACTGTGTATCGAGGCGTCTGGCTGCTTTGAGATGAGATCGCAATCAATCCACATGCGTTATGCAGGTCCAGTGATAGTAGCCGAACATCGGCGTGCCGGTAACCTCGTCGAACTCATCGAGCTCGCAGCCGCATATCTGGCATCTCTCCCCTTCGGGGACCTCAATCTCGGCGTCGTTCCAGATCACTATCACGACCGGAATATGTGATCTGTGAGGTTAAATTGTTTGCTCCCGGGGATGAGTGGAATGATGTCTTAAGCTGCTGTGGTGAGACAGACCGCTCAGATAGTGCTCAGAAAAGATTCGCGTCCCTTGTAGTATTGTTGGTTGATACGTCGGCAAGCCCTGGTTTATCTCCGTTGGGAATGAGCGTGTATGTCGCATTGTCTGTAATCACAACAACATACCCATCCACAGGGGTCGCATCTAACCCATGTGTGACGAGCAGAAATGCAAGATCCAGAGATGTCATGAGAGGATCATCATACGAACTCAGCAATCCCATCAGCCCGGAGTCCATGCAAACTGCTGGGGCCAGAAGAACCAGCAGGACACAAACAGAGATACCAATATACCCATACATCTGTCTCACCGATCGATACGTTTGACTGGAACATATTTAAGGTGCACAGAACATAAAATCAGTATCTCAGGACAATACAAGCTGTACGTAATTACGGTAGGCAGGAATTTGCAATCAAAACCACACATTTGTATGATGAAGTAATATTAAACAGAACACAGTGTACGGGCGTCTGGACAGCGCATCAACCAGCCTGTTTGCCGCCAAGAGTGCGCGAAGAGATCCGTGAATGCCATGCAGGTCATAAACTGATGTGAGAGCGGCACACAGGACAGAAGCTCATGTCTGGCATGATGGGATCGCAGCCATGCTAGTGGTGTGAGAAGAAGTGCTGCAACAGGTTACCTGCCACCGATACACGAAGGAATAAAAAAAGTTTGTAGGCCTCTGGCCTACACAGCTGGCATGACGAGGGATCTCTCGCCGGCAGCGCGGAACTCGCGCGCACCGCCCTTGCCGAAGCAGAGCCTGATGTCGGTCCAGTCGAAGACCAGCGCCGGGTTGGCGAAGGCCACCTTGACCAGCGGGTTGCATGCGAAAGCGTCGCCGCGGCCTGCGTGGGCAGCGCTTGAGATGCCTGCATACTCGCCCTGGTGGCCGACGTTCATCGCGTAGTTCGGATAGTTGGCGCCCCTCAGCTCCAACGGGTTGCCCTCGTCCGACTGGTACGAGAAGACGTTGGTCGGGCCGCACTGATCCTGCAGGTCGTAGCCGAAGAACCCAAGGCGTCCCCAGGCCTCCTTGTGCAGGAGCATGGAGAGATACCAGCCCGCAAGGCCTGCCTGGCTGTTTCCGGTCATTATAGCGCAGGTGATACCGGATGCAGCCGCAAGGACTGACGCTCTCTGAGATCCGCCGAAGTGATCCTCAAGCAGGGTCGGGAACGACTCGTACTGCTCGATGCCGTAAAGTGTGACCTCTGTGGCCAGATCCTTGACGACCTCCAGGTTGGCCGGCGCCTTGGCGAAGCCGCCGTACTTCTCCATGCCGTAATCGACGCCATAGTAGGAGAAGTCATCCAGGACATCGTTGGTGTAGGCTGCTGTGGCGTACTGTGTGAATCCGACGCCTCCGGACATGTAGCTGCCCAGCCAGATCTGATCGTAGAGCATTGTGCCTGCGGCGACCACGTTCAGGGACACAGCAGTCGGATCCCAGGGCTTGACCCTCGATGTCTGGACCATGTCAGCCATGAAGCCGAAGCTCAGGCCGCCCGGATTGTTGGGACCGCGAGCGCGGCGTGCAGGCAGCATGTCGGACATCTGGAGGACTGCAGCGTGCTTCGCAGCATACGCCAGATCAGCGACTGCAGCCTCACCGGCGCACATGTTGTACGCATCGATGAACGTCATCGAGAGCTGCATCGCGCTCCACCTTGAGGTCGTTCCACCATCGCAGCTCCTGACCACGATCGTGGGGATGTGGATCGCCTGCCAGGTGGTCTTGCCGATGGCAGCCTTGAGCTGCTCCGCCTGGTCTGTCGGGAAGAGCTTGTTGATGTCTATGAGGTACTGCGGATCGATCTCGTCAGCGAGGTCATCATCTCCAGTGAAGACCCTGACGTTGCAGTCCTCAACCAGCCCTGGATGTGTCTCAACCATGTGCTCCTGGACCACGGCTGCGCCGGGCATCGCGTGGTTGAGGATCTCCAGGTAGTTGTTGATCGTCTCAGGTGTGACCTCCTTGCCCAGGCGCTTCTCAAGCACCTCATGGGCCATATCGAGGCCTACGATGACGGTCCTGCGTATATCGTCCCACATCTGCTGCATCGCAGGGTTGTTGACGAAGTGCAGGTCGTCACCCTCAACTATGTACTCAGTGGAAGACAGCTTGTAGGGGACCAGCTGCCTCTGGCCCAGCGGAACTCCACCGCAGTGCAGGTACGGGTTGTAGAATGATATGCCGCGCTTCCCCTCCAGCTTCTTAGCATACTCCATGAACTCTCTCTTACGAGCGCTCTGCTCGGGACCGAGCCTCTTGTACTCGGTCTTCTGGCTCGAGAGATCGAAGTCCTTTCCGAACTTCTTTGTCAGAGCCCTGACGAATAGCTTCTTGGTATGAAGTTTTGCCATTTATATCGCCTCCTCACTCCGGCCTGAAGCCCCACTTTGTCCTGAGCTCCCACATGTGGTGCAGGGCCTCCAGCGCCTCGTCGAACTTCCTGGCGCCCACCTTGCCGCCGAAGGATATGTTGTCGTACCTGAAGATCGTCGTCCGCTTCTTGAGCTCCTCCTCGCTCATTGGCTTGCCGACATTGATCTTCTTGTCCAGGGGTATGCCGACCTGGTTCTTGACGTAGTAGACGTTGCCGTCGGCGCCCATCTCGGTCCTGGCCAGCATGTCGAACATCATGCCGTTCTCCTCAAGCCTCAGGGAGTGGCCGTGGACCGTGCAGCCCCTCATGGAGCACCTCGAGACATCTGTCATCTCAGAGTCCATCAGCTTCTTTGTGTACGCCTCGATATCCCTCTCGCGGGCCTCTATGATCTGCCTTCCAGACAGGGTGCCTGGATCAGCACCTCTGCAGTTGATGGCCGCCCAGTAGGACCTCCAGTACGGGATCGACGGGGCGAAGTACATCGAGTCAGTGAACTGGGAGTACCTGACGCGATCTCCTGCCGCAGCGCCCGGTGTGGGCTCGACGAGCTGCCTTATCGGGCAGTCAGGCTCACCCATCTCCTTCAGTGGTGGATGGGTGCTCGGGTAGTCGGCACCTGGGGCCCTGTGGCCCATGATAGCAACTACATCTGCCTCGGGAATATCTCTGAGCTTCTCGAGGTTTCCGGACATGTGCTTCCTTCTGTTGGCGCCAACAGAGGTGTTGCCGGGATAATATTGGGGTGTGTATGCCATATTTATCTCTCCTCCTTCTCGTCACTATCCTTTTCAGACAGAATGGCCAGAGCTGATTCTTTCTTGGCTCGCGGATCGACCAGTCCTAGGATGCGCTTGTCGGCATCCTTTCCGTATTTCGCATAATCGGAGATCGTGGAGATCTCACGGAAGAACTTTCCCCTCTTTATCTGGAAGCCAAAAGGCAGCGCTCGCTCACACGCAGCCTGGATTCCAGGAAGGAACTCCTCGCCCTCAAGCTCCAGTCTGATCCTCCCAACCTTGACCCTGAGCTCCAGGACCTCGCCCCCGACCTCCACAAGGAGGTTTCTGTGCTCCTCTATGGGCAGCCCCTTTCCAGGGCCGTATGTCACCGTCCTCGGGAGGTTCGGCCCCTGAATCATCATGCGGACGATACCTCCGCTCTTGTAGATCTCATTCAGGAGCTTCTGGGTGGTCTCCGGCGAGAGAAACCTGCTGGGGAAGATCTCCACCTGGACTGGCTCCGAATCCGTGTCTGATTTAATAGTGACCATGTGTTTCGCCTATCTTAGATTGCCTCCGCCACCGATACAATCGGCTCACGGAACTCCTTTATCTCTCCGTAGATGGCTCCGACGAGGCCGGAGGTCATCTCGGGTGTGAACATCTGTGTGCCGGCATCAAGTGCCACAGCAGCTGCGACGCAGGGTATGGCCATGCCTCTGGAGTGCCTGGTCACGATGTGGTTGCCGTTGAAGACACCGGGGCCGCCGCCGCCGTAGATCGAGTGGCTGAAGAACGAGAAGCCGACCGCAGTACCCATCACCCTGCCGAAGTCACACGCGGGCAGAGCGGTCTCCTTCTCAACAAGATCGTTGTAGTACAGCAGCGTCGAGGATACAGCCTGTGCGCCCCTCAGAGCACCGCAGTTGACCATTGTGGCTGCAAGAACACCAGCTGCGTTGTATGCGTTCCACATGGAGACATCGTTGGCCTCATACATCACATAGCCGGATGGGAACTTCTTGCCAGGCTTTATGACCTTGTCCTCAAGCGCCCTCTCGACGACGCTGTGGACGACGGTGCCTATTGTGCCGGTCTTGCCGTTCTTCTTGACCAGATCATATACCATGTTGTTCGCGTTCAGACCCTGGAATGCAAGCGCAAGGAGCTGGTGCCTCTCGAAGATGCCAATCGCATTGCCCATCTCGAACTCGCCCATCTGCTCAAGTATCGCGGCGAGGGATGCGGCATTCATGGCGTTCCTCTTTGTGATCGCAGCGATGTGGTTCGCCATGACGTTCCTGTATGCGAAGCCCAGACCCTCATCGTTCTGGGGGATGTTGAGAACAGATGCGACGTTTCCGCCGTTCATGCCGACGGTCTGCGGGTACTCGCCCCACACTGCAGCATGGACCATCGGAGCATCGAAGAGCCCTGCCTTGAAGTGCTGGATTATCGCCTCAACAGTGGCTGCTGCGGCAGCTGTCATTCCAACCACGAACTCAGAGGCGATATCTGCCCTGGCCGAGGGGATCTGGACGAGGAGCTGCTTGCCTCCACCAAGGACCTGTACATTTGTATCGTCACCGGGTGTCACCTGCAGAAGGGCCTTTATCTTCTCAGCGAGCGGCTTTGCATTTGCAACTATATCATAGTTCAGCTCGCGGCCCTTGATCTGCCTTCTGCCACCGCCGACGCGTCCCGTCTTCAGAGCATTCTCAATTCCTGCCAGGTTTACTGCGACAGTTCGCCTTGTCAGTTTCGCAAGCTTTTGGATAGCTGCGTTCCTGAGTGGGCTGATGGCGCTGAGGTCAACGTCACTCTTTAAAAGAACCCCACGGTCACTATATATGTCTATCTTGTCAGACACGTTCCTTATCCTCCTTTACCTTCTAGCAGAAAGGCGCAATGGAAACCGTACCCTGGAGCGATGATACGACAGCAAGCCGTATCCAGGTCCGGCCATATCATTACAACCTCCCGCCGCTAATACAGTCGATGCATATCTACTTAAATGTTTTGATCGAGATTTGAAATAAATAATAAATTATTTTAATAAGATTGCATAGGAAAATTATAATTAACAAAATTCTTTTAAAAATGCTACGTATTTTAATAACTACAGACATCAGATCTCACACCGATCAGCAAATTCGCATCACAGATCGCAGAAGCAAACCGGATGGTTTCGTGCACGAACAATTTCTGCGCGACAACCGGAGGATGTACTATTATTTATAGTATTTTATAATTAAATCTGATGCGATCTGTCTGGCGGATGCTGATTATGCTCATGGGGTTGCAGATATGATATTTTGCTACATTTATACAGAAATATGGTGTAAAATGATATCGTGTTGCTCTGCTCTGAGATGCCGAACATTAAAAAGATATTAACTCCAAATTTAACAATTGAAAAAAACCATATGAACTTTGCTGCCTGTGGCCCAGATATCACCGTGGTCAGATGTTAATAAATCTTCAGGTCTGCAGAGATGAACCCAAGGATTGCTATCGAATTCATACGATCTCCTGAGCCGGACATTCGGATTTGAACCCTTTAAAATCACCAGAGCGTCTCATAGCCCTCCATATTTCAGATAGAGGTGCATCCAGAACGTTCCCGTAGACCGTGCTGAGGTAAGGACATCCCCTGACTCCACCGTCCACACCCACATGCAGCCAGCGTCTGCCCGCCATGCATCCCAGCATCTCGCCCTCGAAGTACGTGCTTGCGAAGACCCTGGGCCCATCCTGGGATGAGTTAATCTTCCTGTAGAAGCGTATGATCTTCTCCCTGTCGATTCGGGTCAGGCGCTCCCCCTCACTCTTCGGTATCGCCTCCCACACAGATAGCTCATGAACCCCGAGCTCTCTGGCAAGCTCGTAGAGCTCCGGAAGCGTATTGACCCTCTCTGAGTTCACGTGAGTTGACATCGTCACCATCAGGCCTGCATTCAGCCCCATCCTGATGGCGTCCAGAGCCCGCTCATGGGCCCCGATGACACCACGGATCTCATCGTGGATCCTGGGGTCCGCACTGTAAACCCCTATGATCAGGTTGTAAAGGCCTGCATCCCTCAATTCATCAGCGATCTCAGGGGTCATCTCAAGCCCAGGGGTGAAGAGATTGACGACAGCCCTCTCCTTATCCACATACCTCACAAGATCGATGATGTCGGGCCTGAGGAGAGGATCGCCCTCGGTGAACGTGATTATGCACGCGCCCATATCCAGAGCCTGATCTATGACGCTCCTGATCGCCTCTGAGGAGAGCTCGCCCTCGCCCTCCTGGAGCGTGCAGTGCTCACAGCTGCACCCGCACCTGCGTGTCACCTCTATGCTCACCGTCTGGGGGACCTCCCGGCCTATCGCCATCCTCGCCTCATTCATGATGAGCCGCCTGAAGGGCCCGCTCGGTATCGGCGGCAGCCAGGTTGATGGTATTATCGCATCGCTCCTCACAAGCGCAGGCTTCTCCTCCGCCAGCCTCTCATTTATCTTCTTAAGTATCGGCTGGACCATAAGTGAGAGGGCCCCATGCGCCTCGATCCTCCGAGCCTCATCGATGAAGTCGACCGTAAGGGCTGCGGTCTTTAATAGCTGAGTCATTGATGCGTAATAGCCCGATGTCAGTTATAGCTTTATCGCTCTCCTGACAGATTTCCTGGATTTCCATGGCCCCCTCTCCTTAGCCGCTGCAGTTCTACAGTGCATGCACCTCTGCATGCTCATCCTCGAGATCGGGTCGTGTGCCTGGTAAATGGAGATTCGGGAATTGAATGCACTGGCACAACAGATCTCAAATCCACCATGCCACCTGCTGGGTTCAATGATTTGAGTACGCTACCCGAGATCGGTTTATGCTCTTGTATTCATATCCGGCCCCTGCCGCAGTGTCGCACCAGATAGATATAAGTAAAAGTACCCATGGTTCTTGTGCGTTATCTGTCTCGATCATCAGGATGGTTATGAGATGAGTCTGAATAAAGGAGATATTATAAAGCTGGAATATACAGGGATCGTGGACGGCAGGGTGTTCACATCCACAAGCGCCGATGTCGCAAGAGAGAACGGGATATACGACGAGAATGTGACCTACGGCCCCAGGATCGTGATACTGGGAGCTGGCCAGATAGTTCCCGGGCTCGAGGAGGAGCTGATGGGAAAGGAGCCGGGGCACTCAGGATCTGTGGAGCTGCCGCCGGAGAAGGCATACGGCGTTCGCGACCCGGAGAAGATTGAGACCGTGATGCTCAACAGGTTCAAGGACGAGAAGCCGTATCCCGGTATGCGCGTCTCTGTCGATGGTAAAATAGGGGTTGTTACAAGGATCGTCGGGAGAAAGGCGACGATCGACTTCAACCATCCATTCGCCGATAAGAGCGTTAGGTTCGACTACAGGATACTGGAGCGCATCGAGGACAGGGAGGAGAAGCTCAGAGCAATGATCAAGATCTTCAGCGATATCGATCTCGAATCCAGGATCACAGATGACGTGGCTGAGATAATCGTCCCGTGGGAGATCTCATACTTCAAGGACTGGCTCATGATAAGGCGCTGGCTTGCAGATATGGCCCTCAGGACCCTGGGGCTGAAGGAGGTCAGGTTTGTCGAGAGGCATACCCCTGAGGACAGGTTGCGTGCTGAGCTGATATCGCCCCCTGAGAAGCCAGCGGAGGGGGACGCAGAGTCTGGAGAGAATGAGAAGACAGGGCAGGAGAATGTGGAAGATTCAGGAGAGGGCTCCGAGACCAAGACCCAGCCATGAAAGCATAACAGTCATCATGAAGAGAGTATCAAGCCATGATCCCGTGCAGCAGGTGCAGCAGGCCCTCGGTGATACACCAGCGCTACTCGGGCCTCAATCTGTGCGCTGAGCACTTCGAAGAGGATGTGCAGAGAAAGATCCGTGAGACGCTCAGAGCCTACAGGATATTCTCCAGAGGGGGCAGGGTGGCTGTCGCCCTCAGCGGAGGGAAGGACAGTTCTGTGCTGCTCTACACACTGAAGAGGATATTCTCCCACCGCAGGGATATCGAGCTCGTCGCCCTGATGGTCGATGAGGGCATAAGCGGCTACAGGGAGAGCACGCTGCAGACCGCCTCTGCGCTCGCGGACCGGCTTGAGGTGCCCCACATCACTCTCAGCTTCAGAGAGGAGTTCGGCATAACCACTGATGAGATCGCAAGGGAGGATCTCAGCCAGGCGCCATGCACCTACTGCGGCGTCATGAGAAAGCACCTTCTCAACAGATCAGCCAGGGAGCTCAACGCGGTTGCGCTTGCCACAGGCCACAACCTCGATGACGAGGCCCAGACCGTGCTTCTGAACTACCTGAGGGGTGATGTTGAGAGGCTCTTCAGGCTTATACCGAAGTGCCCCAGGGAGGGGATGGTCTACAGGATAAAACCCCTCAGGAGGATTCCGGAGCGTGAGGTCGCGACCTACGCGATGCTTCACGGTATATTCCCCAGCACCCACAAATCCTGCCCGAACGTCCCCAGAGCGATGAGGCTTGAGGTCAAGAAGATGCTCAACGATCTGGAGGCGCGGCATCCGGGCACGAAGTACTCGATCCTGAGGGGGTTCGACAGGATCCGCGAGCTTGCGCCCGATCTTCATGTTGAGCTCCAGCGGTGCGAGAGGTGCGGCGAGCCTGCGGGGAGCAGTGTGTGCAAGACATGCCAGCTGCTGGAGGAGTTCAGAGCAAAGCCTTTAAGTCATAAAAGCGAGAACTCATGCCCCGATATTTGCCTCGGTAGCTCAGCTGGTCAGAGCGAGTGACTTGTAATCACTAGGTCGCGTGTTCGAATCACGCCCGGGGCTTCTCCTGTGGGGGTTCTCATGCAGAGATTGATGGTGCTGGTGATCGTGGCATATCTCATGATCTCACCTGCCCTCTCAATACCGAAGGTTGTGGAAAAGGATGTATCGAAGAGCGAGCTAGATGAGCTCGAGGAGCTCTTCTCGGGCAGGCAGGAGGGGCAGACCGCGGCAGAGGCCAAACCAGTCGAGGAGACATCAGAGTACTCAGGCTATGTTTCGACAGACCGCACATCCATCAGCATGATCTACAGCCCACCTTACATCGGTGATCTTGTAAACAACACGCTGTTCTCAGAGCTCTCAATGCTCATGAACGTGAGCATCTCGCCTCCATATATCTCACTCAACATGACAGCGCCCAGGACAGGTTACAGAATACGCCACGTGATAAGCTGAGAGGCTGATCGCCTGCGAGAAGCACCGACCCGGCCATGCGATCCTGACAGAGGAGCGCATCAAGACCATGGCTGCTGGAGAGGCCGAAGCGGTTTTATATTTCTGAGGCTGTTTTCCGGCAGTTCGTGGTGTTTACAGCTGCGATACGCCAGTGGAGAGATCTGGAGGGCACAGCCTGCCCTCAGACTCGTCTCCTCCTCTTGATGTCCAGGCGTGCCTTGCATCTCGGACATGCCTTCGGCTTGCTCACCCTTGCAACCCACTGGTATCCACATTTAGTGCACTTCATCTGTTTCATATATACATGGTTGTAATAAGAGTATTAATAACTTTCCATTGATGATAATATTTTGATGCCATGAACCATAATCATAATTTTTGATTTTTGTTCTGCATGCACAGAAAGTGAAAGATTACATAATATTAATATAAATTAATATTATCTACTGGTGTGGATGTGTGCGCCCTCGGCAGGATTATCACCTCGATCTCGATGCCGAACTCCTCAGCGTAGGACCTGATCCTGCGCTCAGCATGCTCCACCATGCCGCCGGATGTTATGATGAGAGAGCTCCTGCCTGCTATCGCCTTGAGCACGCACTTGTCCACGACCCCATAAGAGAAATCGAGCTCCAGAAGCTCCTCGTTTGCGACCATCTTCGCCTTGGTTCCCATCGCGCCGATGTAGCTCACAGCGCCCGATGAGAGGATATCGCGAATCCTTGAGGGTGGGGTGCCGGAGATGTCGCATATGTATATCCTTCCGGGTTTTCTCCCCGATATTCCAGCTGCTGATTCTATCAGGTGCATCAGATCCACAATGTTCCTGGGCAACTCGTCCACAGGAGCCAGGAGGCCCCTCCCGAGCATCTCCCTGTAGATCTCCAGGACTGCAGGGAGCTTCAGGCGCGCCTTCCTGAGCGTATCGGGATCTGCGAACACCTTCTCCGGCGGGCCTGTGCGGACAACCTCCCCGCCGTCCATCAGCACAACCTCATCAGCCCAGCGGTACGCGAGCTCCACGTCATGTGTGGAGATCACCACGGTCTTCCCGTAGAGGTTCAGCTCATCGAGCATCTCCATGATCTCCTCAGATGTCGCGGGATCCAAGTTGCTTGTCGGCTCATCCAGAACCAGAACATCAGGCTCCATCACCAGGATACCTGCTATGGCTACCCGCTTCTTCTCCCCGCCGCTGAGGTGGTGTGGGGGTCGGTTCCGGTGCTCCTCCAGACCCACATAGCTCAGAGCATATCCAACATATCTCTCGATCTTATCTCCCGGATAACCAAGGTTAAGAGGCCCAAATGCGATGTCCTGCTCAACCGTGGGGGCGAAGAGCTGGTCATCTGAGTTCTGGAAGACCATGCCCACGCTCTTCCTGATATCCGTGAGAGAACGAGAATCATACCTCATCGGCTGGCCCCTGAAAAGGACCACCCCAGATGATGGTCTAAGGGTACCGTTTAGCATCAGCAGCAGTGTGGATTTCCCAGCGCCGTTGGGGCCTACAAGAGCTACCTTGCTGCTGCTCTCTATGGAGAGCGTGACGTTCCTGAGAGCAGCATGCCCATCCCCGTAGATGTAGCATACATCCCTGAGCCCGAGTATCTCGCTCAAGCTGATCCGCCCCTGATAACTGCGAGCAGCAGTGCTGTGATCGAGAGAATGTAAATAAAAGATACTGCAAGATGGCCCGGCCTCACAGAATGGCTCTCCACCAGGGGCATCCTCCCGCTGTAGCATCTCGAGTCCATGGCCACCATCAGCCTCTCTCCCCTCTCCCAGGCTCTTATGAAGAGAACGCTGGCGAGCATTGCGGAGGAGCTGATGGAGCTCCTGATGCTTGAGTAACCCATCCTCATCTCCTGAGCGCTGCGCACCATCATCGCCTCCTCAAGAAGGACGAAGATATAGCGGTATATGAGCATCGAGAGCTCCACCAGAGACTCCGGCAGTCCCATGCTTCTCAGAATGGCGAAGATCTCAGTCATGGGGGTCGTGAGAGCGATGAAGAACAGAGAGGATGTGCCGCCGATCGTTCTGGATAGCAGAAGGAGGCCAAGCCACATCCCCTCGCGGCTGAGCCTGAGAGCGCCGATGCTCACCAGCGCCTCACCGGGGCTAAGGAGCGCGACGACCGAGGCGCTCAGGAGCGCGAAGGAGAGCGGTATTGCGGTGAGCCCGATGTACAGCCTCCAGGGTATCCTGGCCAGCGCGATCAGAGCAGCGCTCAGGCATGCTGACACCGCGAGGGGCACAGCAGGCGTCGGGGATGCGATGCATGCGATTATTGAGAACGCCCCTATCGCGAGCTTGAGCTTCGGGCTCACCCCCCTCAATCCGTTCTCATGCGCATAGTCGTCCAGGAGCCTGTGCATACCCTAGTTTCCGCCCTCAGTCTTCCTTCTGTAGTACCCAAGGAAGTATCCTATGACCAGGCCGCCGATCGCAGCCTGGAGGCTGAAGAAGAGGCTCTCGATCTCGCCGCTTGGAGGCTCCCAGAGGGGCTTCAGCCATGGGGTATAGCTTCCGCCTGTCAGCTCCTCTATCACACCCTCAGCCTTCGAATCCGCACCCTCCCATTCGTGCAGACCGCTCTGGCTGGTCCAGAGGAATGCCAGGAAGAAAATCAGTATCGATGCGAGTGCTATGAGCTCTCCTTTCATGTCATTCCCCCCTGCAGCCTCGCCAGATCCATTTTTGATATCACATTGAGCCTCAGCAGAACCTCGCTCCTCGCCTGGAGTATGTACTTGAACATAAGAGCTGAGATCACGCCTTCTATGCCCGCCAGCGGCACCTGCGTGATCGCAAACACAGCAGCAAACGCCTTCAGTGATAAAAGAACTCCACCATCAGCAGCCGGAAACGCAAGCGCGAGCTGCAGTGACGTCACGACATAAGTCGCGAGATCTGCCAGAGCAGCTGCCAGGAATACTGCGAGGTACAGATTGAACCTCTGCGTCGCTCTGTAGACCAGATAACCCACCACAGGTCCAGCAATTCCCATGGAGAAGACGTTTGCCCCGAGCGTGCTCAGGCCTCCATGTGCCAGAAAAAGCGCCTGGTACAGGAGAACGATTGTGGAAAGGACGGATGTGATCCATGGTCCAAACAGTATGGCGCCTATGCCGGTGCCTGTGGGATGCGAGCAGCTCCCTGTGACAGAGGGGAGCTTCAGGGAAGAGAGCACGAATATGAAGGCGCCCGCTACCGCCAGGAGCGGCAGGGTCTCGCGCTGCTCACGCGCCATTCTGCCGATCCTGCTCACTCCGTATGCCACGAAAGGAAGCGATGCCGCAAACCATATCTCCCACCAGGGATGCGGGAGGAACCCCTCCATGATGTGCATGAGCCCTGATCCGTGGGCCAGATATATAAAGATTACTTGAGTATGTATCAAAAAAGTTTAACTCCCGCAACGTCCCAGTATTGTCTGCTTTGGAGACTGCGTAACAAAAGATAACCGAATGGAGATTCAGGAATTAGCACCCACTGTCGCAACAGATCACAAATCCACGATGCCACATGCTACTGGGTTCGATGCTCCGAGTACACTACATAAAATTTTGATAAGTTGCCACGAGTTCCGGAGCAGGCAGAGCAAAAGGTTCAAATACCTGTATGCCAGACATGTGGATGCGCAGAAACTCTGTGGAGTTTTTCGCTTAGGATGGATGAAAGTTGTTTAGACATGATGAAGGATTTTCGCAAGGTGCTGCACCTTCTGCCCCTGTGGCGGTTGGCACCGAGTACAACGTGAAGATAGAGGATATAGCCCGTGAAGGGGACGGTATTGCAAGGGTTGAGGGCTTCGTTATCTTTGTCCCGGATACTAAGGTCGGGGATCAGGTAAGGATTCAGGTCGACCGTGTGATGCGCCGCTTCGCGATCGGCCATCTGGTCTGAAGACACCAGCTTTTGCACAAGGAGTTTGCTGGTTCTTTGAACCAAGCAACCTTTGTTTTTTGGTCGTGTACTTGAATCATCGAGATGACAGCTGGTTCGTATAATTCCTGATCTGCCAGTGAATGCCGGTTCCTGGGATTCGAGCGCACACCCTGTTTTTGAGCTGGCTCATCTCCGGGAATTAGTTCCGGATTGAGCGAATTTTTCAGAATTGCTGGACTCTTTTTAACATTCTCTGTCAATCAGTCTGTGTTTGATAACTTTTCCATATTTTCTTAGAGGTTGATTCCGGTCTATCCCCCATCCATTCCTGGAATCGTCTTCTGCTTACTGATTTTCAGGACTCGCTCTTATCCATACGATAACTTGCCCATAGAAGCGCTGGTCATGCCATGCATTCTTGGTGAATGAATAAGTGTGTTCAGCAGCCGCATTGGACGACCTGCAAGTTGCCAAACACATAAGAGCGTCAGGACTTATCCAACAAAGCATCAAGAAGCTAATTCAACTGAATCCTTATCGATCCGTCGGATCACGGGAATAAGCCTAACAAAACACTCCGCGATCTGGATGTGCCTGGTTTATATCCAGTGACACTTTCGTGCAAAACAGCGCACCGTTTGTCAGTTTCGGTTTGGCAGTCTGGAGTGCGATTGCGTGCATCAAGCGCGAGGAGCCTGATAATTACAGCCCCTTCTCATTCCCTCCGGAAGAGTCTCGAGGATGATGCTGTAGCTGCCCCTCGCGCTGCCCGCCTTGATCCTCATGCTGCCCTTGCCGAGCTGCAGATCCTCATCGATCGTGAGATTTATGTTGCCAGCAACCTCACCAGCTTCAGCTCCCTCCGCAGCTCTCGCGTCTCTGAACCTGATTCTGGCCAGCTCCGCGTCTATTCTGGTTATATTTCCCGATCGCGAGAGAGAAATCCCTCTCAGCTGGTAAACATCCTGCGCAAGCCTGAGAACGCCTCTGTATGTGATGTTGCCTCTGCTGATCTCCGCCTGTATCTCCTCCAGGCTCATGTTAGATGAGAGCAGCTCCCTCGCTTTTGTCGGATCCACCTCCCTCATGCCCTCGATCCAGATGCTCAGCATGGAGGATACGTTCTCGCGCAAGGCGAACCCGCGGTAATGGAGCATCGGGATCGCGCTCCCTTCCTGCATGCGCACCCCATGCCGCAGCATTTCCGGCTCCTGCGGAGGTTCCGGGGGAGGCATGTCCGGAGGCGCGTCCGGACTCAAATGCACACCTGTGAAAGGGATGCCAGAGGATGAGCTTATAACAACAAATCCCACGATCAGGGATAATGCCAGTTTATGCATCAATCACACCACGCCCAGATGCTCCGGATGAGATGTAAAGATATGCTGCAGGTGCATGGATAAATATGCACCGGGGAGATGCATGACATAAAGGTTACCAGGATTGCTGGCCTGCTGAAGGCCAGCCGATCCTGCAAGGGAACCCCATATCATAGTCATCTTTGCATCTTTCCATATCCCGGCCCTCTGGGACCCTGAGCTCCGCCCATGGGCCAGTAAGGGCACTCCATGTATTTTCCCCTCATCTCCGCGAGGGTCGTGTTGTTCATCTCAGCTATCTTCTTCTCCTTCAGCTCTCTGATCTCCGCAAGCGTCATGTTCTCCAGCTCAGCCCTCTTCTTCTCCCTCAGCTCCCTGATCTCCGCAAGCGTCATGTTGTCGAGCTCCTCCTGCGTGAGATCGTCCATAAGGAGCCAGACGCCGCCAGGCCCCACCTCAGGGCCACACCCGCGATCATCAAATCTGCCACGCATGCCATCATGCATGGACATCGCTGGCACAGCAAGAAGCGCTGCGAGCGCCAGCACACCCATAATCTTCAGTCCTGACACATCATCACCTTGCCCTCTCGGGCAGGATCTGCTCTGTCTGAACGATATAAAAGAGGCATGCAGGACGAACGTCCATATCGTCGGTATTTTCAGACATGAAATGTTCAGGATTGTTCCTTTCTTGAAACAAACCATTCTGCAATCTCTATGACGTTTGTTCTACCCCATTCCCTCTTCTTTATGAGTTTTCTCCTCTCCAGAGAGTTCAGGATGCCGCTCAATGACGACTTCGGTATGCCTGTCTCGTATCGAAGATCCGCCTGGGTCATCCGCCCGCTCCTCTTCAGAAGCGTCTCTATGACGGCCTTCTCCCTGCTGGTCAGGGTCTCTATCACCGCGGCCATCTCTCTCGTTATCTCTATCGGCTCAGAGCCCGGAATGAAGGGAATTCTTGTGATATCCTCAGGCTGATCACCATCCATCGCGACATCGTGAACCTCCCCATCGGAAGCGCTCTCAGAGCGGAGCGAGCCATCCGATTCCCTCCGCCGGGTATCCTGTGGGCTGCCTGCCTGCGGCTCAGGTTGCGGTGTTACTACATGCGACCCCATCCTTCTCCTCAGGATCAAGAGTGCGCTGCCACATGTGATGAGTAGAGCTGCTGCTGCAAAATACATCTGGCTCTTCCTTCCTGGCGGCAGAGATGCATTCACCGATGAGATGTTCGAGGATGTCAGGAGCGGCTGCCTGTATTCGACCACCACATAAGGATCCATGAGATCGTATCCCTGAAGATCTACAGCCAGCGACTGGTTTGTTGACGAGACAAGATAGCTCAGGCCATCTGAAGGGCTTATGCTGCTGAGCATCGCGTCTCCTGGAAGATAGAGCATCATGCTGTACCGCTCGTATGATCCATAAGACTGGATCTGAAGGGTCCATGCATCTCCAGCCTTGGATGTGAGCGTGTTTGTGAGGGCATAGAGCTGGGATGTGGAATTATCATAGGTGTACTGAGATGATCTCAGGAATGTGAGACCCTCAATGCTGTCTGCATATCCGGTTATGAGCGCCTTTCCGGTCCAGTCGAGGTAAACGTTCAGAACGAGAGACCTGTTTTCATCAGCTGATAGAGCGGCACTGCTCATTACGAGCAAAAAGAGTATGCAAAGCCAGAGGGCCTTCGCAGCTCTGATCAACAGCCTGGATGTTTGATTCATACTGCCTTCACATGCGCTGCTCTTCTGGGTCTACTTGCTTCAATATGTAGAAATGGTTTTCGATGAAGTCGTCTCAAAATTCACAGTCTTCTCCAGATGATGAGAAATGCGGCCGGCTGCAGGAATCCCAGGAAGCAAACATCGAGTCGTTCATGTCGTGTTGAGATCCTTCTGAATCCAAAGCTTTAGCCATCCGAAGAACCTCTCTACAGATCCTCGCTTTCTGTAAGATGCTTCATCGAATCTGGTGGGTCTACCTGGAGATGGTATCTTCTGGTTACAGTTATTGGCTGGTATGCAGCTCTTGATGCCTCTTTTTCGAAGGTAGTTCCTGATCTCCCATGAGTCGTAAGCCGCATCTGCCAGTACCTCTGCTGGTCTTGTTCTCGGCCTTCCTCTGACGAGATTGATTCTGATGCCAGACATGAC
>JAKPCO010000009.1 GCA_029553285.1 Methanobacteriota archaeon
GGATTGGAAAAATGAAGTGTTATCTTTAATTTAGCTCCCGATGCCGCAGTTCCAGAATAAACAGGGTAATTGAAGTGCGTGAGCTTACCTAAACAAAAGTCCTTGCCAGTTTCTATATTCTGACTTGATGTGACTCCATCAAAACGTAGCCCGCTTTTATACGTTTCTGCAGGTGTTCCCCACCTCACCTCATTTGTATTCACTCCTGTTATACCACTTCCGCCAGTGACACTGGTCCATACACCAGAGGAACTGTCTAACGTAAGTGCTGAAACATTATTTGCAGCTACGATCACTATGATCAAAAGCATCAAAAATATTTTTGTTATTGCAGTGCGCACAAATCCCACTCTATTGTAAATCATGTTCCTCCCTCTGGTTGCCCGAAAGCTGGTAAATACATTATTTATGTATTTTATTCCCCCTTTAATCACAAGCTATACAGAACCACATATCTTCTAACACACTGCCGCAAATTTTTTGGTGTCAATTTGCCTGCCCCACCAGATCTATAAATATATCACAAACATCGCAATAAATACTTATCGTATCAGCATCCCGCTGAGAACAACCACGAACAGCCCCAGCAGGAACCATCCGAGTATCCCCTCGATCATGCTGACGTGCTTGTATATGCCGACAGGATAGAGCGAGGCTGGTGACTGGGCGGTGAACGACATCGCGCTGAAGAATATCGAGTCTGAGAACGGTATGCGCCTCTCCGTCGATCGCACAGGCCTGCTCTCAGAGACGCTATCAGAATCACCCTCGTGGGCCTCTGGATTCTTCTCCTGCTCTCCATCCACCTCCTCATCCGATAGGTTCTCCCAGGCGATCTCCCTTATCCCGTTGCCGATCCAGTACACCAAACCGAAGAGGAGGATCATGAACATCGACCAGAATATGGTGTAGCTCGGCTTCACGCCGTAACCGCAGGAGAGCCATGAGATCACATCGATCATCTTCTCCAATCCCCACGGCTCAGACGACTGGCTTATCCTCCTGTACTGATAATAACAGTCGTTCGCGTCATCCCTCCACTCCATGTTCTTGTAGTTCTTCACAAGTGCCAGATAGGCGGCGCTGTCGTAGACGAGATGATCTTTTATAAGAGACCAGCGGGCGAGCATTCTATTGAAGTCGGCCTCGTTCAAGTATATCTTAGATGAATCTGAGAAGCTGGCGTTCTCAAGCTGCATCGAGTATATGCGCGAGCTCGTGAGCACAAGATCCCCACCAAATGTCGTGTTCACAAACCTCGTGTTGTCCTCGAGCTTTGCGAGCCCGAAGAATGCGACTGATCTGAAGTCAGCGCTGGAGAAGTCAGAGAACCCCTGGAATACCGCGAGGCCGAAGACAGCAGATTTCGAGAACCGGGCCGCGCTGAATGTGACATCGTGGGAGAACCTTGAACCCATGAAGACAGCGTTCTCATCGAACCTCACGCTCATGAAGTTGGCCGTTCCGGAGAACTCGCTGTTCGCAAAGCTCGCCTCTCCGTGAAAGACGGAGCGCCAGAATGAGACGAGCTGGTAAAACCGGGCGAACTCGAAGCTCGCACTTCTGAGAAAATGAACCCTCTCGAAGCTCGTATCGTCCATGAACTGGGCGTTCGAGAAGTCCGCGTGGTTCCAGAACGCTGCCCCCTCAAAACTCCCCACCTTGGAGAACTGGGCGTAGCTCATGCTCAACGGCCCGTGAAAATTCGTCCCGACGAAGTTCGCGACCCCTCCGAATTTTGTCAGGGTAAACTCAGCAACCCTGAGGAGATGCGCATCCGCAAACGAGACGTCAGAGCGGAAGCTTGCACCCCTCGCCACCACATCCCCTGAGAAGACCGTGCCGCTGAGGTTCAGCGGGCCCATGAACTCAACACCGTTGATCCTCAGCGAGCCATTGATCGTTGAGTTCACTATCTTTATTGGAGAGACCACGGGCTTTTCCAGCCTGGTGATGTTGATATCCCCTGAGATGAAGACGTTATCGTAGACCACAGGCTCCCCGGCGCGGATCTTCCCCACGATCTCAGCCGCAGAGACGATCCTGCAGACGCCCTCGCTCGCGTTGCAGCCGATATCCTGGGCAGAGACGATTGAGAGCAGCAGCATGCTCATGAACAGCGCACAGCCAGCGACAGCCCGTATCTGAACCACGCTCCTGCTGTTCCTGAGATCTGCCTGGATATAGGCTTTATCCAGTGCGGTCTGCGATTTGACTTCCCCCTCCAGGAAAGGCGGGGCTTCCCCGGATCTCGACAACATGCCAATTACTATATAATCCATCAACACATTGTATCTCTCATGAGCAGATTCAAGAGAAGGGACAGAAACCTGATACTCCTGATACTGGCTGTGATACTCGTGATGGTGCTCTGGGGCCCGCTGATGTGGCTGGCGAAGCTCGCGGTCTTTGTGATAGCTGTTTACGTCGTCTACCAGCTCCTCAGAGAGAACCTTTGACAACAGCTTGTGACAGTAGAACCCGCCTCGAAATGGTCATCCTTGATGGGCTGCAGATGCTGGAAACAGGATGACCTGCCGACGTTTTGGTTGGGGGCGAGATTTTTTATATTTTGGTGGTGTGTGTATTTCAGGAAGGGTCTGGAGATGGATGGCTTGGGAGGTCACGGTGCCCCGGATGATATTTTCAGACGTCTCTTCGAGAGCCTGCCGGTGGGCGTGGCGTATCTGGATCGCGAATGCAGGGTTGTGATCGCAAACCCGTCGTTCACATCGATAACTGGACTGGATGCAGAGGAGATCAGCAGAACAGAAGATCCACCATTCGCAGATCGCGAGGCTCGTTCGCGCATACTCGATATCCTGAACTCGGGCAACAGCTCCAGCTTCGAGCACATCTGCACCAGACCTGATGGAGAGAGGGTGCATCTGAGGACGTATGTCCATCCGCTGAGCTCGGGCCCCATACGCGCGCAGATCGTAAGCATGGATATCACTGAAGGAAAAGAGAAAGAGGAGATGCTGAGAAGCTCCCAACGGACGCTGGAGAAGCTCGTTGCCGACAGGACTTCAGAGCTCAAATCGAAGAACGAGGAGCTGGAATGGCTGCTGTACACAATATCTCATGACCTGAGAGCACCACTGCTCACGATAAGCGGCTTTCTCGGATTCCTCAGAGAGGATATGCGCGCCGGAAACTCCAGAAGGGTCGAGGAAGATCTGAGAGTCATAGAGACCGCGGTGAACAACATCAACGAAATGCTGGAGGACACGTTGAAGATCAGCAGGATAGGCAGGATTCTGGCGTCGCGAGAGCGCGTGCCATTTGCAGATATCGTGAATGAGGCCCTCACCCTCACGAGGGAAAAGCTGGTGTCCAGAGGAGTTGATGTGGTGATCGATGGAGATCTTCCTGTGGTTCATGCCAACAGGCTCAGGGCTGTGGAGGTTCTCGTCAATCTGATAGACAACAGCGTGAAGTACATGGGGGATCAGAGGTCGCCACAGATACATATCGGCTGCAAAAAGAACGGAGAGACTGTGTTTTACGTCAGGGACAACGGCATGGGCATCGATCCGAAGCATCAAAGCAACGTCTTCAGGCTGTTTTACAAGATTGACAGCAGATCAGAGGGGACCGGCGCCGGCCTTGCGCTCGTCAAGAAGATAATCGAAACGCATGGCGGGCGGGTCTGGATAGAGTCGGAGCCGGGAAAGGGGTGCACGGTTCTCTTCACCCTGCCGGTCGCATCCAAGGAGGAGAACACAGATCAGAAATGAGCGCCTAGCATTCGTGCAGGGGATCGGATCCCAATATGCGGCCTGTGAGCAAGCAGCTCTGGAAGATGCTGATCTGAATTTCACAGCAGGATCGGTACATCAGAGGATGCAGCATCTCTTTTTGTGAGACTGTGGCGCTGCCCTGAGATCCCCATGGCTCAGCATCTGCTCCTGCTGGTCTCCACCCTTGATTTTATAAGATGCCTGAGCGGTCCGATCTCGCCGCGTTTCGCAGATATCGGAGCGATCCGATCCTCCCAGCGCCTCCATGGCGGCTCCATGCCGAGACGCTCCGCGATCCAGTCCAGGACCTGCTCTCTGTTCGCCATCCGATCGATCTTGTTCGCAGCCAGGATAGGATTCAGGTTCAGATCACACAGAAACTCCCACATCTCGATCTCCACAGGCACCTCGCCCCTGCTCTCCCACCTCTCCGCGATCTCCAGGAACGACGCTGCATCTGTGACCTGGACCGCTGTTATTATCCTGTCCGCGTGATCCTCGAGGTACCTCACTATGATATCCTTTACACGCTCCTGCTCCCTCCAGCTCCGGTACTTCATGAACCCGTATCCCGGCATGTCGACATACGTCAGGCTGCCGATTCTTACAGAATACGGGCGAATTGTCACCCCGGGCCTTCTTCCAATAGGGACCCGCTCCCCTGTCAGAGCTCTGAAGAGCGTTGACTTGCCAACATTCGATCTGCCAACAAGAACTATCTCGCACATGAAAACCAAAAACATCCAAAAATAAAATTAAAGTAGCGGACCCGCCGGGATTCGAACCCGGGTTTGAGGCTATCCCCGGCGACCTCCGGAGGCCTCTGTTCTATCCAGACTATACTACGAGTCCAGCTAACTTTCGAGCACTATCTCGATGTTCACATTCTTGGGAACCTGGATCCGCATGAGCTGCCTCAGGGCCCTCTCATCCGCATCCAGATCTATCAGCCGCTTGTGAACCCTCATCTCCCAGTGATCCCAGGTCGCAGAGCCCTCCCCATCAGGGCTCTTGCGGCAGGGAACCACCAGCCTCTTGGTCGGGAGCGGAATCGGGCCCGCCATGTGCACTCCAGTCCTCTGGGCGATCCCGCGCACCTGGTTGCATATGTCATCAAGCGTCGCGGGGTTCGTCCCGGAGAGCCGTATCCTCGCCTTTTGCATGCTAAGACACCGGTTTTATCTTGGAGTCACGTTCTGGCACATGCCCGCGGCGATCGTCATGCCCATATCCCTGATCGCGAACCTGCCGAGCTGCGGGATCTCCTTGACCTTCTCGATCACCATCGGCTTTGTTGGCCTGACAGAGATGATTGCAGCATCACCCGTCTTTATGAACGCCGGGTTCTGCTCCTTTACAGAGCCGGTCCTGGGATCGAGCTTGGCCTTGATCTCTGTTATCGTGCACGCCACCTGCGCGGTGTGGCAGTGGAAGACAGGCGTGTAGCCAGCGGAGATCGCGCTCGGATGCTGCAGCACCACGATCTGGGCGGTGAACTCCTTCGCCACTGTCGGCGGATTGTCGACATGGCCGCAGACATCTCCTCTCTTGATATCGTTCTTGCTGATGCCCCTGACGTTCCACCCGATGTTGTCTCCTGGGTACGCCTCGGGGATCTCCTGGTGGTGCATCTCTATGGACTTGACCTCTCCTGTGACGTGTGCGGGCTCGAATATGACCTTGTCGCCCTTCTTGAGCACGCCGGTCTCAACGCGCCCCACCGGCACAGTACCGACGCCTGAGATCGTGTACACATCCTGCACAGGTATGCGGAGCGGGAGGTTCACCGGCTTCTGCGGCTCCTTCAGCGTGTTCAGCGCATCCAGTATGGTCGGCCCTGTGTACCACTTGGTCTTATCGCTGTGCTTTACGACATTATCACCGTTGTAAGCAGACACCGGTATGAACGGGATCTCATCGACCTTGTACCCGACCATCCTCAGGAGCTTGCCGACCTCCTCTTTAACCTCCTTGAACCTCTTCTCATCGTATGGTGGCTCTGTCGCGTCCATCTTGTTTATGGCGACGATGAGCTGAGTCACGCCAAGAGTCCTTGCGAGGAAGACGTGCTCCTTCGTCTGGGCCATCACGCCATCGGGCGCAGCAACAACCAGCACCGCAGCATCGGCCTGGCTGGCGCCTGTGATCATGTTCTTAACGAAATCCCTGTGACCGGGGCAGTCGACCACCGTGAAGTAGTACTTGTCTGTATCGAAGCGCTGGTGAGCGATATCTATGGTCACACCCCTCTCGCGCTCCTCCTTCAGGCTGTCCATGACCCATGCGAACTCGAATGTCGCCTTGCCCTTCGCAGCAACTCCCTTCCTGTACTCCTCGATGGTGTGCTCATCGATGGCCCCCATCTCATACATCATCCTTCCGACAAGCGTTGACTTGCCATGGTCAACGTGTCCGATGAATGCCAGATTAAGGTGAGGCTTTGTATCTGCCATTTTATTCATCTCCTTTCAAGTGGTTTCATCCGTATTTTCTTTCTGCCTTTAAATCTTTTCCAGCGGTTCACGCCTTGAGATAGTCGCTCGGCGTCGGCATCTCAGGCTTCAATCCCTTTCTGGTCCTAATCTGCCGAACCGTATCCAGCATCAGGTTTGCCGGGATCGGCTCGAAGCCTGCAAACTCGGTGGACCAGAGCGCCCTGCCCTCCGTGGCAGATCTGATCGCGCCTGCGAATCCGAACATCTCTGCGACAGGCATCTTGGCCTTGATCGTGATCATGTCCCCCTGAGTCTCCATGCTCAGGATCACACCACGGCGTCCCTGGATCTCGGACATGGCCCCTCCCATCTGGTCCTGGGGCACCTGTATAAAGACGTTCTGCATCGGCTCCAGCAGCGTCGGGTTCGCCATGAGTATTCCGGCCTGGACCGCCTGCCTGACCGCGGGTATCACCTGAGCAGGTCCTCTGTGGACAGCATCCTCATGGAGCTTTACATCCACCAGCTTAGCCTTTATCCCCTGAACCGGCTCCCTGCAGATCGGACCTGCAGTTATCGCCTCCTCGAAGCCCTCGAGTATGAGCTCCATGGTCTCCTTGAGGTACTGGACGCCCTTTGTCATGTTCAGGAACATGTTGGTTCCAATGAAGTTCACCACGTTCCTGGCCTCCTCCTTGTCCATGCCCGCGTCGATCAGGATCTTCCTGCGCTCGACCTCCTCCATCTTCATGTTGATCTTTCCTTCCTTGAGGACCTCGATCACGCCAGGCTCCAGCGGCTCTATCTCTATGTAGAACCTGTTGTGATGGTTTGGAGACTTGCCCTCGACAGGCCCTGCCTTGCCGGTCACAGACTCCCTGTAGACCACGATCGGAGGAGATGTCTTTATCTCGACTCCCTTGTCCCTCTGGATCCTGGTAGCCACTATCTCGAGATGGAGCTCGCCCATCCCTGCCATGAGATGCTCGCCTGTCTCCTCATTGATCGTTATCTGGAGCGTCGGATCCTCTTTTGCTGTCTGACGGAGGACCTCTATGAGCTTGGGGAGATCGCGCATGTTCTTCGCCTCGACCGCGACCGTCATGACCGGCTCTGAGACGTGCTTTATGACCTCAAAAGGTGTCATGTTCGGGTCGCTTGAAACCGTTGAGCCGACAATCGCGTCTCTCAGGCCGGTGACTGCTGCGATGTTCCCTGCAGGAATCCTCTCGACCTCTATCCGCTCAACTCCCATCATGATGCCTGTCTGCTGAATCCTGTTCGTGTGGGGCACCCCTGAGATGTGAAGCTCCATGCCGCGAACAAGCGTGCCTGAGAAGAGTCGTCCGGTCGCGACTTCTCCTGCATGCGGATCCACCTTGATCTTAGTGACCATGAAGGCGACAGGCCCGTTCGGATCGCATGCCGCCATCGCCTTCCCCACAGGGCTGTTCCAGTCGCCCTTCCATATGACCCTGATCCTGTTCTTCTGGGCCTCGAGCGGGCTCGGCAGGAAGCGGATTATCATGTCGTTGACCGCAACATAGAGAGGACACTTCTGTGCCAGCTCCTTCATCCGATCCGAGCGGCAGTACTCGTAGACCTGATCGAAGCCTATGCCGGTCTTCTTCATCTGCGGAACGCTTATGGCCCAGTTGTAGAGGGCTGAGCCGAATGCCACGCTGCCGTTTGCAGCATCCAGCCTCCATCCTGCCTTGTAGTGCTCCTCGTCCATGCTCCTGATGAGCTTGTTGATGTTGTCGATGACCTTTCCAAGACGGACTGCCATCTCCTTCTTCTCAACCTTGAGCTCGTTGATCATCCTGTCAACCTTGTTCACGAACAGAACAGGACGAACACCCTCGCGAAGCGCCTGCCTCAGAACGGTCTCTGTCTGCGGCATTGCGCCCTCAACAGCATCCACAACTACGACAGCGCCATCAACAGCGCGCATCGCTCGTGTGACGTCGCCGCCGAAATCCACGTGCCCTGGAGTATCGATCATGTTGATCAGATACTCATTCCCCTCATACTCATGGACCATGGAGACGTTTGCGGCATCTATCGTTATGCCCCTCGCCTGCTCGAGAGGGTCGAAGTCCATGAAGAGCTGCTTCCCAGCGAGCTCCATGGAGATCATCCCTGCGCCTGCCAGGAGGTTGTCTGATAGCGTCGTCTTGCCATGATCTATATGCGCGACAATCCCGATGTTTCTGATCATCTCGGGCTTGTCCATCAGAGCTATCACACGCTCTGCGATCTTCTTTCTCTTGCCCATAACACGCACCACTGAACTTGTGTAAGCATTAACTCGGACCCAAAAACTTCTGATTCCACCTATATAAGCCTTAGTTAGGATCGAACATCCCAGTCGATGCTGGAATGTATCGTAAGGCAGTTATGAGGATATCCACTCCCGAGGAGACAGGCCGTCTGGATGGATGAGCGGCAGCCTCGGAAGGATCAAGATCCTGCATCGTTCGAACACCCGGGCTGGAGTTTCATCTCAGCTCACGATGAGAAGATCTTCTTGACCCTGGATACGGACGACTGGTATGAGACGACGAAGACCCTGTCCCCCGCCTCCAGGATCGTGTGCTCATCAGGGACCAGAGGAAGACCGTTTCTGAGGATCATCCCGGCAATTGCGCCTGATGGCAGCTCCTTCATGATGTGTCTGCCCGCAAGCCTGGAGTTGGCCCTGACCGCGAAATCCATCAGGATCATGCCCTCATCGCTCAGCGTTACCATCTCCTCACTTCCCATGGCAAGCCAGAGGACCGCATCTGCGGTGACCTGCCCGGGGCTCACAGCCCTGTCTATGCCGACACGCTCGAAGAGCTTCACATAGTAGCTTCTGTTCGCCCTTGAGATGATCTTCTTCGCCCCGAGCTGCCTTGAAAGAAGGGAGCTCAGAAGGTTCTTCTCATCGATCCCTGTGACCGCAAACACAACATCAGCATCCCCCACACCCTCCTCTGTCAGGAGGGAGATATCCGTACCATCCCCGTTCAGGATCATTGTATCAGACAGATACGTCGAGATCTCCCTGCACCTCTGATTGTCGATCTCGATGAGCTTGAGATCTATGCCCATCTCCTCCAGCCTCTGGGCCAGATAGAAGCCCACAAGCCCGCCACCGACTATTACTGCCTTCTCGTCCCTGGCATCCTCATGTATGCTCCGCCTGAGATCCGCGACGCTCCTCGGATCTATCAGCATGGTCACATGATCATTTGGTTTCACTGTGATATCCGGATCGCCAAGCCTGACCCTGCCGTTGCTCTTGACAGCCACGATCTTCGAGCCCCTGGGTATGTTCAGGTCCCTGAGCTGGCCGACAAGCGGCATCCCCTCGCTCACCTTGAGCTCGATCAGCTCGAGCATCCCGCCGGCAAGCCTTCTGTTCATCAGAGCAGCTGGAAACGAGATCGTGCTGGCGAGATCCTCGACCATGACAAGCTCCGGACAGACCATGTACTCTATTCCCAGCTCCCTCAGAGGTTTCACCGGCTGATCGATATAGTCCGGGTTCCTGACCCTGGCTATCGTGTGTTTGACGCCCAGCCTGCTCGCTATTATGCATGTGATTATGTTTATCTCATCGCTGCCTGTGACCGCAAGAACCAGATCCATATCCCTGACATCGAGCTCCTCGAGCAGCCTCGCATTCGCCGCGTTCCCCTCCCGTGGCTTCAGGTCCATGCCCTCAAAGCGGCTCAGTGCGGCGATGTCCCTGTCAATAACAGTCACATCGTGCTCTGCCACCATCGCCTCTGCCAGCCGGTAGCCGATCTCACCGGCGCCGGTTATGAGTACACGCATGATCCCTCATCGGATATGCTCCGGGAAAAAGATTTCTATAAGGCGCACACGACCACTGTTTTCTGTTCCATCGTGACCTGTGGAGCATAAACGGAAGGAGAAGATCTGCACAGTCATGCGCATTACAGAATCCGATTCCATAAAGCACCTTTGCGGCCGCAGGAAGATATATCTGTGCCACAGGAACGCAGACCCGGATGCGATAGGGAGCGCATTCGCTCTCAGCTGGCTTTTCGGCGGTGATATCGGGGCCGTTGGCGATCTGAGCAGGGCCGCGATTCAGCTTGCAGATTCGATAGGAATAAAGCCAATAATAGATCCGGATCTCAACTCCTACGATCTGGTGGTTCTTGTTGATACCTCAGTGAGCTCACAGATAGGCGGCGCGATGCTCCGGAGGTACGGCGTCATAGATCACCATCTCGATACAGATCTCCTGGAGAATGCTGAGTTCTACATCCAGCGTGAGGTGGATTCGACTGCTCAGATCGTGTGGGATATCATAAAGAGCTCCGGCAGGGCGTTCGAGATCCCGAGAGAGGTCGCCCTTGCCCTCCTCGCAGGCCTGGTCTCTGACACAGGGAGGTTCAGGCACGCATCAGCAGAGACATTCAGATGCGTGCATGAGATCCTGGAGGCAGGTGATGTGGATTACGGCGAGGTCATGGAGGTCCTCTCCAGAGCTCCCCTGGACTTCTCACAGCGTGTGGCGGTGCTCAAGGCCGCGACCAGAGCGAGGATCACCTGGAAGGGCGAGTGGATAATCGCATGCACAGAGGTGAGCGCATTCGAGGGCTCATCTGCCATGGCGCTACTCGACCTCGGCGCGGATATCGCATTTGCAGCCAGCAGCCACGGCGGGGTCTGCAGGGTGAGCGGGAGGGCCAGCTTCAGAGCCGCTCAGGCTGGCATCGACCTGGCAGATCTGATGAAGAGTATCGCAAGATCGCATGGCGGGAGCGGCGGCGGCCACCGGGGGGCTGCCGCGATGGAGGTGTGCTATCCTCCAGGGAGGCTGCTGGCAGAGCTGGCCGAGGCCGCGCTTGGCAGGCTGAAGGCCTGATCCGCCTGAGGTGTGACCTTCAGAGCTTCCTGTACCTCGCTGCAGCGCTCTTCAGCGCCTCGATTCCCGGCATCGGCTCGCCGGAGAGGTATGTTATGCTCGCGCCGCCGCCCATGCTCACATGTGAGAACCGCGACTCCAGGCCGAGCTTCTCGATCGCTGCAACCGTATGCCCCCCTCCAGCTATCGAATAGCCTGCTTCTGTCGCAGCCTTCAGGATCTCGGCTGTTCCGAGAACGAACCTCTCCTTCTCGGTGATGCCCGCAGGCCCGTTGAGCACCGCGACCCTCGCGGATCTCAGGATCTTCGAGAACTCAACTATCGTCTCTAGCCCGATATCTGAGATGGGGTAGTCAGGTATGTTCTCCACGCTCGCCTCAAGCCTCTCGCCATCCTTATCGACGGCGATATCCCTGGGCAGAATGACCTTTCCAGGGTGCTCGTTCAGTATCTTCTGAGCGATCTCGACCTGATCCAGGTAACCCTGGCTCTCCACAAACCTGCGGTTTGTCTCGCCCACATTCACCCCAGCTGCCATCAGGAATACAACCGAGACGAGCCCCAGAGCGAGAACAGAATCCGCACCGCGCCTGAGTACGTTCTGGGCGACCTTTATCGAGTCGTCGACCTTCGCGCCGCCAAGTGCGAAGACACACGGATGCTCGCTGGCCTTCAGACCCTTATCAAGCGCCTGGATCTCTTTATCCATGAGCATGCCTGCTGCGCTCGGCAGGACCTCTGTGAAGCCTACAACAGATAGATGAGATCTGTGCGATACAGCAAAAGCGTCATTTATGAATGCATCGAATAGCGGGGCGAGCTTCTGCACCATATGGCTCTTAGCATGATCTGCAGGGCTCCTCGAGATGCTCTCCTCCGCATAGAATCTGGTGTTCTCCAGCAGCAGCACCTCTCCTGACTCGAGGGAGCGTATCGCGTTCCTGGCGGTGCTGCCGAAGATATCATCGATGTATGTCACATCCTTTCTCAGGAGCCTGGACAGCTGCCTCGCATGCGGCTCCATGGTGGAGAAGTCCTTCTTGCCAGGCCTGGACTGGTGGGCCATCAGAACGACCTTTGAGTTCTCCAGAGCCCTCAACGTCTCCAGATGGCTCCTGAACCTCTTATCGTCCAGAATCTTTCCCGTGGGGTCCATGGGGGAGTTGATGTCAACTCTCACCAGCACCCGTTTGTCCTCAAGTATGAGATCGTCCATGGTGAGGTAATCCTTCACGCAATCCCTCCAGGTGGTAGGAGTGGTTGATAAATCTGATATTATAACTTTGCCTGCAGGATCTTTAGATGGATCGTACACATGCTGCCCGAACAGTTAAGGGATGCAGTATCAAAATAACCAGACGTGCTGGGTTGCAGCACTTGAAAAATCGAGTGCATCAGCGATTTTCTCACTGCCTGAAGGCTAGAGTTTGCGCCCTGCTGCGCTCGCATCTGAGCCGCTGGAATCCATGATAATGGGCTGTGCGAGAAGAACCAAATAGTAGCGGGGAGTAGATTTGAACTACTGATCTACGGGTTATGAGCCCGTCGGGATTTCCTGGCTACCCCACCCCGCTTCTGTGGGATACAAGCTAGAGAACGCAGATCCGGTATAAAACCCTTTTGCAGGACCCGCGCGACGGATCGCGCTTGAGTGCCAGGATCTTAAATGAAGAGACGAGGGGATCAGAGATCCCATCGCTCAGCTCATCACTTTCTGCGCATCATCTCCTGCACGCTGGCCAGCCTCTCGCGCGCAGCCATCACCTTCTCCTGAGTCGTCATGGGCTTCGGCTCCTCCATCTGTGGGGGCAGCTGTGGCAGAGTCTGTGTCACATTTGTGGTTTCATTCACCCCGGCTGCTGAAGGTGCGGTCTCAGCCGGCATTTCCGCCGGAGCTTCAGCAGGCATCCTCATCTGTATCTCGATCAGGCTTGTGTCAAGGGGTATCTGGATCGCGTGATCGGTTGCGAAGTCGTACTCGAGAAGAACAGGCCTGCTCCTGGGTGAGATGCTCGCAAATGTTATCTCGCGTTTCATTATGCTCTTCGGTGGTATGATCACCGGAGAGAACGTGACATCGGCGAAGTACCTCCAGCCCCACTGATCGACCAGCGTGAAGTTCTCAGGGCTCATTATTATCTCGCCCTCGGTAGCGTTGTTTGAGAGGCTTATCTCCATTGATATCGTCTGGCTTGTGTTTGAGAGAAGCCAGTCTGTTATACTGTAAAACCTGAAGTTTGCAACCCCATTGGTGTACTTGACAGGCCTGTCCCACGCGATGGAGAACGGATTGCTTCCCTCAGGGATCACGTTCAGGTACGATGGATCCGAGGTTCTGGGAAGCATGAATACCAGGGCGAACCTTCCCGGCTGCAGAGCCCTTGAGCGGCTGAGGTCCACAGGATATGTGTTGTTGTTCTGATCCACAACCTCGAATGTCGCATTGATCCCTCTGGTCATCCCGACATCGAGAAACAGAGCACTTGTGTTTGTATCGTAATGGCTCTTGTACCCATCAAAGACAACGCATGTGACAGCGCCATTGCTCCCCTGAAAAGGATACGCATGTGATGCTGAGATCAATCCCAGGATGAGGACCAATGGCCAGACCGATCCGATCGCGTTCATAAAACCACCTACCTTCCAACCCTTACGGATGTCACGTTCTTGCTCCCGAGGGCAGCGCTGCTCCTGGACCCAATGCCGCTGAGAGCCTCTTCCACCATGGATCTTATCGTATAATTGCCTGACGCGCTGCTGATGCTGCTCCCATCACCGACCTGCACCGTGATGTTGTGATCGCCAGCCCCCACACCCACGGTGCTCCATGTGAACCTGCCGGACGGCGACCAGTCTGTGGCGGGCGAGCCGTCCACCAGGAACCTGTAAAGCAGAGGAGCACCCTCCGGGTCGTGCGCAACCGCGGTCCATATCACAGATATGCCGGCGTGCTGCGGGCTGCTCAGATCTGGCGTGAGGCTTTCGATCACAGGCGGCTGGTTCACGACCCTCTTTGACTCCACCGTGAACCCGGATGTGATGCTCTGGCCGTTCTCGTGAGACTCATCTCTCACAACCGCTGTGATGCTGTGCCTTCCCACCTCTGAGACACTCAATGTCCAGCGGCCTGTGCCTGACCAGTCGCTCACAGCCACGCCATCGACAAAGAACCTGTACAGCAGCGGATCGCCCTCAGGATCCCTCGCCTTCACGGTCCATATCACCTCATCCCCGGGCTCGTAGGGTCCGGCCCTGTCAGAGGTGAGGGATATCACTTCAGGTGGTCGATTCTCAGGGGTCAGTATGAACTTCGATGTCTGAGCAGAATCAAAGCCCGTGGAGCCAGCATGCTGTCCATCCCTGACCCACACTCCAACCATGTACTCCCCGGGGGACAAACCGGATGTGTTCCATCTCCAGATGCCTGATGGAGACCAGTCGGAGACTGCCTTTCCGTTCAGCGAGAACCTGTACAGCAGCGTGTCGTTGTCAGGATCATCCGCTGAGGCTGTCCATGTTATCATCGAGCCCACAGGCTGCGGGCTTTCTGGAGAGGATGAGATCTTCAGCCCAGCTGGCGGCCTGTTGGGGGCGCTGAGCTCGAAGCCCTTTTCCTTTGCATCATCATGATCTGCGTGCATGCCATCTCTCACATGAACACTGAATGTGTGATTGCCAGGCCGGAGCCGAGATGTATCGAGCTCGAAGACCGCGGATGATGACCACTCGCTCACAGCCACACCATCGACAAAGAACCTGTACAGGATCGGATCGTTATCTGGATCCTCTGCCAGGACGCTCCAGGTGATCCTCGAGCCCACAGGCTGCGGGCTCTCCCTGTCCGGCAGGAGGCTCAGCGCCCTGGGTGGAGAGTTCTTCTTTTCCAAGGAGAAGACCGCGTCCTTCCTCTCGTGATCCTCGTGCTCATCTCTTGCCAGAACGCTCACCCTGTGCTCCCCCTCGCTGTATCCGCTCGTGTTCCATACAAACCAAGGTTTCACAGACCAGTCACTCACCACGACGCCATCGACCAGGAACCTGTACAGGATGGTATCGTTATCAGGATCATCTGCTGAGGCTGTCCATGTTATCGTCGAGCCCACAGGCTGGGGGCTCTCCCTGTCAGGCACCAGTCCGGTGATCCTCGGAGGGTTGTTAGCCTCAACGACCTCCATGACCTTCTCCAGAGAATCGTCATTTTCAGCTGAATGGAGTCCGTCCCTCACGTCAACACGGACCGTATGATTCCCCGGAGCGAGACCTGATGTGTTCATGACAAACAAGCCGGATCCCGACCAACCTACAGCAGGAAGGCCGTCAACATAGAACCGGTACAGCAGCGTGTCGTTCTCCGCGTCCGACGCAACGGCAGACCATCTGATCTGTACACCCTGTGGCTGCGGCCCCTCAGGATCTGATACCAGTGCTCTGAGCTCCGGCGGCAGGTTCACCGGAAGGAGCGTGTACAGCGACCATGCCGTATCCTCGCAGTCTGTGCTGTTCGAACCCCTCACACACGCGCTCACGTTGTATTCTCCAGCTGGGATTCCCGCTGTGTACCATGTCCAGCTCGAGCTGCTGCTCCAGCCGGTGATCGGCCTGCCGTTCAAAAAGAACCTGTAGCTAAGGCCATCCGCACTCCCTGAAGTCCGGACGGTCCAGACAACCGTGGTCCCGACCTTCTGGGGACTCTCCTTATCCGGCCCAAAGCTCTCGATCTCGGGGGCCAGGCTCGGAGGAACGATCCCCTGAGATGCATTCTCCGGCGCGCTCATGCTCCTCTCAGATGGCGGAGCCAACTGACCTGCACTCCTATTCTCGAGATCTGGTGAGGCTGTGGATGCATTCGTTGCTGCCTCCCTGACAGCATCGTGCGATTCTTCTTTCGTCTGATTCCGGCTGGCGGAAGCGTTCATCAAAGCATCAATGACGAAAGCAGGGGGCAGCGTGATGTTCGAGAGAGCGGTTGCGTTTTCGTCAGACCTTGCTGTGGCTGATAGATTGCCGGCCGTATCCGAAGGCGTCCTGCTCTCGTTCTGCGGCCTTTCAGAACCAGCGCTCTTCTTCGCCTCATTCAATCCTCCTGATGAGGAAGTGGAGACCGAGCCGCTGGACGATTCAGAGCCACCGGATCCCGAGGACGCCCTACGCGTGGCGGCCGGTGATGTGCTGCGAAGAGATGCGCTCTGGGAGATGTTCTTCGAGCCGTCCGTGATATTCGACGTCATGTTCACGGGCTGCGCTTCCCCGCCTGCAGAGAGGTTATCAGGCGGCTTTTCTGTGATGTAATCGCTGATCCGCAGGGTCTTCTGGTAATCCTTTAACACCTCGCCATCCCTGTAGAGAAGAATTCTGAGCGCACAGAGATCGCCTGCGTCTTCGGGTATGCTCCACTCCAGCGTGTCCTCGTATGCGCTCCCATCAGACAGGTGTGCGTACCTCTGGGCCGTCCTCCCTCCATTCACCTCAACAGCGATCGTGTAGTTCGCAGCCACCCCCTCATGGTTTATGACACCAACTGTCGCTGTCGCGCGCCCATCGCTCTTCATGCTCAGACCGGTCACGTAGAACTCCGTGAAACCCTCATGCTTCTCGCTCTTCACCGTCAAGTAGCCGAAAGATATGCCAGCGATGATCAGAAGAAGAACGATCGCGGGGACGATGCTCTGCGGGATATTACTTCGATTGCTCCTGAGACCGTACCTGTGGGTTTGGAGAGAGAACCGTCTCCTCCTCGGTACCGCCCCCCTGCGAACATGCGCAAGAAACGCGAGAATCAAAACCAGTATGCCAACAATCAGCGCAGGAAGTTCCCGCAAGCCCAGTGCGAGCTCCGCCAGCGATGCTGTCAGGGAGAGGGCGATGCTGAGTGTTATTCTCTCCGGAAGAGATCCAAATGGCTCGTTCTCGGGAAGCACCGCTGATATGAGTGCATAGAGAAGAAGCGCCTGAAGCGCAAACGCGATCACCCCATCTCCCGCAGGGACGCTCATGCCGATGGCTGTCGTGATCAGAGCCAGAGCGGCCACCACAATGAGATCCAAAGGCAGTGCCTCGCCTCTCAGCCGGATTTTACTCGCCACCCTTTAAGCCTGTTGGATCTCTATCTTCCCATTTTATGTGTTAAAGCTTTCTCTGAGGAGATGCAGGGCCCAGCTCATGACCAGCATTGAGACTCGCCCTGATATTCACGGAGCAGTGACTTTCAGGCAGGATCCGACACACTGTTTCCATTATCAAATCATGTCTGATCCGCGGTACGTACCATTCATCAGTAACATACTTAAGCACAGAAAGAGATGGTTTCAAATGTGAGCTGGCTCCTTCTCGCCCTCTCTGGGACAGTATCGTTTACTCTTGCCGGACTGCTGGACAAGCTCATACTGGACCGGTACATGCAGGAGCCGAAGGTCTATCTGCTCTGCCAGGTGCTGGCCCAGCAGCTCTTCGCACTGGCTGCATTCGCGTTTATAAGACCTGCATTTGTGTTTCCTGATTCGCTTTTCGCCGTGGCTCTCGGCAGCCTCCAGGTCCTGCCGACGGTCTATTTTCTCAGGGCGATCAAGGAGGATGAGCTCTCGAGGGTGACATCGCTCGAGTACTTCTACGTGGTTCTCGTATTCTTCCTCTCTGCATCGCTCCTTGAGGAGAGCCTTCCTGCGAGGAACTACGCTGGAGCAGCGCTCATACTTCTGAGCTCTCTAATCGTAGCATACAGTCCGGCTTCGCTCACCACCCCGGCTCTGAAGCACATCCTCCCGTACTGGGTGATGAACACGATCTACTATCTCGCAATGAAGTGCCTTCTCTGCTCGATGGGAGAATGGGATATGTACATATGGTCTGCGTTCGGAAATCTCATAGCTGTGATGCCATTTCTGAGATCAGGGGGAGCATCGGGTCTTTGCCTGGTGCTCTCAAGCGCGCGCGCCCTGTGCTCCGTCTTTGTGGAGGAGACATTCCAGTTTCTCGGGATGATCCTCTTCATATTTGCATACGCCAGGGGGCCGCTCGCGCTTGTGAATGGCATTGGCGCGCTCCAGCCGATGATGACATTCATATCCATACTGGTAATCAGGTCCATGTATTCGGGAATAATCGAGGAGGACACATGCAGAGGGGCTGTGATGAGGAAGTTCTCCGCAGTCTCCATGGTGGCGCTGGGAATATACTTGATATGCTGATAAACCCGCCATCAGCCGGCCCGGCGGAAGCATGCGATGGAAAAGAGACCCAGCGAAATGCTGCCAAAATCAAGATCTCCGGTATTTCGGGGGATCAGCCATCTGTTTTAGAGAAGCTGGCTGAGGTGATGGAGGGCATCGACATACCAGAAAAGCGTCAGGATCCCGGCTGCCATCATTGGAATGAAGACCTTCGCCATCTCCATTCCGAACTCCCTGCTGCCCATGACGAATGCGATCGACAGCTTTAGCGCTGTATTCGTTATCGCTGCGAGCATTATGGCGATGACCGCGGTCTCGCTGCTGATGCTCCCTGATGCAAGCGTCGCCATTGCAAGAACAACAGCATCGACATCCGCCAGCCCGGAGATCACACCTGCCGCGTAGCTTCCGGTATCCCCCAGAGAGATGGATGCGAGCTTTGTGACAAAGAGTATGAAGGCGAAGAGCGCACCGAACTTCAGCGCAGGAATCAATCTGAAGGGATCCTTGTGCGCCACACGGCTCTCGATCGGTGCAGCATTCTTTCTGAGAGCATACGCCAGAACCACGCCGACTCCCGCCATTGCTGCAAGCTGGGCTGAGAGTGGCAGGAGCAGTTCCATATTGACAAGCATCACTATCAGAAGTATTCGCGGGAACATCGTGCAGCTTGCCAGGGTTGTGGCGAAGACAGCAGATGCCAGCGACTGGCTTCTCGCCCTCACCTCTGATGCCATGCTCATTGTGACCGCGGTGCTGGAGACTATACCCCCAAGGATTCCCGTGAGCGTGAGCCCCCGATCATCTCCAAGCACTCTTATGAGAATGTAGCCCACATAACTTATCAGGCTCACAAGAACGACCATCATCCATATCCTTCTCGGGTTCAGAACCTCAAGGGGATCCAGCGCCCGGTCGGGCAGAAGTGGGAGTATCACAAGCGCCACAAGCCCCATCTTGAGCGTGTCGAGAAGCTCTGTATCGCTGATCGCCTCGACGTATCTGTGGGCTGTCTTTCTCGTGGCCAGCGTCCACGTGACGAGAATCGAGAGGGCAACCGCCAGAAGCATTCTCTCCTCGAAGCAGCAGAGCGCTCCAAGGAGAAATGTGACCGCAGCAGCGACAGCGGATGTGAAATCGAGCCATCCCATGATCCTGGAGGCTGTGGCATACCCAATTCCCACGAATATCAGAAAGCCGGCATATGCAGCCACAATAAACAGATCGCCAAAGATCTCCGAGAGGCTGGCCGCAAGAGCACCCAGAAGCGCTATGAGCACGAACGTCCGGAGGCCGGCCACGCCCCTGGTCTTGTCCTCTACGATTCTTTTCTGGCGCTCGATTCCTATCAGCGCTCCGATGATCATGGCCATTACGAAGGGGTAGAGGTCTGCGAACTCCATTGGATCCCAGCCATGGCTCCGTCCGTTATACAATTTCCGGTCAGATATTTGATCGCTGCGACCGCATGAACGCTCCAGTGTGAAGATGCGTGAATAAGCACATGCTTCCTGCATGCATTCGCTGTTTTTGTCAGATGATCCTGGCGTACCCGCTCGCAACCATTATTACCCCATGCGCCAGAGCATCCAGCATGATAGACCTCCATACGCACACGGTCTTCAGCGATGGTGAGCTCATTCCAGCCGAGCTTCTCAGACGTGCTGAGGTGATCGGGTACACGGCCATAGCGATAACGGATCACGTCGACTTCACGAACGTGGAGCATATCGTCGGAAGCATGCTTAAAGTGAAGGAGATGGAGGATGCGTACTCCCTCAAGGTGATTCCTGGGGTCGAGATAACCCATGTTCCACCTGGAAAGATAGAGAGGCTCGTGCTTCTCTCGAGAGCACTGGGCGCGGAGATCGTGGTGGTTCACGGGGAGACTCCAGTAGAGCCGGTTGCGCCTGGAACCAACAGAGCTGCAATAGAGGCCGGCGTCGATCTGCTCGCGCACCCGGGTTTCCTCACCCTGGAGGAGGCTGAGCTCGCCCGCGAGAACGATGTTGTGCTGGAGATAACATCCAGGCTGGGGCACAACATCACAAACGGGCATGTTGTGCGCGTTGCAAAGAAAGCGGGCGCAAAGATGGCCGTGAACACTGACACACACGATCCCGAAGACCTGATCACATCAAAGAGAGCGGTGGAGATAGCTATCGGCGCCGGACTGACACGTGATGAGGCCGTGGAACTGTTGAGAGACCACCCGCTGGCCTCACAGCTGGGGCTTGAGCGCTCAGGCATCTGATGAATTCCTGGCGCTTCATGTCAGCGCTGCCTCAGTCGCTCTATGGTCTCCCTGACCGCCTTCTGGACTATCGGGCTCTCATCGCTTATGCTTTCCAGGTGGTTGATCACCTTCGGGTCGCCTATAAGCCCCAGCGCTCTTGTCACATGATACCTGACCTTCCAGCTTGTATCTTTCAGCATGGGAAGCAGCGGCTCGACAGCCCTCGGATCGCCGATGCTGCCGAGAGCGCATGCTGCGTTCAGCCTCACATCCTGGCTCCTGTCATTGAGCACCCCTATGAGCGCCTCCACCGCCCTGGGATCGCCTATGCTCCCGAGGGCCCAGGCAGCGTTCCATCTCACAAGGGCGTTCGCATCGGTCAGTGCTCTGCTAAGCGGCTCCACCGCCCTGGCGTCTTTGATCTTCCCCAGAGCCTCCGCGGCCTCCGATCTCACGCTCGCATCCACATCGAGAAGCGCATCGATCAGTGGCCCCACCGCTTTCGGGTCGCCGATCTTACCGAGCGCCTCCGCGGCCCGCGCCCGGACTGTGGAGCTGTCGTCCTTAAGATTTTTTATAAACGTATCAACCTTCTCAGCATCAGCTCTCAGCGGCATGATGACACCCCAGATCAGCTTTCAGTTGATGTATTTAAGAGAATCTGCAGGTCGCGGTCTCTCAGATGAGCGCATGCTCCGAGGCATACTTTTAAAAGCCACGGCCAGTTACTTGCAACCATGAGATCTGTTATTATCATGATTGCACTTCTCCCGTGCTGCAGCGCAGCAGGTGTGCTTCTGAACGAGGTGGAGCTCGGCCCGCCGGAGGGGTCGAGCGAGTGGGTTGAGCTCTACAATCCGGGAAATGAGAGCGTCGTGATCGGCGGATGGTGCGTGCGGATAATAGATGAAAGCTGGATTGGCGAGATCCGTCTGCCGGATAACGCCGTGATCGAGCCGCACGGCTTCTATGTCGCACTGGGCAGGAAGGAGTGGATGCACAACAGCAGCGGCGTGGTTCAGCTCATCGATGATACCGGCAATGTCGTGGATGAGTCATCTCTGAGAAGAGACACGCTCGCGAACGAGATGACATGGGGGAGGTATCCTGATGGGCGCGACACAGACACAGCAGGCGACTGGGGATACATGATGGGCACGATGGGCGCGCCAAACACGATATCAGTCAAAGCATAGCCCAAGATTCGTCCTGAAGACGATGCCCTCGCTGAGATCTGAACGCAGGTATCAGGCCAGAGCTGTGAATATCAACTGATCGGACACAAGATGGTGCCTTCGCGGTGAGGGCTGACGTATCGTCTTTGCTCTTATGTGCTTAGCAACCCGGATGCTGTGCAGGCGGTTGCTGGAAGCGCTCATTTTAGGAGAACATAGCAAGGCCAATTTATCGGATAGAGGCAAGAAATATATTAATATAATATGAATATATGAAAATATGGATGCGCTTCAAACTGCTGCGTCTCGCCCATCAGCAAGCTAAATGGCATGCGATTCGCCATGGATAATTGAATTAAATTATGTAATTATTTTGTTATATAATTTAACTATTTTGTAGAGGATTCCTATTAACCGCCTGTTCGGGGATCTGCAAATGCTGATGCATGCGTTTATCAAAGAAGCTTCGCTCTTGTCCATCTGACGACGCTCGAGAAGAGGCACTTATTCCGCTACGTGTTCGTGGCAATGAATGTTTTCAGCGACCACATTGAATGCTCTACAAGTTGCTATGCACGTAAGAGCGAGAAGCTTTATACCAGAGAGATGGATTTTGGGAATCCTATTGTCCATATGTAACTTGCTCACAAGTACATTGGTCTGGCTATGCGCTCCTGGCGAGTGCGTGCCTCCAGAAGCCAGCTTGCACGAGCCCCAAGCTGCTAAGCACGCGATAATGAATCACTTGCAGCATATGAAATGATAATCGAGCTGAGATATGGAAATGTTTCCTACCTGGGTGTGGAAGGGCAAGGGTGATGATCTCAAGGCGCTGGGCCGCCAGGCGGAAGCAGATACTGTTTACGTCAGGGCAAGGGAACTAGGGTATCTGGTATGACATGAGTTAAAGGCGACCGCCTCCCGTCCTGAAGGACGGGGCTTCCTGCTTCGTGGATCTGGCCATTTGACAGCACACTAAAAGCGCTTGATGATTCGAGGATAAGAGACATTTCGATCAAGCATTTTGGGTCATGGGGACGCTTTCATCCTTTGGGACACCTCTACTGTCGCATGCGGGGTTTACAGCTGCCACACAGCCTCCAAGTTGCCAAACACATAAGAGCGAACCGTTAATGCGAAATACGGGTTCGTGCCAAACCACTAAGCGGTCGACTTATGAAAGAATGCTACGTTCATGGCTACTCAGATCGTGAGGCTGAGCGGCTATCAGACCAGGCCGCAACACTCGCACATCTGCTCCACTTCGATACATCATATCAGGGAGGGCGTCTGGTCCTTGAGGCCGGCTGCGGTACCGGCTCGCAATCCAGGATCCTTGCCGCATCCAGCCCGCATGCTGTAATAATCTCGCTGGACATATCCAGGAGTTCCCTTCTGAGAGCAGGAGCTGAGCTGAAGAGCCTCAATGCTGCAAACATCAGGCTGCTCCAAGCAGATGTATTTCGCTTGCCGTTCGATGATGAGACATTTGATGACATCTTCCTCTGCTTCCTTTTAGAGCACCTCAAGGAGCCAGATGTGGCGCTTGCAGAGCTGTACAGAGTTCTCAAGAAGGGCGGCACTATAACCGTGATCGAAGGCGATCACGGATCCTGCTACTTTTATCCAGAGACCCCGGAGGCACTCAGGGTATGGCGCTGTCTCATCGATGTACAGGCATCAATCGGCTGCAACTCACTCATAGGCCGGCAACTATATCCGCTGATCAAGGCAGCAGGCTTTACCGGCATATACGTATCCCCGCGGATGGTATATAGCGATGAGACGCACCCCGAGATGATGGAGGGATTTGTCAGAAGGACCATCATACCGATGGTCGAAGGTGTGAGGGACCAGGCGATCTCAGCTGGCATGGTAAATAGAGAGTCGTGGGATAGAGGGATTGCTGGCCTCTATCGCACAGCAGAGCCTCCTTCCGGAACCTTCTGCTACACCTTCTTCAAGGCAAGAGCAATAAAGTAAGAAGAGCGCTCGCTCAAAAGGAAGAGGCTCGCCAGTTATGTGTTAATGGCCACGTATTTGCTAAATATCGTGAGCTTACTTGAGTCGCTCTTATCCATCTGACGACTTGCCCAAAAAGGCACTGGTCCTGCTACGCATTCGTTTCGACTTATATTCGACTGCGTCGAAGAGTTTCGACGTAGTCGATGGCATGGCAGACGAATGAATGCTTACAGCAGCCGCACCAAACAGCCTCCAAGTTGCTGAATGCATAAGAGCGAATGTTTATTTTTTATCATAGCTTCTCGAGGTGGTGTTAGTGTTATTCGGACAGGTCCGAGCACACAGAGGTGTCCGAATAAGGAAGAAGTGCTCATAACAATCAGCATCCTCAAGCCTCGAATATCTGGCTCCGGAACTCTTATTCGGACAGGTCCGAGCACACGACCAAAAGTTTTTTATCATTGATTAGCATAATTATTTATTATGAAATGTAGAACGTTGGTTATGGGTTTGGTTATGTGTCTTTTGTTTGTATCGTCTGCGGATAGCTTAAGCCTTGCCTTCCAGAAGATACCACTTAGTTCAGATGTTCTTGCTGTTGGCGACGATGCTGGAAGGGTTAATTATTATACCCAACCGTTTGACCTTCCAAATATGGCAACTAACACTCCCGCTCTCCTTGTGTTAATGGTTTACGATGTTGATGACAATTACAACTTCTTTACTATTAATGTACCCCAAAATGAGAGATCTATGATGAACAATGCCCATTACAGAGACGCGGGAACTTCGAGATATTTTGCAGGAAAACTTCTAGATTCTGGAGATTCTTGGGTGACGCAGATAGTCCCTATTCGGCATGGTTTGCTGAGAACCAATGGCAATATTCTTGGGGTACATACGAGGACAGATACCGGTAGTGCTAGCGGGAACACAGACGACATAAAAGTTACCAGAATGTACCTGATTTACTACGTGACCTGAAGTACCACAGGATGGACTACATTGGTCATCGGTTAAGGATTCCTATGCAACATAATACGATGAATATTTCGCTCTTATATGTGCCATGCCTTCGACTACGTCGAAACTCTTCGACGCAGTCGAATATAAGTCGAAACGAACGCATAGCAAGACCATTGCCCTCTTTGGGCAAGTCACAAGATGAATAAGAGCGATCATTAAAATTGGACCTGAGGTGAAAATATTTCCGCCAGTTCAGGTATACTAAAAAGAGGCGAGCTAATTCGAGCACTAGTGCTGGCGATCCTTCTAATTTTCGTAGCAGCTACAGCCAGTGCGGTCACAGGATTGCAGAAGGAGCAGCCGGCCTTATCACCAGTACAGTCTATTGGGGCAAGGACCGGCTACACAAACGAGTACACAAACGAGACAACTCGGGCTTTGGTTTTGTACTATACAGACGCGAAGGAGTCCCCAGGCTCTGTCTACCAAGCGGGAACGCCGCATCCGCATTACACAAGAAGGAGTGGAAACATCTACAGCTTCCTATTTCATCCAGGGGTACCTGAGAAGCTTTACTTTGTTAATGCTAACGAGAACAAAATCTATCTAACAGCCCTAACCGGCACGGGCTATTCGGCAGAGCAGGTGGTCTACACACACCCAACCTACGTAAGGGACATAGCATTCGCACTGGATGAGGCAGGTGATCCGCATCTCTACTTCAGCGAGGCCACAGGCGCTGGGGCTAACGGCATGATTTACAGGCTTGAAGGCAACGGAACAGCGACTCCATTCTATGAGGTCAGGCTTTCTGATGTGGGCGGCTCCTGGGCAGGTGACTTTGCGTTCGATACTGAGGGGAACCTGTACCTGAGTTCTGGAAACCGCATCCCCGCAAGCATATACAGGATAAGATCAGGAACCGGTGCTGTTGAGACGGTCTATACCGATAACGCAGAGCCGATCAAAGGGCTGATCGTGCAGGACGGGCACATATACTACGCAAATTGGAGAGACACAATTTATGATCTGAATCTCACAGATGGGAGAAAAACCGACATCTACACGGACCCGTACAGGACTTGGCTCTCTGACGTGGGATTCAGGCGCGCTCTGAGTGCTGATGAAGTGCCAAGAGCTGGGACATACGACAGAACAAGGCTGGGGGATTTTACGAGAACAATGACCAGAGCAGCTATCCACAGGTAGCTATCTCCCGAGTTTTCCCTACATTTTTGACCTTGCTTGTTTCTGGGCAGTGAGCTTGATTCATCTTGGCTGTCTCTCAGGAATCAGCATCCAACAGCACAAAAACTTATAAATCCTGCGGCTCTTATGTGCATAGCGACTTGCAGAGCATGCAATGTGGTCGCTGAAAGCACCCATTCATTCGAAACGAAGGCACACTATGACCCCTGCTCCTTCGGGCAAGTCAAATGGATATGAGTGATTTACAAATCCATCATGCAAAATTATAAATAAATTGGACATTACACAAAAGATCGCTGGGTATCGACACGCTACATGAGATGCATCGATACTATCCTGGAAATAGGCGTTTTCCTGGATGAATGATGGAGCGCCCCGGCGGATGGGGATCAGATAGCTCGTCTTCACTGCAGAAACTGTCTGGAGAGAGTAGTCCTGCTGAAACGCCTCGGCTGCATGCCCACAGGAGGTATCTGGTATATGGCAATATTAAAGAAATTGAGGACCTCGCTTATCATTCTGACCCTTACAATGGTATTTTTTAACGGATCTGACGCTCAGGATCTATCTGGACTTATTCCCAGTCTTCAAAACCTACCTGCACCGGACTGGATTAGAGAGGGAACGCGATTGAGCTATTACTCTGCAACAGCTAGCATCCCTTCGGCCTATGAGCGGTTTGTCCCTGACGAGGAGGGAGACTGGGTTGGGGTAAACTCTGGCAAAAGGTACAGACGAGAAGAGCTGTTTGGTGCAGCTGGTCATGGAGTGACGCAAGTTGATGTTCTATCTGCAGACGCGCGAGCCGCTGTGCTCAAGGTCAACGCCTGGCTTTACTCCAGCTACACTGGGCCGCTGGTTCCGATAAAACAGGCTGCATCTATCGGTCTTCCTGCTGGTGGTGACTGGTACATACATCCTGCTGCTCTTGCCAGTCTGAAAGATCAGCGAGGAGGTGGTGTGACAGTTCTTCGAATGCCTTATAAGATAGGAACGGTGACGTACGACGCCATACGGATCCAGCAGGAAGATGATAGGTCTACATTTGTTCGGATCTACGATCTTAGTGACGGGAAGCTTTTAGCTTCATTCAACTCAGTCATATCTGCGGACCAGAAGGTCACTACGCTCTCTGAAGCAATTCTAATTGGTATTAGGCAGATGGATCTTCCATGGTTAGGACATGATCTCCCCAGCTGGATTGGGCCGGGAGCTTCACTGAGATACGAGGGTACCAAGAGCTATGAGGCGATAAGAGCAGGCACTGTCCTGCCAGCAAGCGTTTCCATCGATATAAGTATCGATGATGCTGCAAGACGTTACTACACATACACACAGAGAGTGTCAACATATATTCCTGGATTTCCAACACAGTATAGCGAGGAGAAACTGGCTGGAGGGGTCGGCGAGCCTGGAGGTCTGGTGCTCCCACCAGCATCCCTTGCTTCTCTGCGGTCAGGGCAGATTCTGGATAGCGATCCTGTAACAGGCATCACCACAAGGGTGGTCGATACGACAAGGGATGATACCGGTCGTGATGTTGCTGTCGTAAAATCGAACAACCAAGCATACTCTGTGGAGTTCGGCTATGACATCAGGACCGGAATGTTGGTGAGCTTATCTGAGACAAAGCTTGGTGAGGAGTATAACGAATATTTAAGCGTGTCCCTGTCTTGATATTTCTGTTTAGTCCCAAAAGTCTTGACTTTATATACCCAATCCTTCTGGGTGAGAAATTGTAACATGGTAGTAAAGCTGAACGAGCGCAAGATTTGGTATATAGTTCGAGAGAAAATCAAGAACAGGAGCAACAAAAGGATAGCTGCTGAGATGAATGTGAGCGTCTCCACAGTTAAGCGTGTATGGAGGCGTTATCTGAGAACGAAGGAGCTGATATCGAACCTGTCTCAAAACATCCAGCTGCCATCGATGGATATGATCAAGCACCTGGACCCCCAATGCATGGTAGGACACCATGTCACAGCCAGTGGCCGGATGGTTTCGAGACGACTTCATCGATAAATAAGTTTAGTCGGCCGAGGAAGAAGATCGAGTCTGAGTTCATATGTCATCGGTTAAGGCCGTTTGACGCAAGAATCGATCAAATAATTTTTACAAGGGTATTATCTTGAAACATTCTTTATTCATTTGATGACTTGTCTGAAGGAGCAGGGCTCATGCTGTGCGTTCGTTTCGAATGAAGAGGTGCTTTCAGAGACCGCATTGCATGCTTTACAAGTTGCTACGCACATGAGTGTATGAATATTATTCCCGATGCATGAAACCAAAAATTACGACATCCGGAATACAATTTACTCCTTCTGAGCTCCACCGAAGGGGACGGTCGCTGAGGTAGAGTACAACCACAAGTCGAGAGGCTGGAGCTGCTCGAGGTGCAGGTCTGAGAGTTGCGAGCACATCCTCCAGGCAAGGGTCTGGTGGAGCAGGCGGAGGAATGAGCAGGAGGCGCTCTGGCGGCGCATGGACGTGCTGTACCCCGCGGAGCCAGCGCGGCCGCACGTCAGGTTCGCGCCATGCCTGGACTGAGGTGATGGGATGCTGAAGGCGGTTATCGATGCAGAAACCCTGTGGGATGCGATCGAGGCCGCATCCCACCTGGTCACGGAGGCCAGGCTCTAGCCGATGGGGGCTCGAGCTCAGGGCGATCGATCCCGCCAGCGTTGCGATGGTCTCGCTCAGGATCGACGTGTCCGCGCCCCCTCAGGAGATCGGGATCGATCTCGAGCGCCTGAGCGATCTGCTGAGCATGGCCGATCGAGGTGAGCGCGTGCGGCTTGAGCTTCTATAGGATGTTTTCACAATAAAATTAATAAATCATGTAACCCAGCTGATACATGTAATATCAAGCATATACCATATCAATTATGGTAATAATAAGTTTAAATGAAATAATAATCATAGAATTAAGTTGTATCAGGTGGTTATAATTTGGCCATTCATATGCCAATATTGATAAGAAGGTGTGATGCAGTCATCAAGATGGATCTCATCTGGCTATCCAACTACGCCATATCCTTTCTCCTCATACTCATCCTCAACTTTGTGCTTCCCAGGATGATGCCAGGCGATCCGTTGCATGCCATATATGGGGAGGAGGCGCTGATATCAATGACCCCGGAGATGGAAGCTGAGATAATAAAGAGATTCGCCCTCGACCAGCCATGGCATGCACAGCTGATCACTTACATAACAGCACTGCTCAGCGGTGATCTCGGCTACTCTTACTACTACAGAACCGGGGTCACAGATGTGATACTGGGATTCCTTCCATGGACGCTTCTACTCACAGGTCTTGCTTTCGTCATCTCCTCATCTGCCGGAGTTATTCTGGGAATAGAGTCCGGCTACAGAAGGGGCTCAAAGCTGGATGGTTGCATGCTTTCAGGAATGATGTTTCTGGGAGGCATGCCCGACTTCTTCATTGGAATTGTTCTTCTACTGCTCTTCGGTGTGACTCTCGGGTGGGCCCCTCTGGGAGGGGCAGTGAGCCCGTACGCCGGGCATGAGGGAATTGATCTGGTTCTGGATATAGCGCACCATCTCGTTCTCCCCCTGATCTCCCTTGTGCTCGTTCAGATCGCACCCACATACCTGCTCACAAGAAATGCCATGCTCAACACGCTCAGGGCGAGGTTCATAATGACAGCGAAGGCCACGGGTTTGGGGGAGGGGGCAATAAGATACAGACATGCCGGCAGGAACTCACTCCTGCCTGTCGTGACTGCAATGGGGATGCGCGTGCCAAACATGATAACAGGAACGCTCTTCCTGGAGATAGTCTTCTCGTACCCCGGCGTGGGGACGCTGCTCAACACCGCGCTCAGCGCCCGGGACTATCCGCTCATACAGGGCGTGCTGCTCATCGTAACTGTAACAGTCCTGACAACAAACTTTCTGGTGGATATGACTTACGTCCGCCTGGATCCGAGGGTGAGATATGCACGTTGATCTCTGGAGGGAGATGAGATCCAGCCCAGCTGGAATTTTCGGGATGGCGATAGTGGCGATCATCGCAGGCCTTGCAGTATCTGCTCCTCTCATAGCTCCATCATACAGGGAGATCGGGCCTGTCTTCAGCCCGCCGTCGGGAGAGCATCTGCTCGGCACAGACGATCTCGGCCAGGATATCGCAGCCAAGCTGATCCACGGAGCGAGAACGTCGCTGATGATCGCGGTGGGCGTGGCGCTTCTCTCAGCGCTGATAAGCGTGGTCGTCGGGGGCAGCGCAGCGATGCTTGGCGGCACATACGACAGGGTCTGCATGAGGGCAGTTGATGCTGTAATATCTCTCCCATCAGTGGTCGTGATGATACTTGTGGCAGCATACCTCCGTCCAAGTCTTGGACTGCTGATAATCCTGATATCCCTCTTCAGCTGGCCAGGCGGTGCGAGGATCGTGAGATCGCAGACGCTCTCCCTCCGGGAAAGGCTGCATGTCGTGGCTGCCCGCGCATTTGGAGCATCCCGGAGATATATCCTTCTTAGACACATCGTCCCGGACCTGGGGCCGATCCTCGTGGCCATAATGATACAGGATGCCAGGCGCGCTGTTCTCATGGAGGCAGGACTGGCGTTTCTTGGCGTCTCAGATCCGATGATGGTGAGCTGGGGCAGGATGATGAAGCAGGCTATGTCCTTCACATATCTGGATGTGTGGAAGTGGTGGTTGATTCCAGCGGGAGTTCTGCTTTCGTTAACGCTTGTCGGTTTGAGCCTGATCGCTGCATCTCTCGAGAGGGCGATGGATCCGAGGCTGCAGGAGGATGCCTGATGCTTGAGATATCCGGACTGAGAGCGCGGTATGGAGAGCATGAGGTTCTGAGAGGTATAGATCTCATGCTTGAAAAGGGAGATTCTCTGGCGGTTGTCGGAGAGTCCGGGGCAGGCAAGACAACGCTGGGCCTGTCGATAATGCGGCTCGCTGGCGCCAGGCTCGAGGGGAACATGGTCTTCGATGGGATGAATCTCCTTGAGCTCTCGGATGAGGAGATGAGGCGGCTGCGCGGGGACAGGATGGCAATGGTCTTCCAGAACGTCGAGGATGCGCTCGATCCGGTTTACACTGCAGAGGAGCAGGTCTGTGAGGCGATAGCAGCTCACAACAAATGGAGCAGGGAACGCATAAGGGAGAGAGCACGCGCGCTGCTCACCGCAGTGGGCCTCGACGAGATGCGTTACCAGCTTTATCCTCATCAGATGAGCGGCGGGGAGAGGCAGCGGGTTCTCATCGCAATGGCGCTCGCCAATGATCCCGACCTTCTGATCTTGGATGAGCCGACAGCTTCGCTGGACGCACTCACGAAGGCTGATATCGTGGAGCTTCTCAGATCCGCAACCTCAGATCGCATTTCTATAATAATCACACATGACATATCGCTGGCATCGGCTCTATCCAAAAGAATGGCCGTGCTCTACTCAGGCATGATCATGGAGATGGGCAGGACTGCTGATCTGATCAGGGAGCCCAAACATCCGTACACAAGAGGTCTCCTGAGATCCTTCCCGAGCATGAACACAACAAAGGACCTCCAGGGGATCCCTGGGAGGACGATCCCCAGGATCGGCGGATGTCCCTTCCACCCGCGCTGCACACAGAGGATAGAGATCTGTGCGAGGGAGGTACCGAGACCTGAGGAATTGAATGGCAGGCTGATCGCCTGCCACAGGGGCGGCATAGTTCCGCTGCTGGAGATCAGGGATGTGTGCAAGTTTTTCAGCAGCTTTCCTGCGGTATCGCATGTCAGCCTCACGCTGTACGAGGGCGAGACTCTTGCGCTTGTGGGCGAGAGCGGATCCGGGAAGACGACGCTTGCGAAGATCATCATGGGTCTCATCGAGCCGGATTCGGGAGAGATACTCCTGGAGGGAGAGAGGGCGAGATGGGATGCTGGATTTTACAGGCGCGTGCAGATGATATTCCAGAACCCGAAGGAGTCGATAAGCCACAGGCTGAACGTGCTTCAGGCTGTGAGGGAGCCTCTGGACGTGCAGAGGATCGGAAGCGAGGAGGAGAGGGTTGCGAGAGCGATGAAGGCTCTGGAGAGCGCTGAGCTTTCCACAGACCCTGAGTTTCTCAGAAAATATCCGCATCAGCTCAGTGGTGGCGAAGCACAGCGTGTCGCAATCGCGCGGGCTCTTGTCATGCATCCAAAGCTGCTCATCGCTGATGAGCCCACGTCAGCGCTGGATCCGAGCGTCCAGGCGAAGATACTGAGGTTGCTCATGGATCTACAGGAGCGTATGGGGCTGTCGATACTGTTCATCACGCACGACATCGCCCTGGCGAGAAAGGTGAGCGACAGGATCGCGGTCATGCTCAGGGGGAGCATCGTTGAGGAGGGGCCGTCGGGCGAGGTTCTCAGAGAGCCAGCGCACCAGTACACAGCATCGCTCGTGGAATGCGCATCCATCTGCACTAGAATGGCATGGGAGACGCATGTTCTTGATTAGGTTTCAGACCAGCATGGATGCTGATGAGTTTTTACCCCTCTCATGAAGATTGGGGTTTGCGGCCTGCTGCTCTCAATCATCTCATGCCTCGGATCGCAGACCCTTCTGCCAGGGGAAGTGCTGGGCATGGAAAAGGCATCATGAGAAGGTAGATGGCAGGATGAATGAGGCATCCTGCCACCCTCTGCCACTCCCCTACAGACTTATTCTCGGGACCCCCACACCTGTGAGAACATCATCGCCCTGGAGTATATTCAGGTAATATGTCGAGCCGCTCATGTATGGGTATATAATGCCGTAGTATCCGGAGTTCGAGTATGGCTCTGCATAGCTTCTGTACAACACCGACTCAGGAGTGACCTTCACGGTTGTGACATCGTTCTGTTTCGCGCAGTTAATCATCAGGCTTCTGATATCGTTCGCCCCGTCTCCGTAGATCAAGTACCTCGACCACAGGCTTGCAGCGGTCCCTGCGATGTGTGGGGTCGCCATGCTCGTACCGCTCATCGTTGTGTAGTATCCCCAGTATGTCGGGTACGTCGAGTAAACGCTCACTCCCGGCGCTCCGAAGGTTACCTCGTTGCCCTCTGGAATGTAATCGCCGTCGTTCGAGCCGGGTGAGGACCACCATATCGCATTTCCTGATCTGTCTATGGCGCCGACGCCGACGACGCCGGGGTAGCGGGCTGGCGTTGCCATCGTTGGATTGTCAGGCAGGCCGTTTCCGGCCGCAGCGACGAGAAGAACACCGTTCGCCATCGCGTAATCGAGAGCCCTGTTGAGGGTGCTGGACTCCACGGAGCCGCCGAGTGACATCGATATTATCTCAGCTCCGAGATCCGTGGCCCTGTAGATCCCGCTGGCGACATCGCTGTAGTAGAAGTTGGTGCTGTATACCCTCAGATCAGCCTCAGGTGCCATTCCGTATATGCCCTTTCCATCGAATCCGCCATCGGCAACTATCGTTCCTGCAACATGCGTTCCGTGGCCTTTGCTGTCAGACTGTGTGTACTCGCCAGGACCGTATGCATCTGCGAAGTCCTCGATCCTCATGAGTAGATCAGGGTGAAGCGTGTCGGCGCCGGTATCTATTATCGCGACATCTATCCCCTCTCCGCCGTATGTCTTGGAGAGCAAGGAGCTGCTGTACATGTACTCCACTCCCCACGGCACCCTGTCGTATGGCGTCTTGCTCCTGGGCTGCACCTCCCAGAGCCGATCCCATTTGTATGCGGATGTCAATATATCATTTGCTCTCACCGCGGCTGTGTAGCTCCCCGAGCTGTAGTAGTTCTTTGCTGCCACCCATTTGCCATTCTCCCACTGCTGTATCTTCATGTCTGACTTCTTCGCTGATATGGCAGAGGACGCTGTGGATACATACTCATCCATGCTGTGGTGATCGTTCTTCGGATACGCATGCGAGTACAGGTGGCTCTGGTACAGGTACACATCGCCGCCTGATCTCTTTGCCGCATATGTGTAGAGGCCGCTCTTCACGGTCGATCCTGTGCCTGACTGTGTGTACGAGAGTGCAGCATCGCTTCCAGTCTTTATCTCCACATCCGAGACCGCGCTCTTCACGGTCTCAGCGCTGACCGTGAGCTCTCCTGATCCGGCCTTGGTCCACTCGCCATGCGACCTGGCGAAGTTGTTGAGATATGATGCTGAGCTGTCAGCCTTTATCGATGCTGCATATCCTGAGGAATCAAAGAATGCTCCAGTCCTGTGGTAGAGCTCGTTGTTGTACCTGGTGTTCGATGCATCGGCGAGCGCTGTCAGCGACATCTTGCTTGCACCACTTACGCTCGCTGATGTGGAGGAGCTGTCGCCGTTCGAGCTCGCTCTGGATGATGATGAGACTGTTGCTTTGCCTGTCACTGTGAGCGACTGCGAACTTATGACCTTAACAGGATCCGAGATGGCGATCTGGGTGCCTGAGATCGTGCCTGAGGACGAGAGAGTGCTGGCTGCCCTCAGCTCCTCACCGTTGCTCAAGGACCATGCGCTCTGGGATGTTGTGAGCGCTCCATTCGTGCTGCTCAGCGTCTGGTACATCGCAGCGCTGCTCTGGCTGTATGTGGCAGAGCCTGCTATGCTGTACGGATACCCTGAGCCGCTCACGCTGTTCGACACTGATTTCGTTCCATCTGTGCTCTTATAGGTCGATGAGATCGAAGACATCCTGCCCCTTCCGGATCTGCTCCAGGTTGTGGTCACGCTGCTTCCTGATGCGATGCCAATCGACTGAGAGCTCATCGGCTTCGAGACCCCGCTCTGCGCCTCTTTTGTGATCAAACTCCCCTTCGGATTGGATATGACAGAGCTCAGGCTTACCTGGTCTCCAGTTGCGCTCAGGGATGTGCCTGACAGGGCGTAGCCGCCGGTGGCCGCCAGGAGCATCGTCGAGGCGCTTTCATCAGCATCGCCCCCTTCATCCTCTATGATGACCTCGTGCTTGCTGCTGCTCTCCGAATCAGATGCGGATGCAGTCAGGCTACCGGGGCCGCTCAGTGCGAGATCTCCGTAGACGGCAGAGCTACCTGATCCGAGATTGGCGCAGATTGCCCCCTGGGAGACTGCGGATGCCACCTCCCCGGCCCCCTCTTTACTCGAGAATCCAGCAGAGACATATCCGTTAATGCCAGCGATCCTGGTGCTCTCCATTGCTGAAACATCCTTTCCCACGCCAATGCTTTGCGCGGATGAGAGCAGGCCGGACTCCACACCTGCACTGTGCACGGCCTCGAGACCGCCGCTCACACCCTTCAGCGAGGACGATACAGAGCCCGAGGCGGACAGGGCCTGCGAGATGCCCGCACCGCTGCCATCCCCCGCAAAAGCACTGGAGAGGGAGAGAGATGATGTGCTCTCGATGCTGCTGCCCGCAGTGTATTCCTTTGATGATATGGATGTGGAGATGCGATTGGTTCCTGTTCCTGAGGCGCTCTTCGTCTGCTCCACAGATCCCTGACCCAGGCCTGTCGACTCTGAAAGAGCTGTGGAGGTGTCCAGCTCGTAGCTCTCAGAGAGCGTCACAGATCCACCATAACCGCTGGAGGCATAGCTCACGGATATCGCACATGCTGTGGGCATCAGGATGAGCACAGCAATAAGAAGAACGCATCTTCCAGGATCCATTTACACCACCCCATCCATACCTTTGATACTTAATTGAGATACTGATCAAATATAAGTATTTCTAGTAAGAGTATAATTTAATTAAATTTGTATGAATGTTTGCACAATTATTCCGTAAGTGGTGCTGCAGAACTGTTCAGGTAAATTTGCACGCGCTCTTATCCGCGTAGCAACTTGCAGAGCATGCAATATGATTGGAAGAAATCATTCAATCGCCATGATCGCATGGCAGAACCAGTGCCTCTTCTGGAGAGTCATCAGACGGATAAGAGCGTTTGCCAATATGCAGATGTAGAGCAGGCCTAAAGGAGAGGAGGTCCAGCAGAAAGCCGAGGGAATCTGTACAGATACGTGCTGAAAGATCAGGCTGGCCATACTGAAACGGGCCTCACTAAGAGCGCGCCCTGGTCACACACAATCATAAAAAGATCAAAATATTGAGAATCTATACGGTCCCACGTCATTCTTGCGAAATGAGACGGCTCCTGGTGGATCTTCTGCCACCAAAGATCAACCTGCTGCGCGCCTCATCTCGTCGATGACCGCGTCTGTGAACCCGGCTGTCGTGCAGGATCCACCGAGATCAGGGGTTTTCAAGCCTTTTGAGAGAGCTCTCTCAACCGCCTGCTCGATCAGCTGCGCCCTGCCTTTATCGCCAAACCACTCGAGCATCATCGCAACGCTCCGTATGGCTCCCACAGGATTTGCTATGCCCCTGCCCGCGATGTCTGGCGCGCTCCCGTGTATCGGCTCGAAGAGCGCCCAGCGGTCACCCAGATTCGCGCTGGCGCATAGCCCCAGGCTGCCGACGATGCCTGCGCCCTCATCGCTGAGAATGTCCCCGAAGAGGTTTGTAGTCACCATAACGTCGAACCTCTCAGGTCTTATGATAAGATTATACGCCGCAGCATCGACAAGCATCTCGTCATACCTGATTCCGCACCTTTCAGCGACCTCCCTGCATGTCCTTAAAAACAACACATCGCTCTTGAGGACGTTCGCCTTGTGTATTATTGTGAGATGCCTCCGCTCCGATGCGATCCTGCATGCCACCTCCGCGATCCTCTGGCTCCCCCGTCTCGTTATGACCCGCACTGTCCTGGCCTCCTCATCGCCAAGCACCTCAAGACCTGAATAGAGTCCTTCCGTGTTCTCCCTCACAATGATGGCATCGATCCTGCTCGATCGGAGGGGCCTTATGTTCGCATACAGGTCAAGCTCCTTTCTTATCCTTATCAGAACGCTCCTGTAATCAGGATCAGGCGGAGTTGTGATCGCCCCGAAGAGTATGCAGTCGCACTCCTTCATCCCCTCAATATCATCATCTGTTATGGCCTTCCCATCGCGACTCCATCTCCCGTAGCCTATATCGAACTCCACGAGCTCCCCATCGAATCCGGCTTCCCTCAGGACACGAAGAGCGCTCGATATGACCTCAGGCCCGATGCCGTCGCCCGGCACAAGAGCGACTCGTTTCATCTAATGCCCCTGATCGATCCGGCCAGCATCCTCAGGGCCTGCTCAATCTGATGCGGCCCGTCACCCCAGTGGACCACAACGCCGGGATGGCCGTGCATTCTGATCAAACCTCTCCGCTCGGATCTGCAGCATCTTGTGATGAATGGGCCATCTGGCACCAGAAGGTCCCCGCTCACAGGGCATATGTTGGTGAACCTGTGCTCCCCATCCCCGTAGACCGCTCTGAAGATCTCCCTGGAGATCTCGCATCCCACAATCTTAGGCACTGGAGCTGTGACCCTGTCCGCATCGAGGGATCTTCCAAGCCCAGATGCCCTGCACGGAAAGTAGACATCCTCCCCCCTGAAGCTCCTGAGGTCGAGAATCCTGGGTTTGAAGCTCATCATCAGATCTCCTATGACACCGCACTCCTCGAGCCCCTCTATGACATAAACGAGCCACGGAGGCTCAGGTGGCTGGACATCCAGGATCTCTATCTCCATTATCGCTCCAGGATCAGGATCGTGAACGAAGGTCACATGCTCATCCGGGCCCCTGAAGATGACTGTATTGACACCGCCCCTGCAGAGATCGATCGCCAGTCTTATGAGCTTAGCCCTGTTTCTTGTGTTTACGATCTCCGGATACTCCACGATCTCGTCGCCACTGGAGATCATCTCGATTTGAGATGCCCTTCTCATGAACCCCTCGCCATCGCTCTCGATCCTGTAAATGCATATGCCGCTGCCCTCGTATGATATCAGGTATCTTGTGGCAAAGTACACAGGATCGCCACGCCTGGGCTCTCTGGAGATGCCTATCTGCTTGTAGTCCTCAGGGAATATCAAATCAGACCACGCTCCCTCTGCTTTCTCCTGTGGGCCACGAGCCCACCATCGTTCAGTATCTCCATCAGAAAGTCCGGAAGCTTTCTGCCGGTGTACTCCCTTCCGCCGACAACGACCTTTCCCCGGGAGAGATCAACCTCCACAATCTCCCCAGGCTCACATCTGACATCAGCTTCAATGAGTGGAAGACCGATGTTTATGGCGTTCCTGTAAAATATCCTGGCGAAAGATCTTGCAACAATGCATGATATTCCTGCGAGCTTCAGGGCAAGCGGGGCCTGCTCCCTGGAAGAGCCACAGCCGAAGTTCTTGCCCGCCACTATGACGTCTCCCGGCTGAACCCTGGACGGGAACGATGGATCCAGGCCCTCCATGACGTGCTCCGCAAGCTCGCGCAGATCCCTAGTCCTGAGGTACTTTCCTGGAATTATGACATCTGTATCAACATCATCCCCGAAGACCCATGCCCTGCCCCTGATCATGATGCTGAGTGAGGGATGCATCTTTAATATTCCTTTCTGCTGGAGGCGGCTGAGACGCAACATCCGACATCGCCAAGGGCATTATGCCGCTGAGCTGCGATTCTGTCATTGATTCTGGCGGTATCAGTCAGCAGGATGTGGTCCCGCATGATTCATCACCCATGTGTCAGTGAATGCCGGTTCTTTGGTGATGCATGCCCCAGAACTCTGAAATGATGGGCCCCACTGCTCACAACCAAAGAACAAAAATTTTAAGTAAAATCAAATTAACTTAATCAAATAAACAGAACATAACTAAATAAAATGTGCATAACTGAGGGTTGGTTGTCTGAAGAAGGTTGGAGATGGATCTATGGCACATAAATGCATCAGAGCCATGCAGGCATGGAGCATCTGGTTTATCGGTCTATTCCTCTTCTCATCGCTGATTCCGCCGGCGAGCGCTGACTTTGTGACGTTCCACGGTGATAACCATAGGAGCGGCAATGTTAGCGGTCCTGGCCCTGATTCACCTGATCTTCTGTGGAGCACGAGCCTAACAGGGCATGGATACATTGGTGGCTCAGCTTCGATCTCAGCTGGCAGGATCTTCGTCTCGAACTGGCCTGACATGACGTTCAAGGGAGAGCTTGGGCTTGCATGCATCGATGAGAGAAACGGAACTGTTCTCTGGATAAATCCCATAGGCGGAAAGGGCGGGGCATCGACACCAGCGGTCTTTGGTAACAGGGTCTTCACAGGCTCGCTGACCGGTGAGATCTACTGCGTGGATGTTCTTACTGGCAAGACTCTGTGGAACAGGACAATAGAGAGAGACCCGAAGTACTGGGGCGTCGCCTCATCCCCACTTATCGAGAACGGTACTCTCTACGTGATGAGCTTCTCCGATGGCGCGCTGCATGCGCTGAGTCTAGATGGCGATGAGCTCTGGAATCTCTCGACGGGATCCGTATCGCCATTCGCATCCCCTGCTGCATCTGGAGAGATGATCTATTTCCCTGGAGGAGATCCGGCTATCTACTGCGTCAGCGCCTCAACAGAGAAGATCATGTGGAAGGCTCCTGCAGATGCCGTAATCACATCAAGCCCTGCTATCCGGAACGATACTGTCTTCTTTGTGACGGAGAGATCCATCACAGCACTGAACGCCACCACTGGTAGCACCCTCTGGAAGAGGGATATCAACGGCACAGAATCCACCCCGGTGATCGCATTCGGTCGCGTTTATGTGGGAACTGATGATGGTCGTGTGGTCTGTCTCGACACAAACGGCTCTCTGATCTGGGAGACTGAGGTCAACGGGCCTGTGAGGTCTTCTCCTCTCTTCCTGGACGGCAGGATCTATTTTGGAACAAACACCGATGCGGGAACGGTTTACGCTCTGAACGCATCCGACGGATCGGTCGTTTGGACATACCCTGTTAACGAGTACATCATGTCCTCGCCATCTGCATCTGATGGGATACTTTTCATAGGAGCCGATGATGGAAGGCTCTACGCATTCAGCTCCATGCAGAAAGATCTGCTCTGGAGCGGTGAGGTCCTGCTCGAAAACAAAAGCATGAATGTGACAGCAACAAGCAATGCCACTTACAGCATCAGCATGAAAAGCGCACTTGGAGCGCTGATATCATCTGCATCATCCAATGGAATAAACGTCAGCGTGAACGACTCGCTCCTCAGCATATACGGATTGACGGTCGAGTCGATAGGCGATCTTGTTTCCAGCAAAGAGATATCCTGGAGGTACTGGGTAAACTATCCCGATGAGCCTGTGCCTATAACCGGACCAGAGTCTCTGATGCTGAATGACGGGGATCGCGTTGTATTCTATTATGGCGAGAGGAACTCCAGGCCAGGGGATTGCCCCAGGATCGAGATCACCGCCAGGATGCACAAACCGGATGCGCTCTTCGTCACCGTCGGCCAGCAGCCATCCCTCCGTGAGGCGATGAAGGGGGCGCCGCTGAACATAACGCTGACATCGCCTGACATGCTTGATCCGGGGATGAACCTCTCAGGGTACAGCCTGATCTTTCTGGAGATGATCGGTGCCGATTCTGCGTCGTTGCTTGAGGGACTTCTCGAGGAGCCAAGGAGGAGGAGCGTGCCAGTGGTGCTCCTGAACTCTCCTGGATATCAGAATCTTGCGAGCGTGAACACGAGCGCTCACCCAGATATCGAGATGTACTGGGAGTACGGTGGGGGGGAGAACATGCGCCGGCTCATCGCATATCTTGCATCACACTTCTGCGGGGTTGATGCCAGGGTTGAGCCGCCCCTCCCGGCGCCGAAGGAGTACATATACCACCCTGACGCTCCTGATCTCTTTGAGAACATAACCTCTTACATGGAGTGGTACCGGTACAACAGCAGCGCTCCAACGGTCGGAATCGCGAGCTACTACGGAGATTTGGGACAGCCAGACAGGATCGATCTCATCAGAGCATTCGAGAGGAGGGGTGCGAATGTCATATGCATAGGCTTCTCTAATGCATCCTCCCTGGAGAGGTTCTTTGTTCTGAACAACACCACTCTTATCGATCTTGCTGTCGTCACAAAGCCGTTCCGCCTGAGCTACGGTGATCCTGATAGAGGCGTTAAGATCCTGGAGTCGCTGGACGTCCCGGTGCTTCGCGGCATGAGGCTATACTACCAGTCGCCGAATGAATGGACGAACTCAAGCATCAACCCCATGGAGCTCTACTTCCAGGTCGCGCTCCCTGAGATGGACGGGATCTTCGATCCCATCGCCGTCTCGGGCAAGAACAATACGGTGTACAACTCCATAGAGCCTGAGGTCGAGCGGATCGCAGATCGTGCAATGGCGCAGATCAGGCTGAAAAAGCCGAACTCTGAGAAGAGGGTCGCCATAATCTACTACAACCACGGCGGCGGCAAGGACAACATCGAGGGGTGCTACCTCAACGTCCCCCGGAGTCTCAGGAACATCCTGGAGCACATGAGGAGCATGGGGTACAGGATCGAAGGGGATGTTCCTGATGAGAAGGTCCTGGTCGATCTCCTGGCGCATCAAGGCACGAACGTGGGCACATGGGCCCCTGGAGAGCTGGACGCTATGGTCAAAGGCGGGAACGCAACACTGATTCCAGCAGATCTTTACATCCGCTGGTTCGAGGAGCTTCCCGCAGATCGGCAGATGGAAGTCGTTAAGCACTGGGGCCCTCCCCCCGGGAAGATTATGGTCTTCAGTAACTCCAGCGGCTCATACATAGTCATACCGAAGCTCTCCTTCGGGAATGTGATCCTGCTGCCGCAGCCGAGCCGGGGATGGCTTGAGAACAGCACGGTTCTTTACCACTCCACGGATGTTCCTCCACACCATCAGTACATAGCGTTCTACCTCTGGCTGAAGCACGGATTCGGCGCAGATGCCATCATTCACCTGGGGAAGCACGGGACCCAGGAGTGGCTTCCGGGCAGGGAAGGTGTTGTCGGAGGAGACGACTGGCCGGCGCTCCTCGTTCAGGACATTCCTGTTGTTTACCCATACATCGTGGACAACATCGCGGAGGGGACGCAGGCGAAGCGGCGCGGGGATGCTGTGATGATCTCTCACCTCACTCCGCCAATAGTGGCTGCAGGCCTCTACGGAAACCTCTCGGATCTGGAGGAGAGCATATACGAGTACAGGAACGTGCTCAACGAGAGCGTGAAGGAGGAGTACAGGAGGAAAATACTGGAAACATGCATGGACCTCCATCTGGATGAGGATCTCGGCGCGAACCTGAGCGCTATTCAGGAGACCGATGCGTTCGAGGGGTTCCTGCCAGAGCTGGAGGAGTACCTGGAGGAGCTGAAGGGCTCCTTCATGCCCTACGGGCTGCACACGTTCGGCCAGCCCTACGAGAATGATTCTCTTGTATCCATGGTGCGGTCGATGCTCGGTGATTCTTACATTGAGGAGATCGAGAGGGCGCTCAACACTTCCAGCGAGGATGAGATCGAAAACGTATCCTCATCTCTTCTTTACGAGGTCCTGATAAACGGCTCCTCTCCAGGGTCAGCTCAGGAGTTTGTTCTCGGAAAGACAGGCTCCAACCTGACGGAGATCCTGAACCTCTCGAAAATGTACGCAGACGGTCTGAGGAGCTGCGGGAATGAGCTCACGAACACTACGAACGCCCTGAGAGGTGGCTACGTACCACCATCTACTGCAGATGATCCGATAAGGGATCCGCAGGTGCTCCCGACAGGCAGGAACTTCAGGTCCGTGGATCCTAGGAGGGTTCCGACAACCGCTGCATGGGAGGTGGGAAGAAAGCTCGCGGAGGATCTCATTGAGGAGTACAGGCTGAAGCACAACGGCACATACCCGAGAAAGCTCGCGGTCGTCCTCTGGGCCTGGGCGATGACAGATCATGGGGTGGTCGACTCTGAGATACTCCAGCTCATCGGTGCCAGGCCTGTTTATGATGCCTACGGCGGGGTGAGCGATGTCGCGCTGATACCGTTATCGGAACTCGGCAGGCCCAGGATAGATGTCCTCGTGGTTCCATCCGGTCTTTACAGAGATCTCTTCCCGGAGAAGCTCAGGCTCATAGACAAGGCGATACGGCTCGCTGCAAACGATACAGACACTGAATACCCGAATTACGTCAGGGAGAACTCTGAGATGCTGAGGGATATGCTTCTCCAGACAGGCAACTACAGCGCAGAGGATGCGGAGTTTCTCTCGAGATCCCGGATTTTCCTGGAGGCTGCAGGCACATATGGCCCCAACCTCGATGCGCCAGTGTCTGCAAGCGACAGATGGGAGAACGATTCAGAGCTCGGAAGGCTCTTCATATCCAGGATGTCCTACATCTACGGCGATGGTATCTGGGGAGGGATGTTTGATTCGGGCAGATATCTGTCAGCAGAGCAGCAGATGGAGGTCTACAGCGCAAACCTTAGAGTGGTTGATGCAGCTGTCCATCACACGAACTCAAACCTCTACGGATTCATCGATAATGACGATGTATTCCAGTATCTTGGCGGAATAGCTCTCGCTGTCAGAACCGTGACCGGTTCCACCCCTGAGATGTACGTGACAGACGTGAGGGATCCCAGGAAGGAAAGGGTCCATGGGCTAGAGGAGTTCTTCTCAAAGGAGTTGAGGACGCGGTACTACAACCCCAGGTGGATCCAGGGGATGATGGAGCAGGGCTACTCCGGGGCGAGGGAGATGGACAGGTTCGTAGAGTACCTGTGGGGATGGGAGGCGACGGTGCCTGAGCTTGTGAGCGAGAACACATGGAACGAGGTCCACGATATCTATGTGGAGGATAAATACAGCCTGGGGCTGCAGGATTTCTTCAGGAAGAACAACCCATGGGCGGCGCAGGTGATGGACGCGAGGCTTTTGGAGACTGCCAGGAAGGATAGATGGCACCCATCGCCTGAGGTCCTGGAGGATCTCGCGGAGCAGTACAGGGATCTTGTCGATGATTACGGGGTTGCATGCTGCCACCACACATGCGGCAATCTTCTTCTGAACGAGTACATGAGCGGGATGCTTTCAGTTCCGGCGGAGAGATCTCCTCCAGCCCAGACTGTGAGGTCCGGAGGCTCCTCGCGTTCCAGACATCCGTACAACAGCACTCTTCCCCAGAGCGTCGGGTCTGAGATGGAGAAGACGCCTGAAACAGAGAGCGTGGACGTGAGGGGATACGTGATGGAGAATGTCACTGCTGCAGCAACCCCATCTGTATCAGGAGCGCCACTCTTTGGGATAGCGCTCGTGCTCTTCGTCATTCTCCTGGTGGCAGCTGGTATGTGGAGGAGGGGGTAGGATCTCCCTTCTCCAGGCAACAAGAGAGGTGCCGGCACTGAGCTGAGACCTCTGCGAGCACGTAGGAAAGCATGCCGCTCTTATGTACGTAGCAACTTGCAGAGCATGCAATGTGGTCGAGGAAAGCATTCATTCGCCGAAACGAACGCATAGCATGACCTCTGCTCCTTCGGGAAAGTCGTCAGATGGATAATAACGAAGCAGGCAAAAGACCCCGCCCATTCAGGGGAAGGGGGAATTCACCCCAGGCTGGGTGCGATCATATTCCAGTCACGCCCCGCAAGACCGCCTGGCTCCGCCAGCGATCCCAGTGCCAGGTCATCCAGAGATCTTCAGGCTCATCAGGTCCCTTCCCGCTATGGTCCTGATCCCGGAGATCTGCTCCACCTTGCGCGCCATCTCATCCTCCAGACCTCTGCACTGGGGATAGAAGTGTGTGAGCACGATCTTCCCGATATCTCTCACCATCCGGCCGAGTGGTGTGGGGGTGGTGTGGTTCGTCACATCAAAGCCATCCGGAAACGAGCACTCGTGGACGAGCAGGTCGGATCCGGCTGCGAGCTCAGAGACACTTGCGCTCGGCTCGGTGTCCCCGGAGCATACAACTGTCGATGAGCCCTCGATCCTGTAGCAGAGCGCTGGCACGCTGTGGACCGCGGATGCACTGGTTACTCCAAAACCACATATCTCAAATCTGCATCCCGCCCCGATCTCGGTGACATCCAGCTTTATCGAATGCAGATACGGGTACAGAGAGTGCAGGGATCTCACCAGCTGCTCAGTGCCGACAGGTCCGAAGACATTGAGCCAGGGCTTGCCGAGAAGGTACCGCGCCTTTGCAAGCGGAAGGAGATCTGAGACATGATCAAGATGCAGATGTGTCAGAAGCACGGTCTCGATCTCCAGTGGGCTGAGGCCGAGCTCGCCCAGTCTGAAAAGAGCGCCTGCACCGCAGTCGATGAGCAGCAGATCATCATCGTGAAGGAGAATCGATGCCTGCGCGCGGTCTGCCTGCGGTATTCCTGCGCCTGTGCCAAGAAGTGTGACGTTCATTCGATCACCTCTCGCTCTTCCGCTCACCTCACAGAAATCTCCACCGGCTGCCGAGAGTATTCATCTTTTAATTGCACAGCGGTTCGGGCCCGCGATCCGCAATTGATCCTCATGCAGGAGCGGCTGACGTCTCGTTCTCTGGCACGTATATCACCTGGCCGCTCTTCAGGCGGTATGCTGTGCCTATGCGGATCCCCTGCCCTCCACCCACCTGCTCTGTCATGTTCAGGACCTGAATGCTGCTCATGTTCTTGATTATTATCTGCATCTCCGGCTCGCCCGGATTCTTCACAACAGTGACGCTGGATGTGGGATCTAGAAGCTCTGAGATGTTGTAAGCAGTGACGAGCGCGAGCAGAAGCGCCACGGCGAAGACCATCGCGACATCGAAGAGGTTTGCGACGCCCTCCATCGGGTCCTCCCCATCGATCTCATCCAGAACGCCCCTACGGCCTCTCATTCATGGCCCTCCTCAGGATATCAGCTGCGTACTCCACATCGCTCAGGTCCTGATGGTACCATCTGTTTCTGATCAGAAGAGAGCAGTAACATATCCCGCCAACGACAAGTCCTATCACAGTCGTTGCAAACGCTATTATCAGGCTCGCCGCCATGGACTGCACATCCCCTTTCGAAAGGCTCACGAGCGCCGGTCCCATTGGTATCAGTGTGCCCATCAGCCCCAGTATCGGACCGACCCTGACACCGATACGCAGAGGCTCGAGCCTCCTGGCGAGATCCAGCTCGGCATCCTGGAGGATCTTGTCGAGCCTGACGTGAAGCATGCTTCCCTCAAGGGAGCCTGCCATCTCCATGAGGACACCGGAGAGCTGTGGGGATCTGTACCCCCTGAGGACCTCGGCGGCCTCCTTTGACATCCCGGAGCTTGCAAGCGAGGCCGCCCTGAGCGTGATCTCCTCCAGCTCCCTGATGTCCCTCCTCCTGGATGTGTACTCCTGGATCATCGATCCCAGGAGGATGAGCGACCAGCCGAAGAGAACGAGCAGGCCGAATATATCTGGATAGAGCAATGATGTGGAGAACACGTAGAGAAGGCTGACCGCGGTCTCGTAGATCATACTGTCACACCTTTCTTCCGGATGACGTATCCCAGGGAGATCAGCATAATCAATATCAGATAAGCAGGAACCAGCTCAGAATGCATCTCGGGTGCTGCGAAGCTCATCGTCACCCTCTGCAGCTGGATGTACGACGGCAGGAGTATTATCGAGATGATGTAAAAACCCCCCAGGAGCATCATCACGTTCCCGATGATGCCAGGACCACCCTGAAACCTTCTCAAAAGCATCGAGACCGAGGAGATTGTCACGAAGAGGATGATGCCCACCGCTGCGCCGATTCTCGTGGGAGAGATGTTGATGAGATCCGCGAGCACGCTGCACGAGAGGAGAGTCGCCGCCATGCATGCAGGGCACGGGATCGAGAGAGCCCAGAACGTTTTGCGGGACATGTCCCTGCCAGAGCATCTCCACTCTCTTACCGTGAGCATTCCGAGAGCGATGAGACAGAGAGCAATAACCACATGCATCGCCACGCCTGCTCTGATCATCTCTGCCATCAGATCTATAGACAGGCGATCTATAACAAGACCCATACCTGTGGCCACAAGCAGATAGCCAGACGCAACCAGCATGATCTCCCTACAGCCGAGATGCGCAAGCCCGCATCCCATGCCGGCCTTCAGGGCGAATATCAGCAGGCCCACAACCACCCCAAGTGCGATTGCAACTTCCAAGCAGGACACCTGTTAAACTTAATTGGTCCAAGGTCAAATTTTTTGGATATATCTTTTGCGATCGGGATCTTCTGTGGCTGGAGGATGCAGGAACTCATGCAGATCAGCAAGCGTATTTAAGGGCTGATGGAGAGGATCCTGCGCATGGTGGCGGAAACTCCTCTATTACCATGAAAGCATGAACGGAGGGTCCGCTCTTATTCAGCGACTTGAATGACATCAAGCTGGTTGCTGAATGGACTCATTCGCTCTCCATGCCTTCGACACAGTCGAAGGTAAGTCGAAACGCTCGCATGGGATGGCTGGTGCCGCTTCGGGCAAACGCTTTTATGTGTTTGGCAACTTGGAGGTCGTGCAATATGGTGCTGAGCGCACTTATTCATTCACCCAGAATACACGGCAGGAGCAGTGCTTCTATGGGCAATTTATCATATGGATAAGAGCGGGAAGGTCAACCTCCAGTCTCGGGCGTTTCTGGACGAAACCAACATGCATCAAAGCCTTCATCCTTTTATAGTCCTTTGCGTCGCTTCATATAAATCCATTTAAAAGCTACTGGATATGTCATACTTCATAGATGATTTTATATAACATGCAATATTATATCAACTTATGAGGAATACTATAGCACGCCTTCTGCTGTCGCATGCGGGGTTCGCTGTGAATGCCGATCGTCTATAGTCCTTTGCGTCGCTTCATGTAAATCTATTTAAAAACTACTGGACGAGTCCTACTTCATAGATGGTTTTATGTAATACGAAATATTATATCAATTTGTGCGGAATACTATAAATCGGAGTGGAACTGCAGAAGAGGTGTCCGAATAAGGACGAAGTGCTCATAACAATCAGCATCCTAAAGCCTCGAATATCTGGCTCCGGAACTCTTATTCGGACAGGTCCACTGCAGAGCACCCAAGCTTTATAACGCACATCTCTGATCATTATGATGGTATGATCGAGATTCCCGATGACAAGCTGATTCCAGCTGTTGTACAGGACTGGAAGACGGGAGAGGTGCTGATGCTGGCATACATGAACAGCATCGCGCTTTCCAGAACGCTCGAGACAGGAGTTGCGCACTACTGGTCGAGGTCGCGGGGGAAGCTGTGGCGGAAGGGGGAGACCTCAGGAAACGAGCAGATCGTGAAGGAGATACTGATAGACTGCGATGAGGACGCGATTCTCCTGAAGGTTGAGCAGAGGGGGGGTGCGTGCCACACCGGATACAGATCCTGTTTCTACAGGACCCTGGACGGGAGGATAGTGGGGGAGAGGGTCTTCGATCCGGATGAGGTCTACAAGCGGTGATCGTTTGAGATACAAGCTCTGCGATACTCCTGTTTTAAAGGCGACAGCATCCGTCGATTCTGGGAGAATCAGGGTCAGAGCTGATGGCCTTCTCTCAAAACTTCCGGCGATCTCATCTGCCCTCTCGATGATCGACGGAGACATTCCGGCATTCGCTGGAGAATCTCTTTACATATCGACCTGGCTGCCGCCTGTCCCGAGCAGGGCATTCGATCGCTTCGTGAGGAGCCAGATACTCGCATCCCTCGGCAGGAGAACCCCTGACCAGATCACGATATCTGTGACAGAGGAGTGCCCCAACCGATGCAGGCACTGCGCACTGCCCGATACAGGAAACCACCTCAGTCTTGAGCCGAAAGATGTCCAGAGGATAATAGATCAGGCGCTCGATCTCGGATCCACGCTCATAATATTCGATGGCGGAGAGCCCTGTCTGTACAGAGAGCTTCCGGAGCTTGTGAGCTACGTGGATGATCGGGCTGTGACCACAATCTTCACCTCTGGCGCCGGATTCACTGAGGGCCTCGCGAGGCGGCTCAGGGATGCGGGGCTCCAGGCGGTGAACGTGAGCCTGGACAGCCCGGTGGAGGATGAGCATGACGCCATCCGCGGGCGAAGGGGCGTGTACAGGGATGCCATGAACGCCATAAGGCATGCTCTGAATGCGGGGCTGCTGGTCGATCTCTATGTGGTGTTGAGACGCGATAACATCGAACATCTCCAGAGATTCCATGACCTCGCGCGCGAAGCGGGCGTGCATGAGCTCACGTTCTTCGAGGTTGTGCCCACGGGGAGGTGCACAGGCTCAGAGGATATCGTGCTGGATGCTTCAGATCTCTCCGCGCTGGAGAGGTTCGTCTCAAGCGCACCCCCGCCGAGGATATTCTCTGTGCCTGCGGCGCTCAAACGCTTCGGATGCTTCGCGGGGAGAAGCTGGATGCATGTCACCCCATCCGGCGAGGTGTACCCGTGCGCCTGCTACCCGAAGAGCTATGGAAATGCTCTGAGAGAATCGCTATCCGGAATCTGGAAAAGGATGTCAGATTTTCCCTATAAAGGAATTAATACATGCCCCATGCGATCGAAAGGACCATCCAAAGATTTGTGACTTCAGAGGTTAAATCTAAATAGGTAATAATGATGGTACCTCCGTATTGCTATGGAGCTAACACCAGTTCAGAGGGATATACTTACCGCGTTGATCAACATACATCGACGTGAGGGAAGGGCTGTAAAGGGAGAAGAAATTGCAGAGCTGATCGACCGCAATCCTGGCACTATACGCAACCAGATGCAGTCGCTCAAGGCGCTGAACCTTGTGGAGGGAGTGCCGGGTCCGAAGGGCGGCTACAAGGCGACAGGAGCCGCATACGAGGTTCTCTGTCTCGACAACAGCGACGATGTGGTAGACGTGCCGATAATCAAGAATGGTGTTCAGGTGGAGGGCGCCTCTGCGAGCGAGATCATATTCAACAAGGTCATGCGGCACGACAGCTGTGATGGCATGGTTCGCATCACAGGGAACGTCAGGGACTTCAACATAGGCGATGAGATCGAGATAGGGCCGACACCTGTGAACAGGCTTTACATAAGGGGCGAGGTCACCGGCAGGGACGACACGATGAGCAGGCTGATATTCAAGGTCAGAGAGATGATCTCGGTGCCGCGGATACCTGTGAAAAAGATCGCGCGCCGCGCAGTCAGGATCAGCCCCTCAGCATCGATCCAGGATGCCGCCAGGACCATGATACATAACGGAGTGAGCGAGGCTCTTGTAGATGAGAGCTCACCAGGGCTTGTGAACCTGACGGATCTTGTTAGAGCGATTGCAGACGGCCGCACAGGTGTTGAGGTAAAGGAGATCATGACCAGGGGCTATCTGACGATCGACTCTGACGATCTGGTCTACGAGGCGATAAAGATCATGGGCAAGACAGGCGCGAGCCAGCTCGTTGTCACCGAGGGTGGGGTGCCATGGGGTCTTGTCAACCCCGCGGACATAATCCGATCGCTGACCCCTGCATAGCTAACCACGAATCTCGGTGCCGTCGTGTGTTCCATCTATCGCCCTGATCAGGTTGGCCACGTCTCTGCCATCGACCACGATGGTTGGAATGTGGCTCCGCTCGATTATCTTTGCTGCAAGCGGATCCACGGGGGATCTCGATCCCGCTTTGAGCTGGATCTGGCTCATCATCCTCGCGAGATCCTCTGCCTTCATCCTGGGGATCTTCACAGCCCCCGGATCCTTTTCCGGATCTGAGGTGTAAACGCCGTTCACGGATGTGGCGATCACGAGAAGATCCGCACGGGCGTACTCTGCAAGAAGGGCTGCGACCGCGTCTGTGGTCTGCCCCGGAGATACTCCGCCCATGACCACTATACGGTATTTTTTTGAGGCCTCGAGAGCATCCTCGTAGGATTCTGGCACCCTGAATGGTGCAGAGCCACCAAGAGCCGCGGCCAGGAGCGCTGCGTTCATCCTGGTCGCGAGTATCCCGATCGAATCGCAGAGTGCCTCGCTCGCGCCAACACCACGCGCTCTGCCTATGCAATCGCGTGCGATAGCACCTCCCCCCACGACCACGTAGAGCTGATTGTCCCTAGAGATCTCTCTTAACTTTTCAGCATATCTTTTGAGGCCGGCGGAATCCTGTGCCGCAAGAACAGATCCACCCAGAGAGTATACCACGATCATCCAAATCCCTGCTGTGGGAGAGCCTGCGAATTCATAACACTTTCCGGTGCATCCTGCTCGAGCGATAGACGATCCCATGCGGCGACCGGGTCATGCGGGTGGAGAAAACTCATTCGCTCGCCAGATCACACCGACAATCTCCAGCCCGGAGCAGTTCATGTTCATGAGAGCACAGCAAGGGCCTGCTCTGCGTGCCCTCTGTTACTGGATGCCTGTGATTGTCAAACAAGTGGCGTTCCGAAGGATACATCCTCGAGCTCCACGACCTTCCTCCAGACGGAGCGGCAGCTGCAATCCACATTGAGATCTGCCCGGTTCTGGCTCAGCGAGAACGATCTTATCGCATCCGCAACGTATTCGTCACATCTGCCGCAGTTGTGAGGGCCCCTCTTCGCTCCCGCGCCCACCGGATCGCATATCACCGGAACTCCCAGAGAGGAGTCTCGGAGCACCTCCACCGCGGACCAGAGCCACGGGGGCCTGTAACTGCCGCGCTGCCACATCCTCTCAAGCGGTGTGTTTCTCTGGACGTTGCAGAGGTTGACAGAGATGATATCCGAGTGTGGCTCCGCATCTATCGCAGACCGCAGCGCATCGGCGATGGCATCCATCTCAGAGAGCCCTGGGGGCTTTAGTAGTAGGTATGTCTTCACCCGCCCTCCGAGGGAGTGTATCAGATCAGAGGCTCTCGCGAAATCAGAGAACGTGAACCCCTTGTTTATAAGGTGCCTTCTCACAAGATCACTCGAGCTCTCCAGCCCGATGCCTATCTCCACATCCATGAAAGAAAGGATCTGCTCAAGAGCGGGGCGATCGATGTGCTCAGGCCTGGACTCGATCACAAGCCTCCTCACGTTCGTATCTCTCAGCGATCTGAGTATATCCAGACGCGCGGCCTCAGGAACCTCGACAGGATCTAGAAAGCTGCCGCTGGTGTAGATCTTGACGAGCTCCGCATCCCTGACTCTCTCGAGTATCGACCTGAACTGCGCGATGATATCCTCAGCGCTCGCATCGACCCCCTCCTGTGCGTATCCGCACATCACGCACCTGTTCCAGCTACAGCCCCTGGTTCTAAGAATCACTGTGGTGGATTCAACAACCCTTCCATCGAGAAGATCCCTGCCGCGCCAGACCGCGACAGGGGAACGCGCGCTCTTCATCGCCTTACCTGAGATACTGCATCGCGCTTATAGCTGCCGATGCACCCGAGCCGACCGCGGTTGCAACCTGCATTCTTCCCCCTGTGAGATCTCCGGCGGCGAACACGCCCGGCATGGATGTCTCCTGTGTGAGACGGTTGACCTTCACAAAGCCCCCTTCGGTAAGCTCAAGCCCGAGATCCTTCGCGAGCTTTGTGTTTGGAGATACCCCCATCTCCACGAATATGCCATCCACCTTGAGAGATCTGGGCGTCCCCCCGACCACGAACTCGATGCCGTTGACGAACTCATCTCCTGTGATGCGTGTCACCTCGACGCCGAACGTCTGTGTTATGTTACTGATACCCTTCAGCCGACCGAGGTACACCGCCTCGGCAACAAGCCTCTCCTTCGGGCAGAGGAGATGGACCCTGCTGCATATGTTCGAGAGGTACAGCAGCGCCCGGGCTGCGCCGTTGCCATAGCCGACAACGGCGGTCGTTTTATCCCTGAACAGAGCGCCATCACAGTAAACACAGTACGAAAGACCTCTTGTGACGTATTTCTCCTCTCCAGGAACTCCAAGCTTCCTGTGGCTTGCACCTGTCGCCAGAATCAGGGCTCTGCAGACGTACTCCCAGCTCTCGGTCTTGATCCTGAACGTGTCATCGAGATGCACTATCTTCTCGACCATCTCCTGCCTGTACTCTGCTCCGTACTTCTGCGCCTGGGAGAGCATCCGCTCTGAGAGCTCGATGCCCTGGATGCCATCAGGGAATCCAGGATAGTTCTCGTAAATTCCGCCCATGGATTGCTGAGAGGTGTAGACATTTCCCAGTATCAATGTCTTCATGCCACCCCTGGCGCAGTACATACCGGCAGTCAGACCCGCCGGACCGGCACCAACAACAATGACGTCATACAAGGGAAGACACCAAAGATATTTTGCTGGTTAATGGTAGATAACCCGATCGCTCAGGTCCCGACGATGCAGAGGCAGACAAAGGCCATCACAGAGTGGTGGGCAATGATTACCAAATGATTCTGAAATCCAAAGAGATGCTCCACGAATCTGGACAGGTTGAGCGTTGCGGGTCTCGATGAGACGATCGCACCCGAGGGATAAAATTGCACGACCTGTCAGCTCGAAATGAATGAAAATCTCAACCGCAGAAAAGAGAATCCTTATATTCAATAAAAGCAAAACAAATTGCAGATGATATCGCGCGACAGCTATGTCCTTAGGGCGTTCCTGGCCTCCACACTGCTCGGGATCACCATGGTCCTTCTCGCATTCGGTCTGATCCAGGTATTCATGTACGGCCCGACGCTTCCATACTCTGTCATACTAGTGATAACAGCGATAAGCTTCGTCCTGTTCGTCGCGCTATTTGAGCGGTACCAGGTGGGATCGATAGCCGCATCGCTGCTCGTATCTGTTCTATCGACCGCGCTCCTGACGACCCTCTCTGGCGGCGTTGTGTACCTCATGGAGATGAGCGATATCAGATGGGAGGACGCGATATCAGCGCTCGCGCTCTCGATGATGCTCTCAATGGCGCTGCTCAGCTATCTCAAGCGATCCCTCGGGCGGCTCGGTGGATACTGATACGCTAGGGATCATGCCAGGCACCACTGCATGCGCTCTGGTCTGCGCGCCGAAGTGATCGCACCCTGAGCACCGCATGGTCTGAGGATGCCTTCAGAAAATGCATGACCATGTTCAGCTTTTCTATCAGGCACAGCAAATCCGCTAAATACTATCAGCCGGTTCTTCAGCACAATGGTCCTGATCGATCCGTACGGACGTAAGCTCACAGGTCTGCGCATGTCTGTTACATCCAGATGCAATCTCAGATGCATCTACTGCCATCATGAGGGAGAGGTGTGTGTGGGGAGGGAGATCTCCAGGGAGATGGCGGTGAATGTTGTGAACGCCGCATCGCGTCTCGGCATAAGGAGCGTGAAGATAACGGGTGGAGAGCCGCTGATGCGCAGGGATCTTGAGGAGATGATAGCTGGATTCAGGGAGGTCGCGCCCGGGGTCGAGATCTCGATCACAACCAATGGAGTGTATCTGAAGGAGAGGGCCGAACGGCTTGCTGCAGCCGGACTTTCAAGGGCGAACATAAGCCTGGACTCCCTGGATCCCGACAGGTACAGGCGCATCACTGGTGCCAAGGAAGGCGATCTGGAGAGGGTTCTCGACGGAATAGAGGCTGCTCTGGTCTCCGGGCTGAAACCTGTGAAGCTCAACATGGTCGTTCTGAAGGAGAACGAGTGTGAGATTCCCGGCATGATCGAGTTCTCCAGGAGGAGCGGCGTGATCCTGCAGCTTATCGAGCTGCTCGGAGATGGCCCGAAGGGTGATCTGGAGAGCGTGGAGAGGCGGATTGAGGCGCAGGCAGATGGGTTTCTGACAAGAGAGATGCACAGGCGCAGGAAGTACTTTCTTGATGGCGCTGTGGTTGAGATAGTCAGGCCCATGGACAACACCGAGTTCTGCGCACACTGTACCAGGCTCAGGGTGACCTCTGATGGAAGACTGAAGCCGTGCCTCCTGAGAAACGATAACCTCCTGGAGATAAAATCGACGGATCCTGATGAGATCGAGAGGCTGATCCTGGAGGTTGTGAGGCGGAGAGAGCCTTTCTTCAGGGGCGCGAATTCTGAGCGCTGAGCATAGAAGAGATCGATGTCTGAGAGTGCAGCCTGCAGATCGCGACAGAACGATGACAGGAAAAGTCGATCTGTATGGAATAACGTGATGAAAAGAATAATGCGATGGAAAAAGGTTCATCTGTTTTTATGCATTCGCTCTTATGTGTTTGGCAACTTGCAGGTCGTGCAATGTGGTTGATGAACGCACTTATTCATTCACCAAGAATGCATGGCAGGACCAGTGCGCTTCTACGGGCAAGTTATCATATGGATAAGAGCGAATGCATTAAAGAATGCGGTATTTCGAGGCCGGGACCGGGATTCGAACCCGGCTCGAGGGATCCACAGTCCCGCAGGATGACCACTACCCTATCCCGGCGCGCGAGGAGATCGAGTCTGTGATCGGAGATAAAACTTTCTCTTCGGGGCTGTAAACGCACATGATTCTGTGTGGTGCCTGGTACGGATTGTGGCATGATCCGCTCTCATCTCTCCCTTCTCAGCAGGAACGCGAGCGCCATGCAGATCGATGCCGCGACTGCTCCCTGGCCAGGCTGTCTCATGGGGGCGCTCCCGTTCTGGGACCTGTTCTGCCCGGAATCTGCCAGAGGTCTCCAGTACCCCCGAATCTTCAGCGGGAATGCAAGATCTCCGCCCGGAACCTCGCGATCGCCTATGACGAAGACATACCTTCCTGTTCTCCCCGAATCGTCCCAGACGGCCACAAGGTACCGGCCATCAGCCGGAATCCTCACGAGCTCCTTCTGACGGGTCCAGTATGACGTGCGGGTGAACGGCTCGAAGAAGGTGGTAGCGTTTTTTGGCGGATCCAGCATCACGGTGCCGAAGCCCTCCGGTTTGTATACCCTCTCTGGAGGCCTCGCAGGAGGAAGACCACGGCCCATAAGCGCCATCCGGGGCGTGAAATTCTCCTGCCCATCGATCTGTGGTATGAAGATGCTCAGCAGTACCGTCTGACCCCGGGTGGCGTTGAATGAATAGTAATCCACATCATCAGGAGTATCAAGAGCTGCGTAAATCGCAGTCGAGATCGTCGGGTCCTCCACGAACCAGGGATTATCTGCTGTGATATCCACATCCTCAAAGAAGGGTTGATGAGCCGCTACCCCCACGGCAAGCATCAAAAGCATCAGGATGGCAGAAAGTACAGGAGGTCGCATATCTCACATCTCCTGAATGAAATACGACTGGTTCACTGAAATAGTTGTCGTCGAGCCGGTCCGGGCGGTTTTCCACATCATCAATGGTCAGCTCATGGGGCCAGGCGGGCTCATGAAGCTGGAAGCGCCGCCCTAAAGAATTTATCTGTGTGCGCCATGAAATAGTCAGAGATGCATGTTTCAGGGCTGAGTCGCTGAAAAAAGCCCGATAGCTTCTCCCCGGAGCGGTGAATGCAAGCGAGGTGTTTAATTGCTGGCTCTCGAGATTGGAGGCAGGCGATGGGAACCTGACATCAGGCGGTTGAGCGATATGCGCGAGCTTCTCTGCGACACGGAATGGGCATCATCCGCTGAGGATATTGATCTCTACTACATGTACAGGGATCTTTACCTGAGCAGGGCTGATCGGAGCAGTCTCATCGAGCATAATCTGCGCTACGACATAACCATCATTCCTCCCAGAATGCTCGGCAGGGAGTACGTGAAGACAGCTGGTCATTATCATCCAAAGGTCCCGGGCACGGATGTGACATACCCCGAGATCTACGAGGTCCTGGAGGGCGATGCGCTTTACCTTCTCCAGAATGAGGATGCGAGCTCTGTGGTGTGCATCGCAGCATCTGAGGGCGATAAGGTCGTCATACCTCCAGGATACGGTCATATCACAATAAACCGCTCAAACAGGCGCCTGAAGATGGCGAACTTTGTATGCAGGAGCTTCTCCTCCATCTATGGCCCGTACAGGGATCTGCGCGGCGGCGCGTACTACTGCACGAAGGAGGGTTTCGTGAAGAACCCGAGGTACAGAGATCCGGCACCCATCAAATGGGTGGATGCGCCAGATGACGACATGCTGAGAAGATTCGGATTCAGCCGCACCAGGGAGATTTACTCGGCTCTGAGGGAGCCCCGCAGCCTGGAGTTTCTGACAAAACCGCAGGATCATCTGAGCCTCTTCGATGGCATTCTGGAGTGATGGCATGGATGTGAGGGCGTACCTGGAGCTGCTCCGTCCCCCGCTGGCGCCCATGGACCTCGCGCTTCCTGCTGCAGCCGCTCTTCTCTCCGCGTACACTACCACGGGCTCGCTTCCAGGAGCGGCGCCGTTTCTGATAGCCACGATCGGAGCATACTTTGCGACAACAAGCGCATACGTCTTCAACGATTACGTGGATGTTGATGTTGACAGGGTGGCGATGCCTGGCAGGCCCCTCCCCTCGTCCAAGGTCAGCAGACGCGGCGCCGGTATTTACGCTATCATCCTTCTCATGCTCGCCGCTGCTGCAGCCGCTTACCTCAACCCGGAGAGCCTGGTTATGCTCTTCGCTGCCACCGCGATCATAACCGCTTACTCCGCATGGGCGAAGAGGAGAACGCCGCTGAGCTGGGTATTCGTCGGGCTGGCGTACGGCATGGTTCCTGTGGGCGTCTGGCTTGCCATATCGCCTGCAGGATACCTCATGCCCGGTCCTGGCTTTCATCCTGCAGCCCTCGTTCTCGGCCTGATGATCTGCATAACTGACTGGGGGTTCACGAACTGCGATGCCTCCCGCGATGTCCCCGGAGATCGGGCAAAGGGCATACCCACAACCCCTGCCACCTACGGGATATCACTCACCTCGAAGCTGGTGGCAGCATTCTGGAGCATCGGCGTGATGCTCTCACTGCTTCTTGGCATATTCTCAGGACTCGGCGTTCTCTACCATGCAGCAGCCACTCTCTCAGGCGTATGGATGATCATCCAGTGCGCGGATTTCGTCAGGAACCCCACACCATCAAGAGGTGAGAAGCTCTTCTACCAGGGCGCAAACTACAGAGCTGTGCTCTTCGCAGCCCTGATGCTCGATATATTTCTTGGAGTGATGATCTGATGCCTCCACGAGACATCGGTCAGGAGAGAATCGATCCTGTTTCGCAACAAGGGTATCCTTTACGGAAACTGACCAGCGTATCACAGGTTTTCTTCGGAAGTGTTATTATCCTGGATGAAAGATACTCCAGGGATCATGGCTCAAACAGGAACTGCAGATCTCCCGCTCCATGATGGCAGAGCGCCACCATGGCTCTTCAGGAGGATGCGACTTCTCGCCGGCGAGATAGCCAGGGCGATCATATATGAATACGACGAGAGGGAGCTCCTCCGCAGGATCTCTGACCCATTCTGGTTCCAGGCGTTCTCCTGCGTATTGGGTTTTGACTGGCACTCATCAGGCACGACGACCACGACCACCGGGGCGCTCAAGGCATCTCTCCGGCCGGAGGATGGTGTGGTGGTGGCGGGAGGAAAGGGTGCAGCATCTATGAGTACCCCTGAGGAGATCCTGCGCTACGGGGAGATCTTCTCGCTGCCGGATAGAAAGATCGAGGAACTCATAAGGGCGAGCAGGCTCTCGGCGAAGGTTGATAACGCCCTCGTGCAGGACGGTTACCGGCTTTACCACCATGCGTTCATACTGACATCAGATGGGGAGTGGGCTGTGGTCCAGCAGGGGATGAACGAGAGGTACGCGCGCAGGTACCACTGGCTTTCCGATGGTCTACACAGCATGATCGAGGAACCGCACACAGCCATTTGCACCCAGCGCCTCGAATCCAGGGTTCTGGATCTCACATCGAGGGAGAGCAGGGCGAACAGGCAGGCCACGCTCGATCTCGTCAGGGACGGCCCTGCACACATCAGGAGGTACACAGCACAGCGGAGCCTGGAGGATTTTCCGCAGGTGCTGAGGATGCCTGCGAGGCATGAGATCCTTCCTGTGGATATCGGTAGAGATGGCCTCAGGATCCTGCAGGCCGCATATGAGCTGCAGCCAGGAAGTTACGAGGAGCTGATATCGCTCAGGGGGATGGGCCCGAAGAGGATTCGCGCCCTCTCCCTGATATCAGAGCTGATCTTCGGGGCACCGCCGAGCTGGAGGGACCCTGCGAGGTACAGCTTCGCCCACGGCGGGAAGGATGGACATCCGTATCCGGTAGACAGGGAGAACTACGATCGGAGCATAGAGCACCTTAGAGAGGCGCTTCAGGAGGCGAAGCTGGGCGATAAGGAGAGGTACGAGGCGATGAAGCGGCTGTCAGGATTTATCAGCAGATCGCGTTCTGGGTGAATTTATGGCCAGAGATCAAAGAGATTACTACTACAGGAAGGCGAAGGAGGAGGGCTACCGGGCGAGGTCAGCGTACAAGCTGAAGCAGATAAATGCCAAGTTTCATCTCATCCGGAAGGGCTCTAAAGTTGTCGACCTGGGGGCAGCGCCCGGCGGATGGTTGCAGGTAGCGAGGGAGCTCTCCGGAGGCATCGTTGTGGGCGTGGACTTGGAGAGAATAGAGCCTTTCGAGGGGGTTGTCACGATACAGGGGGACATCACGAAGGAGGAGACCCTGGAGCAGATCGCAGCTGCTCTCGGAGGGCAGGCGGACGTTGTGATATCGGATGCCGCCCCGAACCTCACAGGGATATGGGACGTGGATCACGCCAGATCTATAGATCTCTCCAGGGCAGCACTCAGGATAGCGAAGCGTCTTCTGCGGCCTGGCGGCAGCTTTCTGGTGAAGGTCTTCCAGGGAGATATGTTCGACGATTACATCGGAGAGGTAAAGCGCGAGTTCAGCTCGGTCCACTTCTACACACCACCTGCATCCAGAAAGGAGAGCGCTGAGATCTACGTCATCGGGAAGAAGCTGCTCAGCGCGCCTGTGAGAACCGGTGAGGTCTACGAAGTCACTATAGAATCCACAGGACGTACAGGCGACGGTATAGCGATGATCAGGGGCTTCGCTGTGATCGTGAAGAACGCCTCCCCAGGAGAGAGGCTCAGGATAAAGATAGGGGACGTCAAGCAGAGGTTCGCCTTCGCATCGATAGTGGAGAGGCTTTGATCATCCTGATCGGACATGTCCGCTTCATGCATCACCATGTTCTGAACCGATTTTCTGCCATGAGATCGCATACAATCGCGCATGTCTCAATGAATACCACATCCGCTTTGATTTTCGGCCGTCTCACACCCGAGGCATCTCTGGCTCTGATGCTACAGCAGAGATCCCAGCAAGAAAGCCATCAGCGCCAGCGCCATCCCCATCTTTATCCACCTCTGAGACCCGGAGGCGTCGCCCCGGAGCATTCTGTTCATGGAGACGAGAAACGCAATATTGGCTGTGCTGACAGCCACCAGATACTCGATACCCAGCGGCACGAGATAGCTCAGCAATACTGCTACAATCAGAGCCAGAGATGCCGTGATGAATGATTTCCTCTCTCCGATGAACGCGGGAAGAGTTTTCGCCCCATGCGCAAGATCTCCTGGAAGATCTTCAATGTCCTTGACGATCTCCCTGCTCAGGGTTGCGAGGGCTGCGAGGATGGAGAGATAGGCGGTTATGCTCGAAGGCATCGCGGCAAGCCCGCCGAACAGGAAGGTGGTGCCTGTGAGATACGATACCGCGATGTTGCCCGCTGCAGGCAGCCCCTTGAGCCTCGCAGCATAGATGATGAGCACAGATGAGTTCAACACCGCCAGCGCCAGGCAGCTCTGATTTATCAGTCCCGAGATAGCACATCCCGCGACGAAGAGCGTCACCGACCACATCAGAGCAGCACGCGGGGAGATCCTGCCGCTCGGTATCGGTCGCTCCGGCCTGTTCACCGCATCGATCTCCCTGTCGAAGTAGTCGTTTATCGCATTGCCTCCGCCGGTGATGAGAAAGACCGCGAAGAAGACCAGAGCGGGAATATGCAACGATGGCGGGATTGCGCCTGATGCGATCATGCCTGTGAGCGACGCAGCTCCTGCCATCACGCAGTTCGCAGGGCGCATGATCTCCAGGAGGATCAAGAAGAGCACCTCCGATCTCCAGTCCCGCGAGAAGAACTCACAAGGAAAAAGACGTACAGCTCCGCTAAGTAGCTGTCGATTGGTCTACGCTGTGAGAGACTCATTCTTATCAGGTAGGTCCTCCTCCCCCTGAAGGTGGTCCTGCTCCTTTTCACAAGCCCCTTCCTCTCCAGTCTGCAAACGATACGCGAGCACTTGCTGCTGCTTATGCCAAGAAGCCTCGCGAGCTCAGACTGCATGATCCCGTTGCTGCCGATCAGGGCCAGAACTTCCTCCTCGAGATGGCTGCAGTGCCTCGACCCTGCATCACTCAATCGATAACCTCCGATTCGGAGCATCTAGCAGATTTTCTGAATATATATTTTTTACTTAGCAGCCAATTGGCCTGTCTGGGGGAACAGGATGGACTACCGGACCATCTCTCCCATACTATTCGCTCATATCCATTTGATGACTTCTCTGAAGGAGCAGGGTCGTGCTGCGTTCGTTTCGACTTACCTTCGACTTCGTCGAAACCTTTCGATTTAGTCGAAAATGTGGCAATGAATGCTTTCAGCGACCACATTGCATGCTCTACAAGTTGCACATAAGAGCGAACCTATTTCATACAGACCCCAACCAACCGGTCGCAGCTCAGTTCAATGAATTACCTTTCAGGAACGTCCCAGCGGCAGACAACTCGTGAATCCCAATGTCGAATGCGCTCGATCTCAATGATAGGGGATGTGACTTCTCCCATTACCCTAAAGTGGAGGGACCTTCTGCCTGCTTTCCTGTAACCCATAGCCTGCATAATCAAAATTTATTGCTCAGAAGTAAAATTTTTTGTTTAAAAACCTTTAAATAAAAATTTGCTCTCCCGGATATCGGTGATTGGATGGGCATGCTTGAGGATGCAGCAGCAGGAAGGCTGAACGATGAGATGAGATATGTGGCACAGGTGGAGGGAAAGACTCCTGAGTTCATATGCAGAGGTATCGCAACTGGAAGAATAGTGATACCCGTCTCCCCATACAGAAAGACCAAGCCGGTGGGTATAGGAAAAGGCCTGCGAACGAAGGTGAACGCATCCATAGGTACAAGCTCTGATATCGTGGATGTGGATATGGAGGTCGAGAAGGCGCGTGTTGCAGAAAGCGCAGGGGCTGACACTCTGATGGAGCTCTCGACAGGCGGTGACCTGCGCGAGATCCGGAGGAGGGTGATAGAGGCGACGAGCCTCAGCGTCGGCAGCGTTCCTCTTTATCAGGCCTTCATCGAGGCGATAAGAAAGCACGGTGCCGGAGTTGACATGACAGAGGACGAGCTCTTCCGGGCTGTTGATGAGCAGGCTCGGATGGGCACGAACTTCATGGCGATACACACAGGCATAAACAGAATCTGCCTGGAGCGTCTGAGGGCACAGGGTGGCAGATTTGGAGGTCTCTGCAGCCGCGGCGGCGCCTTCATGATAGCCTGGATGCTCCATAATGAAAAGGAGAATCCGCTGTACAGCGAATTCGACTATCTTCTTGAGATACTGAAGGAGCACGAGGTCACCCTGAGCCTCGGAAATGGCATGCGTGCAGGCGCGATCCACGACTCTACCGACAGGGCTCAGATACAGGAGCTTGTGATCAATGCGGAGCTAGCGGATAGAGCGCAGGCTGCTGGTGTCCAGACGATCGTCGAGGGGCCAGGACACATACCTGTTGATGAGATAGAAGCTAACATCAGGATCATGAAGCGCATGACAAACGAACGGCCGTTCTACATGCTGGGTCCCCTGGTGACAGATATAGCTCCGGGCTACGATCATATCGTGGCGGCTGTTGGGGCAAGTCTCTCAAGTGCATACGGCGCAGACTTCATCTGCTACGTCACGCCCGCAGAGCACCTTGCGCTACCCACCCCTGAGGATGTGAGGGAGGGGGTCGTCGCAGCGAGGATCGCTGCTCATATCGGGGACATGATCAAACTCGGCATGAAAGACCGGGATCTGGAGATGGGCAGAGCAAGGAGAGATCTGCTCTGGGAGAGGCAGTTTGATCTTGCGCTGGACCCACAGAGAGCCAGGCAGATACGGGCTGAGAGGGAGCCTGCTGATAGCAGAGTCTGCACTATGTGCGGCGACTACTGCGCTCTGAAAATAATAAAGAGCAGCATCAACCTGAGCAGATAGCTGCCAGTCACCTAATCCAGCTGGGAGGCGGTTCTGCAGGAGTCTCATCAAAGCCTATGGCTCACAGCATTCTGATCATGCCATTGAGCGCGCTGTAGATCCCCGTAAACAGAAGATGTTCCATCTGCACAGAGGATTCCATACCCTGCAGATCGCCTGGTCCAGCCACTGGATCTATAAATCATAAGCACAGGCTACCACCAGGAAGGTCTTTCCATGCGAGAATATCTTCTGGGCAACGTGGCAATCGCAAGAGGGGTCCTGGAGGCAGGCGCAGGCCTTGCAGCCGGCTATCCGGGAACCCCATCTTCTGAGATCATAGATACCCTTTCAGGTATCGCATCCAGGTATGACATTCATGTCGAGTGGTCCGTCAATGAGAAGGCTGCTCTTGAGGTCGCAATAGGCGGGTCCTGGGCTGGAACGAGATCCGTCGCGACGATGAAGCACGTCGGCCTGAATGTTGCAGCTGACCCCTTCATGACGCTGGCGTATCTCGGGGTCGATGCGGGTCTTGTCATAGTATCTGCGGACGATCCGTACTGCCACTCGTCTCAGAACGAGCAGGATACAAGGCGGTACGCGCAGTTCGCATCTGTCCCCTGCCTTGATCCCGCGGACCCGCAGGAGGCGAGGGACATGACGATCTACGCCTTCGACCTCTCAGAGCGTTTCAGCGTGCCTGTGCTGCTCCGCCCCACGACACGCGTCTCGCACGCGAGATCTGATGTTGAGACGGGCGAGATACCTGAGGGGAGGAGAAGGGGTCGCGGATTCAGAAAGGATCCTGCACGGCGTGTCTCCCTGCCCGTAAATGCGAGGGTGCTCCACAGGGCGCTGATCGATAAGCAGAGAGATATCGAGAGAGAGCTCGAATCCGCACCATGGAACAGGCTCATGCTGAGAGGGGATGTGGGTGTGATAGCCTCGGGCATAGCAGGGCTCTACGCAGAGGAGGCTCTGGCAAACCTTGGCGCAGATCTCTCTCTTCTCCGGATAGGCACATATCCAGCTCCATCGCGCATGATCGAGGAGATCGTGAAAAACACATCCAAAGTCATGGTGGTCGAGGAGCTCGAGCCCGTAGTCGAGGAGATGGTCGAGATCGTCGCGAGGCGCTGCAATCCGGAGCTGGAGATCCTGGGGAAGGGAAGCGGAGATATCCCCAGAGCTGGCGAGCTGGATCTCATCACAGTGAGAAACGCGATCGCCAGGATGCTCGGCATGAGCGTTACCGTGCCGGAGGATATCCCCAGCACTGAGATCGTCCCGCCGAGGCCACCATCGCTCTGCCCGGGATGCGGGCACAGGGCTGCGTATTATGCCATGCGAAAGGCGTTCGGAAAGGACGCGATATACACCAACGACATCGGATGCTATACCATCGGGATCTCGATGGGCACTGTGGACACATGCCTGTGCATGGGCGCCAGCATCACAATCGGCTCAGGCATCAGGTTCGGCGGCGACGAGCGACCGATATGCTGCTGCATAGGCGACTCGACATTCCTGCATGCGGGAATGACAGGGCTGCTGAACGCGGCCTACAACAAATCCAGGATGACGGTGGCGATACTCGACAACTCGACGACCGCGATGACCGGTCATCAGCCACATCCCGGCACAGGGGTGACCGCGACAGGCGAGGATACTGTGCGCATATCCATGGAGGGGATCGCGAAGGCTCTCGGAGCCGGTCATGTTGAATGCGTCGATCCGTACAACCTGGAGGAGAGTGTTGATGCCTTCACACGTGCGAGGGATTTCCCAGGGCTCTCTGTGGTTATATCGAGAGCACCGTGCAGGATACTGCTCAGAAGAAAGGGTGAGGGGTTCAGGCGCTACAGGGTCACCGATGAGTGTGTTGGGTGCAGGCAGTGTGTCGAGTTTAACTGTCCAGCCATAGAGTTCGATGAGAGGGCGTCCATCAACCAGCTCTGCACCGGGTGCGGAGTCTGTGCGCAGATCTGCCCGAAGGGCGCGATAGAGGTGGTGAAATGAGGACATCTAAGTGCGATATAGTGATAGTTGGCGTTGGTGGACAGGGCGTGATCCTCATCTCGGAGATCATAGGCAGGGCAGCGCTCAGGGCGGGCATTCCTGTGAGGGCTGCGGAGACGCACGGAATGGCACAGCGCGGCGGGAGCGTCATAAACCACACGCGGCTCGGATGCGTCTACGGCCCGATGGTCCCCGAGGGTGGCGCTGATATCCTCCTGGCTCTGGAGCCGGCTGAAGTCCTCAGGTACGGCAGGTACCTGTCCAGAGGCGGCGTCGCTCTGGTGAACACAAAGCCCGTGCTCCCCACCACCGTCACAACAGGCCAGTTCAGGTACCCGGATATCGAGGAGATACTCGCTCCTCTGAGAGGCGTCGCGCGGGTGATAGCTATGAATGCAACAGAGATCGCAGAGAGGGCAGGAAATCCGCAGACGACAAACATCGTGATGCTTGGAGCCATGTCCAGATTCATGCCGATCGAGGAGGCTCTGATCCTGGATGCGCTCAGGGACTCTGTCCCCGGGAAGTACATCGATGTCAACATGAGGGCGTTCGAGCTGGGAAAGGCTGAAGTATCCGGATAGCTGCATCTCTGAGCATGGAGATGAACCCCGATAAGAATCAGGGCGATGAGCCCGAGATCCCTGAAGTCCTGCCCGATGAATCGTGGCCTACTGATCGTCTCATAGAGGCAACCAGAGACAGGAACATGCTCGTCAGGTCGAACGCGGTGAGCGTTCTGGCCGGCAGAGAGGGACAGGAGGTCGTGGAGGCCCTCATACAGGCGATGAGGGATGAGGACTATGTTGTGAGAAGCAACGCAATGGTCAAGCTATCTGAGAGGGGCACGGCGATCCTGGACAGAATTCTTCAGGCACTGGATGACCCGGACGAGAACATACGGGCCGGGGCTGCATGGGTGCTCGGGGAGCTGAAGGACCCCAGGGCGATAGAGCCGCTTCAGAACGCGATGAACGATGAGAACGTGATCGTGAGGATCCAGGCGAGGGCATCGCTGATGGCGATGGGTGTCATCGGCCAGAAGAAGTGATCGATGGGAGCGGAGGATTAGGCGTTTCCGCAACCTGTCGATCTCCTGTAATGCCCCCTGCATTTGTCTGAGCTTCAGGTGGTGTGCATCCGCCGCCTGGCAGTCTTTTTGTTGTGGGATCATCCCGGGATTCGGCGGATCAGCAATCTCGCATGTAGTGCAGGTTGATGTTGGTTCAAGTAGAGTTCGCCTCTCCGACGGTTCAACCACATGAGCCTTCTTGTGAGTTACTCGAGCAGATCCTCGGGTATCACGCCTGTGAGCGATTCTATTCTCCGCTCTGCGTTCTCTATTTTAGAGCTGCAGATCCTCACGAGCCGGATGCCCCGCTCGAAGAGCTCCAGGCTCTCGTCAAGCGAGAGCCTGCCGGACTCAAGCTCCCGGACGATCTTCTCCAGCTCATCCAGAGCGCTCTCAAGAGATTGCTCCGATATCTCAACCACTCTCCGAGACTTTCACATTCCATGCCGCATCACATGTCTCAGAACAGCAATCCTCCCAGTAACGTCCTGGCAGAGGCACAACTGCATCGATGACGCTGTTTTTGAGACGGTCTCACTGTGCGAGTGCGCTGGACAGCGCTGGATGTTATCGAGAATTGCTATAAATATGTTCGTCCAATGGTGACTTCACCCCCTGAAGGGTAAGGGCTTCCTGCGCTTCGACTTCGTCAAAGGTTTCATGGATCTGGCTCTCCGGTATCTGAGCAATGATCTCATGTGCAACCTATCTGTTGCGCAACCTATCTGTTGCGTTTCGTAAAAGGTTTCATGGATCTAGCTATCCGGTATGGCTCTCCTGGATGTATGCTTCTGCTGGCGTAGAAGCGGCGCATCTACGTTAGTAGATGCCGCTTCTCCACAGGCTCTGCCCCTCAGTCCGGCATGGGATCCCCACTTGTATGGCTCTCTTTCTCGAATATCGACTCGAAGAGGAAGTACTTCTCAACGTATGCCTTCAGCTCCTCGTCAGATATGCATGACCTTCTCTTCTCCTCATCATACAGCCTCTTTATCTCAGAGTGTATGAGATTGAGCCGCCAGTCATCCTTGTTTACACTGACATCCATATCTATGAGCTCTCTCAGCGCCTCCTCGACCTTGATCTTCAGAACCTCTCTGCCGGATGTCGGACCTATCATGAGGCTTCTGGTCGCTCCCACGATCTCCGGCGGATACGGCTCGTAGGTGAAGGGGTTCCTGATCACGCCGCTGTGTGTATGCCGCTCTCGTGTGAGAATATGTTCCTGCCAACCACTGCCTTGTTCCTTGGCACCCTTATGCCCACATGCTCCTCCATGAACTGGGCGAACTCGGTGAGGCATGAAAGGTCGTACTTCTCGAATCCCTCAACCCTGGTTTTAAGAAACAGCAGAACCTTCTCAAGCTCCGCGTTGCCGGCTCTCTCCCCTATTCCCAGAAATGTGAGGTTCGACCAGTTTGCTCCGTACCAGTATCCTGCAATGGAGTTCACTGTGCCAAAGCCGAAGTCATCGTGGATGTGCGTCTCTATGTTATTCACCCCCATCTCGCGCAGCCTCCGGACCATGCTGGGTATCGAGTATGGATCGCCCAGGCCCTCAAACGGCAGCCCGTACCCGAGGGTATCACAGATGCGGATGGTGCAATTCCTGTCTATATCGATTATCTCCCTCACAAGAGGGTAGACAAAACCCTCCAGATCCGAGCGCGTTATGTCCTCCAGATGCGCCCTGGTTCTGAGACCATGGTCGACAGCATACTGAAGCGCGTTCAGATACATCTCCCGCGCAGCCTCCCTGCCAGGAAGCCCCATCTTTATCAGTATGTGAGGATCCGATATCGACATCAGTATGCCTGTCTCTCTGATCCCGTCCATCTCCAGAACAAGATCTATGTCATTCGTGTTCGCCCTGCTCCAGCCAGTGACCTCGGGGTTGCAGCCCCTGTCCAGCATCTCCCTTGCGGCCCTCTTATCGGTGCTGCTGAACAGGAAGACCTCCAGCTTCTCTATGCCTATCCTGTGAAGGTATTCGTATATCCTCAGCCGGTCCCTCAGAGTTATGACGATTCCGGGCATCTGGGCCCCATCGCGAAGCGTGGAGTCGCTTATGAAGACGTCATTTCCGTTCGGCAATCTTATCTTCGGGAGATCTTCATAGGACATGAACCGCACACACATCAACCTCCATCCAGGAATCCATGCTCGACGTGCTGTGGCTGAAAGGGCGACCTCTAAAAGCAGGCATCAACGCTGAGTTCCGCACATGCACGAAGATGCAGGCCCTGAGCCAGACTATAAGGTCGACGATAATATTTATAAATTCTGCTCGATCTTAAATATAGATCGCTATTAATATTAGTGGCCTGCAATCCCGCTTGCTTCAGGAGCACTGTGTGCCATGTGATTGATTCGTTGAGCTGCACAGAATCCATCGAACAAGCAGCCATCATTCCCGGGTGTCTGTTCAGACACTCGAGACCAAGACCGCGATCTGGAACCCAGATTGATAAACGGAGTTCAGCACGCAAACCATCGCTGGATCTGCAGCATGCACCCTTGGCACAAAAGCGATAATCGGAGTCCGAATCAAGCCGCATGACCGCAACTTTTCCGGAAGAATGGTGCTCCGGTAGGGATTTGAACCCTAGTCGAAGGAGTGAGAGTCCTTCATGATTGGCCGAGCTACACTACCGGAGCGCGGAGCAATGGTAGTCCTTCAATCATTTAACCTTTTTGGCCGGATCTCTGCTTCAGGATACCGCTGACACCCGCGCTAAATAAGGCATGCCCCAGGAGGAGTCGTTTTCGAGCCCGAATCTCCCCCGCTTCCACCCGGTACCGGCAATGCAGTAGCGTGCTCGAATCACTGAACCCAGCAGCAGGTGGCATCGTAGATTTGAGATCTGTTGTGCCAGTGCATGCCAATCCCGGAATCTCAATTCGGTGAGTTACGCGTCCGGCAATGCTAAGCTTTATGATCAAGAACATGATATGTCCCAGGACCTGATGTGATGGAGCCTCAGGGAGGGCTCCGGTAAGCTCTGGATCCAAGTGGCATCGGCATGAACGTAAAAATCCTCCTGTACTCGTTCGGGGATCTGCTCAGGATAATCAGCATACTGATGCTCTTTCCTGGCATGGTCGCAGCATACTACAGAGAGCCTGAGGGCGTGGTGGCCTTCGCATTCACATCGATAATCGCGATGGGGATCAGCTCTCTTCTCAGAAGGCACGGCGAGATGGGAGACCTCAGCATAAAGAACGGGTTCGCGCTGGTGGCATTCGGCTGGCTGGCAGCTGCGATGATAGGCGCGATACCCTACATGCTCCTGGGGATGGGGCTCACAGACTCACTCTTCGAATCGATGTCCGGATTCACCACAACCGGCGCATCTGTGCTCACTGAGAGCAACAGCGAGGGGTACTGGATCATCAATGGCGAGCTGGCAAACCGGAGCGTGGCGTTCGTGGTTGCCGGGTCTGTCGAGTACCTTCTCTGGGTGACAACGAATACAACTGTATCTGCGGTGCTTCCTGAACAGCCCACCTATTACGGCCTCCTCTTCTGGAGGTCTTTCTCCCAGTGGCTGGGCGGAATGGGCATAATCCTCCTGTTCATAGCGATACTCCCCAGGCTCGGGGTTGCAGGCAAGCAGCTTTACAGAGCAGAGGTCCCGGGGCCTGATAAGGAGTCGCTGACGCCCAGGATAAGGCAGACCGCAGAGCTCCTCTGGGGGGTCTACCTCTCGCTCTCCATCATCGAGGTTGTCCTTCTCAAAGTTGCTGGAATGCCGCTTTACGACGCCGTATGCAACACATTCGCCACGATGGCCACGGGCGGATTCTCTCCCCAGTCCATGAGCATCGAGGCTTACGGAAGCCCGGTGATCGAATACATAGTGGTGCTGTTCATGTTCCTGGCAGGGGCAAACTTCGCGCTACATTACAAGACCGTATACCAGGACAGGATGAGCCTGGTCAGAGATCCAGAGTTCAGGCTCTACTCTTTTATCGTGATGATCTCCACGCTCTTCATCGCTGCCACCGCCGGCATGGCGAGCCCTGTTCCAGATCGCATAAGATACGCGCTCTTTCAGGTCGTCTCCATCATGACCACGACCGGCTTCTCGACAACAAACTTCGACACATGGTCTCCGGCAGCGAAGATCGTGCTGCTGCTGCTGATGTTTGTGGGCGCATGCGCCGGATCGACCGGTGGCGCCATAAAGGTCGTCAGAGTCCTGCTGACGCTGAAATACGTTCAGAGAGAGCTCATGCTTGCGATACATCCAAAGGCAGTGATACAGGTAAAGCTCCATGATACCGCTATCAGGGAGGAGATCGTTCGCTCCACGATCAGCTTCTTCGGGGTTTACATGCTGACCTTCGCCATGGCATCCGTAATGCTCGCCGCGGTCTCGTATTCGGATCCAGCGATGAATCTGGAGGCGATCGTATCAGCTGTTGCATCATGTCTCGGAAACGTCGGGCCTGGTTTAGGCCCTGTGGGTCCTTACATGAACTACTCCGCCATACATCCGCTGGGCAAGATGATACTCATTCTGTGCATGTGGATGGGCAGGCTCGAGATCATGACGGTCCTCGTGCTCCTGCTTCCAGATTTCTGGAAGAGGTGAGATCAGAGCAGGTCGCTGATCATATTGTACGGGAAGACCGGCCCCTCCCTGCATACACGGTATGGGCCGATGGTGCAGTGCTCGCACTTTCCGATCCCGCATTTCATGTGCCTCTCCATAGATACAAATACGTCTGATTCCATGAAGCCCTTCTCCAGGAGCTTCTTCGTGACCGCCTGGATCATCGGTAGGGGGCCACAGATCGCAGCGGATGCAGGTGGCGATATCTCCATTCCATCGAGCAGCGCTGGAACCATCCCGACGTTGCCCCTCCAGGATTCATCGCCGACGTCCACAGTCAGCTCGATCTCGATGCCCTCCATCTTCCAGGACTTGTACTCCTGCATGAAGTACAGATCCTGCCGCGTTCTGGCTCCGTATGCCACAAAGACCTCCTCGAACTCATCCCTCCTGTCCACGATGTAGTTTATCAGAGACCTCAGGGTCGCGAAGCCGGAACCGCCCCCTGCTATGACAATCCTTTTATTCATTCTATCGAGGGGAAATCCATTTCCCAGCGGCCCGCGGATGCCCAGAACATCGCCTATCATGGAATCCATTATTCCGTTTGTTATCCGCCCTGCCCTCCGGATGCAGAGCTGCAGCACGTTTCTCGTCGGGCTCGATGCTATCGATATGGGGCACTCGCCCATTCCAAAAAGCGAGACCATGACAAACTGTCCCGGCCTGTATGTGAAGCTCACATCCCTGTCCAGTATCTGAAGAGATATGAGATACGAGTCATGTGTCACGCGATCGATATCCACGATCTCTGCCTGCAATGGTATGTACTCACTCAACCTGCATCCCCCATGATACGCCCGCGCCCAGAAGGGAGAGGATTCGTGAAATGACAACGCCATCAGGATTCTTGCAGATCATCGCCTCCAGAATCCTATCCGAGGCCTCTTTCATCCCTCCGGCACGCCCTCCTCTCGGATGCTGCATTTCATCTGAGACGGGCTCCTCAGACTATTACAGATCATGAAGAAGAATCTTGTGATGCAGGCATCGGGCTTTCAAATACGCCAGAGAGGTGGCGTGCCGAAATTGCTGTAAATTGACCTCATGCTGGCGCGAAGCATACCGATCAGTTTTGAATTTACAGCGAGTTCGATACACTGCCCGCCAGAGATATTCGCAGTGCATATCACGTGATATTCGAGACAAAACAGTATGTTCATCAAGGGCCGTACCCCGGGCAGGAGCGGATCTCCTGGATATATCAGCATCCTGTTGGGCTCATGTGAGTCCCACAGGATGCTCAGTGATATATAATGCATTAATCTACGGTCTCATGAGGTGTTTAATTTGAGAACTCTCATCATAGTATCGCTTATTGCGGGCGTGATCGCAGGCACAGCAGCCTCGATAACGCCGGAGGATCTCTTCGGCGATGTGAATTACAGCTATCTGGATATGACCGTTCCTGGATTCGGCTCGAACACGACGTTCTCGATGATGGATCACTTCGACAACGCAAGCATGTCATTCTTCAGCCAGTTCTATTTCAGCAGCTCTTCTGTCTCTTCCTCTGTATCCATCACATCAGGCCTGAGCCAGCCGAGGAGGACTGAGATAAGAGGGCATGAGCCGCAGCTCGTCTACCTGTTCGGAGCTGAGCCGATACCCTACAGGGAGTTTGTATCGCGTGCCTCCCTGCTGGGAACAAACCAGCTCTGGATCGCCGGACCTGACAAATGGACGCAGTACGTTGTATGCCCGGTGAACACACTGCTCAGGCTCATCGCAGACTCCACAGCTGATGGTGTGGCTGACATCTACGAGATATACCCGAACAACACGATCAACCGCAGACAGTACCCGATATTCCCAGGGCCCAACGAGATGAACTTCAGGGCAGATTCTGTTGGAAGGAACATAGTTTTCTTCCTAGCGAACAGCATCCCGAGCAATATCGTCATCATAGACGTCGTTCCGGATGTTCAAACTGCTCCGCAGCAAACACCCCAACAGACAGCTCCCGCCGTCTCTGCGGTGAGCGCAGTCCAGGTTTACACTCCTCCGACCATGCCGGCGGCGTCATCACAGGCCGGCGATACTGTTGTGATAATAAGATCCACAGGAATGAGAGGCTATGATGTGTACCTTGATGATGTATATGTTGGAACCGATGGAAGGGGTGGCGATCCCCTCGATGGCTCGTTCACCCTCAGGGTTGTAGGAAACATGGAGCACTTCATCAAGGTCTGGGACGGCCAGTTCTTCTACGGCAAGCCCAAGTACTATCCGAGAGGCGTTACCACAACACTCTGGGTCGAGCCCGGGTATGCCCTCTACATCTGAAGCAACAGGTGATCAAAATAACACGCCCGGGGATGCCATCAGGGCATCTCCAGGGCGTGGCGCACGTTTTTAGGCTGGACACAGATCATGCTGTTTTCGGCTTTGGCGGCTTGAGCATCGTCATGGCCACGATGAAGCCTATGACAGCCAGCACAGCTACATACGGGAAGACCTGGATGTATGCGCCGAATATGTCCTTTGCCTGGCCTGCCATGATGTTGCCGATGACCGCGCCTGCGCCGTAAGCTGTGAAGACCAGCCCATAGTTGCGCGCGTAGTCCTTTGTGCCGAAGAAGCTCGCAGTTGCTGTCGGAGCGATCGCCAGCCAGCCACCCAGACACATCCACAGGATGGCGAAGCTTATCGTGTAAGCTGAGATCGATGCCGGGCTCGTGTATATCAGCAGCGACGCCAGCAGTATCAGTACGAACGACAACATCGCAGCCCTTGGGGGAGTGAGCTTATCCGTGAGCCATCCGAATATCGGCCTTCCACCACCGTTACAGAATGCGAACGGAATTATCAGGCTGGTCATGAGCGCAGATGCACGCGCCTGGTCCATGCCAGCGTTGCTCGCAACCTCAAGGCCAACTGGCTTGGATACTCCTATCGCCATCAGCCCTGCGAGAGTGCCTATCGTGTAGCATATCCAGAGTCCGTAGAACGTCGTGGTCTTGGTCATCTCGCTCCTCATGAGCTCTGCTTTTGGAGCGGCTCCAGCCTTTGGCTCAGGCGGCTTCCAGCCCGCTGGTGTCCAGCCGGCGGGTGGGAACACAAGCACAGTCGAAAGGGCCACTGTAATTATCAGGAAGGCTAACCCGAGGAAGCGGAACATGTTCAGCACGCCGAAGTGTGCGGTTAGATAATCTGCTATCGGTCCGGTGACGGCTGCAGAGAAGCCAAAACCAAGAACCGTGAGCCCCACAGCAAGCCCCCTCCTATCCGGGAACCATCTCGCAGATGTCGTGATGGGGCAGTTGTATGCTATTCCCACACCGAGACCGCCGATAACGCCGTAGTATATCGCAAGCGTCGTGGGAGATGTGGAGAAGGACGCCAGAATCCATCCAAGCCCCACAAGAACGCCGCCTGCGATTCCGACCTTCCTAGGCCCGAGCTTCTCTATGTACTTCCCGACCAAAGGCATGGTCAGGGCGAAGATCAGCAGGAAAACGATGTACGGAATCTGCATGGCAGTCGCGCTGACGGTCAACCCATAGGTCTCTGTGAACATCTTCTTCAGCGGCGGGTTTATGATACTGTATGCATAGATGGCACCAAGACAAAGCTCTATCAGAAGGCCAGCTATCACAAGGATCCAGCGCCCTGACTCGGCCTTCATACCCATAATTTTCACATCATCAGCCATGAATAACACCTCTTCAAGATGCTCTACATGCTATACAAGTTATGCTAATTTACTATACAGTTGTTGAATATTATAAAACACTGATCACTGCTCTCTTCAAGACCCTCCTTTACCACTTTGGCAAGCCTGATAGATGCATCAGGTTTATTTTAATTGATAATGTAGGTAACTCTATTTAAAATTAGCGCATAAGGTGCACCATGGACGAAGCTTTTTGATGACTTTAAAAGGTAACGAAAAACCGGCCATGCACTTTGGAATATTTATCTGTATGCGGCCTCAAAGACCCTGTGGATTTGAAAGTGCTGAACATGATAGATCGCCTGCTGCGGTTGTGCACCCTTGAGAGATGCTGCATTACGGATTCATGCAGCATTGTGCCAATGCATTCTGAATCTCGATGGCCCATTCAGCTATCCGAGCAGACGAGTTCGCTCTTATGTATTCAGCAACTTGGAAGCCATGCAGGCCGTTTGCTGAATGCATCATTCGCTCGCCAGGCCTTCCACTGCGTCGAAGGGTTTCGACGAAGTCAAAATGAGAACATGGGGAGAGACATTTCTTCTGGAGAGTCGTCAGATGGATAAGAGCGCACTGGTTTTATCCTTGAGCGTCTCATAAATCCAGTCCTGTAGCATATGCTCTGCTGTGGCATATGCTCCTGGAGTTTCATGCACTTCAGCTTTTGGTGCGCATAAGCTGAGACGTTATATCTGGCTGATGGCCATACCAGCTGTTTCCCATCATATTTGGGGAAACCCTTATATTGCAGCTGGGCCAACTCAGGCCAGCCTGAGTCTTGGGGCCATAGGGTAGCCTGGTATCCTACAGGACTGGGGGTCCTGTGACTCGCGTTCAAATCGCGATGGCCCCATAAGGGGACTGCTCCTGTGCGGGTTTTACCATGATGGTTGGAATTCTGATACGATCTCCCCGGTTGTATACTCAGCTGAACCCGGCAGCATGTGACATTGCAGGATCTGTGATCTGCTGTGCCAGTGCTGATTTTTGAAATTCCACATTCAAGCACACGACCCGATCGCCCAAGCATAACGGTTTTGGAAAGGGCTCCACAATCGCATGATCGAGCGCTGAGAGCACAGAATAACCGATGAATGTATAAACAGTCATGAAGCATGGTGGCCCGTAACGCGGATCTCCTGTGAAGCATGATGCTTGTTATTATCCTGCTGATCAATGCTCAGGGTGACGCCTTGAACAGATGCCATGAGGGAGACCGATGAGAAGGATAAAGTTTGATGTTGCTATTGTCGGCGCATCGCCCGCAGGGCTCTCTGCTGCAGCATGCTCTGCCCGTACCGGCGCGAGGACTGTGCTCGTTGACAGGGATCTCGCATCGGTGCCGAATGCCAACACCATCTTTGAGGGAATGGCATCTGCTGCATGTCTTAATGTGGATCAGTTCTCTATTCATCAGGTCAGGGGAATGCGGCTCGTCTCCCCCTCAGGCCACACCCTGGAGATCGATGCAAGGGGCCACTTCCTGGACAGGAAGAGGTTTTACGCTCATCACCTGAACTCAGCAGCCGATTGCGGATCTGAGATAATCGAATCAGAGGTCAGGTCTGCATCGAGATCCTCAAATGGCGTGGAGCTTTCTCTATCCACAGGAGATGTGGTCAATGCAAGCATCGTCATAGATGCTGCGGGTGTGGATTCACGGCTCGCATCATCTCTGGGGATCAAAACCATGCGCCATCCAGAGGACGTGGCCTGGGCTGTCGAGGTCGAGGTGCGCCATCCGGACATCGGGGAGGAGGATCGGTTCGAATACTGGGTGGGGAGCACAGCGCCTGGATGGAAGGCAACGTTCTCTCCAGCAGGCGAAGACATGGCCACTCTGGGGGTCTTTGTAAGACGGCATGGAAGAGATGTCCAGAGGTTTCTGGAGGCGTTCCTGAAGAGGTTCATCAAAAGAAGAGTCGGCTCATATCCCGGCCTGGAGCGAATGAGGATCCTGGAGACCAGGCGTGGCGGTGACCCGATCGCAGCGCTCCCGGGGAGGATTGCTGATGAGGGCATAATGGTCACAGGAGGGTCCGCTGCCCAGAGCGGGCTTGCGTACTCGATGCGCGCAGGTGCGATATGCGGCGAGGTTGCAGGCAGAGCTGCTCTAGCAGGAGATCCGTCCAGGAAGCGACTCTCAGAGTACAGCAGGATGTGGTGGCGGGAGCTCGGTTTTGAATACATTCTCGGAAGGGCATCGCTTGAGACGCTCAGATCGATGAGCGATGAGGAGATCGACAGGCTCTTTCTCTCCCTCTCCGGCCGCGACCTGCTGGCACCTGGAGGTCTGTGGAGAAAGAGCGCAAATGCTTTTTTGAACGTGACAAGAGCCATGCCATCCATGCTGCCGCGATTTGTTCTCAATCTGCTGCGCTTTTGAGGATACCGCTGGAACTCTCACTTCTCGATCTCCTTCTCCTCCCACCAGCCGATCTTCGCATCAGGAACGCAATCTATCCCCGCAGAATATGGCTTTATGTCGATCAGCGGCGTGCCGTTGAGGGCATCCAGGCCTCTCACACGCAGCTTTCTCCCCTCCACAGATAACAGCTCCGCCACGCTGAATGCCACCGGATTCGGACGATCCGGGGATCGCGTCGCAAAGACTCCATGGACACGCCCGTCATGTGGCGGTACAGCTCTGAGCTTCGTTCTGTCTGCCCTGTCCAGCCAGTAAAGCACGATCAGATGGGTGCATTTATCGATATCCATCAGCCCATCTTCAAACTCGGGAAAGATCTCGATCTCGCAGATCTCTTTGGAGACCCTCCCCTGGTGCGGCGCCTCGCCTCTGCTGGTGAAGGGGGTGTGAATCACTCCAATTGGCTTGAGTACCATCTCGCTCTCCATATCTATTCTTCCAATCATGCCCACATCGTATGATTCAGCCGGATTTCAACAGCCTTTCGGCGATCTCTCCCATGCTCTCTGCATCCGGCAGGGGCTCGCCGGTCAGGTTCGCTCTGAAGATATCCTTCCGTTTGGGTATCACGCCTATGACTCTATCCCTCTCTATCATATCCAGGATGTCCTCAGAGTCCTCATCGATCCTGTTTACAATGAAAAACACATCTTTTCCAATCTTTTCGCCCATCTCAGCTATCTTCCCGGATAGCTGCACAGACTCGTAGCATGGATCTATGACAGCCACGATCTTATCGCAGCCTGCCTCCACGCCCCTCCCGAAGTGCTCTATTCCAGCATCTGTATCGACGATCACATGCTCCCCATCGGTCCTGAGCTTCTCCAGAAACTCCCGGGCGAGAGCGCCCATGGGGCACGCACACCCCTCGCCGAAGTCGTGGATCTTGCCTATCGCCACGAGCTTTATCATGTCATCCCCAACGATGACCTCTGGTGGGATATCCTCTAACCGGAACTCCTCGGGAATTATGCTCAGCGCCTCTCTTCGCTCTGACCTGATGAAACGCATCAGCCTCTCGCTGAGCGCCCTCTTGCCTCCAAGTGATTCCATGAAGTCTTTCGGCTGATCAAAGCCAAGCATTTTGTAAATTCCGAAGTTGGACTCGTCAGCATCGACCACAAGGACCCTCATGCCCCTTCCGGCAATCTCCCTGGCGAGGAGAGCGGCAACAGTGCTCTTGCCGCTTCCGCCCTTGCCACACATCAGTATCTTCATCATCCACCTCCAAAAAAGTTCAGGCCAGGAAGGCCATCTTGTTCAGCGGAATCGGCACGCCGCTCCCAACACCGTTCTTGGTGTAGAAGAGATCGACCTTCCCGTCATGTGCCCAGTAGTTGGTCGGGTAGTAGAGCGGGAGCGCTGGGAGTTCTCTCGCGTAGACCTCTTGTATCTCGTTCACCAACTCTCTCCTTTTCTCCGGATCCATCTCCGAGATCTCTCTCTTAAGAAGATCACTCAGCTCCGGGTCATCGTATCTGGCACTGTTGAAGCCGGCTCCTGTGATCACCTTGTTCAGTATCGCCGGATCTCCGCCCATTCCGCCGTGACCGCTGAGCGCGAGATCGAAGTTCCACTCGTTGACCGCGTTATCAAGAGTCTTCGAGTCGACGCTGCGCATGTTGACCTTTATGCCCGCCTCCTCCAGATCTCTCTTT
>JAKPCO010000013.1 GCA_029553285.1 Methanobacteriota archaeon
ATATCTCAACCCGCAGCTTTTCGCCCGCATCAAGGCACTCTATGAACAGCGCGACAGCGTCAGCCTCTCTCTCAATCCCGAGCAACGCCAGCTCCTCGAAAGATTCTACAAGGATTTTGTCCGGGCCGGCGCCAACCTCAACGATACGCAAAAAGCCCGCCTCAAAGAAATCAATCAGGAACTGGCCGTCCTCGAGCTTAAATTCGCTGACAACGTTCTCAAAGATACCAACTCCTACCAGCTTGTCATCGACAATCAGGCTGACCTCGAAGGTCTGCCCGCCAATGTCATCGCTGCTGCAGCCGAAGCGGCCGCCGAGCGCGGGCTTCCCGGCAAGTGGGTTTTTACCCTCCACAAACCAAGCATGATTCCTTTCCTGCAGTATTCGCCGCGCCGCGACCTTCGCGAAAAAATCTTTAAGGCCTACATCAATCGCGGCAACAACGACAACGCCTACGACAACAAAGCCAACATCGCCCGAACCATCGCCCTGCGCCTGGAAAAAGCCAATCTCCTCGGCTTCAAGACCTGGGCTGACTATGTCCTCGATGACTGCATGGCCAAGACGCCCGACAATGTCTATAAATTCCTCGACCAGATCTGGAAGCCGGCCGTCAAAAGAGCCCGAGAGGAAGCCGCCGCCCTCCAGCAGCTTATCACCGCCGAAGGCCACGACTTTAAACTCGAGCCGTGGGACTGGTGGTATTATGCCGAGAAACTGCGCAAGCAAAAATATGACCTCGACGAAGAAATGCTTCGTCCTTACCTCAAGCTGGAAAATGTCATCAACGGTGCTTTTCTCCTGGCCAATAAACTTTACGGCCTGCAGTTTGCCGAGCGCCACGACATCCCGGTCTATCATCCTGATGTCAAAGTTTTCGAGGTCAAAGAAGCTGACGGAACGCATGTCGGTCTCCTTTACACTGACTATTTCCCGCGCGCTTCGAAGGGCGCCGGCGCCTGGATGAGCGCGATTCGCGACGAGTATAAAATTGATGGCAAAAAAGTCACCCCGCTCATCATCAACTGCGGCAATTTCACCAAACCAACACCCGACCAGCCATCGCTTCTAACGCTCGAGGAAACAACGTCGCTTTTCCATGAGTTCGGTCACGCCCTCCACGGGCTGCTGGCTGACTGCACCTATTTGCGTCTGACCGGTACTAATGTGGCGCGCGACTTTGTTGAGTTGCCCTCGCAGATTATGGAGAACTGGGTAACTGAACCTGAGTTTTTAAAGCTCTTTGCCCGCCACTACCAGACCGGTCAGCCGATGCCTGATGAGCTGATTGCCAAGATCAGGAATGCCAGATATTTCAATCAGGGATTTGCCACGGTCGAATATATGTCAGCTGCTTATCTCGATATGGACTGGCACGTCATCACGCAGCCGGTGAAGGCAGAAGAAGTCATGAACTTTGAGGCGAAAGCGCTGGCCAGAATCGGATTGATCCCGGAGATCGTTGTTCGCTACCGGAGCCCGTATTTCAGCCATATTTTCGCTGGTGAATATTCAGCCGGGTATTACAGTTACATGTGGGCGGAAGTGCTTGATGCTGATGCCTTCGATGCGTTTAAAGAAAAGGGACTGTTTGATGCAGCTACTGCCCGATCTTTCCGTGACAATATTCTGTCGCGCGGCGGGAGCGCTGACCCGATGGAACTCTATGTTAAATTCCGTGGTCGCCAGCCCAAAGTCGAGGCTGTGCTCAAGCGGCGTGGTTTATTGGGGACGTGATACTCTGTCCCTCTTTTTTGTTGACCTTGATTTTTAAGTGCTTCTCCGCCAATAACTTACAAAAAGGGGACGTGATACTCTGTCCCCGGTTCCACGCTTTTATATCAGAGCTGGAATTTCTTGAGTGAAAATGTTTCGTCAGGATTTTTGGCGGCGTCCCCAAATGCAGCAAGAAGCAGAAGAATAAATATAGATTGTGCCACCATTTCTTTCGTGCTAAAATCACCGCATCTTTTTATCCACCGGAAGGGGAAGGATGCAATGTGTGGCATAGTTGGTTACATCGGCAGCAATCAAGCTGCACCTATTTTGCTCGAGGGCCTGCGACGCCTGGAATATCGAGGCTATGATTCGGCCGGCCTGGCGATTTATGACGGTACTGATCTCAAAGTCACCCGCGCCGCTGGCAAGATCTCATCGCTTGCTCAGCTTGTTGCCACCTCCAATCCTCGCGGCACCTTCGGCATCGGCCATACCCGCTGGGCAACCCACGGCCGCCCGACCGAAAACAATGCTCATCCCCACCTGGTCAATGGTCTGGCCGTCGTTCACAACGGCATCATCGAAAATTATGCTGAACTGAAAACCCAGCTCATGGCTCAGGGCCGCACTTTTACTTCAGAGACCGACACCGAAGTTATCGCTCACCTGATTGACCTTGAGCTTCAGTCAACCCCCGACCTCTTCCAGGCGGTTCGCCAGGCGCTCTCTCGCCTTGAAGGAACCTACGCCATTGCCGTCATCAGCCGCGCTCAGCCCGATTATTTTGTCGCCGCCAAAAATTTTTCGCCACTCATCATCGGCCTGGGCCAGGGCGAAAACTTTGTTGCCTCCGACATCCCGGCCCTCCTTCCTTTTACACGCGAGATTATCACTCTCAAGGAGTTTGAAATAGCCCGCATCTTCCGCGACCACATCGAGCTTTTTGATCTCCGCACCGGCCAGCCGGTTTCGACGCCAGCGCAGACCGTCACGCTGAGCATCCAGTCAGCGGAAAAAGCCGGCCATAAGCACTTCATGCACAAAGAGATTTTTGAAACGCCGAAAATTTTTACTGACACTTTTCTTGGCCGCATCAAAAGGGAACCCCCGGGCATCGTTTTTGAAGAACTCGATCTTGACGCTGACGACATTCGCCGTCTGCTCATCATCGCCTGCGGCACTTCTTATCATGCCGGGCTGATCGGGCGCCACTGCTTTGAGGAAATTGCCGGCCTGCCCACCCAGGTTGAATATGCCAGCGAATTCCGTTATCGCCATTCTGTTCTTCTCCCGGGCGATCTGGCCATTTTTATCTCGCAGTCGGGGGAGACAGCCGATACGCTGTCTGCCCTCAAGGAAGTTCGCGCCCGCGGCATCAAGACGCTGGCCATCTGTAATGTCATGGATTCATCCATTGCCCGGGCTGCCGACGAGGTAATCTACACCCGCGCCGGCCTGGAAATCGGAGTCGCCTCAACCAAAGCCTTCATTGCCCAGGTGGAAGTGCTGCTCCTTCTCGCCCTTTACCTGGCCACCCACCGGAGCCACACCGCGCCCTCGCCGCTCTCCCAGCTCACCCCGGAGAGGCTTTCTCACTTCATCGAGCAGATTTACCGGCTGCCCGCCGTCCTCGAGCGCCAGCTGGCCGAAGAAGAGGAAACCGTCAAACAGCTCGCCGCCCGCTTTAT
>JAKPCO010000014.1 GCA_029553285.1 Methanobacteriota archaeon
GATCGCTTCGTTGATCACCGTGTTCGGTGAGTACGGCGAGTAGTCCCGCATCAGCGGGTGGAGCTTCATCTGGATCGCCTGGAGCTCCGCCATGATGCGCTCTATGCTCTTGACTTCGATCATACAATCACCACGAAGTACTCTTGACTATCGACCCATCAGACAACACCAACACGGACACTGCACAGGTGGCCAGCGTATCGCTAGACGAACTCCCTGAGTACGCCTCAAACCCCCCGCCCTCCCATATATCAGGCACGCCTATCAATGCATATGCGCTTCGATACTGAAAATCCCTGGAAAGAAACACAGTTCTAGAGCCTCCACACCGCGCGATCTGGAGAGGCAAAGGAGATGTGGTGCTATTTCTATATGGGTCGTCATATGTACATATCACAATGATATAATCGCTATCGTACTCCGCCATTTTATTACCAAGCGCGTTTGCATTAGATGCTGAGTCATACACGTCATATGTCTTCGAGAACACCACTTCTAGGTTAGACCGCTGTACAACGACGAGTCCATATGATCGCCCAGGTGTGAACTCTTTGGTTCCGTTTATCCAGACGCCATAATCGCCATAACTAGAATCCGATCCTTTGGATCGAGCGAGGATTTTTCCGACGACATGCAGTTTCTCTGAAACCGCAGATCTCACCGCAGCCGCTGATGGTATCTGGTCGCTGCCGCCGCTGCTCGGTATAGACTGCGTCACCGGAACCACACTGCCCGGCGTGTGCAGGCTCGTGGAGGCGTGATCGCTCTGCTCCAGGTACGTCCCCTGCGCTTCGGACTTCGACAGATACGTACCCTGTGCATCCGCCTTTGCTAGATACGTCTCTTCAGCATCGTCGATCTTCAGGAACGTCTCCTCAGCATCCTCCTCCGTGAGGTACTGCGTCAGCAGGTCGAACCCGATCGGTAACCCCTTCGGCGCCAGGTACGGCGAATGCTGATGCTCTGTGATTGTATCCGTGCTGAGCGTGTACATCCCGCCGCCGCTGAGAGTCAGATATGTGTACGAACCATCGAACGTGACATCTGTGATCCTGAAGAACTTCTCCTGCCCTCCCTGAACGAGGCGGACGATCAGGCCTGCCCAGTACTGGCTTCTGTAGTCCCCGACCGTGCGAACGACGTTCTCAGACCAGTAGCCCCACCGCTCACTCGTCATCTGCTACCCCCAGCGGTCTGGAACTGCAGCGCTTGTCTCATGTTCTCGTACATCTTCGACAGCACCTCCAGCGTTGTCCGATCGACGCTGACCGTCACGCTCTCCTTGTTCACATCGATGCGCATCCCAAGCGTGTTGCGGTCTACGCGCCAGACCTTCACGCCAACGCTCGGCACGTCTGGAAACAGCAGCTTCAGCTCTTCTCGCACCGCTGACTCGATCTCCACGAACGCCTGCTTCGTGATCGGCTTGTGCAGATAGCTGTGCAGGCAGCATCCCAGGCGCGGGTCGTATCGCTCTCCCTTCTTCGTCGCCAGCCACATCAGGATGCGCTGCCGGACGCATTCCGACGGGCCTGCTGTGATCTGCATCGCCCCGCTGGAGTTCAGGGCGATATCGAGCGCCCCGTGGCATCTGCACTCGCCCGTATCGAAGATCTTCCCGTTCGTTACGAGGCATCCATATGTCATTCTACCACCTGATTACGACTTCTACAACCATCCTTCCGCACCAAGCCCGCAGCACGGGCCGTCGCCATGAGAGAACGCACCAGCCACGCTCCCGCTCCCTGACACGGACAGGTTTCCTGTCACGGTCAGCCCTCCCCTTACGACCACGCCGTCTTTGTGGACTTCGATCGCAGTCTCTCCATGCCGGAGCTCGATCAGCCCGTGCGGCCATATCCGGATGTAGCAGTTCGGGATCTCCAGGTTCTCAAGCACGATCTCGCCAACGCGCTGGCTGTAGTGCCCTCGCAGTATCGCCCTCGCTCCGATGTGATCATACGGGCTTGTGTGCAGCTCTATATCTCCATCCGGCCAGAACACCATGTGCGAGCGAGGATCTTCACGCACCCGGTTCTCAAGCTGTATGCGACCATCATCATCGAACCAGAACATCGACCCACAGCGGTGATGGAACTTCACTCGGTACTGTGGCTCCAGCCGCGAGAACGTCCTCCTGCCGAAGTACTTCAGGTACGTGCAGCCCTGGATCTTGTCTATGTTATCGCACTCGCTGCAGTCCGGCTTCTGATGCCCAAGCGGGCACTCATAGCACCAGACCTCGTCGAGCGAGTCGTGCCACCACTTGTGGCAGTCTGGCATCTTCGGGTCGGGGAACCACGTGAAATCTGGCAGGTCTCCAACAGTCCTCTCCGGTGGCTCCCACTGCGCTCTCTTGTGCACGTAGTCATAGCAGTACCGCGTCGAGTTCGGGCGGCACAGCGGCTCCTGCTCCAGGTTCGGGATCGTGCCCAGGACTATAGGCATGTCATCGTAGGGATGAGCGACCAGGATCATGTCCCCGATGCGCGGCGTCCACATCTCCCCCTGGTACTTCCCGCTGTATCGCTGCAGGCAGAGCACCCTCTTTCTCACTATGTACTCGTCCTGCGGCTTCAGCGCCGGGATGCGGTGCTTCAGTAGCATCGTCACGTAGTTCCACTTCTTGTCAGCGGGATACGGCTCGACGTGCGGCTCCACGTCGAGCACCTGGTAGACGTGCAGTCTTCCAATGTCCGAGGCGTCGTTTCGCGCTGCGTTGTCATACGTTCTGTTGCGGACGTTCATCACGCACCACCCGGACTGGTCAGCGCCTCGTTCAGGCGCTTAAGGTCTTCGTTGCTAAGCTCTACCACCTGGTCAGGCGTGACCTTATCGATCTCGACATAAGATGAGCTCAGAGAATGTGTATCGACTTCCAGCTCAGAGACCAGCCCTGAGGAGTCTAGCGTGGTCACTGCCTTCACAACGATCCCGACGATCTTCATGCTCGGCCCGTACCGCGTGTGCTCGATGCAGTCAGCTCCCGGAATCCCGTAGCGGTTCGCTGGCGTGTACGATACAACTGAGGCGACGGGCGGGATCATGCTCACCACCGTCGGTTTGCACACGTCCTCTCTGTCCTGATAGTACACGTACAGGTTCTCTGCCACCTGCTTGCACCTCTCTGCGTTCGCCCCGATCATGTAGACGGGCGGGGCGTACAGCACGCCGTTCTCTTCGAGCTCTTCTTTCGTCCCGACCTTCATGTACCGGTGCATCGGCGACTGCGACGGTATCGCGGCCCCATCTGGGTCGTTTATCGGGTCGTGCGGCGAGCTTCCTATCACAGCGATCACGTTGCGGTACCCTATTATGTTCGCGTCCTGCGTGCCCCTGAGGATATACCCGTCTAGGTTGATCGCGTGCCGCGCCGCCTTGTTCGGGTCTATAAAATAGAATGTGTTGTCTTCGTTAACGAAATATATCGCACCAGTGAGATCCTGCAGTCTGTTGAACGCATTGAAGTAGTCGCTGCCGGCCTCGAACTTCATCCCGTTCTTCGGGATGTGCTTCACTGCTGTATCGATCACCCTCTCTCCGGTCCACCCGTAGTCGTTCAGCAGGTCGTTCACGATCCTCCTGACGTTCAGCTCCTCCGCTGAGTACTGGTACGTCTTCTTCAGGTTCCCTGAGAACCCGCCATGCGTTCCTGACGCTTCGATCTTGCAGATGTCCTCGTGCACTGAGACCTTCTGCACGTGCCCCTCGAACCACTTCCACTCGCGCGTCTCGACTGTCACGCATCTGTCTTTCGTCACCGTGACGCTGCACGATATCGGGTCTTCCGGGACGAACGCCCCGTAGAACTGCTGCCGGCAGTTCACGAGCTCTATGTCGATCTTGTTCGCCTCCGATGGGACATCAGAGCAGAGTTCCGCGCGGATCGACTTCACGTACTCCGAAACGTCCCAGCCAGCGATCTCAATGTGCGGCTTGATCATCAGTCGTTCGCCTCCCGGAACCGGAGCGTGACTCTCTGCTTGGCGTCCTTCGTCCCGCCCTCCTGGGTCACGTCCTTACCGACCAGGTACATGCACAGCGTCTGGAAGTACGTCTTCACAACGTGCGGCCCGCCGCGCATGACTCTGACAGCTTCGAGGACGTCCCTCTGCAGCGTCACGAACTCGATCGTCAGAGTCCACAGCCCGTAGTCGTTCAGGCACTGCGTCTTCGGTCGCGTCCCAGGACAGTCGTGCTCTTTCACGTTGTTCTCCTGTGACCACTTGATCCTGACCGGGTTCGGTCTGCTCCGGTCTGGATTCTCCGGATCGAACTTGCCCAGCTCCAGGCCCCCTATCTTTACCTGGAACGGCGCTTCGTCAGGTGATTCTTTTATTATAGTGCTCACCCCCTGTAATGGCCTATGTTTCTCATCATGAGCTCTTCCAGCCGCGATCTGAGCGCGCGGAACAGCCTGTCCGCCAGCTCTTCGATGTCGTAGTCGCTCTCTATGCGCGCCTCACCTATCAGCGGCCCGTTGATCTCGATCCCGCTCACACTCGACAGCGCGCTGGCAGTCTCGCTCTGCTTCTCAAGAATCCTCTCCAGCGAGGTCGACTCCCGCACGACTTCTGCAGGCACGATCTCCTCGCCACTGTGAGCTAGCACGAGACCAGTCTCTGTGATGATCCCGCCTGTTTGCATCGCGGGGACTGCACTCTCACCGGGGACTGCACTCTCACCCTCGGCGGACTGCACGTCTCCGCCTCCGCCTCCGCCTCCGCCCAGGTGGTACTGCTTGCTCCCTATCCTGACGTCCATCCCGCCGCCCAATACCCCACCAACCATCTCGCTCAGCGTATCTTTTGCGCCTCCGAGCGCTGCTAGTGGGTCCACCTGCACTGTGATGCCCGCTCCGTAGTTCCCCTCTGCAACCCGCTGCGCATAGTTCATCTCTTCAGTGAGCGGCTGCTGGAGCGGTTCGGGCGTCCCCTCCGGCGCGTTGACTGCTCCACTCTTCGGCACTTCGCTCGGCGGTAATGTCATCTTCGGCGGCGCATAGTTCTTGATTATATTGACCAGCTCCGGCGAGATCTGCTGAGCGAGCTCAGCGGACGGCGTGATCCCGAAGAACTCCTGGAGGTACGCGGCTCTGAGCAGGTCAGTTCCATACACGTCACCATAGTCCTTCAGCAGGTTCCCGAACTCCTCTTCGACTGCTTTGCGGTCGAACTCTGTCACGCCCATCGAACCGCCGATCTTGTGGGCTTCCTTGACGTACGTGTCTGTAACGTGTTCGGGGCGGTTCTCTGACCCGACAGGGGCGCCGGCTGCGTAGCCCGCCAGCCAGTCGAGCCCGCGCTGGTACTCTTCTTTTGATTTGGCGGTGTGCTTCATCTCCTCCCCGAAGCGCTGCTCAAGCTTGCTGCGTGCAGTCTCGTATATCGACTTCCTGCGCTCTGTATCCCCTCCTAGCCCCAGTATCGACTTCAGTCCGTTCAC
>JAKPCO010000024.1 GCA_029553285.1 Methanobacteriota archaeon
GAACGGTTCTGGAACGGTATGCGGAACAGTTTGTGGAACGGTTTACTGAATGGTTTGCCAATACAGATACAGATACAGATACAGATACAGATACAGATACAGACAGTATATGCGCGCCTGACGACGCGCAAGAGGATACCCATGACGCACCAATGAACAAGCCCTCATCGAAAAGCGGGCCACGATCGCCGTTCAAAAGCCGACGGCAGGAGCAGCTTTTCGACCAGTTCTGGGTCGAATACCCGAAGAAGCGTTCCAAGGGTCAGGCAGAAAAAACTTGGGTCAAACTCAAACCGGACGAGCAGCTTTTTGAGGCCATTATGACTGGCCTGAAGCGGGCCAAGACATCCGAGGAGTGGCGCAAAGAGAGTGGGCGATATATCCCTTACCCTGCGACCTGGCTAAACGCCAAGGGCTGGGAGGATGATTATCGGCCATTGGAGGTGATAAACGGTGGACGAAGTCAAAAGCATAGGGGATATCCTCAGGGAGAAGACGATTATTCAGACCTCATCATACGATGATCTGGAAATTCATATCTGCCCGAGGTGTGGACAAGACATTAAGCCAGTGAAGGCGGTTTTTGAGTGGTTTGGACGTGTGGTCTATCCCATCTGCGATTGCGAGGCCAGGGAGTTGGATCGAGCACGGGAAGAGTTTTGGCAGCGCAGCAAGCGGCAACGTATAGAGAGGTTGTTTTCACTGAGTGGTCTCGGTCCTCGTTTTAGTGAATGCACTTTCGACAACTGGATCCCGCGTAGGGGATCAGAGAAGGCATTCGATGCGGTGAAGGCTTACCTCGATAGGTGGCCTGAGCAAATGAAAACAGGGGAAGGGCTCGTTTTGCTCGGTACTTATGGCAATGGAAAATCCCACTTAGCGGCCGCGGTCGTGAATGCCCTGGTTAGTCAAGAATATGCGGCGGTATTTCAACCAGTTACGCGGCTTATGTATCGAGTCAATGCCAGTTATCGAGATGAAAGAGGTCCGAGTGAGGCCGAGATAATCAATGGCTTAATTGACGCTGACTTATTGGTCCTTGATGATATCGGAGCGGAAAAATGGAGCGAGAAGGTTGAGGAGAGGCTTTACGCTATTATTGATGGCCGGTATTGGGGGAAAAAGCCGACCATCCTGACAGGGAATTTCTTGGACCTGAAGAGCTTGGAGGCTCATATAGGCGGACGAGCATTTGACCGGATCGCTGAGACTTGCATCTTTATTGAGAATATGGCTACCAGCTTCCGAAAAGAGCGGGCTCGGGCGCGGCTAAGGAGGGAGGTCTAATTGCGGAGACGAGGAGGCAGCCAAGCAGATCGATTCCGAGAAACCGACCGAGAGGAGGTACGGTATGGGCAAGATCAACAGCAAGCGCAAGGGCAAGCGGGGCGAGCTTGAATGGGCGCGGTTCTGCCGAGACCAGGGCTATGACGTGCGGCGGGGGCAGCAGTATAGCGGTATAGGCGGCGCTGACTGTGTGGGGCTCCCCGGGATACACCAGGAGGTCAAGAGGGTCAATCGCCTCAACTTATACGACGCACTAGGGCAGGCCAAGAGAGATGCACCAGAGGGTCAGATACCTATCGTTGCTCACCGGCGGGATCACTGCCCGTGGGTAGTCATCATGGACGCCCGGGACTGGTTTAGGATTTATAGGGAGTGGGAGGGAGGTGAGGGCTCGTGAAATGCTGTCTAGCACTAGCTGACCGAGTCACAGAGGACCGGTGCAATAAATGCTGGGGAGAGGGCGCGGGGGATTGCTCCTGGCATCGCAAATGCAAGGAGGACAACCTCGTCGAAGGGGGTTTTGAAATGAAGAGGGTTTACATTATTCATCCTTTTCAGGGGAAGGAAGAGAACCG
>JAKPCO010000042.1 GCA_029553285.1 Methanobacteriota archaeon
TATTAGTAGATTATACGAAGAAAAAGGACAAAAATATCTTATAAATTCTGTAAGTAAAATTTTAAATGTTTGCGACGATCTTTTGCTTTTTATTGGTGGTTCTGGTCCCTTAAAAAACCAATTAGAAAATCAAATAAGAGAGCTTCATTTAAACAATCACGTTAAGCTTATTGGTTTTGTCCCAGATGAATTGCTACCGATCTGGCTTAACGCCTGCGACGTCTTCGTCCTGCCGAGCCTGAGCGAGAGCTTCGGGGTCGTGCAGATCGAGGCGATGGCCTGTGGAAAGCCTGTGGTGGCGACGAGGAACGGCGGGAGCGAGGAAATAGTTATAAATGACAAGCTTGGGATCCTTGTTGAGCCAAGGGATCCAGAGGCGCTGGCGCAGGCGATCCTCCAGGCGCTCGAGCGCGAGTGGGACCACGATTACATACGCGCGTACGCGCAGCAGTTCACGTGGGAGAAGATCGCGGAGCAGGTGGTGGGAGTGTACGAGGAAGTGATGGGAAAGTGATGCTCATAATAGTAGGCATCGTCACAAACCTATTGAAAACAGCGATGCTGGTGACCAAACATCTGGCGTTGGTAGATGTTATATGGTTTCACGAATAAAAACATTGCTTGTTCATATTTTAATTTTAGATTTATACTTTATCATAATTTTATGGATGTACTCTGGATCAATTGATGATTTTGCTGCAAAACATGTAGCAGTAAGTTTAGCATTGATTCACAATTGTTTAGACCCCTGGTCGTATTTTAATTATCTATTTGAAGAAATTCCTGGATATTATACTTTTATTTCAGCATTGCTACTCGTTCCCAACCTGGATTACTATTCTCTTCCAGTTCTGCCTATCCAAATGATACCGTATTTAATGATATTTTGGACTTTAATATATATCCTATCTGGAAAAAAATTGGTAGCTACTCTTGCAAGCATGTGGTATTTTAGTATATCATATAATGGTAAAAATTTATTTTTATGGCCACATTCTCTAGGTGATATTATTTTTTATTCGTTTTTACTCTCGATTCTTATACAAACTAAAGAGCAATTAAAACCCGAACATAAATTAAATACAATATTAATTTTAATAATATTGCCGTTTATATCATATAACGTATCATTTATTTTGATTCTGACCGTTTTATTTCTATTTATTATTGAAATTATAAATTACAAAAATTCCTTGCAGAAAATTGTGAACAATAGATTTTTGCGGATAATTTTGATAATTATCGTGACAGAGTTTGGTTTATTGAATTTTATATATAATTCAATTCTTAGAAACATGCTTTTTCCGAGTTATGATGGGATTTTATCGACTGTCAATTTGTTTCTCAAAACATTTTTCTTGTCACAAACAAGTGACCCTGACTCCTTACTAATTGCATTATTAATAGAATACCCCCACGAACTAACTATAATATGTATAGCTAAATATATTATATATTTAGCTATAATATTATCATTTTTAAATATGCTGAAAACAAACAAGTTGTACACATACAAAAAACAAAAAATGTGTATATCTGTTTTTATAGGTTTATTTTTATCTTCTTTAATTTTTATTCTCGTCAGGGCAACAATTGGGCACTTTGCAATTGATAGATTGACATATCCATTAATTCTAGCGATACCATTATTATATAGATATTTAGATTTGAAATATAAGAAAGCATTTATTGTATTAATATTGGTCTTGATTATGTTAAATTTTATCGCAATTTTTATAGCATTGGATTCAAAAATTGTTCAAAAAGATGATTTTAGATACATTCAGACATCTGCTGATTGGGCGAATGCGCATTTAAATGATATAATAATACGATTTCCTGATCAGTTAACATTTGCATTTTATAATGTTGAGTTTAGTTACTTGGTTAATTCAGAATCAAATCTGAGATATCTAGACATTATAGATACAATCAATATTTATAATAATAGCATTGTTGCCAAAAATCAGACTATTGTTATAAATTATAGAGCTTCATATAATAATATTGGAGGTTGGTATTGCGCAAAGCCATTCAGTTTGGTAAGAAACACTATTGATGAGAATAAAAATTTATCTAAAATATACGATTTGCATTATATATGTATATATCAATCATAAACAGGATCCGCTCTATTTGTCAGATCACATTAGTGACTCGCCCATATGAGATAGCTGTTAAACAATGTGATCCGACAAATGGTATTTGCTCAATATCGTGAGCGTACTTGAGTTACTACTGGTCAAGTGAAGCCGCTATCATCGGGCATAGTTGTTCATCCAGAAATCCGCCAAGAGGGCAATTACCACAACGTATTGAGCATGCTCGACAAATGAATGTATGGGTTCGGTAACCTCTTGCACAACCCACCAAGTCGTTAAATTCTCAAGATCGATTAGCCTTCTCACCCCCTCCACCACCCCTCCCTCCACGCGACCCACACGGCAGCGATCGTGACCGCCATGTACGTGGCCATCCAGGCATATCCTGTGCCCAGTATCCCGTACCTCTGCATGAGCAGATAGCTCAGCCCGAGCAGCAGCACGCATCTCAGAGCGTTTATCCTCACCACGCTCTCCACCCGCATCCTCACGTTCTGTATCGGCACGAAGAAGGAGTAGGCGGCGACGAAGAAGCTTGAGAGCGCCACGATCCTCAAAAGATCGAACGCCTCCACATACTCCCCCCTGAGGAGCCCCAGCAGCCGGTCGCCCGCGATAACGAGCACCGCGACCGCGGGCACCAGGAGTGCCATGCCAGCAGCGCCTGCGCGGATCACCCCTCTTTTCAGAGACTCGCCATGGCTCCCCTCCACGAAGAGCGACGTGCCCAGGGAGCCCGGTATTATGAGCACCAGGTTGCCTATGGCGAAGGCTATGTAGTACTTCGCGGCCTCAGCCTCGCCCAGGATGTTCAGGATCATGATCGGCAGCACCAGCGTCGGCGCGTTTGAGAGGATGCTAGAGGCGTAGCTCCACGCGGAGAACCTGAACGACCTGCTCACGAACCCCGTGTCCACCACAGGCCGTATGGCGAAGCTCCTCTGGAGCATGAAGATACCGAACGCGAACGCCAGCAGGTATGCGATGCCCAGACACCCGAATATCCCGAAGACCCCGAGGTAGACGAGCGGCACCAGCGCCGGAATCCGCAGGGCCATCAGGAGGTTCTGCATGAAGTACTGCTCAGCCCTCCTGTCTGCTATGAAGGCGTTCCCAGTCACAGCAGCAGCTGAGCTCGCAGCCCCTATGAGAAGAAACGCCAGTGCAAATCCAGGCTCCCTGAGGAAGCGCATCGACGGCGCGAAGAGATCGAGTGATAGCAGGTAGACGACCCCAGCCAGGATGCACGCAGCGGTCGTCACCACCAGGCTGGTGCTCACCACCCGCCCCCTGTCCTCTACGGAAAAGAAGCGTATCGCAGATACGTCGAAGCCCAGGCGGGAGAGCAACACCACCAGCCCGAGCGCAGAGATGAGCGCGGTGGCCATGCCGACCTGCTCCACAGTGTACAGCCGCGCCGCGATCATCCAGAAGAAGAACCCACAGCCTGCGTTGAAGACGCTCGTGAATGCCATGAAGAACGAGTTCCTGTACAGCGGATCCCTGAGCATACCTGAAGCATGCCTCCAGGACAGGAACTCAGAGACGCCGGTATGCTTCAGGTCCATTCTCCCTCACAATCCGGGGAACTATCGCACTTATCTAAAATCCTTTCCCTCGCAGCTCGGAGGCGCACTTCACACAGATCTCACGCTCAGACGCAGCTGCCCCCGAGCTCTCTTATCGCCCTCTTGATCTCAGCGATCTCTCCCTCGATCCTGGCGAACCTCCTCTCCATGTGCTCCTTGAGATCGGATCTCACCCCTCTGAGCTCCTCCACTGTCTCGTCCTGCTTCTCGAGCATGAGGTCCTGTTTCTCAAGCATCTGATCCTGCTTTTCAAGCATCGCATCCTGCTTCTCCAGCATTTGATCCTGTTTCTCGAGCATCATCCTTCCGATGGACAGGTTCTCCTTGCTCACGGCCAGAGTCTCTTTGCTCACTGCGAGGTTCTCCTTGCTTATCGCCAGAGTCTCTTTGCTCACTGCAAGATTCTCTTTGCTCACCGCCAGAGTCTGCTCGCCCACCTCGATGTTTCTGTGGAGAAGCCTTATCGCGACATCGAACCTCTCGCCGAGCTCCTCCTGCCAGTCGCCTCTCAGGATCCTGAAGTACTGGAACTCGCCTGTGGCATCCGCCCATCTCACCTGAAGCTCCTCAACCCTGATCGGCCTCTCCTGTATGTTCACGGCATTCACGAACTCCTTCAGCGCGGCTTCCTCTCCCTCGGCGACTATCCTCACATCATACGGTTCCACGTTATGGACGATGCCGGAAACGCCGAGCCTCCTGGCGACGTTCTGGACCGCATCCCGGTATCCGACCCTCTGGACGTCCCCCTTAGCGATGATCTCAACCCGGCGCATATCACTCACATCTTCTCGCTCTTCATACAAATAGCTGATCAATACTCTCCTCTCAGCTTCATCGTGATAACCTCATGAATAGATGCGCTCTTCAGGCCGCGCCATCATCACCTCAATCAGAGGACGACAAAGGCCTCAGGGCAGAAGACACACTCCTGCCAACCCATCCGCGACCCTCATATGCGGTCCTCATAATGAAACAGAGCTCGAGAATTACGAGCCCCGCAAGCAGAACCTCTGGGTCCGCAACGCCGCATAAATTCGGAGTGTATCTGAACACGCCGATTCCGAACCTCTGCGACGAGATGGGCCAGAGGAACGCGTATGCAGGAGACGCCACGAGCGCGTCCTCGAGAAGGTGCGCAGCAAATCCAGCAGCTGCAAACAGAAACGATTCTGCGAGCCTGAACCCCAGCGGATGGAGCAAAACCGCCGCACACCCTGCGTACATGAGCAGCACAGCGATGTTGTGGAAGTCGCCATGCGATACCGGGCTGCCGTCCACAAGCAGTGTGATCCCCAGGTGTTTCAGAACCTGGTCTGCGAACATATCCGCATCAGGCACGTAGGCGCTTGCGATTATGAGCCAGGAGAGATCCCGGCCCGTCGCCCTGTAGTGCACCATCCCCGCGATAATCGCGATCCCCGTTGAGTATATCCAGTGCTCGAAGAGCATCGCATCCCAGCGCCTGATGGAGATCAGAGATACTTCCTTATGCTCTCCTCAGGTATCCCTGTGTATCTCACCACCGCATCTATGAACAGCCTCTCCTGCTGGTACCTGTCCAGGCCGTAGCTGTCGTCTATGCCGGCACGCTCGAGCGCCTGGACTATGAGCCTGATCTGGACCTTTGTGACCCGCTGCTCGCCGGCGAGCAGACCCAGCACATTGAGATAGTATCCGGTATCCCTGGGCTTCTCTCCTGAGAACCTCTTCACAAGCCCGCACTTCACGCAGTACGCATGTGGCCTGAGACCTCGCTCACGCCCCCTGAAAACGTAGGGCAGCCATACCTTCTCTTTATCTCCGCAGCTCACATGCTCGCATCCGGAAATCAGTCTCTCTCCCCTCACATCCAGATTACTGACTTATTTTTGTAGCTATCCCAGCCAGCGCCATCTCATCCAGAGAGAAGCTTCCATTGATGGCTTCTACCTGAATAGAGTAGCTGCCCTCTGGGAACCCTGTTGTGTTGATCCCGAGCAAGAAAGGTCCGGTTATTAATAGCTTCTTGACCGCTGTCATGTGCAGCTCCACCTCGGTTGTCTCGTTCCTAGCCCTGCCGAATATCCTGACCTGATATGTTCCTGATGGGGAGATCAGATCGCTCTTCATTGTCGCGTTGCCGCTTTCATCCGCTCTGACCTGGGAGCTGACCCACACCCTGCTGCGTTCCCCCTGAAGCTTTCTCAAACCGACGGTAAGATCCTCCGCACCCAGAACAGTCACAATGAAATCGTTGGGCTTTCTGGGCATGTATATTCCGGGGATGTTGTACGCATATCCTCTTCTGGACGATCTCACCTCATAAGGGGTATCAAGAGGAGGTATCTTCAGCTCTGCGATCTCATAGCTGTACTTGCCATCGAAAACAGGGATGGTGGTTTTTATGCCGAGCCGGAGGAGCAGCTCCCCCCTGCCCTTGCCGGAGACAAGCACGACCTTGCTTGCATCTGTGCAAGCCGAGAACTCATCAGAGTCGTACACAGCGGTTGTGTATGCCCAGGGCATATACTGGCATATCTCGATCCCCGTGCTCGCAGATCCTCTGGTCAGCGTAAGGTTCTCCAGACGATAGGGCCCATCCAACCCGATCCTTCTTATGATCTTCCCATCGAATTCCAGCGTCAGCTTCTGCTCACCGGCCGACAAGTTGCTGTGGTCAATGCTCCACCCCACGATTCTGCCCTGCCAATCGCACAGGTTTGCAGTAACACTGTACTCCCCCGGGACCTCGACATCCACCCAAACATCGATGACCAGCTTATCGTACAGCCCATCTCCATCTGTATCCACAACTCTATCCGAATAGGTGCCTGAGAGCGCAGCGCCGCACAGTGCATCTGCCATGGTCGACGTAATCACAATCGTCATGCTGAGAATGATCAAAGCGAACATCAGTCGCATGCACATGCCCTGCTATGAACTACTGAAGTATTGGAGTGATCTTAGCTGACGATCTCCCACTGCCCTGTGTTTGGACACCAGTTAACTTTTGGCCCGAGACCTTCTGTCTTTCTGGGCACCGAGGATACCACGTTACCTGTTCCATCTGGCCCATCATAATCAACTTTCAGGACATCACCCGTCACAACATCATGAAACACAACAGTGCTTCCGGTAGCTGTGTTCGTCATCGTCAGCTCCTGTTTGTTAATCTCGTCGATCAGCTTTATGGAGGCTGCCTTTCCCGCCGCATCGTACTCGATAATAATCCGATTCCCGCTGAGGGGGTCGTAATAATCCAGGTTTGCTATATTGCCAGCTGGGTCGAGCTGGGCATGCACGATCTCCCCTGTCGCAGTCGTGAATTTAACGATAGCTCCTTTCTCAGAAGTCTCTTTTGTAAGTGTCGATCCGGTAGCAATATCGTGGAACTCCTGCTTAACAGGGTTGCCGGTCTCGTCTACAAAGACGATCAGTGTATTGCCGAGCTCGTCCTTGTATGTTATCTTCTTGGCTATCTTTGTGCCTGGAATGGAGATGGGCTCATCGATCTTCGACGCTTTGGAGACATCAAACGCATTCATTTTACCAAGAGCATCCTCCAGGTTCACCTTCGCATTCTCTGCGGCTGGTCTCAACACGTTCAGCTTCTCCTTAAGTGCGTCTAACTTGGTCTGAAGGGCTGCCAAATCATCCTGTGCCTGCGCCATCGACCCCGCTGCGACGAAGGCGAGCAATATCACCAAATGAACGCAAACTATGGATTTCATGCACTGGATGTGCTCTGTTCAGGCAAATATTACTTTTGGTTGGATTGAGTGGAGTGAACGAATGGAGTGAACCTCACGTATGATGAAGAAACAAATAGGACTGGAGGTGCTTCTAAGATGAAGATCCTGGGGATAAATGATAGCCCCAGGGGCTCCAAGAGCCAGACCCGCATGCTGGTCGAGGCTGTATTGGATGGTGCAAAAGCTTCCGGCGCAGAGGTCGAGCTGGTGGATGTATGCAAACTGAAGATAGATTACTGCAACGCTTGCGACGTATGCTATGCTAAGGGCAAATGCGTCCATAAAGACGATTTCGAAGGCTTATATCGCAAGATACTGGAGTGCGACGGCTTAGTCTTGGGATCGCCGATATATTTCAGATCAGTCACAGCACAGCTAAGACACTGATCGATCGAATGTCAGATGCTATTCATTGTCAGCTTCTCACAGGCAAATATGGGTGTGCAGTAGCGACTGCAGGAAGCCCTAATTACTCGGAGGTAACTGACTACCTTAGCCGGATTATCACAGGATTCGGTGCATCTAAAGTTGGCAGTGTCGGCGCCAGCCCATCAATTCCCGGAGATATAGAGGCTAAAGGGAAGGATGCATTTATAGTCCTTTGCGTCACTTCATGTAAATCCATTTAAAATCTACTGGATATGTCATACTTCATAGATGATTTTATGTGAAATGCTATATTATAGCAACTTATGCGGAATACTATATTCAGTATTGCAAACGCACGACCGGATATCTGGCCTTCTGATATCGATATTCCTATCCCATATAGGGATCCTCATGAGAGCGCCTGGCGGACGTCTGCTGCATCGTCTCCAAGTCGCTGAAAACATGAAGGCAGGAATCCTGCCCTAAGAGGTTCTGCCCCGCATCACCAACCTCACTAATTTCCGAATTGAATACTAATTTTAAAAACAATAATAGTAAGCACAAAATTAGTAAATTAATAAAATTAGTTCGTGTGAATTCTCCCCACAGGGGTGTGCGTGCGTGTCTGCAGAGAGACCCACCACTACACACATAGACACCCCGCAGACCTCTGTGGTGCAACTAATTTAACTAATTTACGAATTTCGTGCCTTTAGACATCGATTTTCTAATTAGCAATCGTTATATAAAATTAGTTGAATTAGGCATCACTGGTTTTCTCCTCCATATCGAATGCCTGTTTCTTTATCGCGGTCACCCAGCGGGTCTTCTTGTTTATGGTCTTGGCGTAGGATCGGGATTTTCCTGGCGGTGTAGCCAGCAAACCTTTCTGCTCGATTGCATCAAGCAGGACGTCTTTTCTCAGGGTCCTGTCATCACCTTGGCCGCGCAGGAGCTCGTTGACCGCTTTTACTGCCGGGTCCATCAGCACATAGTACACACCAGATTCATCTGGACCCCAGCCGATCAGCTCCATGCGTCTTGGTATGATCTCACGATCCCAGATGGAGACAGATCCATCCATCGATGCGAAATACACCTTATTCTGAGCCAGAAGATCCGAGATCCCCTGGAAGAAGATCTGCGAGGCATCGTTCTTCTGAGCCATCTCGGTCTGCTCATCAGCACCCAGGTTCAGAGCTTCCCAGCCTCTTTTGAGATGCTCCTCGGCTTCTTCCTCGGTTACGGCACCCGATTCAACCGCATACCTGAAGAACGTCTCAAGACCAATGTACATGTCCGCTATCGCCTCGTTCAACCTTCCGTGACGGCCCTGGATCTTTGCATCTGAGATCGAACTTTCACGGAGCTCTATGAATCTGACAGGCAGACGTTCGGAAAGCTCGTCGAGCTGCGGGGCCAGCCATGTCAGGTAACCGACCATGGCCTGGGAGAGAAGCTCTCTGCGATCCTGGGCTGCACTGAGTCTCTCCTTATCCAGGTCATCGGGGTATATGCGCAGCGTGTAGGCTCGAGCGAGTGACGACCCGGAAAGAGGTTGGAGCTCGCCAGATGCGACTATGAGACCACGCGGTGGATGGCCGCTGTTAAGTGTGTAGTCGTGTTTGCTTGGGACCAGCCTGGATCTTCCCTGCCGGTCGCCCTGGTTCCTCATGAGGTACTCCAGGACGCCAACCAGCTTTTGCTGCTCTTTTGGATCCTGCGCGGGATATAGATCGTCCACCGCCAGGAGGATATCCTTTGCGATAAATGCCATAAGTTCGATGCTCATGGGCGTATCACGGAACGATGCGGGTAGCGTCTTGTTGTCGAACCTTCCGAACATGCACAGCACAAGGGCGATGATGGTCGACTTTCTCGAGCCAGACGGTCCCCAGATATACATCAATACACCAGGCTCGATGCCAGCCATCCTGAGCGGTTCCATGAGTGGCGATAAGAACGCCATCGAGATCAGGGGGTACATTATCCTGGCAGGTCCTACATCGAAGAGATCGATAACAGCCCTTATGGCCGCATTCAGATCAGGGACAGTCGCAGGCAGCCTGTAGTTCTGGAGCTTTGCCGGAAGCTCGACCTCGACGTTTTCAGCGCCTATCGCACCGCCAGCGTGCAGGTAGATCCACCTTCCGTCCATATGCTTCCATCCCAGAAATGTATATACAGTGCTTTCCTGTATGCCATTCTGCGCCATCTTCTGGAGCAGAAACCTGAGCTCCGCCTCTTTGTGCGGCCTTATTGCAGCCTTCATGCCCCACAAACGGCCGGGCCATTTCATCTCGCTGAACTCCGACATCGATATGCATACCCTCTGAAGGGATGTCAAGTCTGGCAGAATGCCCTCAAGCTCGATATACATCTCCCTCGATTCGCCATCGTCCTTCAGGATCTCACGAACCGGCCAGGCTACGAAATCGCAAAGCGGTTTCTCGACCGTTTCGTATGCCGAATCACCTGTGGCGGGATCGGAGATTTGTTCGATGGTGACCCTGGATAAGCCACCATTCTCGTTTATACGGTAATCTGCAATGCCATTCATGAGCCGTACTGCAGCATTGTATCTGGCATCGAGCCCGGAACCGGTATTACTCGCTGCCGAAGTCTTCTCGTTTGCGCCCTGCACCTCTGCCTGTTTTTTGATCGTTGACTTCAGCATATTGAAGTCAGGTGCGGGTTTTGCTCGCTTCAATCTCGACAATGCGCGATTGTACTCTGCTGGATTGTTGCGCATCAGATAGGCCAGTGCCCTAATATTTCGGGGTTCGAGGGGCAGGCCTGGATCGAAGTCGTTGTCATTAACCGACTTCTCGGCCCGCTCGCAGATCTCGTTAACAATCCTTAACGCCTCATCAAGGAGCTCCTTAGAGCTCGGTGGAACTGTGGGACTGCCCTTTGACGGCATCCCACTCACGGAATCATCAATCATGTCATCACCTATATTATAATATAGCCCGCTTACCACGAGCTGGCAACCATGCATCTCATAATTGTTCAATCTCCACAGCCTGTTCCCAACAACAGTCCTCTTTCTGGAGACCCAGTGTCCACTACCTCTGTTGCATTTCACACTTACAGTCGAGAATCGTCAGTTCCTAAGCGCAGGCTGATATGCCGCTGCTGTATCGAGAGATAGCGCTTTTCCTGTCGCTACTCATCACGTCGCCCTCTCTCGGAGAGGACACGTATTCTCTCAACGCTTCTTGCTCTTCTTCCAGCTGATCCATAGGCAACTCCAAACTGGTCCCAGCCATCAGCCAGTTCAGAATGCGTTTCCTCAGGTTGCTCAGCATATCGATCCCCCCTCTGACTTCACCGCATGCGGTGTTGCGATCATGATACAGCACATCCCTCTGACAGTATCATCAAACAGTTCATCTCTCTCGATGGCAATCCCGGCGTATCCTGTCTCTCTCCCGGAGATCACTCTAATCATGTACTCCCTGCCCGGGATATCGGTCCGAAGTATCGCGATCCTGCGCCCCACATGAGGCACCAGCTCATCCTTGAGCCCGATGGGCAAGACAACGACATGTCTTGCTATCTCCGCTAGGAGCACGCCATCTTGCTCTACAAGCCCTGCAAGGGTACCAACTGCCTCCATGTATGGAGACAGTATGGTCATGTTCTGCCTATCTGCTACCATTACCATCCCTCCACTGTACCTGGATTCCAGAGAGGTTTCCTTCTTCCACCGATTCCAGCCATACCATACATCACATCATCACACATCATTACACCTTCTGTGGCGGTACACTGCCACAACCCCATGTTATATGAGAATAGTATTTATTTTTTTCTTATATTTAATTGATATGTATTATAATTGGTTGTATACAAGAAACTTCCTGCATAACCGGTTATATGCGGGCTTTGTGCTGTATAACCAGAGCCCGATATCGATAAATATCTGCAAGCAGGTGATGATAACATAATGTCTGAAGTGAAGCAGTACAGTGATGCTCAGATTGAGATCCTGATGGTTTTGGCAGATGATGAAGGACATGCCCAGTGGGAAATTTCAGAACGCACTGGAATAGAACGTAGTAACATAAATACGATTGTAAAAGAATTAATAGAAGATAATATAATATTTATGGGGAATCCTCGAAAAACCACAAACCCGAAGTCAAAGCGACCGAGATCAAAAGAATTTCCTTTATATATAATTAAAACTTTGGAAGCGTATCGAACAATATTAATAAATATTAATAATAGAATAGAGGAAAATATCATAAGTATCGACATGTCAATTAGACAAGAAGAATTGGCATATAAGCAGATTGGATTGGAGAGATATAAGTTATGTTTTAATAAAAAAGGGTTGTTGACGCAAGATGATTATAAAAAATTAAATAAAAAATTTGAATATTTGAGGAAGTTTAAAGGGCACGAAAAATCATTTTACGAGAGGGAACGTGATAAGTACATGGATTACTTTGAAAAGTTCATATTATCCACATACACTGAAAGAATTATTGAAGCAGTGGGGTTTGATGCTGTATTTAGGATTGATATTACTGGAACGCTCGACATATGGTATATGGAAAAGATTATTGAAATAGCATTAAATAAAAAGTTAGTAGACGAAAAACACATCAAAGAAATTCTTAAAACCATGATGGAGCACGGCTCATACGAGCTTCCATACATCTACAGCATGAAAATCCCATCCATGTTTGCGAATGACGATGAGCCGAACTCCGCCGAACGTGATGACGCATCAACCCGTCCAGAAGATTGTGAGCGCCCGTAAGTCGTGCATAGGGCCTTGCTATATCCCGAGCTGAGGTATGTGCGCGAGGTAGCTCTCCTTGAGTTCTTCTCTGTCTATGTGGTCGTAGATGTCTATCGCGCTCTTCCTCACGTCTCCCCGGAGCTCCTGGATGAACTCGCGTGGCATACCTGCCCTTCTAAGATGGGTGGTAAACCAGTGTCGGCAACAGTGGGGCGTGAAGTGGTCCTCTGGGCGATCTGAGCTGGGGTCGTGCAGGCCGACGCGTTCCGCAGCTCTCGTCACCGCCAGGTAAACTCCGTTGCGGTTCAGCCTCTCGCCCATGCTGTTGATGAAAAGTGCCCTGCTGTTCTTGATGTTTCGCGACTCTCGCGCCCTGAGCCAGCGGTGGAGTATGAACGCGGTCTCGTCATCGAAGAACACGGTTCGGTTCGTCCTCTTCGCGGTCGGCTTGAGCCTTATGCTCTGGTCCACCATATCGACATCGTCAACATCCAGGCTTATGAGTTCGTTCCGGCGTATGCCGGTCTTCGCCAGCAGCGCGATTATGGCCTTGTCTCTTATATCCATCGTCGAGTTTATAAGCCGCGCCATCTCCTCCACAGATATGAGCTTTCTCGCGCCGCCATCGTCGTTATCCTTGTACCTGCGCAGATATCGTTTCCTGACAGAATGAATCGGGTTTCTGGGGATGTACTCCTCGTACTCTAAAAAATCGTAGAACGAGGAGATCGCGGAGAAGTAGTTCTCAATGGTCTTCTGGCCCACACCCCTCTCGTGTCTGAGGTACTCCAGAAAGCTCCTGAGTACGTTCTTGTCCACGCTGAGCAGGTCGATCTGCCTGCTTGCGAGAAACTGGCTGTAAATCCTGAGCGACGATACGTAGCGTCTTGTGGACTCAGGAGTCATGCCACGAATCCTGCAGTCCTCCTCGAACCGGCGTACAAAATCCGGCACGAGATCTTTCTCCGTCACCCAACCCACCTCCAGCCGTGGGCTGTTCTCGCTACGAGACCGTACGCCTCAAGATCCTCGAGCTGTCTTGATACCGAGTTTACCAGATCAGAATCGGTGGGATCTATGTTCAGCTCCTCAAGAAGCCTGTAGCTGTCAACAGTGCCGCTGCGCTGCAGTATACGTATTATTTCTTTATTATATCTCCTGACACCCTCAAAACCAGAATCGAGAAACGCCTCGCTCCTGTAGCGTCTGAGCTCATTCTCGTACCTCTCTATGACTATTTTCTTCTGTTTCAGGTCGTCGCGGAGCTCCTTGTTCTCAGCGCGAAGCCTCCCAAGCTCCTTCATTAGCTCTTTGCGCGGCTTGAAATCAGATTCCTCAGCGATCGCGTTCTCGACCACCTCTATCACAAACCTGGATAAAGGCACGCCAGCCTTCCTGGCGAGACTCTCCCACCGGGCTTTGTCCTCTGCGGAAGGAAGATAGAGGTAAACATATCTGGACTTGTCAGGCTTGACCATACAAAACCACATGAAAAAAAGTAGATCTTATAGTATTTATTTCTTACCGGTAAATAAGTGCGGGGGACGGGATTCGAACCCGCGAACACCTACGTGACAGGACCCTCAATCCTGCGCCTTTGACCATGCTTGGCAACCCCCGCATGCTTCTGGCAGAGAATACCACATTGGATTTAAACCTCTCGCCTCAGGAGACCGAGGCGAGCGTGTCCTGGAGTACCAGCGCCTTCTTCTTAAGCTCCTCTGCAGCCATCCTCACAAGATCCCTCGCATTTATAGACCCATCGCTCTCTATGCTCATGATGAAGGCGTCCTCAAGTGGCACGACTGAGATGGCTCGCTGGTCGCACTCCTCGACGCAGAGCCTGCAGAGCGAGCACTCTGTGATGTCCCTCACCTTTAGAGTATCGTTCTCATCGAGCACGAGCACACCACGCGGGCATACCTTCACGCACCTCCCGCAGCCGTTGCATCCGCTGATCTCTATGGAAGGAAGGTTCTTGTAACCACAGAGCGTGCCGGCCTGCCACTTGGCATGCTCCTTGCCTGTGCGGAGCGTGGCGAACCCCTCGATCACGAGCTTCTCGCCCTCCCCCAGCACCACAAGAGGTATGTTATCGAATGCAGCTCTCACAGCAGGATCGCTGAATTTTATATCCCGTGAGTACACGGTCCCCGGACCTTCTGCAGTTACCATGAAATCGATCCTGCAGCCAGGGCAGCCAACACCTCCGCACTGGCACTCCTCCGGGGTCGAGTAGATGCTCAGATCATCGGCCCTTATCGGAACAAGGCCGAGCCTGAGTGCGATCTGCTCGTCGAATAGCACTGATGTGTTCTCGTATATCGAGATCTCATCGATAGCAAGCTTCGGGACCTCCGCTATGCACGACCGCCTGATGGCGTTTGCGAACGCTGGGGTCACGCCGGAGAGGAGGAACCTCACCCGGTCGTCCCTAAGCTCGATAAGCTCCACATTCAAGGCTTATGCACCGTCAGACCCTTCTGCCCCTCTTCCCGCCCTTCGGCTTTGTGCCATCATGCGGGATCGGGGTGACGTCCTCTATCCTTCCGATTCTCAGACCTGCACGCGCCAGCGCCCTTATCGCAGCCTGTGCGCCAGGGCCAGGTGATCTCTGTTTGTTCCCGCCAGGCGCCCTCACCTTTACATGCACCCCGACTATCCCCTTGGCCTTGGCCTGCTCCGCGACCTGCATCGCCATCTGCATCGCAGTGTACGGGGAGCTCTCGTCCCTGGCGGCCTTCACAACCATGCCACCCGAGATCTTGGCTATCGTCTCAGCGCCAGTTAGATCTGTTATTGTTATCAGTGTGTTGTTGAACGACGAGTATATGTGTGCTATGGCCCATTTGCCCTCTGTCATGCAGACCCTCCAGCCCTGGCGATGATCTTAGCTGACCTCTCCGGATGTCCCTCTCTGGCGAGCGGGGATCCTGCGTAGTAGTCAATGGTCATCTCATCCCCTCTCTTCACCAGGTAGCTCGGGACGGTCACCCTCTGGCCCGCTACCTGGATGTGCCCGTGTGTTATGAACTGCCTCGCCTGTCGTATCGTATTTGCGAGACCCTGCCTGTAAACCTGGGTCTGCAGCCGCCTCTCCAGGATATCTGTGATCTTCAGCGAGAGTATGGCATCGAGGTCTGCTCCGTCCTTAAGGATGCCGAACCGCGACAGTCTCTCTATAACCGCAGCCGCCTCGAGATCGGCTCTGGCCTCTCCTCGCGCCTTTGATGCAAGGAGCATCCTTCCAACGCGCCTGTACTTCCTGAGAATGCTCTCAGCCTTCCAGAGCTCGCGCTTGTTTCTCAGCCCGTAGGTCTTTATGAGCTCGACCTCCTCGGCCATCCTGCCAGCTTCCCATGGCTTTCGAGGCCGCTCATATGTCTTGTGGCTCTTGCCAGGATATCCCATAAAATCACCTGCTCAGATCAGCTCTTTGTTGCCTGCGCCTTCTTCTTGGTGACGCCAACGGTCGCGCCGCTCCTGCCTGTGGATCTGGTCCTCTGTCCCCTCACTCTCAGCCCGAGCTCATGCCTTATGCCCTTGTAGCTTCTGGACTTCTTCATGAGGTCGAGATCCTCGCGGAGTGTTGTGAGGACATCCGCGCCCATGACATGCCTGTCAACGCCTGTAATTATGTCCTTCCTCCGGTTCATCATCCAGGCCGGAATGCTCTCCGTGGCACTCTCTATCACGTTCTTCAGAGCCTCTATCTGCTCCTCTGGCAGCTTCCCCAGAATCGCATAGGGATCCACCCCTGCCGTTACTGCGAACACCCTGGCCAGCCTTCTGCCAACGCCCTTGATACCGGTAAGAGCCATCTGAACCTGCTTCTTGCCGTCGAGGTCGGTGTTGTAAATGCGGACTATGTGCCTCAGCTCAACAGAGCTATCAGTATCCTTCGTCTCCATCTCCAATTACTCCTCCAGAACGCCTGGGCTCAACGAGCCCGATCTGGAGCAGCCCCGGATCAGATCCGGCGCCGCCCACTCACCGGCTGTGCGGTGGGGCGATTGATGCAAATCCAATGCGAAGATACACTCCTGATACATAAGATTATCTGTTGGGCGTATGGATCCGTCCGAATAAGAGTTCCGGAGCCAGATATTCGAGGCTTGAGGATGCTGATTGTTATGAGCACTTCTTCCTTATTCGGACACCTCTGGGCGTATCTCCTGTTGTCGTCTGCCCGTATCGTTGATTTCGGAAACATGCGCCCCTCTGGTATTCATGTGGCATTATGCCAACGCCCGCCTGATCCCTGAACGTCTGTCAGGTTATTCGAGCAAAGAACCCGCTGCTTCCATTCGGGGAGTCCAACACGATCTGGTCGTGTGATCAGATCGTTGAAGCCAGCAAATCCTGCACCGCAGGATTTGCGATCTGTTGTGCAGTGTATGCAGATTCTGGAATTTTTATTCAGTGATCTGAACACACGACCCGCGACCTCAGTTCATCCGTAAACTGCTTTTCAGCCTGAAGACCGGAGTCTGCGCCCTCCACTCTCAAGCTTCCGACAGAGTGACTTCCCAGAGGCGGACCAAAATGCTATTATCATATGAGGGCAGCTCTGAGTCTCCGATGGCCAAGCAAAAGAAAAAGGCGAAGAGCGGGGAGACCGAACGGAAGGAGACCCCCCAAAAAGCACCGGAAGCGCAGGCGGAAGCCAGGAAGGTTCTGAAAAAGAAGTCGCCAGAGGAGCGCAGGAGGGCGCAGATAGAGGGGATAAAGAAGACGCTTGTTTCCTCGATCCTCGGGATAATCTCCGGTGTTATTTGCTACAATCTTCTCGGCAACGGAACCGATATGATGCTTGGTGGGGTCAGAGTTGAGTGGCACTTCATCCTTCTGAACCTGATACTCATCACAACTATAGTGCAGAGATTCATATACCCGCTCATAGGGATAGACGTCCTCTCTTTTAAGGGAAAGGACTGGTTCTACGTCGAGTTTATCGTGGTGGATCTGTGGGCTGTGACCTGGACCATACTCCTGAACTGAGGTGCCCTTCATGAGGATAGCTGTTGTCAACAGAGATCGATGCCAGCCAAGGAAGTGCGCCAGAGAGTGCGAGTATTTCTGCCCGCCCGTGCGCACAGGAGATGAGACGATAGTCTTCGTTGATGACAAGCCTGTGATAACTGAGAACCTCTGCGTGGGCTGCGGGATATGTGTCAGGAAGTGCCCGTTCGGCGCGATAACGATAACAAACCTGCCTGAGGAGATCGGCGCGCCGGTGCACCGCTACGGCAGCAACGGCTTCGCGCTCTACGGCCTGCCCATACCCGTCGAGGGAAAGGTCACCGGCCTTCTCGGGCCGAACGGCATAGGAAAATCAACGGCTGTCGCGATACTCTCCGGGCTTCTGAGGCCAAATCTGGGGAGAGATGCCAGCTGGGATGATGTTCTCGAGAGGTTCGCAGGCTCGGCGATCGGGGATTACCTCAAGAGAGTCGCTGAGAAGGGCGTCAGGACAGCCTACAAGCCACAGTACATCGACAGGATACCAAAGAGCTACAGGGGATCTGTCAGGGAGCTTTTGAGGAGAACAGATGAAAGAGGCGAGCTCGACGCTCTCGTGGATCGTCTCGGCCTGAGACCTCTGCTGGACCGCGAGATAGACAGCCTCAGCGGCGGCGAGCTGCAGCGGGTGGCCATCGCAGCGACAGCCGCACGTGACGCCGAGTTCTACTTCTTCGATGAGATAAGCCCATATCTTGATATCAACCAGAGGATCCTGGCGGCGAGAATGCTCCAGGATCTGGCATCGAATAAGGCGGTGATGGTCGTCGAGCACGACCTCGCGCTTCTGGATCTGCTTGCAGAAAGTGTTCATCTCGCCTATGGCACCCCGGGAGCCTATGGCGTCATAACCAGGCCGAAGGGCATCAGGATCGGGATAAACCAGTATCTTAGAGGCTTCCTGCCGGAGGAGAACGTCCGGATACGCTCCGAGAGCATAGAGTTCGAGGTCCACGCTCCGAGAGATGAGAAGGACGTTCCGGTTCTTGTGGAGTACGGTGAGTTTTCCAGGAGCTACGACAGTTTCGAGCTCCTGGCAATGCCTGGTGTTATAAGGAGAAGCGAGGTCGTGGGGATCCTGGGGCCAAATGGGATCGGGAAATCAACTTACATAAAGATCCTGGGTGGCATCGAGAAGCCAACGAAGGGCAGGATCGATGTGAAGCTCAGGATCTCCTACAAGCCCCAGTACCTGAAAGCTGAATCTGATATCACGGTGGAAGCGCTCCTCAGGGGCATAACTCACGACTTCGACAGCAGCTACTATCAGTCTGAGTTCGTAAAGCCGATGGCGCTCGAACGGCTTCTGGATCAGAGCCTGACGGAGCTGAGCGGAGGCGAGCTCCAGAGGGTCGCCATAATAGCATGCCTGAGCATGGATGCTGATCTGTATCTACTGGATGAGCCGTCTGCACATCTTGACGTTGAGCAGAGGATGATGGCTGCCAAGGTCATGAGACGGTTTGCGGAGTCCACAGAGCGGTCTGTCGTGGTCGTGGATCACGATATCTACCTGATAGACATGCTCTCAGAACGGCTGATAGTCTTCGATGGAGAGCCGGGTGTGAGAGGTATCGCAAATCCGCCATGCGATATGCGTGAGGGGATGAATCGATTCCTCTCAGCGATAGGTATAACATTCAGGCGTGATGAGGATACAAAGAGGCCGAGGGTGAACAAGCCGGGATCAAAGCTGGACAGGGCCCAGAGAGAGGCTGGAGAGTACTACTACGCGCTGAGCTGTTAACCATAGGTTGCTCGCGAGGTGAGATCTCCATGAGGGCGGGATGTCAATCTGGCCAAAAATGCGCGCCCATGGGAGAGCTCAGATAAATATGGCCTCATACAACATCTGTGGCGATGAGGAAGAGGCAGCTTGAGATCCTGCTTCAGCGCGTGAGGGGCTTCACAAGCCCATCTGCGGCGATGGAGCAGTACATGACCCCTCCATCGCTCGCATCAGATCTGCTCCACATCGCTCACATGCGAGGCGAGCTATCCCAGGTCCTGGACCTCGGCTGTGGCACAGGCATCCTGGCGATCGGTGCCGCGCTTCTGGGAGCGAGGGCATGTGGGGTGGATATCGATCCTCAGGCGCTGAGGATCGCGCGTGAGAATGCCGAGATGCTCGGCGTGTATGTGGACTTCGTCCTGGGGGATATCGAGAGCATCGCGTTCCGCAGGGTAGAAACCATCATCATGAACCCTCCTTTTGGCGCACAGCATGCCAGCCGGGGCGATCGGGCGTTTCTCAGGAGGGCTGTGGAGATCGCAGATGTCATATATACCATACACAATGCAGGAAGCCTGAACTTTGTTCGGAGCTTCGTCCATCCCTGCAGGGTTGAGGAAGTATATAAAGCAAGAATTCCAATTAAAAGAACATTCGAGTTCCACAGGAAAGATGTGGAATGGATAGAGGTTGAGTTATATAGGATTGTGTGCAAGTAGTGATCAGATGTCAGGCACAACCGATGAAGTCAAGGATAAGCAGATGGGGAGAGCCCTGGTCCTGCCGGGCGACAGGATAGGCTCGGCCGAGGAGTTCGTCCCGGGGCACGATACATACGTCTCCGGCGGCAACATATACGCATCAACCACTGGCGTGGTCGATATCGATCCTGAGAGCCGCCTTGCGAGTGTGATACCGAGAAGCAACGCCCTGCCCAGGGTGGAGAACGGGGACGTCGTCGTCGGAGAGGTCGTCGATATAAAGGAGAACCTTGTGATACTGGCGCTCGCGTTCAAGAAGGGCTACGAGTCCAGGCCGCTTCCGGAGCTGGATGCAACCATACACATATCAAATGTGAAAAGCTCCTATGTCAAGGACCTGAAGCAGATGTTCAGCCTCAGGGATATCGTCAGGGCAAAGGTCATAGATGCGAGACAGATGCGGCTCTCGACGGAGCCGGAGGACATGGGAGTGATAAAGGCGTACTGCAGCAGCTGCACGACGCCACTTGTGAAAAAAGACGGCCGCCTGGAGTGTCCTGAATGCAAACGCACGGAGATGAGAAAGCTGAGCACCTACTACGGCACAGGGCTTGTTTAGGGGGCATGCATTGAACCTGAAGGTTCTGAAGAAGACTGAGGATGAGCTCAGGATAGAGTTTGAGGGGGAGCGGCACACGCTGCTCAACCTCCTGAGAAGCGAGCTGCTGAAGGATGAGAGGGTTGTGATAGCCACCTACGACGCGAAGTTCCCGATAATGGACAACCCCATCTTCAGGCTCAAGACGAGGGGCGCGGATCCTCTTGATGTGATCAGAGATGCCTCCGCCCGGATAGCTGATCTCTGCGACGAGTTTCTCAGAGAGTATGATGAAGCAGTGAGATGAAGAAGCCGCAGATGATCGAGATCGACGGGTCGTACGGCGAGGGCGGCGGCCAGATCGTGAGGACCTCTGTGGCGCTCTCCGCCCTCACCGGCATCCCTGTCAGAATAAAGAACATCCGCCGCAACAGGCCGAAGCCCGGGCTCGCAGCGCAACATGTCAGAGCAATCGAGGCCCTGGCAAGGATATCGAGAGCCGAGACGAGAGGGGTGCATCTCGAATCTGAGGAGATCGAGTTCATCCCGGGCAGAATATCTGCAGGAAGCTATGACGTGGATATAGGCACCGCGGGGAGTGTCACTCTTCTGATACAGTGTCTCCTTCCTGCACTCACAGCCGCGGAGGGGCCTGTCACAGTTACAGTCAGGGGCGGCACAGACGTCCGGTGGAGCCCGACTGTCGATTATCTGGAGTATGTGGCACTTCCGGCGATGCGTCTTTTTGGTGTTGCTGCCAGCTTCAGGTGCGAGCGGCGCGGATACTATCCGAGGGGTGGAGGGGTTGTGGTGCTGAGCACAAGCCCGTCCAAACTCAGGCATGCCAGGGTGGAGCGCATCGATGAGAGCATCCGCGGGATATCACACTGCGGATCCCTTCCTGAGCATGTGGCGAGGCGTCAGGCTGATGCTGCGCTCGAGCTGCTGAGGGAGAACGGATATGAGGCAAGAATAGAAACCCAGACGGTGAGCTCTTCATCCCCTGGAAGCGGGATAACGCTCTGGTCCGGGTTCAGGGGATCGAGCGCGCTCGGCGAGAGGGGCGTTCGCGCAGAGGACGTCGGTAGAGAGGCCGCGAACACCATCATCGAGGAGATGAGAGCTGGGGCGTCGGTGGACGTTCATCTCGCGGATCAGCTCATACCCTATATCGCGCTCGCTGGCGGTGAGTACACAGCGCGGGAGATATCAAGCCACACAAGAACGAACATATGGACTGCGCAGAGGATCCTGGGGTGCAGGATAGATATCGATGAGGGAGAGGTCTTCAGGATACACAGCACCGGCTCAGGGTGAGGGCCGAGGGGTGCGATGTTCATCAGCTTGCTCCGATCGCGCGGTGCTTTTCGCGCTTGCTGCATCTCTTCTCATCCTCACATCCGGCTCGCGATCCATCGATCTGAACAATGCTACGGTTGTGGATCTGGCCGGAGGCAGAGCTGTGATAGAGCAGCCTGTATCCGGAAAGATCTTCAACATCACGGCGATAGCAAGAATTGAGAACATCTCCTTGATGAGCGACTCACATGCTGTGAGATGCAGCGTGGACGAGAGCTTCTGGAGGGGCGTTTACAGGTACAGGATCGCCGCTGAAGAGGTGGTGTCCGGTCTTTTGAGGTACGAGGTGCCCATGCGGGGACAGCAGTTCGTATCTCCTGTCATTCTGAACGGAACTGTCGTAGTCATGATTCCGGAGGGTTACACAACGGGCGCCAGGGCTCTTGGCATTCCAAGACCGGAGCCGTATGAGATCATCGAGGGCAACCGCACGGTTGTTGTCTGGAGGCTGGAGAGGGACTCAATCGTCGAGGTCGGATTCTACAGGAACGACGCCCCCCAGATCCTCGGCTACTTCTTTGTGCTTCTCCTGGCTGCAGGGATTTTCCTGGTTGCAGGATACTACTCCAGCATCAGAAGGCTTGAGGCCATGCGGAGAGGGCTGAGATAGGTGCAGGATCTGCCGCTTCAAGCACCCCCTGCTCCTTCCCGAGTTCCCTTGAGTCAGAAGTCGTATCGAAGCTGCATCAGCAATCGCTCTTATCCATCAGATAACTTGCCCGAAGAGGCACCAGTCCTGCTATGCGCTCGTGGCGAGCGGATGAGTCCATTCAGCAACCGGCTTGTACGTCCTTCAAGTTGCTGAATACATAAGAGCGTCAGCAATTTCTGATGCAGTGCCTCTTGCTTCCAGGACCTGTTGCGACCATCGGGGCGGCTGTTTTGAGATGGGTTCAGTATTAAGCCCTCGTTAGCAGGGACCGGAAAAACATGCTACCTCAGGCAACCTCCATCGCGAACCTACCAGGGCTCGAGGAATCCACAGAGGAACGGCACTGGCTCGCAAACTTCTGTGAGAGCATAGCAAGAGATGAGCCGCGAATTTCTCAGTTTTCGTAAGTATAAACAGTAAGGACAACACACAGATAAACATAAATTTGAGCTTAATCAAGATTATACAACTTTTCTCACCGATTTTTGCTCAAATAACGCAATTTAGCTATTTCCAAGCAAAATTTACCTATTAAAAGAGATAATTTTCAAATTCAGCTCAATTTCACATCGATTTATGACATGGAGCAACCAGTTTCGTGAGGTAATTCCATTTAAGTTTTTTTATCTGGTGTGCAGAGATGCGGTGGATGCTGCGGAGAGGCTGCTTGCCTTCCTTGCTGTGACCTCTCTATTCATCGGAGGGACAGGCTTCTTCAAAACATACATGGCAAGCCTCCTGCTCGGAATCGAGCCGAGCATGACGATCTGCTTCGCGGTATTTCTCGTGTCGTTCAGTGTTTACACGCTGGACAAGCTTGTGGATCTCGACCGGGACGTCTCGAACATGCCGGCGAGGAAGCAGTTCCTCTATTCGCGGAGGAGGATCTTTCTGGCTCTGGCGCTCTCCGCCTACCTCGCAGCCACACTCATCATGGCTTATGTGAGACCTGCAGCTCTGCCTCTGGTATTCGTGCCGGTGATCGCAAACGCCTTTTACGGGATGCGTCTGCTTCCGTGGCTGCCGAGGCTGAAGGATATACCTGTGATGAAGAACGTCGTCGTGGGGTCTGCATGGGCAGTGGTAACGGTTCTCATTCCGGTGTTTTATAGCGGTTACAGCAATTCCTGGATCCCTGTGCTCTACTTCATATTCATCAAGACGTTCATCGACACAGTGCTCTACGACATACGCGATCTCGCTGGCGACAGGCTCAGCGGCGTGCGCACGATGCCTGTGATCCTGGGGGAGAAGCTGACAGTTCTTCTGCTGCTCCTTCTGAACACAACGATCCTGCCGGTCTCGCTGCTCCTGCCGGGAGATGGAAGAGGAATCGCCCTGGCCCTCACCCTCTACGGATACGCATACATCGCATACCTGAGGAGAAGGCGGAACCCTGTGGTTCTTGATATGCTCGTCGAGGGGGAATGGATGATGGCATTTGTGGTGCTGTACATGCTGAATGCTGCGTAGCGGTGCAGTTCGGGGCGAGCATCAGCGGACTTTCTATCCTGAGAGCCACGTCTGTCCTCTGCATCTGCAAATGATACCTCCAAACATCTTTTTTCTGAGGCCAGGTAGCGCAGGATATCCCGGCGACCGGAAGCGATATCAATTCCTCTGTTTAATATCGAATCGATGGACAGACCCGGCCTGGACGAGTACTTCATGGAGATCGCAGCGGTTGTGTCAAAGCGATCCACCTGTCTGAGGAACAAAGTGGGCGCGGTGATTGTGCGGGACAAGCGCATCCTCTCGACAGGCTACAACGGAGCCCCGACAGGGTTGGAGCACTGCGATGTCGTGGGCTGTTTAAGAGAGAAGGTGGAGAGCGGGACGCGGCATGAGCTCTGCCGTGCAGTCCATGCAGAGCAGAACGCCATAATCCAGGCTGCTCTCCATGGAGTGAGCATCGAGGGCGCGACGCTCTACTGCACCCACCAGCCATGCATACTCTGCGCCAAGATGATGATAAACGCGAGAATACGCAGGGTTGTTTACAAGAATCAGTACCCCGACGAGGGGGCTCTGAGGTTCCTGGAGCAGGCGGGAATTGAGGTCGTGAGGATGTGATTGCAGATGCAGGATCGCCCAGTGTTCATGCAGGAGTTTGCGATCTCTGCGTGAAGTAGATGTTTCTCTCGTCTGAGCCGAGCTCGAGGAACTTGCCGGTGGCGAGGATCATGTGGCTGTACCTCAGAGGTGCAACCCTGGTGCCCGGACCCACAACAGACTCTTTCTGCAGCCGCACATTATCGCCGACCACAGGTATGCCTTTTCTTCCGTTGGACTGATCCGCATCCAGCATGCTGTGCGCCTCGATTGTGGAGTATCTGCCCACAACAGCGCGATTCAGCCGAACTCCGTGCATTATGTTTGAGAAGCTCATCACCGCGCTGTTTCTTATCTCAACATCCCTTTCGATCATGCAGGTGTGCCCAACATGCGAGTTCTCTATGACGACGCCGGGCTCGATGCGGCAGTCCCTTCCTATGAAGACGCTGCCCCTGAGCTCGATATCGCCACGCTCCAGCATCCGGCCTATGCGCTTCAGGGTCGATGGATGAATCCACTGGTTCTCCCTGTATGGGTGCCGGAAGGTGAAATGCCGCACGTTTCCGGAGAGGACGTTCATGGTCGCCTGAAGAAGCCTCTCCGGGGTGCCGATGTCTATCCAGTAGCCCCTGAGAGGATAGCCACAGACATCGTAGCCGTTCTCGGTGAGATACGGTATGAGATCGCCCCCAATATCACGGGACTTGTCGCCCATCTCCGCGAGGACATCTCTTATCTCAGGGGAGAATATGTAGAAGGCGGTGTTGATCATCCTGCTCGGCTCCGTGCCTGCCTTCGGCTTCTCGACGAACCGGCGTATGCGCATATCGCTCTCCAGCTCCGCCACACCGTACTGGGAGATGCTCTCCTCGCGGGGCAGCTCCTTCAGCGCCACGGTGAGGATAGGATTCCTGCGCCTGTGATACGCTATGAAGTCCTCCAGGTCGATATCTATGAGGTTGTCGCCGGATACGACCAGAACATCCTCGTCGATGGAGAAGTATCGCATGCAGTACCTGAGGGAATCTGCGCTGCCGTGATCCTCGTACTGTGGCTGGTAGCTGAACTCCTCATGGTCATCTATGCCAAGACGCTTGAAGAAACCCTCTCCTGCCTTGAAGTAGTTCGACAAAGCGAGCGTGTTCTCGAATCCCTTGCTGCCCAGTATGAACCTCCTGCACCCCTGAATGGCGAGGATCCTGAAGAGGACTGCTATTATCGCAGTGTCGCATACCTCCACCAGGGGCTTCGGCTGGCGGAGCGTGAGAGGGTATAACCGTGTGCCCCCTCCGCCGACTGTTGCTATGACCGGCGGTGGCATGAGATCGGGTGCCACTTCGTAAATATTAAGACTATCGCTCGGATGCCCCGCTTCGGAAAGAACGTTCACAATCTTTTGGCTTTTTCAGTTGAGAGGAGAGATCTCAGCCCCAGTCACACGGCCCTCAGAGTGCCCCTGCTCGTCTGTATCAGGGATCCCTCCTGCCTCAGGCGCGAGATTATCTCCTCCGCCCTCTCCCTGTCTATGCCCTCGGCCACAGCCCTGTCGAGGACGTCATCGATCTGGGCGCCCTCTTTACCTCCGAGCTCCCTGACTATGTTCAGCATCATCTTTGTCTTGTCCCTAGTGCTCTTGCTTATCCCTATGCTGATCACATCTGCATCCAGCATCCCCGTCTCCGGATCGACACCCACCTTCTTCAGGCAGGACTCGACGATTCTTATAACCCGATCGACATCTTTCTCCGTGATTTGATTGCTGAGCCTCAGCCTGGCGCTGGCCTCCCCGAGACGTATGAGCGCCTCGAGCTGTCTCGCAGTTACAGGCACCGGCTTGTTTCCATCCTGCCCCTGGCTCCTGAGGTTGATGTAGTACTCCTTGAACCTCTCCATCGCCACCTCTGTGAGCGTCGGGAATATGTTCTTCCTGGCATAGGCCACATACTTCCTGAGCAGCTCCGGCTCTATCTCCGGCTTTATGATCTCAGTGGCGCTCTCGATATCCTCATCGTTTATTGATGGATTGATGCTCCTCTGGCTCGAGAGCTCCCCGGCATAGTTGCTCCTCAGTATGTGCGTGGCTATGTGCGCATCCCTTTCAGCATTCGGCTCATCGGTCAGAACGAATATCAGATCGAACCTGGACATCAGGGCCGGAGTGAGGTTTATCTGCGGCGCTATCGGCTCATACTTGTCGAACCTCCCCATCTTCGGGTTTGCCGCTGCGAGCAGTGCGCATCTCGATTTCAGGGTTGCCATGACGCCTGCCTTTGCAACGCTGATCGTCTGCTGCTCCATGGCCTCGTGCAGAGCCGAGCGGTCGTCTGGGCTCATCTTGTCCATCTCGTCCACCGCAGCGATGCCCTTATCAGCAAGCACCAGAGCGCCGGCCTCTATGGTCCACCTCCCATCTCCGAGCTCGTCCTTTATCGCAGTCGCTGTGAGGCCGGCTGATGTCGAGCTCTTCCCCGATGTGTATATGCCCCTTGGGGAGAGCTTCGCCATGTACCTCAGAAGCTGCGATTTTGCAACCCCCGGGTCTCCAACCAGGAGTATGTGGATATCCCCCCTGATCCTTGCCCCGTCGGGAAGCCGCTTAGAGAAGCCGGAGACGAGCTGGAGGGCCAGGGCCTCCTTCACATCCTCGTAGCCATAGATGGATGGAGCGATCGATCTCACTATCTTTCCGTAGACGTCTGGATCTCTGCTCAGCTCCAGAATTCGTTTCTCATCCTCCGGCGATATCTCGATCTCCTCGAACTCCTGCTCCATCATCTCGATGCTGATTCCATCAAGAAACAGATCGAAGTACGTGCTCTTTCCGCTCTGTGTCGTCCTCTGATACGACCGCAGGATCCCGTTGATGATCACCCTGTCCCCGGGGAAGATCCTCCCCACTAGATCGTCGCCAAGCTCCACGTCCAGTGTCTGGGGCTGCTCCCCGCCCCTTAAATCCTCCGGCGATTCCTGAACGCGAACCTTCTGCGCGTCGACAAAGTGCGATCTCTTCGGGAGCAATCTGAACGGCCCTCTTCTGTCGCATGCCTCGTTTGGGCACTCATACGGCTCGACGAACTTCGTCCCCGACTGATCGACATAAAAGACATGCCCGCACCGCTGGCATTCATATGCAGCCCTGAGTATCTTCGGCCTGACCTCTGTTGCTGTCCTGACCTGGCCCTCGATGGCTATGAGCTTCCCGATGTGATCGCTTCTGAGATCCCTTGTCTTGAGGTGCTGCGGCAGGTTCACGACCCTCACATGCGCCCCGCTCAGATCCACATCCACAGGAAGCACTATCTCCTGAAGGGCAGTGTGAGCGGCGTCCAGCATCACATCAGGATTCTCAAGAAGGTCGTCCGCGAACTCTGTGTCATATCTGTCGAGATCCGCAAAATCCACGATCAGGCTTCTTGTTGATGGATACGACTCCGCCAGCTTCAGGAGAGCGTCCCAGTACCTGGAGCGGATGAACTCCTCCCATTTTGAAACTGGATCGTACGACACAGACTGCCCCCGATGAGAGATGCGCAGTATAGTATAAACCCTTCCCCCTCCCTGGTGGGAGAGGGTCATGCAGATTCCGGTATTCGGGCAGGGGCAAGCGATTCCATCCGGGGAAAGTTATACCCTTCTGGGCGCGATCCAAAATCAGAGGCGAAAAGAGCCCGCTGGAGAAAAACGGGTTGTGCCTCGTATCACCGAACTGACCATCAGGATTCGGCATGCATCGGCATGGTACTGCCCGAACCCCACGGGTCTCAGGTCTCCGAATTCAGTGATACAAGTACACGACCAAAAACCGAAAGAGCTCACCCTCCGAACCTGGGCAGAGAACAAATGAAGAGATTTCTTGAATTGACAGGTAAAGTTCAACGCTCTTGTCCATATGATAACTTGCCCGTAGAAGCACTGGTTCTGCAATGCATTCTTGGTTAATGAATAAGTGCGTTCAGAAACCACATTACACGACCTGCAAGTTGCCGAACACATAAGAGCGAAGTTCAAAAGCTGCATCGGTATGATCCGAGCCGCTCTTATGTATTCAGCAACTTGAAGGACGTACAAGCCGGTTGCTGAATGGACTCATCCGCTCGCCACGAGCGCATGGCATGACTGGTGCCTCTTCGGGCAAGTTATCTGATGGATAAGAGCGATCCGAGCTTCGGCGTTTGCTCGAATCCACAAAAGCTGGACTCCTCAGCATCTAAAGCTTTGACGCGGATTGTTTCTTTCTGCAGTAAGCCGCGCTTTCCACAGATGCAGTCGGAAGCAGGCGGTACTCCCTGTTGTTTCTGTTCCCTCTCCTGTCGAGGATGCCATCCTGGTGCATTCTGGAGAGGTAGGTCGAGACCGTGCTCAGCTTGATATCGTCACGGACGGTCTCATACCTCTCTCTGAGCTGCTGGGATGTGAACCACTGATCGCGAAACTCATATTTTATAAACTCGGCGAGGCTGTCCATCAGCGTCTTCGGCTGTTCTTCAGCAACCGGCCGCGCGCTCTCTGAGATCACGCCGGAGATGTTCAGAATATCCACAATCTTGTCCGCGAGCATCTCACGTAATGCCGCCACATCCATGCACTTCTTATCGAACTCAAACGACATGTTGGCCTTGAGACCATTATCGTCGATCTCTATTGCGATTTTCACAGACAGACCTCACATGTGGATCTGGAGTGCATGTATCATCTGACGGGGCCTGTCCCTGTTACATACACTTCGACAATTCACAATGTGGTCTGAACCAGCTTGTATATTATACTTCGCTGCATTCTCAAGATCAACTGGTATCGTAAACAGCTTGATGCGGCCTCTCATCGAGATCCAAGCCCCTGTCTATTTTCACTCAATAAATATACATGCGTAAGACTGTTTCTTAACTCAGATACTTATCTGAAGTACCTTGCCGGATGCCCTTCACATCCTGAGTGGATTTGCTGCAGTGTATACTGCAGCACGAGGTCGCTTTCCCGTTGTCCGCCCCCTTCAAAGCGGACATTCATTGCTACTCCCTTCCGCATACAAAGCAGACCTTCAGGCTCCCTTCTTCCAGAAAGTCCAATCTATAATAATTAATCGTGCACCTCCCCAGGTTGCTACCCCTTTTATGCCCGGTGATGGCATTCAGATCGAATGCGATCACGCTCATCAGGCAGTATTTTAGTCCCCTCTTAACACTCAAACATCATGGCACGATGGTATATAAAGTTTACGAGAGTGCTAAGCTGTATATACAAGATAAAAACAGTTATAAATCGCTCTTTTTTGTATTCAGAGGCTTAAAATTCCTATTAGTAGTCTTAGTAGTATTCACAGGGCTGAACCAGTGTAGATTCATTCATTCACTCCCATCCTGGTGTGAATCGACACCTGTGAAATGCATGTGTTTTCGCGAACGCCCGTCCCGAAAAGGCTTCGCGACCGATGTGTGGATTCACTCGTATGGCTGTTAAATGCAGCGGCATGCCTGAGGCGCGACCCCCACGCTGAGAAATGTCTATAAAAATAGTTTTCTCCAGTCCTTCTTCCTCTGGCGCACCTCTTACAGACGCCCAGCTCAGGGACGAAGCAATCAATACAGAAGAGACCGCCACAAAGCTGGCATGTGTAGAGCTTTGCAGCCCTGCCACATCCGGCACATATTCCAAAAAGCTCCATACTCCATATCACGACGCCTGATAAGGGGTGTAATACTCCTCCACAAGCCACTCGCTGATCTCCTTGAGATACCTGCGCCTCCGTTCATCCTCAAGGAGGGCCAGGTAGATCTCAGGCAAATCCTCATCAAGATCTTCGTACATCTTTGTTTACTTGGCTGGCGGACCATTTAAAGCTGTCGAGCGCATGGAAATCGTCGCGAATGCCGGATGGATGCCAATGCGCGCTTTACCGCTCTCCTGCCTGAAGGCACCATACCCCAACCTCTATAAACCCGATCCTCGGATGTGTGTGATCATGCGAATAACCGTCCTCCGCCTGGGCCATCGCCCTGAGAGGGACAAGAGGATCACAACACATGTGGGGCTGGTGGCGAGGGCGTTCGGCGCCGATGAGATTCTCATAGATGGAAGAGATGAGGGCGTTGTTGAGAGCCTCAGAGATGTTGTGAATCGATGGGGCGGATCATTCAGTGTTGCAGACGGCATCGTCTGGAGGGACGAGCTCAGAAGGTTCAGGGATTCCGGGGGAAAGATAGTGCACCTCACGATGTACGGAAGCAGGATAGATGATGTGATAGAGGAGATAAGATCCTGTGAACGAATAATGGTCGTGGTCGGAGCTGAGAAGGTCCCGCCTGATGTGTACAACATGGCGGACTGGAACGTGGCGATAGGTAACCAGCCGCACTCTGAGGTCGCAGCTCTCGCAGTGTTCCTGGATCGCCTATTCATGGGCAGGGAGCTGAACAGGGATTTCGGAGGAAGGCTGGAGGTCATACCGGCAGCCAGAGGTAAGGTGGTTCTCGAGAGGAGGTCATGAAAATCCCGGCAAGGTATTTGCCAGGTTGGTGGCCGTGCAGTGCGGCTGCTGGAAACACTAATTTATTCACCAAGAAAGTATAGCAGAAACATGGCCGCTCCTTCTCAGATGGAGCGAATCGCTGTGATCAGCATCTCTTAGCCTGATCAGGTCTAAAGGCCAAGACCTCCTCCACCCGCCGGATCTGATGTGAAGGAGAACCCGGAGGATCAAATGCGCATCCTGGTGATAGGTCAGAGCGTCCGGAACATCGCCATCTCAGCCTTCAGGGCAGGGCACTCTGTGGTCGCTGTCGATTGCTACTGCGATCTCGATCTCGTTGAGGCTGTGGAGGCTCACAGGCTCCATATCGAGGATCTACTCGATGCTGAGAGGATAAATGCGATCATTGAGAGAGTCGATCCCGATGCCGTGGTCCTGGGACCGGGCGTTGAGACCGTACGCATAAATGGGTACAGTGTGATGAACAACAGCCCGGACCGGATTCTGAGGGTCTCGGATAAGCTCTGGCTTGCGAGATGGCTTGAGGAGAGGGGGTATCCTCACCCAGACACATGGGATGGGGATCCACCAGACGATCGCAGGATGATGCTGAAACCGAGGATCGGCGCCGGTGGCTGCGGGTGCAGGATCTTCGAGGGCGGAGCAGTCCCTCCAGGTTACATCGCCCAGGAGTTCGTGGAGGGGGTTCCTGCAAGCGCCTCTGTGATATGCGATGGCTCGGATGCCAGGACCATAGCTGTCAACGAGCAGCTCTCAGGAGCAGCATGGCTGAACGCGGATGGTTTCAGATACTGCGGAAATATAACGCCGCTGGATGTGGATGAGGATACGAGAAAGCGAATCGCCCGCATCGCCGAGGAGATCGTCGCAGGGCTCGAGCTCGTCGGCTCGAACGGTGTTGACTTCATTCTCACAGAAAATGACGCCGTGGTCATTGAGGTGAACCCGCGCTTCCAGGGCAGTCTTGATTCTGTGGAGCTCTCGACAGAGATCTCTCTCTTCCAGGCGCATCTCAACGCCTTTGAAGGACGTTTACCTGAGGTGGGGAGGGAGGCACGCTTCGCAGGCAGGGCTGTCCTCTACTCCAGCGGGCTCATCCGTATAGACCGCGATCTCAGAAGGATAACCTCATGCATAGCAGACGTCCCCACACCAGGATCGGTGATCGGGATGGGGGAACCCGTGCTATCGATTCTCGCAACAGGCTCCGGGAGGGATGAAGTTATGAGCTCTCTGAAAGAGAGAAGAGATGCGCTCATTCAGGGCATTCAGCGTAAAGTCTCCTGAAGATATGATTGCGGGCTCGAATCGCTGAAGAGATCCCCCGGATCTCACAGAGGAGGTCTGCAGGGCTGCATTCGATCTCCATGATGCTTATACGCCACCTGGACCTCCCACGCGATCGCATCGACGCGACCGCATCGCGATCTCAGGACGACTTCTCAGGAATTCTCATTCTCCGCTTGTCCCATCACTACACCTGCAGCTTCACGCAGCAGATCCACATTCTTCGCTGAGCTCAACGGTCTGCGAAGTGGCATCGCCAGATTGAAGTCATGGATGTGATCAGTATCACCCATGGAAGAGGATCTAAAAAGAACGGTCGAGTTTCACGGCCATATGTGCCCAGGCCTGGCGATCGGCTACAGGGTGGCGAAATATGTGATGAACCACTACCGCAGATCCGAGGACGAGGAGCTCGTGGCGGTCGTCGAGAACAACTCATGCAGCGTCGACGCGATTCAGGAGATGCTGGGATGCACCTTCGGCAAGGGAAATCTGATATTCGTTGATAACGGCAAGCAGGTCTTCACATTCTACCACAGGGGCGACGGGAAGGCCATAAGGATCTACTTCAGGGATGAGATCCTGCAGGAGATATTTGGCGCGGGAAGAGGTGAGGAGGCGAGATCAAAGGCCATGGAAGCGATACTGAGCGCTCCTGAGGAGAGCATACTCTCGGTGAGAGAGGTGGATATCACAGAGCCTCCAAGAGCAAGGATATACCCCTCCCTAAGGTGTCAGGAGTGCGGCGAGAGCTTCATGGAGATCAGGGGCAGGCTCGTTAACGGCAAGATCGTGTGCAAGGAGTGCTTCTCCAGGCTGACCTGATGGTTTGTGGTTTGGGGCCAGCGGCTCTCTCCAGGACAGCGTCTCTCACCATGATGCCTCCAGCTCGTCAGCTACATATACTATATTTCGAAAGTATGGGCCAAGGTGAACACATGGCAAAGCAATCAAAGGATGAGGGCATGGAGAGCATAAAGGAGAGCCTGGAGGAGATCGCATCTCTTCTCGCGGAGATCTCGGATGAGATGGCCGAGCTCAACGCCTCACTCAAGTTCATAGGGATACCGCTGATCACAGACATGCTTGTGAAGTACAGGCCGGACGTCAGGGATGCGATGGAGCCGATCATCGCTGATCTCGCAGAGGGCATGAAGAACATGATGTCCGAGGAAGAGGAGTGAAAATTTCACGTCCCTAACCTCATCTCTCTTCTGTTGGTGCTCACATCACTGATATTCGCAGGGCAGATGCATCATGCTGCCGATGGATGCCGGTCCGCGGAGCCCGTTCAGTGAATCGGGGCCACAGCCCTTTTTATCTGGATGTTTTGCTGCAAATTCACAGCGAATCGAGCGTGTGCTGGACAGGGGGCTTTCTCACCCCCAGGCAGCGCTCCGCAGCTCTTGCGACCTTTTCCCTGTGCTCCGGGAGTGTGTAGACGCCGAGCCTCCAGGTCGCCCTGTGTGCATCCTCCAGCATCCTTATCACAGGCGAGACCTCGCGCAGCTGCAGAACCTCCATGTCGATCATCACGGGGAACCTCCCCTCCGGAACCTCAGGGGCCGGCGGGCTGTCCAGGAGCACGTACCTCTGATCGACACCTGCCTCTGATGCTATCTCCTCAGCAAGCCTCCTTTCACTTCCAGCCTTTGGCACAAACTCCAGGGATTCTGCGCCGACGTACAGCGCCCTCTTGAAGAGCCGCCTGGTCTTGATTCGCTCTGCGATCTCAGCAGCATACCCTCCCGCGGATCTCATGGCCGCAAAGAGCTCGAAGTCATCCATTCTCAGAATTGATGCTGGATCAAAGCCGAGATCCTCAACCATCCATCTCAGCGCACCTGCAACCATGCACTCGGAGATCCTGCATACGTGGTGCTGATACACAGTGGGCTGCATGAGAAGCCTTGAGAGCAGAAGTGACTCTGCGGCATGCACACCCCCGGAGTCGATCATGAGCCTGCCTCCTGATAGGTGCATCCTCTCCATGAGCCTGAGGTGGTCGAACACCCCATAAGCAACGCCTGTGTAGTGCGCATCTCTTATTAGATAATCCATCCTGTCCACATCTATCTCACCTGAGATTATCTTCCCCAGCTCTGTACCGCCTTTTATGAGCCTCTGCATCTCCTCAGGCGTTATCCCGTACTCCTCAAGGCGGGTGCGGATCTCCTCGGATCTGAGCAGATCCATGATGCTCTCGTGCCCGCGGCGAAGGTACCTGGATAGCATCGGCTCCGTCACATGTGAGAGGGGGCCGTGGCCGATGTCATGGAGAAGCGCCGCAGCCCTTATTTTCATCCCGTCATCATCGTCGAGCCCCAGCCGGTCGCTCAGGATTACTGCAAGATGATATGAGCCCAGGCTGTGCTCGAACCTGGAGTGAGACGCTCCTGGATACACGAGAGATGCAAGCCCGAGCTGCCTGATCCAGCGAAGCCTCTGAAGCTGCGGGGCGTCCAGCAGCGATAGACAAAGACCATCTATATTCACATACCCGTGAACGGGATCCCTGATCTCCACCATGGATCAATCCAAAGTGCATCTTATAAATAATAGCATCCAATCATCAGATGATGAGTGCGAGCAGAGGTGCCGCCCTGATTGTGATGATCCTGGTCTCGGTCTTCCCCTCACAGGCAGCAGGGATCACCGGGCTCTGGGACTTCAGGTACGATGTCGCATGGTCAACCACATCTGATATGCTCGGAGGCTCGATCCTCTCCATCATCCAGAACGGTGGAGTGATAACAGGAGATGCATACATCGAGGAGCCGGAGCAGATGGAGGGGAAGATCACAGGCACATATGCCCAGGAGGGCTTCGAGATCACGGCAACGATGTACCGGAGGCGTGTTCTCATAATCTCCCTCAAAGGCAGCAGCCAGGATTCCGGCCTGCTCAGAGGAAGCTTCGTGGCAGCATCATCGGATGGCAGAGCATGGCGGGGCAGCTTCATAGCCACACTCACAAACCCGGATCCCCACTTCCTCGGAAACATCACATCGATTTCAGGAAACCGTGAATCTGTGACAGAATCCAGAGAGACAGCGGTTACCGCCAGCCCCGCAAAAAGCAGGTTCTTCGAGATACACTACTCAAGGGATGAGACGATCTACCCGAGGCCTGTGATGTGATCTCACGACTGCATCTGTTTAACCTCGAAGACGGACCCTGAAGGGGTTCCATCTTTTTATGCGCATCTATGTGTGACGTTCCTCATGAAACTGCTTCGACCGCATTCTCAAACCTCCGCCCCCTCACGCAGCTCCACGGCCACGCCGCGCCTGGAGGCGACCATCTCCCATCCGCTCATCCTGGTCCTTCCGGTCCCGAGGAAACGATCACCCACAACGATCACCTCATCCCCCGGCCGGATCTGCTCGTCAGCCTCGACCACCCCGGGCGCAAGAACCGATCCTCTGGGGATGAAATCACCTATGCAGACCTTGTAGACGTTGAGCGGGAGGAGCCTCCGCGCCCCCTCCAGCGTGAGCGCGAGCCTGCCGGTGCTGATCGATGCGAGCGTGCTCCCTGATGAATCGGAGAGCCTGTTCCCCTTCACCCTCGCGCCCTGAATGAGAGCATCTCCCGCGCCGGCTCCGAAGTAGTAGTCTGCCTTCGCCCTGAACTCCTGGAGCCTGAGGTTCCCGATCGGCCTTGCGTCCGTGCACGCCACCTCCAGCGCCTCTCTGAGCCTCTCGAGCTCCTCCGGACCTGTTCCGCCTCCCGTGTATATCGCATCGATTCCGCCATCACGAAGTGTATCGCAGAGCTCGCCCTCGAGATGCGCGACGATGCGTGAGTACCTGTGGTTCTCCAGGTACGATTTGAGGGAGTTGATGACCCACGCCCTCTCCTCTAAATCCCACACGCCTGTCACGGGCGTGTCGTAGTGCGCCGCCGGGTACACATCCTCGAGCTCCCTTGGAACTATGGCGAGCGGCGAGGTCAGGATGAGCTCGTGGACGAATCTCCGCATCCCTCCCATGACAGAGCGGAAGAGCCTGTGGCTCCTCGACTCTGAGTAGGGCTTCCGGGCAGAGCATGGAAGCAGGAGGAGAACATCGCTCTCAGGCGGCCTGTACCTTGTGAGCACCCTGCTCACGAACCGCCTGACCTCAACCCTGTGGAGCGACTCAGAGGTGTTCGCATACATCACACTCCCCCTGTGCGTCGGCGTCCTGCGCTCCAGGTACCGCTCCTCTCTGTCCGCCAGCCGCAGCGCCGCGGTCATCCACGGCATGCACCTGACCTGACGCTCCACATAATCTCTCAGAGTGCCGGATCTGATGCACTCCCTGACCCAGACCAGCTCCTCCTCCAGCTTCAAAATGTTGTGCGCCGCTATCTCTCCGGAGGAGCAGTGCTCACACATGCACGGGAGCTCCGGGAGCTCGTCTTTCTGGAAGACTCCATCCCTGGTATGATACCTGCCGTAATGACCGTCCATCTCCACCCTGACCGAGTCAACGATGTCCACGCCCAGATAGACGAGCAGTGAGAGATTCGATGGGGTTGCGAGCGCAGGGGTGTAAAGCGCGGAGTCCGGAGGTATCGACTCACGTATGCATATCAGCGTATCGACGAGATCCCTCGCGCCTGCGATGGTCCCCGCTGCCCTGAGAACATACACGTCCGCATCCTTTAGAGCATCTTTTTTAACGGATGAGATGTCTGTGACCAGAGCTTTTGGCGCGTCGACGTCTGTATCGATATCCTGAGCCACATCAGATGGATGCGGAAGAACGACCAGCCTCCCCTCAGGCAGGGACTTCGCCAGGGATCTCATGGCATCCCTCGCCTCATCGAGGTTCCTGTACCTGAAGACGCTTCCCGCGCTCACATAGTCCTCTGACGACATGATGCATGGAGTTGTGATCTTCCGATCGAGCATCAGCCTGCCAAGGCGCGCCGGGCCGTCCCTTCTGAGGACCTCAAAGAACTTCATCCCTGGAGCCCTCCAGAAAGCTTATCTCGACATGGAACTCCGCGCCAGGGTTCTCCCTGATGAGCGATCGCAGCGTATCGAGCGCCTCCTTTACCGCATTATCGTCCATCTCATCAGGCATCTCAGCGTTCAGCGGGTACATCTCCTCCAGACCCAGCGGGTAAGGCCCAAAAGGAGGCAGGAAACCCAGGATGTGATCATACCTGGTGCGATCCTCCTCTTCGGGATGCCTGTCCGTCACCAGGACCCTTCCACTGAGCTCAATCCTGCAGATCCTGTTCCGGTACCTGATGACCTCAGGCCTCCTCGCAGACTCTGTGCTGAGATAGAACGGAGTCGTTTTCGAAACACGGTCAAGCCTCTCCAGATACTCTGCGTATCTTGAGAGGTGTTTGAACGCCTGATACATCCTCGGGTGGGATCTGCACCTTCTCTCCAGATGCTCCCAGAGGGATCCCTCGTGGATGCTCTGCCTCACAGCCCTGATCTCCTGGAATGATGCCAAGAGGTTGTGACGGGCGAGGAGCTCCACCCTCCTCGGGTCCTCACCGAGAGATTCAGGCGTGTGTTCTCTGCACACATCACACGAGCACGGCAGGTACCTCAGCTCAGAAAGCCTGTATGTGCCGGTTGGTGTGAGGTACCTCCCATCACGAGCGTAAAGTGCATACGCCGCGGAATCGAAGAGATCACACCCCAGGGCTGCAGCAAGTGCGAAGACCATTGGATGGCCGGCGCCGAAGAGGTGGACAGGCACCCCCGGACCCAGGCCGATCTTCGATGCAACGATGAGATCCACAAGCTCCCTGAACCTGTAGCTCTCCATGAGCGGGACGACCGCGCCGATCGGGTACACATCAAAGCCCATCTCCCTCAACCTGCGCGCCGAAGACTCTCTTAAATCAGGGTAGATGCCGCCCTGCACAGGCCCTGCAATAAGGAGGTCCTCTCTCCTGTGTGCCACCGCCTCCCTGAGCCTCCTCTCCGTCTCAGCGAGCTCCCTCCCGGCCTGCTCTCTCGGAGCATCAGGAGCGGTTGGTATGTCCAGCGGCACAGAGATGTCTGAGCGGATCTCCTGCTGGAACTCAAGTATCTCAAGCGGCTCTACCTCCACATCGCCGTAAACAGAGAGCTGGAATGCGCCCGAGTCTGTCATCACAGGTCCGTCGAAATTCAGAAGCCCGTGGACCCCGCGCTCGAGCGCCGTATCCCTTAGGATGGGGTCCTGGTGGATGATGTAGCTGTTTGTTATGATCATCTCAGCGCCGAGATCAACCAGCTCCTGTGGGCTGAGCAGAAGGACGTGTGGATTCACCACAGGCATGAGCGCCGGCGTCTCCACAGTGCCATGTGGCGTGTGAAGCCTCCCTATCCTGCCGGCCAGGTCTTTGTGTAGGATCTCAAAGCAGCCCTGCATGTGCAATCGGCTCCACGGATAGACATAAATAGGTTGGGACCGATGGCGATACAAAGCCAGATATTATGGGGGTACATCAAAATATGAGATGTATGGCATTATTATTACTGCTGTGCCTGGTCGGGGGGGCAGCTGCGGATGCCATGTCCGAGCCTCAGTACAGCAGAAACCAGCTGATTTACCTCAACGGTCCGGACACAGGCAGCTTCCAGCAGGACGTTCAGAATTACTGGAACACCTATATCGAGAAGGGTACAGGCAGCACAGAGGCCAGCAAGAGCATGAGCATATGGTTCAACACATTCCCGCTCAAGTTCGAGAGCCCGGTCAGGCTTGGAGATACGACATTCGCAATGGGCACACTCACTGCGAAGAACGTCAGCCCGACGGTCTGGACGAGCATGATGCTTGAGAGGGAGACCGTGTACAAGTTCGGCCTCGATCGGAGCTCAGCTTACATGCCCCTCTCGCTTCCCTCCAGCTTCCAGAGAGTGGAATCAGGAAGCGCCTCAGCACAGGAGTCACAGGGGCAGATAATCACCCAGAGCATAATCTCAAAATTGGGGGTGTGAGATGCGCGCCCGAAGGGCGCTGCTCACAATTTATGAGGCGGGCCTTCACGACCCTGGCCCTTGAGCCTGCTGGAATGGCCTGACCTGGAGATCCCATAGCACTCTACTCAAGGCTTTAAAGAGATCTTTTCAAATTGCGACTGCATGACAAGATCTGTTCCTACTTTTATCCTTGAACCTGTCTCAAAACATCCATTTGCCATCGATGGATATGATTAAGCACCTGGAACCCAAATGCATGGCAGGACATCATGTCACAGCCAGTGGCCGGCTGGTTTCGAGACGACTTCCTTACTTCTCCTGCATCACAAGTTTCAGGTTCTGCAGAAGCTTCTCGTAGGTGGCCCTGATGTGCTCCGGTATCACACGCGTGTCAGCGAGAACAGGCATGAAGTTCGTATCGCCCTTCCATCTCGGAACGATGTGAAGGTGGATGTGCTCCGCGATGCCTGCGCCTGCCACCTCGCCCATGTTTATACCCAAATTGAAGCCATCAGGCCGCATTGTCCTCTGGAGCACGGATACACAAAGATCAGCAAGCTCCATGAACTCCTGAAGCTCATCCCCGCTCCATCCCGATAGCGTCGATGTGTGACGGTAGGGGACGACCATCATGTGGCCGTTGTTGTACGGAAAGGCGTTCATTATCACAAAGTGGTTCTTTCCACGGTGGAGTATCAGGTTCTCGCGGTCCTTGTTCTCCCTGGGCTTCTCGCAGAAGATGCAGCCCTTACCCTTCTCACTCAGTATGTAATCGATGCGCCAAGGCGCCCACAGAACGTCCATCTGCCGCCTCCCTCTCTCCTGATGCCTGGTTGCTGCATCCAACGCCCCAGCTCAAGCACCCTTGCGATCAGACACCTGCCTCTCAAACACCACTCTCCGTCCCTCTATTCTCGGCTTCCCCTCGAGAAACATCTTGATGGCCCTGGGATACGCCCTGTACTCCGCCCTCTGGATCCTGGCCTTGAGGCTCTCATGTGTGTCATCCGGTTTCACCGGAACCGGCACCTGGTACACGATGGGGCCATGATCGACCTCCTCGTCGACGATGTGTATCGTCGTTCCGGTCCATCTCACCCCGTAGTCCAGAGCCTGCTGGAAGGCATCCACCCCTCTGAATGAGGGGAGAAGCGCAGGATGTATATTCAGGATCCTGTTCCTGTAGTGCCGCACAAACTCAGGCGACAGGATGCGCATGTAGCCTGTCAGAACCACCAGATCGACCCTGGCATCATCGAGCCTTTTGATGAGATGCCTGTCATACTCCTCCCTGGACAGGCCTCCCGGATCGACGAACTCAGCCGGGACACCGAACTCCCTGGCTATTCTGAGAGCTCCAGCGTCCGGCTTGTTGGTCAGAACAATAACCACCTCTGCCCTCAGGTAACCTGATCTGGTGGCCTTTATTATGTACCTGAGATTCTCTCCGCGCCCTGAGGAGATAACACCAATGCGCGAAAGGGGCGTCTGACCTGTAAAGGTATCACTTTCCAAGTACGATCTCTATCGCAGAGACGTTGGTCTCCCCTCTATCCGTGTTCAACGTCTCGGTCGATATCTTTATGTCCTTTACCACAACATCGCCCAGGAACCTGCTGCGTGAGACCTCAGCGACATCAACAGCTCTGGAGATCGCACGCCCTCTTGCCATTATCCTGACTTCCTTTGCACCGCTGTTGAACTGGGTCACTACAGCCAGTACATAGTTCATCACTGGTTTATTGCCGACGAACACCACATCATCTTCTGCCATGGTTGGTCACCACCTTGGAACTAACTTCACAGTGTTTGATGGTATCATAGCCAAGCATCTGATGCCTGACCAATCCGCTGATCCGGCGAATAGGCACTATCACTTGGCCAGGAGCCCGTCCTCGCTGGTCGCCCCGGACAGAGCACCCGTGGCCGGGATGATAGGACACCGCCATTCAGGATGGATCTCATGAGATATATAGACTGTGGTGTCCCGAAGGCCGGACGGAGATGTTATATCGTATTATCTCACAACCCACCAGAGCGGGACGCCGGGCTTCGATCTTAACGAGGTGATGCTCTACCCGATGCTTCAGATCCCATGCGAATGTGAAACTCCAGGGAGAGTTCCCGGGTGCGCAGAGCTGTCCTGTCGTGTATGCTGAGGGCGTGAGCAGATGGGTGAAGACCTGCATGATGACTGGCCGCTGGTTCGCGGTGATTACAGGGTTGTTGATAGGAAGGGGAGCGTCGCAGTGGTCACGCTCGCAAGCAGGCTGGATATCAGAGGAGCAGCCATAGTCGGGACATGCAAGACCGAGAATCTGGGGGTGGAGAAGATCGTGGCGAACATCATCTCCAACCCGAATATAAGGTACCTGATCGTGTGCGGCGCTGAGTCGCGGGGTCACCTGCCTGGCGACGCGATACTCTCCCTTCACAGAAACGGCATTGATGAGAGCGGCAGAATCATAGGCGCCGCAGGGGCGATACCGTTCATCCAGAACCTCCAGCGTGATGCGGTGGAGCGGTTCCGCAGGCAGATCGATGTGGTGGATATGAGAGGGGTCGAGGATACCGCTGAGATCGAGAGGATCGTTGATCAATACAGTGGAATCGCGGAGCCGTTCCCCGAGCCGCCATTTGAGGTCGTAAAAAAAACGCATCGTGCGAGGGCCCAGCCGTGCGATATCGACGTCAGCCTCGGACAGGATGTGTATCTGGATGTGGATGCGTGGGCAGTATTTCCACTAACGCAGAAAGCAGTGGGTGCTTGAGCGGGTGATTGAGTTTGTTCAGGTTTGCCAGGGATCAGCCGGTGATCAATATCGCCGGCCTTCGCATCGGAGGCCAGCCGGGTGAGCTTCCCACAGCTCTGGCCGGGACTGTGTTCTACCATGGCCATAACATAGTCTCAGATGAGGAGATGGGAATATTTGATGGAAAGAGGGCTGAGGAGCTTATAAACAGGCAGGCCGAGATCTCAGAGGAGACCGGAAATCCGGGAATGCTGCATGTGTTCGCTAGCACTAGACTCGCTTTCGAGAGGTATCTCGATTTCATCGATCCCATCTGGAACGGACCAGTGATAATAGATTCGTTCGATCCAAAGACAAGGGGGGAGATGGCGATGCATGTGACTGAGGTAGGATATGCGGATCGCACAGTATACAACAGCATAGGTCTGGCATCAACTGGGAGTGAGCTCTCCTTGCTTAAGGAATCAGATCTCGACTCGGCGATACTGCTCGCATTCAGCCCGAATGCGTCCAGCGTTGAATCCAGGATGGAGCTGCTGAGCCGTGAGGGGGGTCTCCTGGCAATCGCCAGGGAGGCGGGGATCAACAACATGCTCCTGGACCCGGGCGTGGCGCCTCTCGGGAGTGGGGCAGGAGCAGCGCTGAGGTTCGCTATTGTCGCAAAGGCGAAGCTCGGCCTGCCAGTCTGCTCTGGCATGCACAACGCTGCGAGCTCGTGGGAGTGGCTGAGATCAAAGGATAAAGATGTGAGAAGATCATGCGACGCATCCACCGCAGCCCTAGCAGCATCCTTCTGCTCCAGCCTCGTCCTCTACGGCCCGATCGAGAATGCGGGAATCGTTTTTCCTGTCGTAGCCATGACCGACATCATGATCTCAGAGGCGCTGGAGGAGATGGAGGTCTGGCCGGTGTGGTCACATCCAAGAAACAGAATGGTGTAAGCTGCCCATCCCATGAAGGGGGCAGGCCGACCTGGTGATCTCATCTGAGAGGGAGCGAGCTTTCCCGGCGGCATGCTCCAGATCCGCCCTCTCGCTCCCGCATTCATGTCACGACAGCCCTGATGAGCAGCGGATCTATCTCTCAGCTCACGATCTCGTAGGTGACCATGACTGTCGTCTTCACCTCGACCATCCCAGGCTCTGTCGTGCTCGGCTCTACTGACGGTCCGAAGATGCCGAACGGTATGTCCCAGAGGTAGAGCGGGCTCTCTGTGATGTCCACGATCTTTCCAAGCCTTCCGCCTGCTGCGCTGACCATCGCCTCTGCTGTCGCCCTGGCGTTTTCAACGGCCTTCTTCCTCGCCTCGTTCTTTGCAGCTGTGGCATCGCTCAGCGCATAGCCTGTCACAGCTGCGTACGTCCCTGTGCTCTCTGCAGTCTGCTTGATGCTCTCTATGGTCCTCTGATCAGGGTTCTGCAGGCGTATCGACGCTGATACAGTCACAATGCTCTGGTTCACGCAGATGCTCTCATTCGATGCGCCTCTGCTGCATACTTTTGTGCTCTGAATCCCTGTGGAGTATCCCTGAAGTATCTCACAGTTCTTTGTGCATGCATTCTTTATCACATCTAGAGTGCCGTTCAGCTTCTCAGAGCTCTCTGCATACGCCTCAGTCACATTCTCATTATCGCTTGATGCCGATACCGAGATGTACACCACATCCGCAGGCACTGTCACGCTGCCCTCCCCGACAACTGTTATCGTGGGAACGTCAGCCGCGGATGCAAGCGATACCGCAGATACAGAAATCAGCATCATTACCGCAACAGCTTTCAAATCCATAAGCGATCCCCCATCGTTGATTAACGTAATCCATATTAAAAGAATTCGGTCTGATAAGCGATCGCAGAGGTCCTGCCATGCGTTTCTGGCGATGTAATGCTTCCTGCACAGGAGCGTTTTTGCATCTCCCCGGTGAGATCTCCAGAACCGGCATCTCGCTGACGGGACCTTTGAACGTTGGCATCTTCACAGTTTCCAGGAGCCGCTTCCAGAGCCCGCGCTCTCCATCTCATCTCCTGCACGCCATCGCCACGAGATCCACGAGATCGACGACCCTGCCGTGGCCCCCTGCCTCGTTCAGGTTCCTGACACACATCGGGCATGCTGTTACGATGTACTTCGCCTCTGGAGGGGCATCAGCGAGCCTTCTTCTCGCGATCTCAAGAGATACATCCCTGTATCCGGCCCTGACGCCACCCCCTCCGCCGCAGCATCTCGCGAGCTCTCTGCTGCTCCTCATCTCCTCAAGCTCGCAGATCTCCTTTATGACCCTCCTGGGCTGATCGAAGATGCCGTTCACGCGGCCGAGATGGCACGGATCGTGGTATGTGACAGTGAAATCCAGAGGTCTGATCTCAAGCTCGGATACGCGGGCTGCAAGGAACTCCGCCACGCTCATGACCTTGAGTCCGTAATCGTTTTTGAGTGTGGTGTAGCAGCCGGCACATCCTGTTATCACAACATCAACATCCATCTCGTTTATCTGGCGCAGGTTCTCCTCCATGCATTCTGACGCATCCAGGCCGGTTCTGAGAAGCGGAGAGCCGCAGCACCGCTCAGACGGGAGGATCGATACACCGAATCTCCTCAGAATTCCAAATGTCCTCGCCGCGGTCTCAGAGTATCTGTAAGAGGCCATGCATCCCGCGAAGTATACCTGATCCGCCTTTACATCTAAGGCCTTTATATCATAGGATGCCTCTGCACCAAGCATGCTCAGCCACCCATGCCTCCGTCCCGTCTCCCCAAGACTGTTTCCTGTGGATGAGATCCTCTCGCGGAGCTCTCTCTGCCAAGCTCCTGTGATATCCCTGGATGCAAGCACCCTTCTAGCATCCTCCACGACTTTAGAGGGGGTAACGCCTGCTGGACACATCTGCGAGCAGAGGGCACAGGTGGTGCACGTCCCGAGGCTCTCCAGCGCCCAGGAGCCGTTCAAGCCGTCCATGATCTTCCCTATGAGAATCATCCTGCCGCGGGTGTTGAACGACTCCCACCCCATAACCTCGAAGCTGGGACACACGGCCCTGCACGCACCGCACCTCACGCACCGCCTGATCTGATCGACGTCGACCATCCTCGTTCCTCACAGATCCAGCTTGCCCGGGTTCAGTATCCCCTTTGGGTCCAGAGCGCGCTTGATCGCGCGCATGATCTCTAAAGCAGACCCCCACTGCATCTCCATGTACTCAGCCCTCGCCCCCCCGATTCCGTGCTCAGAGCTCACGGTCCCGCCGAGCTCTATCGCAGCTCTGTGTATCATGTCCGCAGCTCTCCTCAGCCTGGCCCATTCCTCCTCGCTGCTCACATCTATGAACCATGCGACGTGCAGGTTGCCATCGCCGATATGGCCGTACTTCATCGCCGGGATGCCGGTGCTGTCCGATATCTCCTGGACCTTTCTCATCAGGGTGGGAATCTCCTTCATTGGAACCCCCACATCCTCTCCGACATATACACGGCTCTTCGATGGATCGAGCCTGGAGATCGCAGCACCGACCAGCTCCCGGGCAGCCCATATCTCCGACATCTCCCTCTCATCGGACGCGATTCTGATGCTCTGCGCCAGCTCTGCGCACACCTCAGATACCCTTCTCGCATCCTCTGCTGTCGAGAGATCTGTACCATCGACCTCGAAGAGGATGATATCACCGTCTGGAAGCACTATGTTCGGATCGCATCGCCTCAAGACTTTAACAGTCGTGCTGTCCAGTATCTCGCATGCTGACGGCACGATGCCAGCGGAGAACGTCTTCACAACGGCCATGCCGGCGAGCTCAGAGCTCTCGAAGGATGCCATGATAAGCCTCCGTCTTTTAGGCAGAGGCGCGATCCTGAGCCGCGCGGCTGTTATGACACCAAGCGTGCCCTCTGCCCCGACCATGAGCCGCGTCAGATCGTATCCGGCGGATGACTTCAGGACCTTGGAGCCTGTTCGGATAACACTGCCGTCGGCCAGCACGACCTCGAGATCGAGAACATAACTCTTGGTGGTGCCATACTTCACGCACCTCATGCCGCTTCCGTTGTTTGAGATCAGTCCGCCTATCGTGCAGACGCTGGAGCTCCCCGGGTTGGGCGGAAAGAAGAAGCCGTGGGGCCTCAGAGCTCTGTTGAGCTGCTCAACAACAACCCCAGGCTCCACATGGGCCTGCAGGTTCTCCACATCTATCTCCAGGATTTTATTCATGCCGGACATGTCGAGAACTATGCCACCTCTGAGAGGCACTGCTCCGCCAGCGAGACCTGTGCCCGCGCCTCTGGCTGTGAGGGGGATTTCGCGCTCGTATGCAAGCCTGAGAATCCTGGACACCTCCGCCGTCGTCAGAGGTCGAACGACGTACTCCGGGAGACCATGCACCTGAGATGCATCACAGGAGTAGCAGCAGAGCTCAGCCGGCGAGTTCGAGACCCTGGGTCCGACTATATCTCTCAGCGCATCCATGATGGAACTGCTCTCTTCCGGTGACATTCTCCTCCAGGCTTAACGGGAGATCTCGTAGCAGCGATGATACGATAAAAAGATTTTGTCCGGGGAGCAAGAGGTGTCCGAATAAGGAAGAAGTGCTCATAACAATCAGCATCCTCAAGCCTCGAATATCTGGCTCCGGAACTCTTATTCGGACAGGTCCGGGGAGCAGATTGCGGATCAACTCGCTGAAAGGTCTGCCGGAAAGCAGTACACACTGACATGATGCCTACCTTACGAGTTCCGGGTACCTGGAGACGATGGTCATGTGCCCGGATCATTGAACCCAGCAGCATTTGGCATTGGAGGATTTGAGATCTTTTGCGCCAGTGCATGCAGATTCCGTAATTTCAATTCAGTGATCCGAGCACACGACCCAGACGATCTATAGGCTCGCTCACAGGCCTGCTCCAAAACATAAAATATATTCCGACAGAGTCTGCGAAGCTTTATAAGTAATCAGGAGTATATAATAAGCTGTTTGTTTTGTAATTCAGAGAGGCTGCAAGTGGTGGTCCAGTGGTAGCAGTGGAGAATCCCATCCACAGGGCATATCTGCTAAAAATCGTCGGCGAGGATGGTCTGAGGATCGTTGAGGCCATGCCAGAGGATGAGGTGACTGATGAGCACCTCGCCGAGATCACAGGGATAAGCCTCAATACGGTGAGAAGATCTCTTTATCTGCTCTACGAGCACAGGCTGGCAGTCTACAGGAGAAAGAGAGATCCGGAGAGTGGATGGCTCACGTATCTCTGGAAGCTCTGCCCTGAGAGCCTGGACAGCGCGCTTGAGGCAGAGGTCAGGAAGCTCATAAACAAGCTCAACGCAAGGCTCCGCTACGAGAAGGATCATGTTTTCTATGCATGCGTGAACGGATGCGCTCGATTTGTTTTCGAGGAGGCGAGCGAGAACAACTTCACGTGCCCGTTCTGCCAGGGCAGCCTGGAGTACATGGAGAACAACACAATCGTAGAGGTGATAGAGGAGCGGATAAAGGAGCTGAATGCTGCGCTCTGCTCCTGATGCAATGGTACGAAGATGACACTGATGCAGACCATTTCCATAAGGGGTGACCCCTGCGCCATGGGCGTTTTTCTGAGATGAGCATGGCCAGAAGAGGAGTAACACTGACAAATTTACCTCCTGCCGGAGCGAAACCGCCTGCGTTGTTAGTTATCGCAGATCGTTATGATCGAGACACGATACATCGAGTTCGAGACGAAGGGCGATGCTGATGTTGTGGACATCACCCAGCTGGTCGTCAATGTCGTCATGAGCACCGAACTGAGAGATGGCATCGTGGTTGTCTTCGTGCCTGGCGCCACGGGCGCTGTAACGACGATTGAGTATGAGCCTGGGCTGGTCGGAGACATGCGAAGAGCGCTCGATAAGATCGCGCCTGAGGATGAGGAGTACGAGCACAACCGGAGATGGGGCGATGGCAATGGCCACTCCCACATCCGCGCATCGCTCATCGGCCCGAGCCTCACAGTGCCTGTAATGAACGGCGAGCTCACCCTTGGCAGATGGCAGCAGATCGTCTTTATCGATATGGATAACAGACCGAGGCGCAGAAGGCTTGTGGTTCAGATTGTGGGGGAGACAAGATCAGACCGGTAAACCCGCACCGGGAAGCCAAATTAAATTTTTATTTTTTATAAATTATTTATCTGCCTGCAGCCTGCCTTGATCCGTTCTGCGCGAAAATGCTTTATCCGGTTGATTCCTCTCGGCTTGAGAGGAGGTCTGCAGGTGAAGGAGATAAGGTTCCACGGGCGAGGAGGGCAGGGGGCGGTCACCGCTGCGGAGATGATCGCCATCGCAGCCTTCGAGGACGGCAGGTTCTCCCAGGCGTTTCCCGCCTTCGGAGTTGAGCGCAGAGGCGCCCCTGTGCTGGCTTTCGCCAGGATTGACGACAAGCCGATACGCATGAGAAGCCAGGTCTACGAGCCGGATTACGTCATCGTCCAGGACGTCACGCTGCTCGATGTGGTCAATGTGACAGGTGGATTGAAGCCGGATGGGAAGATAATAATAAATACTGATAGAGATGCCTCTGCACTCAAACTGAATACAGAGGCTGAGGTGGTGACGATAGACGCGACTCGAATCGCCATTGATGCTCTCGGGAGGCCGATAGTCAACACAACAATGCTCGGCGCGTTCTGCGGGGCAACTGGAGAGGTGAAGCTTGAGAGCCTGGAGAAGTCGATCCTCGCCAGATTCTCAGGCAGCCTGGGTGAGAAGAACATTCAAGCAATAAGAACAGCCTATGAGAGGGTTGCCAGATGAAGATCACAGTTGCAGCTCTGACAGAGCCAGGCAGCACTGTTGTCAACAAGACCGGGGGATGGAGGACATTCGTTCCGGTTGTGAATCACAGGAGATGCATAAAGTGCAGCCTCTGCGAGATATACTGCCCGGAGGGATGCATACATCAGATCGATGGATTGTTCGTCCCGGATCTGGACTACTGCAAGGGATGCGGGGTCTGCGCTCATGAGTGCCCCAGAAAGGCGATAGAGATGGTCCTGGAGGAGAAATGAAGATGATCGCCAAGGAAGAGCTGAGCCTGAAGGAGAGAATGGCCCGGATGAGGGTCGTTGAGGGCTCATATGCAGTTGCACATGCTGTGAAGTGCTGCTCTCCAGATGTCATATCCGCATACCCAATAACACCTCAGACCCACATAGTCGAGCACCTCTCGCAGTTCGTCGCAGACGGCGAGCTGGACTCTGAGTTTCTCACAGTCGACTCTGAGTTCTCAGCGATGTCATCGCTCGTGGGGGCGAGCGCCGCTGGAGCGAGATGTTATTCATCAACAACAAGCCAGGGGCTTGCCCTCATGTGGGAGGTTCTCTACAATGCCGCCGGTATGAGGCTGCCGATAGTGATGACCGTGGCGAACAGGGCGCTCAGCGCGCCTCTGAACATATGGAACGACCACCAGGACAGCGTCGGCGCCCGGGACTCAGGCTGGATCCAGCTCTACGCTGAGGATGTGCAGGAGGCGGCTGATGCTATACCCCAGGCGTACAAGATCGCAGAGGATCCCGAGATCCGGACGCCTGTGATGGTCTGCATGGACGGGTTCATACTCACCCATGTCTATGAGCCGGTGGAGCTCCTGAGCGTGGAGGAGGTCGAGAGGTTCCTGCCGCCGTACAGGCCAGAGCACATTTTAGACCCGGAGAACCCGAAGACCTTCGGAGCATTCGCGGATCCGTCTTACTTCACAGAGCTCAGATACATGCAGTGGGATGCCCACAGGCGTGCTCTCAATAAGATAGAGACCGTCGCCAGAGAGTTTGCGGAGGAGTTCGGCCGGTGGTACGGAGGGCTGATAGACACCTACCGAGCGGACGATGCTGAGGTGATGATTGTAACGATGGGCTCTGTCATCGGAACCATAAAGGACTGCATAGATGTGATGCGCAGCGAGGGCATGAAGGTTGGTCTGGTGAAGATCAGAAGCTACAGGCCCTTCCCAACTGAGGCTCTGAGAAAGGCGCTGAAGGATGCTGAGGTCGTCGCTGTCATCGAGAAGGATGTCACGGTCGGAAACGAGGGCGCGCTTCTCACCGACCTGAAGGCCGCGCTTTACAACACCCCTACAAGAATCCCTGTGATTGGATTCCCCGCTGGCCTCGGAGGTAGGGATATAACGGTCAGGGACATCCGAAGGGTCGTCGACAGGGCGATCGCAGCGCGTGACAGGGGAATTGAGGCGGAGATGGAGTTCCTCAGCCTGAGAGAGGATCTGCTTTAGGAGGATCTTTATGGAGAAGCTACTTGCACCCGGGCACAGGGCATGCGCAGGATGCGCAATGCCAACTGTGATCAATCTGGTACTTGAGGCCGCTGGACCCAACACGATAGTAGCAACGCCCACAGGATGCAGCGAGGTGACGACAACACCCTATCCTGAGAGCGCCTGGAGGGTTCCGTGGATCAACTCGCTCTTCGAGAATGCAGCAGCGGTCGCCTCGGGCATAGAGTCCGCCCTCAAACACTTCGGTAAAAATCATAACGTCTTCGTCATAGCCGGCGATGGGAGCACCCTGGACATAGGCATGGGCTGCATATCCGGCATGTTCGATCGCGGGCACAACGTGAAGTATGTGTGCTATGATAACGAGGCGTACATGAACACAGGTGTGCAGAGAAGCAGCTCGACGCCCCCATGCACATCAACGACAACAACGCCATCAGGGAAGGTCAGCTTCGGAAACCCGAGGCCAAAGAAGGACATGCCAGCCATAGCTGTCGCGCACAGGGTGCCGTATGTCGCAACAGCCTCTGTTGCATATCCTGTGGACCTCAGGCGGAAGGTGAGGAGGGCCATATCGATTCCAGGGCCTGCGTACATCCAGGTCAATGCGCCATGCATCACAGGCTGGTCGTTCGAGGCCGGGACAACTGTGGAGATAGCGCGGCTCGCGGTCGAGACATGCCTATGGCCCCTCTACGAGTACGTCAACGGAGAGCTTGCTGGCGTCAAGAAGATCCATGTCAAGAGGCCTGTTGAGGATTACCTCAAGGCACAGGGGAGGTACAGGCACCTCTTCCGCATGAAGGGGGGAGAGGAGATGATCCGGGTTCTCCAGCAGCTGGCCGATGAGAACGCCCGGAAGTTCGGACTTCTGTATGAGGGAGATGTCGCGTGTACGTCGGGAGAATAGTCGCAGTCGGAATCTCCGGCGATGGGGTCTGGGTGGGCTACAGGGTCTCATCCAGATCCTTCCCGAACCGCAGGGCAACAGCATCCGGATCCTCGATATTTGTGCATCCCCTGGATCCATCTGATCTCCTGAAGAACCCATACATAACGTATCCATGCATAAGAGCCTCGAATGACTTCGCGGTCGTATCGAACGGAGATCACACAGACATGATATTCGACCGGATCGAGGACGGATCAGGACCTCTGGACGCAGTGGCCCTGAGCCTCGTGGCCTACGGTTACGAGAGGGACGATCTCCGGACGCCGAGAATCGCTGGCGTCGTCTCGGGACGGCGCGCGGTGCTGGGGATCGCGGCTCACGATGAGATCCGCGTCATGGAGATCGAGCTTCAGGATGGGGATGCGTGGATGGTGGCGACGTATGAGAAGACCGGATTTGAGCCGGTATACATGGAGGGGGCAAGCGCGTCGAGCATCGCGAGATCCCTCTTCGGCCTTCCATTCGAGCGCCCGGTCTGCTCTGCGGCTGCGTTCAGGAGAGGAGATGGCTTTGAGCTTGCTGTATACAATCCAAGGTGATCTGAATGGAGATCAATGGTGTGGAGATTGATGACACGTTCGCGGAGGCGTTCCCGATAAAGATAGGGAGGGTGCTGATAACCGCGATCAGTGAGCGCTGGGCGCTTGAGGCGGCCCGCGAGGCCACCGGCTTCGGGACCTCGGTGATAATGTGCCCTGCTGAGGCCGGTATAGAATGTGTTGTTCCAACCACCGAGACGCCTGATGGGAGGCCTGGTGTTTACATACAGATATGCAACATGAGCTGGAAGAGCCTCGAGACGTCACTCCTGGCGCGCATAGGCCAGTGCGTCCTCACAGCTCCCACGACAGCTGTCTTCAACGGCCTGCCCGAGGCTGAGAAGCAGTTCGATACCGGAAAGAAGCTGGGTTACTTCGGAGACGGATACCAGTGCGAGATCGAGTACTGCAACAGGAAGTTCTGCAAGATCCCCATCATGGAGGGTGATTTCCTCGTGGAGGAGACGATCGGGGCTGTCGATGGGATAGCCGGCGGCAACTTCTACATTCTCGGGCAGAATCAGCCTGCCGCGCTAATGGCCGCTGAGGCTGCGGTCGACGCCATATCAAAGCTCAGAGGAACGATAACACCCTTCCCGGGAGGCGTGGTCGCGAGCGGCTCCAAGGTGGGGAGCAGGTACAAGTTCCTGAAGGCATCGACGAATGTGGCATTCTGTCCCAGCCTGAAGGAGCAGGGGGTCTGCGTGCTTCCAGAAAACGTCACAGCAGGGTACGAGATCGTGATCAACGGGATAAGCAGGGAGGCGATCGAGGAGGCGATGCGCGTCGGGATCAGGGCTGCCTGCACCGTCCCGGGCGTGCTCAGGATATCCGCAGGGAACTTTGGAGGAAAGCTGGGGCCGCATCAGTTCCACCTGCACAGGATACTCGGGTAAAGGGGATCTGCTCGTCTGAGGGATCTGGACAGCAGATGCTCTAATCTTTTTGAGACCTTCACCACTTTGGCAGTGCGCTGAGACAGATCTGAATGTTCTGGCCCTTCTGGGAAACTCTCACCCTGCCAGCTGGGTCCAGATGGGACTCTGCGGTGGGACTGATTATCAGCCTGTAAAAACAGCTCACTTTTGTCCGTCTGACAACTTTCCCAAAGTGGTACCAATCATGCTACGCACTCATGGCGGGCGAATGAGTCCATTCAGCAACCGGTTTGCATGTCCGTCAAGTTGCTGAATACATAAGAGCAAAACAGCCGAATGGACACGGCGGGATTCGGACCCGCGGCCTCTACCTTGCGAAGGTAGCGATCTTCCAGCTGATCTACGTGCCCACAAATTGGGAGGTCAGATGAGGCCTACCTCCTCAACCTCGACAGACTCAACGCCCTTCACCTTTGAGAACGCCTCCTCCACCTCTGCTGTCCCGCCGCCAGCCCTGTCATCAAGGAGGACAACAGCTATCAGCGCCTTGAGGCCGAAGGCGATCGGTCGCACATCCATTGCGTGGAGCTTTGCAGATGCTGGAACAGCTGACCTGATGGATTCCTTCAGCGATTCCATGTCTATGTCAGTGCTCTCAGGCATGATTCTGATCTTCGCGGCTACAGTTCCCATCTTTAACACCTCATGGACCGGTGAAACCACAGCTTCTGCACGTGTAGATATTGCTCTGCTTCTTGCATCTGTTGCATCTGGCGATGATCACACCACAGCTCGGACATGGAAATCTGACGCCTCCGATACCAAGCAGGGTAACACCGCACGATATACACTTCTCTGGTACGTCTTTCATGCTTCTCCGGTCACTCCTTCTTGACGTCCTGCTATAAACTTTGCGATCTGGATAACATCCGCTCAAAATGCATGCGCTCTTCTGTGCGCAGCAACTTGTAGCGCAATTTGGTCGCTGAAAGCATTCATTGCTGCGCCTTCGACTGCGTCGAAGGTAAGTCGAAACGAACGCACAGCATGACCCCCGCTCCTTCAGACAAGTCATCAAATGGATATGAGCGAATGCATGATGAATGCATTTGCCGCATGTCAACTGTGGCTGAAGATTCGCGGTGTGCACACTGGTTTCCTGTGTTTCATGCCAAATGATGCCAGTTCTTGATGCCGGTTCTGTCATGCCATTCACGGATTCGATCCGGATGATTCGATCTCATTTCCAGAATACAGCGGCCGATTCACGGAGACTCAGTGGATTATAAACCCGGGAGCGGATTACCATATCACAGTCCCGCGGCATCTCTCAGGCAGCTCCTCCACCATCGCGATGAGCTCATCGGGAACGGAGCCGTTGAGAACAAAGCACCTTGCCCCGCAGGATTCGATTATCCTCAGAGAGCCCTGATCCACGCAGCTCTGAAGCCCCATGAGCTCAGAGGCTCTCACAGCAGACACCAGCTTCTCCGAGATCATGACCCCATCGACATCAGTCACCTTTATCATATCCGAGTTGAGCCGGCATGCCACAAGAGCAGCGATGGAGTCTGATGTGTAATCCCAGGTGTGCTCCAGCCCCCTGTCATTCTCCATGAGATACCTGTACGGCCTCAGGACGCGAACACCCTGCGCTGGATATGGAGTATCCACAAGCTCCGCGCCGGTCCCGTCTGCCAGGAGATACGCGTACTCCTCCATCGCGAGAACCGCCATCCAATGCGCAGCCTCATCGCTCACCATGCCCCTGCTATAAAGAGATCTCACAAGATCCGCCATCGGGCCGCCACCTGGAACCAGCAGAAAGCCGTAACCCCTCTCAGAGAGAAGGAAGAACCTCCGGACGATCTCCTTAGCGTGTTCGATCAAACTTCCGCCGATCTTCACGACATAAAAGCGCATGGGCATGCTCCTTAAAGACGTGATTTATTTCATCCTCGCATGCCGCGCACCGGGCACGCCCTCGGTTTTCAGACGAGCTTGGCCTTGACCTTCTCGTAGAACCCATCCCTGCTGGCCTTCACGAACCGCGCCGGCCGCTCAGCCTTAAGCATGACGATCTCATCACCGTGCGTCACAGTGGCCATCGTCTGGCCGTCTACGACCACCAGCGCCTCCTTTCCCGGGAGCTTCAGATCGACCTCTATCAGACTGTCCCCGCGGATCACCCACGGTCGCGCGGATAGCTTGAATGGAGCCACAGGCACCAGGACTATCGCATCCAGGTGCGGATCCACTATGGGCCCGCCTGCAGACATAGCATATGCCGTTGATCCGGTGGATGTCGCGAATATCATGCCGTCTGCGCGAAGCCTCTCCAGCGGAGATCCGTTGACCTTTATCTCGAAATCGAGCATCTTCGCGGGACTGGAGGTTATGAGCGCGACCTCGTTCGTCGCTGGTGGTAGCCTCTCCCCCCTCAGCAGGGTCTCTATCCTGGTCCTCTCATCGACCTCGAATCCGAGAAGCAGATGCTCTATGGTCCTGACCGCATCCTTCGGCTCCACATCGACAAGAAACCCCACTGTGCCCATGTTTATGCCGAGAATTGGCCTGGGATCATCCATCTTGTGTATCGTCCTGAGGATGGTACCGTCACCGCCTATCGAAACTATGAAATCGACATCCATCTCCTCGACTGGTGTGCCCTTCAATCCGAGATGCTCCGCGAGCTCCGGCTCGACAGAGATCTCAGCCCTGTCCCTGAAATGATCTATGAGGGATCCTGCAAGTTGTATCGAGTCTGCATCGTTCCGGGAGACAAAGCCTATTCTAATGGGTACCACCCTCTATCAGCTCCAGTATCTCTCTGTGCATGAGACCATTTGAAGCTATCAGGTCCGTCCTCTCCCACATGCTCCTGCTGAGGTGAAGCTTCTCTCCGCGAGAATCCGTGACCATGCCCCCCGCCTCCTCCACCATGAGAATCCCAGCGATCACATCGACGACCCTGAGAGAGCCGCGGAGGTCGATAAAGGCGTCCAGCCTCCCGTCCGCGACGTAGCAGAGCTCAAGCGACGCCGCCCCCAGGTTTCTCATCCTCCTCACGACATCTCCAACACCCACGATCCTCGATGTCCTCGGTCGCATTGTGTAAGCGGAGATGCTGAAGTCGCTGAGGCGAGCGGTTCCTGAGACCTTTATTGGATCCACAGATGAATCCTCACGGTAAGCCCCGCCCCCAGGCTCCGCGTAATATCTCGTTCCCCTGACAAGGTCGCGCACGTACGCCAGATGAGTTGTGCCATCGCTTATGAAGATCGATATCGCGTAAAATGGAATCCCGTGTATCGCGTTGAAAGTGCCGTCAAGCGGGTCGAGATGCATGAAGTAAGCTGGATCCTTTCCGATAACGCTCTCCCCCATCTCCTCGCTCAGGACTCTAAAGCCAGAGCCGCAATCCCTGAGAGGGGCAAGCGCCGCCTCCTCCGCGATCTGATCTATCGCCTTTGTGGGGGTCCCATCAGCTCCGATCTTTATGTGCGATCCTGCGCCAGATGTACCGGCGATGCTGCTCACTGCGGATGCGACGTTCGCAGACATCGAGTCGCAGAGCGATTTCAGTTTACCTGCAACGGCTGAGAGGCTCATGAAAATGCGTCTCCAGTGTGTTTTGCGCGTGCTGATTTACGCTGTCCCTGCGGAGATATCCATGTATGCCTATAAATACAGTATCATCATTACCTTCCCTGCCACCACAAGAGGATCTGCTGGAGTTATTCCATAGCGGGTATTGTGCCAGCTACAGTGGCTGCAGACACTTTATGGGAAGGCATGCAGAAAACCCCTCCCATTCATGGGAGGTTTCGACAGTTTCGACCTCGCTGAAACCCTCCGGCGCAGTCGAAGGCAAGTCGAAACGCAGGAAGCCCTGCCCATTAAGGGGCGGGGGAGGAAGTCACGGGAGCTCAGAGCATGAAACGGATAGGTATAGCGGATACCACATTTGCCAGGTACGACATGGCCAGGGCCGCGATTCGCGAGATAAAGAAGCATGCGTCCGTGGAGATAGTCAGGTACACCGTTCCGGGTGTGAAGGATCTCCCCGTGGCTGCGAAGCGGCTCATCGAGGAGCATAAGTGTGATATCGTAATCGCCCTGGGGATGCCGGGCGCCGCGCCCATTGACAAGGTCTGCGCCCACGAGGCATCGACAGGTTTGATAATGGCCCAGCTCATGACGAACAGGCACATTATAGAGGTCTTCGTGCACGAGGACGAGGCCGAGGACGAGCGCGCTCTGGCCAGGCTTGCAGAGAAAAGGGCCGCGGAGCACGCCCTGAACGCGATCAGGCTCCTCTTCAGACCTGAGGAGCTGACCAGGATGGCGGGGACCGGCCAGAGGCAGGGGTTCGAAGACGCGGGCCCGCTCGAGGGGGATGGGGGGACGCACTGACACGCCCCATGAATGGTGCGCCGTCCCCCTCGAGCAGTCCTCGGTGAACCCGGTTGCCACTCATCTCCTCATCCGGATACGCACGGATTCCGCGTGCGCCCTCAGCCCCTCAGACTCTGCCATCTTTATTATAGCATCAGCGAGCGATTCAAGTCCCTCCCCGGTCATGCTCTGTATTGATATCTTCTTGGTGAATGCATCTATGTTCAGGCCGGAGAAGATCTTTGCGTAACCGGCTGTGGGAAGCACATGGTTAGTCCCTGTTGCGTAATCGCCAGCAGCTACGGGCGTGTAGTGCCCGAGAAAAACAGATCCCGCGTTTCGGACCATGTTCAGAGCGTCCATCGGGTCCCTGACCATCAGCTCCAGATGCTCCGGCGCGAATGCATTCGAAAAGGCCAAAGCATCATCCAGGCTCTCGGCCAGCAGGATGCCGCATCGCTCCAGGCTCGCCTGGACTATATCCCTCCGCTCCGCCTTCTCGATCTGAGATGAGATCTCTGTCTCAACCGCCCTCATCAGTGGCTCGCTGGTCGTGACCACAACCGCTATGGATGATGGGTCGTGCTCGGCCTGAGCGATCATGTCCGCTGCTATGAACTCAGGATCAGCAGACGAATCCGCTACGATCAGGACCTCTGAAGGTCCAGCCGGGAAATCTATCTCGACGCTTCCCCTCACGAGCATTTTCGCTGCGGTGACGTACACGTTCCCGGGCCCGACTATCTTCTCAACCCGCTCGATGCTCTCTGTGCCGAGAGCCATGGCCGCTATCGCCTGAGCTCCCCCAAGCTTGTAGATCTCATCCGCACCTGCGATATCCGCGGCAGCAAGCGTCAGCGGTGCGATTCTGCCAGAAACATCCGGAGGCGTGCACACGACCACCCTCTCAACGCCCGCGACCTTTGCAGGAATGACACACATCAGCGCAGAGCTGGGATACGCTGCTCTCCCGCCTGGGACGTAAGCTCCGACGCTCTCCAGCGGCACGACCTTCTGCCCTGCAACGACCCCGGGCGCGACCTGGTAGAGCCAGAGATCCTTTGTCCGCTCCTCATCGTGAAATGCGTAGATGTTCTGAGCAGCAAGCTCTAAAGCGCTGAGAATGCTCTCATCCACAGCATCATACGCTTCCTCGATCTCATCCTCTGAAACCCTGAAGCTCTCGAGGCGCACCCCATCGAACTGCTCCGTGTACTTTCTCAGGGCCTCATCGCCGTTCTCTCCCACATCCATCACTATGTCGTTGACCCTCTGCAGGACATCCTGTATTCCGATCTCTCTCGAAAGGAGAACCTTCAGGTCCTCTGAACTCAGCTCATTAAGCTTCTTCACGATCATTTTAAAAGCTCCTTATCTCCTGGATCTTCCCCTCTGAAGCCGGTATATCTCGCTGATCCTCTCCAGCGTATCTGCCTCAGAGGGCGATTTGTCATCCCTCACGGCTATCAGCCTCGGAAAACGCAGGGCGTAGCCAGATGAGTAACTGGGGCTCCTCTGGATCTCCTCATAGCCGACCTCAAAGACGATCTGCGGATGGACCTCCACCTCCATCCCCTCCTCCTTGATTATCAGGTCCCTGAACATCTCGGTGAGCTCAGCGAGCATCTCATCCGTGATCCCTGTTGCGACCCAGCCGACGTCTTTCAGCTCCCCGGTATCAGAGTCTACACATGCGAGCCTGTAAGAGCCGAGAAGGTTCGCCCTCTTTCCCTCTCCCCATCTCGCCCCGATCACCACTAGATCGAGGGACTCGAGAAGCGGCTTGATCTTGAGCCAGTTCTTGCCCCTCTTGCCCGGAGAGTACGGTGATGTGGGATTCTTGAGCATCACTCCCTCATGCCCGGCCGCAAGCGCCTCTCGGTAGATCTCCTCCACCCTCTGGGCATCGCTCGTCACGACCTGCTCAGCTATGATCTCAGGATCCGCCACGCTGACGAGGACCCTCCGCCTCTCCTCCAGAGGTTCATCCAGAAGGCTCGCCCCGTCCATGTATATTATGTCGAAGAGGTGCAGGCTGAGGGGTATGGTCCTCGCGGTCCTCGCGACTCCGTACTTCCTGCGGAACCTCCTCAGTATCTCCTGGAACGGGAGCGGCCTCCCGTCCTCGCCTGTTGCAACAGCCTCCCCATCCAGGATTGCTGTTTTAGCCCTGACATGCGCTCTCACGATCTCCCGTATCTCAGGCAGTGATGATGTGACATCCTCAAGCCTCCTGGAGAATATCCTGACGTTTGTACCATCCTTGTGGATCTGGACCCTGGCGCCATCGAACTTCCACTCCACCGCTGTCGCGCCCTCTGCAAGCGACGCCTCGATGCTCTCACCGATCTGCGCGAGCATCATCTTGATCGGGCGGTTTATGCTTATGCCGAGCTCTTTCAGCCTCTTGAGCTTCGTGTACTCTGCGACCAGCCCGAGATCATTCGTCAGGTTGTACGCCCTCTCCACATCCTCTTTTGACGCTCCGAATGCCTTTGCTATCGCGTCCCTCACCAGGCCCTCGCCGACGCCTATCCTCATGTCCTCCATCGCGAGCCTGGCTATGTACTTCGCCTCCAGCGGCGAGGCCTCGCTGAAGAGGTACTGGAGATTCTTCACCCTGATGTCCTGGCTGCCCCTGCCGGAGGCCTTCGCTATCGAGAGGAACCTCTGATATACATCCTTTATATCCAGACCATCGCTTCCGGAGAAGGCTGCAAGAGTGAGCGGTTTTCTCCTCTCAACAGCTCTGTACGCGACAAGCCCTGGATCGCCGGTGGCCCGGAGAAGCTCTTTTATCGCTTCGGGGCTCAGACCCGTGGCCTTGCTTATGGACTCGTAGAGCAGGCTCGGGCCGACGCCGAGCTCCGTGCCAGGTATGACGACACCCATGACGAAGCCTGCCACGATTCTAAGATCATCAGGTTCCAGAGCTGAGAGAAAGGAGGCCAGTATGTCCGTCTTCTCCAGCGAGCCTGATGTCTGTGATATCCGCTCGCAGAGCTCTGCGAATCTCGCGAAGCCTGTCATCAGAATATCGCATCCACCCGCTTTGTCCTGTAGATGCTCACTATATCGCTCAGTATCGCCGCTGCTGTCTCCACACCCCCAGCCCCGAGACCGGTGACCGTTATCGTCCCTGAGAGATCTGTGTAGATTGCAGCTGCGTTCAGAGTGGAGCCGACCGCGAGCGGGCTTCTTATGGGCACCAGCATCGGCCTGACAGTCAGCGCCGGCACCTCGCCGATCAGCTTTATGACATACCCGTGCTTCTTCGCAAGCGCCAGCGCCTCAGGCGTGATCTCTGTTATTCCCCTCACCTGGACGTCGTTGTACTTCACGTTCATGTTGAATATCGCGTTCGCCAGTATGACGATCTTTGCAGCTGTATCCACACCCTCTATATCGTATGTCGGGTCTGCCTCAGCATATCCCAGCTCCTGCGCCTCAGCCAGGGCCCTGCTGAATGGATACTGCTCATCGGCCATCCTTGTGAGGATGTAGTTGCATGTGCCGTTGAATATGCCACGTATCCCCAGGATGGTGTTCCCGACGAGCGTCCTCTCTATGAGATTGATCAGGGGCATCGTTCCGCCGACTGTCGCCTCGAACTTCAGCATCACCCCGTTATCATCGGCCAGACGCTTTAGTTTATTGTACGCAACAACAAGAGGCCCTTTGTTTGAGGTGACCACATGCTTTCCGCTGGCGAGAGCCTCCTCCATGTGTCCCAGGCCTGGCTGGCCGTGGACTATGTTGGTTGGGGTGACCTCGACCACCAGCTCAGAGTTCACGGATCTTATGGTCTCCTTGGCGCTCATCTCCGAGTTCGCAATCTCCTGAAGGGTCCGATGACCGAGAACCTTCTCCCCAGATATCCCATCCTCCTCAACCAGCGTGCCTGTGTGATCCGTGATGCTGACGAGCTTGAGATCGAGCCCCAGCTCCCTGAGCATCTTGCGCTTCCTGCTGATGACATCGACAACTCCGTGGCCGACGACACCGTAGCCGACCAGCGAGATCCTGACCTCTCTCATAGATCGTCCTCCACAGGCTCTATCACCAGAAGCTTCTTCTGAGCTCCAACCTCACGTAGAATCTTCAGAGCCCTCTGCATCTCCTCCTTCCCTGTGGCCCTGATCTTCATGTACGCAGATGATGGCTCATCGACCCCCGGCATTGAGAGGGAGAGGTCCATGACCTCTGCATACCCTGTCGAGTCGATCCTGCTCACGGTATCACCGAGATCGCTGTCGAGAACATGGCCAACAAGTATCACCGAGACCTCCTCTATGAAGCGCTCCTCACCCGCGCGCACAACGACAATCCCGCTCTTCTCCAGGTCTCTTTTGACACCCTCCAGCTTCGACCTGTCCATCTCAACGATGAGCCTCACAGGCACCGTGCCTCTGGGTGTCTTCCTGTCCCTGTGGTGCACGACGCTGATTATGTTCCCTCTCGCGTCCCTTATGGGTTGCAGTGCTAGGAGCAGTTGCCCCGGCACGTCCTGCAGCTCCAACTCCATCGAAAGTCGCATACAATTCCCCTAAGTCGCTCTCTTCTCCAAATGCTTTTAAGACATAAAGCTTGTTGTGCATGTGGGAGGATGTGATGGGATGAAGCGGCATTTGTGCATCATGATTGTGTGTACCATAATCACAGCTTCACTGCCTGCTGCGGCAGTGACCGTATGCGGAGAGGGATGCGATTTCTCGAGCGTGCAGGAGGCGATAAATGCTGCCAACGCCGGGGATACCATTGAGGTCCACAGCGGTATATACTTCGAGCACGTCTACGTCTCGAAGAGCCTGACGCTTATCGGCGTGGACACCGGCGGCGGGATGCCTGTGATAGATGCTGAGGGAATCGGCAGCGCAATAACGATAAGCGCAGACAATGTGACCCTCCGGGGGTTCAGGGTCACGAACTCCGGGAGATGCGGATGCGGCAATGCCGGCATAAATGTGCTCTCGAACAACAACACGATCACGGATAACGTCGCACAGGGCAACAAGTACGGAATCCACTGCACTGGAAGCAGGAACACCTTCCTGAGGAATGACATTCACGACAACGAGATCAGCATGCAGGATGGTGGCAAGGACAACGTGTGGGCGGGAGATGAGAGCTGATCGCAGGTAGGTCGTCTCAAAATCGCCAGCCTCCGGCAGGCCGCACGAGTGCTCCGGAATCCGGATGCATTGCAGGAGAGCTCATCGCAGTCGATTGCCATGCGGTAGATGACCTGATAGCAGTGGATCCGGGATGTGGTGTTGTGCTGCAGTTTCGCTGGCATTGCAGGAGGGAGACATATAATACTAATATTGGATGACATATTAACGTGAGGTCTCGAATATGGAGAAGGTACAGGATGTCAAAGGGCTTGGTGGAATGCTGAACGGCTTCAGGGACATGGTGAAGGAGTACGAGAGCGTCACTTTCATAGGCTCTCCCGGATTCTGCACACCATTTGCGCTCTTCCTGGGATATCCTGTGAGGGATAAGAGGCTCGCGTTCCTTCCAGGGCTGAGCGTGGACAAGACGCGCAGGGTCATCGCCACCGAATACGGAATGGAACTGGGAGAGATGTGCTCGCCGGATGCCGATGTTCTCGTGATCCTCGGCGGAATGGCCATGCCGAAGATCGGCGTCAGCATTGAAGATATGAGGCAACTTCTAGGCAAAATCCCACACAGGAGCGTCATGGGAGTCTGCTTCATGGGGATATTCGAGAAGGCCGGATGGTGCGACAGCATAGAATTCGATTACGTGATGAACACAATCATAGAGGGAGATATATCAAAAAGATAAAAAGATGGGCCCGACGCGATTCGAACGCGTGACCTCACGGTTATCAGCCGTGCGCTCCGCCAGGCTAAGCTACGAGCCCGCGAACGTGGTGTCTGATAGAGCGTCCAGCTTATAACGTTTTCCCTTCGAGGATGCGCCCGGGCTGTGAGATACGGCTGCTGAATGGTCTGAGAGGAGGAATTGGATTGGGTCTTTTGGATCGGATGGGAACGATTGTAAAATCGAAAATGAGCAGGATAATGGACAGGATGGAGGATCCGAGAGAGGTTCTGGATTACTCCTATGAAAAGCAGCTCGAGCTGCTCCAGAACGTAAAGAGGGGCATCGCAGAGGTCGCCACCTCTAAGAAACGCCTGGAGCTCCAGCGCGCCAGGCTTGCGCAGAGTGCGGAGCAGCTCGAAGGGAAGGCGCGCGAATCCCTGAGTGCCGGGAGAGAGGATCTCGCAAGGCAGGCGCTTGAAAGAAAGGTATCCCTCCAGAACCAGATCGAGACCCTGGATTCGCAGATCGCCGAGCTGGACCGGGAGGAGCAGAAGCTCATCGCCGTGGAGACCCGCCTCTCGACGAAGATCGAGACGCTTCGCGCCAGGAAGGAGGCGATAAAGGCGCAGTACTCCGCAGCAGAGGCGCAGGTGAAGGTGACCGAGTCTGTGACAGGCATAAGCGAGGAGCTCGCGGACGTTGGACTTGCGATACAGCGCGCCGAGGAGAAGACTGAAGGGATGAAGGCCCGCGCTGCGGCTCTCGACGATCTCCTCGAGAAGGGAGCTCTTGAGGACTACACAGGAGGCGACGCTCTGGATAGGGAGCTCTCGAAGATCAAGGCATCAGGCGCTGTAGAGGCGGAGCTGGCCAGGCTCAGGGGTGAGACGAAATGATAATCAGGATCATGGGCGAGGGCCAGTACCGGGCGCCTGATGCCATTCTCGAGGATCTGAACGCCATAGACAACCGCATCGTGGAGCTTGTCGAGAAGGGCGACAGAGAGGGCTTCCGGAACGAGCTGCTGCGGATGGTCTCGCTTGTCAGGGAGCGGTGCGAGCCGCTGGACGTGGCTGAGATCACGGAGTCTGATCTGATTCTCCCGCCTCCGGATCTGACCTTCGAGGAGGCGAGGGGCATATTCAGGGGTCAGGGTCTGATAGAGGATTAGAGCGGCATCTCCCATATGGGATACCAACGCTCCACATCCTTTTCTATGGGAAGCTCTTCAGCCATCACAGACCTCAGCCTGAGCTCCAGCGCGCTCTCCCGCTCCCTTCCGGATTTTGATGGGACGAATGGGTAGTACGCGCCCAGCTTGAAGCTGAATATCCAGTAAACCTTGGAGCCATTGGAGAATGGATACACAGCGCAGAGAAGCTGCTGGCCGAGACCGCTGTCTGTGAGGCTTCTGACAACCATGTGAATCCCCGAGACGAGATCCTCGAACTCGGGATCTGTGAGCACCACCCACATGTAGCCGTAGCTGTCATTCTCAAGCCGGTACGCAGTGCCGGCCTCTCTTGATCCAAGCCTGAGCAGGTCCTCGATCTCGGCGCGCGTGCGATCGTAGGTCGATGACTCCAGAGGCTTTATGCAGATCGCCGCGTTTCCTGTTGACCTCAGCCCCAGCTTCGCCTCGAGCGTGACCCGCGCTGTGGCTATGGCGAAGAGCCTCTCTGACTTCGGCTGCGGCAGCTTTGTGGATCCGAGAAGAAAGTCGATGAAGCCCATCAGAGTATCTCCCTCTCAAGCCGCTCAAGAGCCGCTATTCTCGCCTCTATGGGCGGATGTGTTGACAGGAGGTTCGCTATTGCGCCTGTGGGGATTATGAAGAACGCGTTCATCCCCTCAACCCTTCTGAGATCCTCTTTCGGGATTCTGGCCATGGTTCCGCTGATCTTCATGAGCGCAGATACGAGCGCTGATGGTCTTCCAGTAATTATCGCTGCGCCCCTGTCTGCAGAGAACTCTCTGTACCTTGATAGAGCTCTTATGAGTATGAAGCTCACGATCCACACCATCAGCGATACGATCCACACCGCGATGAGACTGCCCGACTCCCGGTCACGCCTGTCGCCCAGGAAGAAGATATTCTGAACGATAACAGATGCCACTGTCGATAGGAAGCTCGCGATCGTCATCACCGCGACATCTCTGTTTTTGATGTGTGACAGCTCGTGTGCGAGAACTGCCTCCAGCTCGCTTTTATCGAGTCTTCTGAGAAGACCGGTGGTGACCGCGACCACGGAGCTTGACTGGCTCCGGCCGGTGGCAAATGCATTGGGTACATCTGTGCGAACAATCGCTATCCCCGGCTTAGGCAGCCCTGCTATGGCACAGAGCCTCCCCACAAGCTCATGCAGCTCTGGAGCCTCGCTCTCAGAGACGATCCGCGCGCCGACGCTGGCCAGGGCTATTTTGTCCGAGTAGAAGTACTGTATGAAGAGAAATACGCCCATGATCAGGACGACTCCCTGTATCCCAACCCCCATGGCCATTATGACGTTGATGAATATCAGGTATACAGCTGCAAGCAGGAACATCGTCAGAAGCATTCTCGCCTGCAGGCCCCGATCAGCGCTCCATCGTACCATGACTCACACCTCAATGCCAGATACGTTTCATGAGATATAAGCGATTTGTTGCCAGCAGGTCATATCCGCAGCTAGCAGATCGCTGAGTGGTTTAGCTGAGAGGGCATCTCACCAAAAATTTATAAAACATAGAGTATCTTAACAAACTCTCACTTTTGAGATTCCAATCCACCAATTTTAAAATTCTGGATTTGGAATAGTCATAGTAACTTTAAAAATTTGATATATATTTATATCATATGATGACATAAATTTAATTTGTTTTTAAACATTTTTGTTATATTTTTTTTAAAGTTTATATGTAATGTGTGAATTATATATTAAATAAAAGCTATTATTAACAACATATCAATATAAATAATAGATTTTATAGTAATATATAAAATACATGCCCTGCACGATACGCAACAATAGATGTGTTAGTTCAAGTTATTCGTATAAATAGACACAATATTATAAATCAGTATTTACCCATTGAGTAGGACTAATCAGTGAAGATATATTTTTATAATTTATACATTAAATTATGCTCGAGCAGCGTCTTATTCACATATGTTGTGAGCATGAGGATATACGATCTCATGAAATCCTCTTTAGATCAATTTTCTACGCAGTGACGGAAGGTTGTGCGCGCCATGAGGGGCAAATTCACATATCATGTGGAATGAATGGGTCTGTAAAAATGGCGTTTCAAAGAAGGGCATCGAGATCGATACCATATGATATGTGAATATATGCGGGCAGCCCCACGTTTCGAGTCGCGCGCACGATTCGGCTTGCGCATGTGTATCTGGGATGCGGGACCGAGCCAGACGTGGATTCCTGAAAACCCAGCTTTTTGGTATAAAGCTTCTTTGATAAAAGCATGCATCGACATTCGCTGACAGGATGTTCGTACAAGCGCAGGAGAAACCTCAGCGTGCCACCAATACGTGAATGCGCATTAAGGTTGACTTGTGTTCATATCATTGAGATCAACAGCACTTGTGACCTATTGTGCCGTCAGATGCCGGTTTCCTGACAGGCCACTCAATGATTCGTATCCAAACCACCTGTTTCAAGGTTGATCTCTCTTCCCTGTCTATACCCCCTCAAATAATGCAGATTAGTATGAATAAAATTTAAAACAAATTAGTACAAAAATATTTTATTTTTTAAAATTGTACTTTTTAGTGTATATGAAATTTATTTAAAAATTATTAAAAGTGATGAAACAATATGTTTAAATTTTAATAGATAATTTAAGTTTTACCTCTATTTATTAAAATATGAAATTGTCTGCATAAATTTGTATCTCAGACGATACCAGATCACGTTTCCTTTAAAGTGAGAGTTTTTGCTGTCTGGCCGGATGTGGAGGGACTCATCCCTGAGAGGTATGGATCCTCCAGCATACCGATTATCTGGATCGATGAACAATGTGCCTCCTGCAGAAAACCGGCCTGCTTGCCCGTACTCGCGTCTCTGTATCATTGAGTTCAGATGCACGCGATACCTGATATGGTATTCAACTTATGTGTCTGACAGCTTGGAGGGTGCGTGGTGCGGCTGCTGTAAGCATATGCTAGGAACGCATAGCATGACTCCTGCTCCTTCGGGCAAGTCATCAGATGGATAAGAACATCAGTTTTTTCAGTTGTTCAAGCTCGTGACCAGAAACGATGCTTATATTCAACCGGAGTCACGCAAGCTGGCTGGTAAAGACCCGCTTACCACCATGAAAGCATACAGGACCAATGCCTAAAATTATCGGATGGACGTGAGCGAGAGATAAGGAGGCGCCTGCACAGGCAGCGCCTCTCCCGCGGATCATTGAATCTTTCCTTCCACCTCCCCGGTCCTCACCTTCCCGGACATCAAGACGGGCAGGACGAAGATTCTGCCGTCTCCCATCCTTCCTGTTCTCGCAGAGTCGCATATCGTTCTCATCACCGTCTCCACATCCTCATCTCTGACAAACATCTCGATCTTCAGCTTCGGCAGCATGTCGACCTCAATGTTTCCGCCGCGGTACTGGAGCCGTATCCCCTTCTGCTCGCCTCTCCCCAGCACCCTTGTCACGGTCATGGCCACGAAGCCCTTCTCCTCGAGGGCCGACTTCACATGCCCCAGCCGTTCCTCTCTGATCACCGCCTCTATCTTCATCATGCTGAAACCTCACGCGTAGGCCTTCTCGCCATGCACGGCGATGTCCAGACCGACATACTCCTCATCCTCTGTCACCCTGAGACCGAGTGTGGCATCCACAAGCCTGGCCAGCACATAGGACACAACGAAAGCATATGCCACAGACGCCAGTGCCGCCACGATCTGGGCCGTGAACTGCTCCGGGTTCCCGTATATCAGTCCTGAGTAGCTGTTCACAGCAGGGTTTGCAAATATCCCCGTCGCCAGTGCTCCCCAGAGCCCTCCGACGCCGTGAACCGCCCAGGCATCCAAGCTCTCGTCGAGCCCGATACTGACGCAGAAGAGCAGAGCCGAGTAGCAGACAAGTCCTGCGAATGCTCCTATCAGCAGCGCTGACATGGTGTCGACGTAACCTGCGGCAGGCGTTATCGCCACCAGCCCTGCTATTGCTCCGCTGACCATCCCCAGAGCACTTGGCTTTCCTCTGACCCAGCTGCCCAGGAGCCACGCGAGGGCTCCTGCCGCTGCAGAGGTGTTTGTCACCACAAATGCGCTGGCAGCAAGACCTCCAGCGGTCAGCGCAGAGCCTGCGTTGAACCCGAACCATCCGAACCACAGGAGGGCAGCGCCTATCATCGCCATGGGTATGTTGTGCGGCTCCAGCACGTAGGTATCGAAGCCAGCCCGCTTTCCTATGACTAGGGCGATCGCAAGCGCGGAGAAGCCCGAGCTTATGTGAACCACAGTTCCACCCGCAAAGTCGAGGGCCCCGAGGCTCGCGAGCCAGCCGCCACCCCACACCCAGTGCGCCAGCGGATCATACACAAGTGTCGTCCAGAGGATGCTCAGCACTATGAAAGAGCTGAGCTTTATCCGCTCGGCCACTGCAGATGTGAGTATAGCGAGGGTCACGGCAGCGAAGACGAGCTGGAACATCATGTACGCCAGATGCGGAACCGTCCCGGCAAGCGGGGCCTCGCTCATTCCAACGTTGCGCAATAAGATGAAATCCAGACCGCCTATGAGCCCCATGACATCCGAGCCGAACGAAAGGCTGTAGCCCACCAGCACCCACTGTATGCTCGCCAGAGATATCGCCAGGATCGACAGAGATATCATCGAGACCACAGACTTGGAGCGGACAAGCCCGCCGTAGAACAGGCCGACGCCTGGAGTCATGAGCATCACCAGTGCAGCTGAGACCATGATCCAGGCCGTATCCCCTGTGTCTATTGCCAACCGAATCACCAAAACCAGATAAGAAGTTTCTTATAAAAAGATATTTGATAAATTTTCTTAAAATTTATGAAACATTAAGCTTCTGGCTCCTGCTTCCGGGTGATGGTCGTGCTCGAATAGATTCGGGATTCGTGCACCTGCCACACCCATGCGCCTTAGCTCGGTGATGAGAGCGCACGAGCCGTGCATCCAGGTCCTTCACCGACTCAAGACGCAGCAGCCCTCCCCCAACTCGTGATGAGAAAGTTTATATATGGACTGGCATAGAAGAGAGCCTGTCGTTTTCTAGTTTTAGTACGAGGTATCCAGATGGTCGAGGCGTTCAAAGGTACAACAACGGTTGGCATAGTCTGTGATGGGGGTGTGGTTCTCGCCTCAGAGAGCCGTGCCACCATGGGCAGCTTTATAGCCAGCAGGACAGCTAAGAAGATCTACCAGATCGACGACCTCGTAGGGCTTACCACGGCAGGGGTTGTTGGCGATGCCCAGGCCCTTGTAAGGATTATACAGGCTGAGGCAAGGCTCTACAGGATGCAGAGGGGTGAGCCGCTCACCATTAAAGCCATAACATCTCTCCTCTCGAACATCCTCAGCGCGCGCCGGTACTTCCCGTTTCTGGTGCAGCTCGTGGTCGGTGGCGTTGACAAGATGGGGCCGAAGATATTCTCCCTCGATGCGCTTGGGGGGCAGATCGAGGAGCACGATATCGTATCCACAGGCTCGGGCTCGCCCGTAGCATACGGCGTTCTGGAGTCTCTTTACAGACCCGGCCTCAGCATGCAGGAAGGTTCGGTGCTGTGTGTCAGGGCGGTCCACACAGCCATGAAGCGCGACTCGGCCTCAGGCAATGGTATAGCCCTCGTGAGGATCACAAAGGACAGATATGAGGAAGTTCCAGCCTCCGAGGTGGAGGAGATCGTGAGATCTCTCTGAGCTATTTTTGGGTGTGTTCTTTTGTCGGTTGAGGATGTTCTATCAGAGCTCAGGCGCAGGATCCAGAGCAAGCTGCCTGCAGATATTAACGTCACAGGTCTGGAGTTTGAGGGCCCTGAGCTGGTAATATACACAGACGATCCGAGGCGGCTTGCTGACGACGGTGAGATCATACGATCCCTGGCCAAGGATCTCCGGAAGAGGGTTGTGGTCAGGCCAGATCTGAAGGTGCTGATGGACCCTGAGGAAGCAATAAAGAAAATACAGGAGGTCGTGCCGAAGGAGGCGGCTCTCACAAACTACTACTTCGATGGAGAGACCGGTGAGGTGATCATAGAGGCGGAGAAACCGGGGCTGGTCATAGGGAGGCACGGCGCAACACTGAGAGAGATAACCAAGCTGATAGGCTGGACGCCAAAGGTTGTGAGGACTCCGCCGGTCAGGTCGTCGACCATCGCAAACATCAAGGACTACCTGAGATCCGTTCAGACCGAGCGCAAGACCATACTCAGATCCATCGGCAGGAAGATACACAGGGATATAGCCTCGAAGGACCAGTGGGTCAGGATATCGACGCTCGGCGGATGCAGGGAGGTGGGGAGGAGCTGCATGCTTCTCTCGACCCCGGAGTCTAAGATCATCATCGACTGCGGAATAAACGTCGGATCGGATGACAGCGCAACCCCATACCTTTACGTTCCAGAGGTCTATCCGCTGAGCCAGATAGATGCGGTCGTGTTAACGCATGCGCACCTCGATCACTCCGGGCTCGTCCCGATGCTGTACAAGTACGGATACGAGGGGCCGATTTACTGCACGCCGCCCACAAGAGATCTGTATGTGCTTCTACAGCTGGACTACATCGAGGTGGCTGGGCGCGAGGGCAAGAGGCTCCCGTATGAATCAGCGATGATACGGGAAGCGCTGAAACATACAATTACACTGAACTACGGAGATGTCACCGATATCGCCCCTGACACCAAGCTCACGATGCACAACGCAGGGCACATCCTGGGATCTGCGATAGCGCACTTCCACATCGGCGACGGTCTGTACAACGTCGCGTTCACAGGCGACTTCAAGTACGAGAGGACGCGGCTTTTCGACCCTGCTGTAAACAGCTTCCCCAGGCTTGAGACCCTGGTGATAGAGGCGACATACGGAGGGGCCAACAGCATTCAGCCCTCGAGAAAGGACGCTGAGAACCACCTCCTCAAAGTCGTCAGGGAGACCATAGGCAGGGGCGGGAAGGTTGTGATACCGGCTTTCGCTGTCGGCAGGAGCCAGGAGGTGATGGTGGTGCTCGAGGAGGCCATACGGAAGGGCCTGATCGAGGAGTTCCCTGTCTACCTGGACGGCATGATCTACGAGGCCACCGCGATACACACAAGCTATCCGGAGTACCTGAATAACGAGCTCCGAGACATGATCTTCCACAAGGGTATAAACCCGTTCCTCGCCGAGTGCTTCGTCCAGGTCGAGAACTCCAAGCAGAGGGATGAGATAATAAACGGGGAGCCCGCGGTCATCCTGGCCACAAGCGGCATGCTGAACGGCGGGCCGATAATGGAGTACCTCAAGGGTCTCGGCCCGGACGAGAAGAACACGCTCGTGATAGTCGGATACCAGGCTGAGGGCACACTGGGTAGAAGAATCCAGAAGGGATGGAAGGAGGTCCCGCTCACCGTCGAGGGGAAGACCCAGACTGTCAAGATGAACATGGACGTCATCACCGTGGATGGATTCTCAGGCCACTCGGACAGGAACCAGCTCATGGAGTATGTGAGAAGGGTCTATCCCAAGCCCAGCAGGATCATCACAAACCATGGCGACGAGAGCAACTGCCTGGATCTTGCGAGCTCGATATACAAGAAGTACAGGATACCGACATCCGCTCCGATGAACCTGGAGACGATACGGCTGGTGTGATCGA
>JAKPCO010000063.1 GCA_029553285.1 Methanobacteriota archaeon
GTTTACTCTTTGCTTCGCGGCAAGGACCTACAAACCAAGCAGTTTTCGGACGAACAACGAGAAAGGCAATTCGCTGTTCTGAGAGAGAGTCAAGCATACGTTCTAGATCTTCAGAACTGGCATGAATTCTTCAAGGTTCTCAAGCGTTCTGGCTATTCCAGTTCCCAGTTTGTCTCTTCTCAGATGGCAGTGTTGTATGCTTATGCATTGTGGCTCATCGGGAAGCGCGATTTCCACGTTGATCCCTATCGTCTGCGCGAAATCATGGCGCGCTGGTTTTTCATGACGACCCTTACGGGGCGCTATACCGGTTCTCCCGAAAGCCGCATGGAGCAGGACCTGGCTCTCTTGCGTGACGCGCAAACGGCTGAGGATTTTGAACGTGTGTTGAATCAGCAAATCGAAGCTGTTTTGACGCGAGATTATTGGGAGGTCACCCTTCCCAACGAATTGGAAACCGCGGCGGCTCGCAACACGGGTCAGTTTGCTTACTATGCAGCACTTTGCCTTTTGGATGCACCTGTGCTCTACTCCAAGATGAAAGTATCCGACTTGTTGGACTCCTCAACAAAAGCGAAAAAATCTGCCTTGGAGCGCCATCATCTTTTTCCGCGCCAGTACCTCCAACGCATCAAAATCTGCGAGAAGCGCCTCATCAACCAGGCAGCCAATTATGCGTTGGTGGAGTGGAGCGATAATATCAAAGTGTCTGACCGCCCACCTTCAGAATATGTCCCCGAACTAGAAAGACGGTTTTCAGCAGAGGAGATTCGGGAAATGTATCGCCTGCATGCCCTTCCGGAACGCTGGTATGAAATGGAGTATCAACAATTCCTGAAGGAAAGACGAAAGAAGATGGCGGAAGTGATCCGGCAAGGCTTTGAGAAGATTAGGGGAGAATGACCATGCCGGACGGCGTCCAGCAATACGTCAAACTCGAAAACCGCCTGGTCTTACTGGCCTGGCTCAATAGCCTCTTCGGCTACACGAGCAACCGTGCGTTGCTGGAAGACTGTAAGAGCGTTGGTGAAGGTTTTGGCCCGGATGGGCGCAGTTTTCTTTACCGTCACCTGATCGCCCGCGGCAATCAGGTCAAAATCCCCGCCGATGACCTGGCACGCTACGATGAAAACATCCGTCTGCACCTGGAGAAAATCAACCGCGGCCGCACTGAACGCATCACGTTGCGCTACTTTCGATACCTGGCCGCCTTGTACACGGAAATCTACCTCGACCGCCTCTTCAACGACAAAGCGCAACTGCTGGCCGACTTGAACGCTTTCGTGGCCGGGCGCAACGCCAACCGTCTGCCCGTAGAACCGCAGGATGAACCCTTCACCGAAGGCGACCTCGCCAAACTGGCCTACTGGATGGCCACTGGCAGCGGCAAGACGCTCATCCTGCACCTCAACTACCACCAGTTTCTGCACTACAACCGCGAGCCGCTCGACAACATCCTGCTCATCACCCCCAACGAGGGCTTAAGCGAACAGCACCTGGCCGAGCTGGCTGCTTCGGGCATCCCGGCGCGGCGCTTCGACTTGAACACCAGCGGCTTGTGGAGCGGCGGCCGGGATGTCGTGCAGGTCATCGAGATCACCAAACTGGTGGAGGAAAAGCGCGGCGGCAGCGTGAGCGTGCCGGTCGAGGCCTTCGAGGGCCGCAATCTCATCTTCGTGGACGAGGGGCACAAAGGCTCCGGCGGTGATGCCTGGCGCAAATACCGCGACGCGCTGGGCGCGACCGGCTTCACCTTTGAATACAGCGCCACTTTTGGGCAGGCGCTCTCGGCGGCGCGCAACGATCCGCTCACCGCCGAATACGGCAAGGCCATCCTCTTTGACTACTCTTACAAGTACTTTTACGGCGACGGTTTCGGCAAGGACTTTCGCATCCTGAACCTGCGCGACGTGCACCCCTCTCCCACTGGGAGAGGGGATGGGGGTGAGGGCCAAACGGATATCCTGCTGCTGGGCAATCTGCTCTCTTTCTACGAGCAGGTGCGGCTCTACGAAGAACAGACGGACGCCCTGCGTCCCTACAATGTGGAAAAGCCGCTGTGGGTGTTCGTCGGCAGCACCGTCAACGCCGTTCCTTCAAGAAGCTAGTGGAAGAGGATTCCAGCGACATTGCGCTGGAAGGCGACGCCATCGCTGGTTCACTCTTTGAGCGCATCAACCGCCCGCATTCCGGTCTGCACGTGCTCATCGGTGCCAAGAAATTCATGGAAGGCTGGAACTCCTGGCGCGTGGCCAGCATGGGTCTCTTGAACATCGGGCGGAAGGAAGGTTCACAGATCATTCAACTGAAAGGGCAGGACACCGGGCAGGACCGGGTGAAACGGCGTTATCTCGATGAATGGATCCAGGCCGTTAATGCGCACGGTGGGTTTGGCCGGTGGGCGGCTGCGGTGGCGAAGAATCCGGGGGAGATACGTGACATCCTGGTGCAAAAGTGCGGCGGTGAGGACAAGTTGATACAGTCCTTGCAGCGCAGAGACTAACAACCGCTTGCGTCAGACGATCCGCCGTGACCCGCGCAGGTGGTACAGCCCCGAGCAACGGACACCGGCGTCCTATGGAGTGACTCCTCCACCATAAAGGCCATTCAGGAAGGGTTCATCCTGGACGTGCTGGCCCACTATACACCGGTCAAGAGCTACTATACGCTCATCAAGACCATCGAGGACGACCCCGAGTTCGACGTCAAAAAAGCGCAGAAGAAGCTGCGCCGCTTCGTCGAGGGGCACGAGTACGCCATCCGGCTCAAGGCCGAGATCATGGTGGACCACTTTCACGAGCAGGTGATCGCCAAGGGCAAGATTGGCGGCCAGGCGCGGGCCATGGTGGTGACCGGCAGCATTGAGCGCGCAATCCAGTATTTCCATGCCTTTCAGGCGTACCTTGCCGAGCGCAAAAGCCCCTATCGGGCAATTGTGGCCTTATCGGGCGAACATGACTACGGCGGGGTCAAGGTCACCGAGGCAAGCTTGAACGGCTTTCCCTCGAACCAGATAGCCGACAAGATCCGGGAGGACCCGTATCGGTTTTTGATCTGTGCCGACAAGTTTCAGACCGGCTACGACGAGCCGCTTTTGCACACGATGTACGTGGACAAGTCCCTCTCCGGGGTCAAGGCGGTGCAGACACTTTCGCGCCTCAATCGCGCCAACCCCCAGAAGCACGACACCTTCGTCCTCGATTTCGTCAACGACCCGGAGACGATCCGAAAGGCCTTTGAGCCCTACTACCGGACCACCATCCTCGCCGACGAGACCGACCCGAATAAGCTGCACGACCTCAAGGCCGACCTTGACGGCTACCAGGTGTACGCGCCTGAGCAAGTTGATGAACTGGTGCGGCTCTACCTGAGCGGGGCCGACCGCAACCTGCTCGACCCGATTCTCGACGCCTGCGTCGCCACCTACATGGAGCATCTCGACGAGGACGGTCAGGTCGACTTCAAGGGCAAAGCCAAGGCGTTTCTGCGAACCTATAACTTTCTGTCTTCGATCCTCCCCTATACCAACGCCGAGTGGGAGAAGCTATCGATCTTCCTCAACTTCCTGGTGCCCAAGCTGCCGGCGCCCAAAGAGGAAGACCTCTCAAAGGGCATCCTCGAGGCGATCGACATAGACAGCTACCGGGTCGAGAAGCAGGCGAGCATGAGGATCGCGCTTCCCGATGCGGATGCCGAGATCGAACCGGTACCTACCGCGGGCGGTGGACACAAGCCCGAACCGGAGCTCGACCGTCTCTCGAATATCATCAAAGCCTTTAACGATCAGTTCGGCAACATTCCCTGGACCGACGCCGATCGGGTGTGCAAAATGATCACCGAGGAGATCCCTGCACGCGTAGCAGCCGACACCGCCTACCAGAACGCACGCAAGCACTCCGACAAACAAAACGCGCGCATCGAGCACGACAAAGCGCTCCTCCGCGTGATGACTGCCCTGCTCAAGGATGACACCGAGCTTTTTAAACAATTCAGCGACAACGAGTCGTTCCGTCGCTGGCTGAACGATACGGTATTCGAATTGACTTACAGCGAAGCTGGCAGCACGGGGTAGCCAGTACGACTTCATCAATGACTTAACTCGGCCGTCGTGGGACGATGAGGCTCGCTTCTAAACGCACCCGGTGATCAGAAGGCACATCTGCGTTGAGGTTACAAGCGTCTGCATCCTCGCATCACACGCCCTCCAGCACCGTGTACCTCTCCGGAGGCTCTGCGAGCGGATACGGGTCGTCCTCCAGGCCCACGCTCTTAGCCCTGTCCAGTATCCCATCGCTGTTCCTGTCATCCCCCTCAAATCCGTGCCAGTAGTTGCCCATCCTGCTCTCGAAGCTCCTGCCGCGATAGATATATCGAATGCTCGTGGGAGAGCTCCAGAAATTGCTCGATATGTATGAGACGACATCGTTTCTGTTCTGAACGAAGCTGTTGAGGTATATCTGGTTCTCGCTCGACTCCATGGGATACATGCCCTCATCCAGCGCCAGCCCGTTGGTGTTGTATGATATGCTGTTCCTCCTCAGAACGTTCTTCCAGGAGCGCGAGAGCACAATTCCGCTGCTGCATCTCGAAACGTTGTTTCTCTCGATTCTGTTCCCATTCGATCCGTCCAGGCGAATCCCGCTCTTAGCGCCTGTGACGAGGTTTCCGGCGATCTCTGTATCATATGCAGCATGGAGCCTTATGCCCTCAACCGCGTCCTTCATGGTGTTGCCATCCACAGCGCCCCTCTCCGAGGCGTTGACGAGAATCGCGACGTTAGCTCCAGTTATGCTGCTGTTGACTATCCTGAATCCGGGGGATGCGGTGATGAGAATCGCTCTGGGCACCCCCTCGAACGAGTTTTCGATCGCTTTGATGCCATAAGACGCCTCGACGATCACTCCAGAGCTGCTCTGCCTGATGGTGTTGCCCTCGAGCCTGGCGTCGGGGGAGCGTATGACATGAACGCACAGCTCCCCATGCTCGATTGTATTCGCTGATATGATGCTCCCACTGGAGGCGTTCGCCTCAACGCCAACTCTGCATCCCGTGAGATTATTTCCTGCAACGAGGTTCCTGCAGCCCGATGAGATCAGTATACCTGTGAGCTCGTCAGAGATCGTATTGCCGGTGATGGTGTTGTTCATCGAGCTCTCCAGAATGACTCCCGTCTCTCCCCCATGTATCCTGTTTCCCTCTGCGATGTTCTGCTCCGAGTCTTCCATGTGCAGCGAATGCGGGCTGCCGCCCATGACATTCCCGCATATGGTGTTGTTCCTGGAGCCCCTCACGCTCAGCCCTCCGATATCATTAGACCTCAGGTCGTTCGAGGATATTGTATTGTTATCAGAATAGTAGATCATCACTCCATATGCATCATTCATCCTGAGATCATTCCCCGTGATGCTGTTGTTCCAGGCGCTGTAAAGGTACACAGCGTAGTCGTTCGTCCTTGCGGTGTTCCTCGAGATCGAGTTCCCTGATGACATGTATGGATACACACCGTAATCGTTGTTCTCGAGGATGTTGCCCTCAACAGCACATCCATGGGACTCGGAGAGCTCTATGCCGTAGTCGTTCGTATCTGCGGTGTTGTTTCTTATGACACAATCGTTTGATCTGTAAACCTTAATCCCACTTCCAAGGTTGCAGCTCGCATTGTTGCCGTCCACGAGATTTCCACCAGATCTGAGAAGAAGTATGCCTGCATTGTTATTCTCATACACCCTGTTCATTCTCACACTAATATTAGAGGATGCGGCCACGATTCCGGCGAAGTGGCATTCTGTTATGTTGTTATCAACCACCGATCCATTCCCTCCGAGGAGCAGAATGCCGGCGAACGAATCGCTCACGTTGCATCCTGATATGAGCACGTTCTCTGAGAGGACCCTGATGCCCGCTGCTCCCCATCCGGTCGCATTCGTTATGATGAATCCGCTTACGCTAACCCCATCTGAGGAGATCACAAAACCATCCAGGCCGCCTCCGTCCAGGACCGGAAGCCCCTCACCGGAGTCGATCCCTCTTACACTTACTGACTTTGTTACGTTAACGCTCTCCCCGTAAACCCCGCTCAGCACCTCTATCATATCCCCATCCTCTGCCAGGGCAAGAGCAGCCTGGATACTTGCGAAATCCGCGACTCCGTCGTCATCAACCCTTATCAAGCGCCCCTCAGACGGAAGGACAAGAAGCAGCAAGATTGCACATAGCATGAGCCTCATCGCGATCTACCATACCCTGTCATGATTCACTAACTGATGCGCTTTTATATGCACGCACAAAGCATGTGGCAACAGACCAGCACTCTGCAGTATGCAGCTCACATCTTAAATAGTTATCCGATGATGAAATGAGGTCTGTGGGGTATTCCTGCCTGTGGGATCAGCTGCTTGGATGAGTGTCGGAGAGGAGTCAATGCTGCCATTAGACGCCACCCTCGCTGACAGACTGAAAAGCGAGACGATGCCCAAGCCCGGACTCGAACCGGGGACATTCAGATCTTCAGTCTGACGCTCTCCCAACTGAGCTACTTGGGCGATGGGCTCGATGCGATTCGAACGCATGACCTCCGCCATGTCAAGGCGACGTCATAACCAGCTAGACCACGAGCCCACGTAACCAACTTGATCCACTATCGGTAAATAAATCCTTCGGTTCCTCCTGTGATGGTTATGAACTGCAAACTTGGGGCGGGAGATCGTTCATGAAAATGCTGTGAGATAAATCAGCGAACAATCTGCCACGAAATCGATGCTCTTCGGCATAATATCTCACAAAAGCTCCTGCGAGGTCATATGCTGTTGCTCTCAGCGATAGACTCACGACCATATGTCATCGGTTAAAGCTGTCTTACGCAAGAATCGATCAATAATTTTTTACAATAATATTATCTTGAAATTAAGCGTTTTGGTTATTGATATTGACCTCATCAAGTGGCACACATATGATAGTAGAAAATTGTTAAATATTCATCGTATTATGTTGCACAGAACGCTCTTATCCATATGATAACTTGCCCATAGAAGCACTGCTCCTGCCGTGCATTCTGGGTGAATGAATAAGTGCGTTCAGCACCATATTGCACAACCTCCAAGTTGCCAAACACATAAGAGCGGCACAGAAATCATTAACCGATGACCAATGGAGTCACGACCCACAAAACATCCGTTATCTCTACATCTCGGCTCTACATCTCGGTGCGATAGATATAAAGCAGAGGTGCTCCTGGAGATCTGCGATATGAGATCGTTGCTCGCACTCCTCTCAGTTCTGCTCTTCATCCAGGGACCTGCGATCTCGCAGCACGTGGACGATATCTACTCGAATATCGATTCGTGCGATGTGACTTTATCAGGTGATGTATCCGGCTGTTATCTCCAGGCAGAACTCATGCGCTCCGGTGTTATTTTAAGCAGCAGTGTGCTTCCAGTGGATACGCCCAGCACCATGATAATCAGCTGGAACCTGAGCGATCAGGAGGAGGGGGCGTATGAGGCATGCGCCAGCCTGACCAGAAATGGAACCCTCCTGGAGAAGAGATGCTACAGCTTCTACCACGGAGGAGAGATACCCCTGAGATTTGATGTCAGGGATTTCCTGGCAGACTCCTCCGGCATACATATGCTCATATACGCAGCGGATCCTGCGATTGTTGATATCTATTACATGCTCATATCGGGAAACAGGGCTGTTTACGTCTACAGAGACAGATCCGTGAAGATCGCAGGTGGGCGAGGTGTGCCCACACTCATAGAGTGGAAGTGGCCTGTGCTGCTGAATGCCGGAGATGTGTACACGGGTAGGGCGAAGATTGTCGAGCTCTCCACAGGCCAGACGCGCGCCTTCATGAACAGATTCGTCGCTGTGGAGAACGCCAGGATCACCGAGACCTATGAGGATGAGATGGGCGCATCTGCTACGGTTCTTGGCATATCAAGGGTGCCATTCAGGGGAAGCCTCAGGTTCGTTCTCACCAACGGTACAGATGGGGAGGTCGTCGAGAAGAGAACCCCTGTGCTTCTTGAGGGCGATGATGAGACCGTGGAGATATCCTGGAACAGAACGCTCGATCCGGGCATCTATCATCTAAGGATTCTGCTCCTCAACAGCAGCGGGGCCGTGGTGGATCTCCGCGAGAGCGTGATAGAGGCAGAGCCTGTCATCAGGAGAGAACCGAATGAGAGCACCGCGAGCAGGAGCAGCCCCTCCGCACCGGTTCTAACCGGACTGATTGCGATACTCTCAGCCAGACAGATAATCAGGAGATGTGGTCGAAAAAGGTAGATCCGGTTCAATGTTAGCTGCCACCACAGTCAGATACAGTGATTCGCACCGGTATCTTGCTAGGAACTCTTATTCGGACAGGTCCTTCGATATGACCGTTAACAATATATGTTATCAACTGAAAATACATACTAAATCATGCAAAAATTTGCATGATTATGAATGGGGCAGAGCGTGGGAAAATGCATAAAAAGCTATTTTTGTCGATTTGCCTCTGTATGCTTCTTTTAGTATCAACTGCTTTTGGGGCAGATGTTAAGGCAACACAGGCAAAAGAGTTGGTAAAGCCGTCTGGCACTACAATATTTCAGGCACAGAAACCGGATCTTGTGGTGAAGTCTGTAAGGGTAACAAGCGATCCAGTGATATTCTACGGTGGTAAAATAGTGCTTATACCGCTGGAGATAACCATTGCCAACTTGGGCGCCGCGACCAACCAGGATTTCAACGTGGGAGCTGCGGGGTCGGCCCTGGATGGAAACGTATATGGCTTTGATTTCGCAGGGCCAGGAACCGAGACCATGCCAGAGCGTGGAGGGATCTTGGTTCATGGCATGCAAAGCGGCACAAGAGTCACTGCAGAAAAAAGCTACACCGGGTTATTGCTGCTCGGGCCCAATCCAATCAATGCATCTCCACAGCCCGGAACGCGCTGGAGGATCAGGGCGATGGTGGACTACAATCTCGATCCAGATGCTTTCGCTTACGAGTGGGGCGTGAACGAGGCAAATGAGACAAATAATGAAATGGAGATAATCTATCCCCCCACACCCTCGATCGCTACTATGACGCAAGGCGGAATGTCTGTGATCGGCATGCTGAATAAAACATAATAATTTTTTTTTATTTAAAATATACTTCTTTTCTAGTGACATTTCCGAATATGGCTCAAGCGTCTCCACATCCAAGGCGGTGAACCCGATTTCGGCAGTATATCGAACTCGCTGTAAATTCAAAACTATAGTATTCCTCATAAGTTTCTATAATATTGCATGTTATATAAAATCATCTATGAAGTTGACATATCCAGTAGCTTTTAAATGGATTTACATGATGTGACGCAAAGGACTATAATCGGTATGCTTCGCGCCAGCATGAGGTCAATTTACAGCAATTTCGGCACGCCACCCAGATTCTGGCTTCATCTCTTAGTCCGAACAGGTCCCTCCAAGACACCACCAGATTTTAATAGCAAATCCTACGGATATACATTGGATTTTATGGAGGTACCTGCAAAAAGATGAGCTCAGAGATGTGCACGGTCTGCGGTCTTCCCAAGGAGCTCTGCATATGTGAAGAGGTGGCCAAGGAGCAGCAGAGGATCGTCGTCAAAATCCATAAAAGAAGATACGGCAAGGAGGTCACAGCCATTCAGGGCATAGATCCACATGAGATAGATCTGCAGGATCTCTGCACCTATCTCAAGTCAAAGCTTGCCTGTGGTGGGACTGTGAAGGACGGCGTCATCGAGCTCCAGGGCAATCACATCAGCAGGATCAAAGACCTGCTAATTAAAAAAGGGTTCAGCGCCAGTCAGATAAGCCTCTGAGAGCGTATTCGGCGAAACCTGCATTCGACGCCTAGCTTTGCATGCAGATCTTTGCGGTCTGATGCATGGCATCTCTTTTTGGTTACGGACTGAGAATGCATCAGCACCTGAGCTGAGAGGTCTCAAACCACAAGTCATCAGATTTTGGCGCTCTCACTAATACATCCGTCCGGTTATTGTAAACCGAAATTGAGATAAATGTTTACAATACACCTGGGGGTATGCGCGAGAGCTACCTGGTTCTGATCCCCCTGGTTCTGTATCTTCTGGCAACCGCATCCCTGGGGTACATTGCCAGAAGCGGTCGGTCCTGGAACGATTTCTTTCTTGCAGGCAGAAGTCTGGGCGCTCTTCAACTCACAGGATCGCTCGTCGCCACGATACTTGGAGCATCATCCACGATCGGTCTTGTCGGCCTGGGGTACTCCAAGGGCCTTCCCGGGGCATGGTGGCTGCTCTCCGGCGCCGTGGGGCTTCTCGTTCTCTCAAAGATAGCTCACGCAGTGAGGGGGACCGGAGCGCGCACGTTGCCCGACCTGATAGGAAATTTTTATGGATCGTCTGCTAAAAAAGCTGCCTCCGCCCTCATCCTGATAGCCTGGCTGGGAGTGATTGCTGCCCAGATCGTCGCTGCCGGTAGGATCATGGGCGCGCTGTTCGGATACGACTGGGCATGGATGTCGGCCACAGCGTTCGTGCTGGTGGCGTACACTGCGCATGGTGGACAGCGTGCGGTGGTGAGAACAGATCTGCTGCAGCTCTGCGTGATACTTGCAGGATTGATCCTGATGCTGACGATCTGCCTGGGATCCGCGCCTGGAGCTCTGAACGGCCTGGAATTTCCGACGTCTGAGCAGATGAACCCTCAGGATGTGGTATCAATGGTTGTGGTAGTTGGATCGATGTACCTAATCGGGCCCGATATGTACTCGAGAGTCCTCTCTGCAAGGAGCCCTGAGTCTGCCAGGGTCTCAGCGATGCTCTCAGCGATGATCATCGTACCGCTCGCATTCGCCATCACATCGATCGGGATCTTCGCGCGGCATCTTCTCCCCGAGATCAGACCGGAGGATGCTCTGCCACTGCTCATGACCGATGTAATTCCTAACTGGGCCGCTGGAGTGGTCGCGGCTGCGTTTCTGGCGGCTGTGATGTCATCCGCCGACACATCTCTCCTCACTGCGTCTTCCATACTCACCCTCGATCTCGGCCTGGGATCTGGAGTCAGAGCGCGTGGGCTGGCCGCGCTCTTTGTAGGCTCATGCTCCCTGCTGCTGGCGATGAGCAGGCCCGAGATCATCTCAACGCTGATGCTCGCCTACACTGTATTCACAGGCGCCTTTCTGGTTCCGGTCCTCGCAGGCTTCCAAAGGGAGAGGCTAGGACTGACCCCAAACTCTGCAACCGCGGGCATACTGTGCGGTGGAATCACATCGCTGATGCTCGGAGGGGTTTTCCCCCTGTCTGGAATATTCGCATCCGCTTTCGCGATGGTGATCGTCAGTGTTATGGAGAAAAGGTGGAGTGTGTTAGGATAGGCAGCCGAGCCTCCGATCGATCTCTAAAGCGACCTCATCTCATATGGATCTGTCCAAGACTGGCTGCTTGGAAGGCGAATTCAAATGGATCCGGATTCGGATTCTAAAACAGCTCCTCGTCCTGCGTGTAGCTCTTTCCGAGCCTCAGCGCGATCTCTGCCTTCTCGAGCTCTCTCCCGAGGTATGCAGCGTGATCCAGTCTGCTCACCAGGTTGAGATCAATCGCCGTGTCCAGTATCTCCCTGGCCGTCCTGCCTTTTATCACCATGCGATCATGCACGGCCACTATCTCATCTCCGCACAGTCCTATCCTGAAGGATCCAGCGGGATCGACAACGAATGTACTGCTCTGCCTTGCCATCCTCACCTCCAGATGGTCTGGAGGCACAAGCCCTGGCCGCGGACGCTTCTCCTTCAGGATGAGGAGATCCCTCCCCAGATCCTTTGGTGGGCTCCGTCTCTCGCGAGCAAGCGCCATCATCTCTGCAGCCCTCCTGAGCTCCCTGACGCTACCCTGCGCCTTCCGGCTGTACTCGGGTGTGAAGAGAATGGATGCGCCGAGCTCCTCGCCAATAGCTGCCAGTATCGCGTTAGCTCCGTGACTGTCAGCATCTATGAGCTCCGTCACATTCCCCACACCCAGAAATAGAGGTGTGTCCGGGTGGGCTCTTCTGAAATCGATGTATCTCGCTATCGAGGCCGCGAGACCACCGAGCGGGGGCGAGAGCACAGGATCTGCGATCACAGTGAGCCCAAGTTCGATCGCAGCGCTGATGTTGCTCTCGAGACTCCCAGGCCCGGGTATCACGACCGCCGGCACATCTCCATCCAGAAGGGCATCAGCCACAGCGTGCATGTTGCTGCCATCGATGCTCAGAACCAGATCCGCTCCAGCATCAACCCCTGCCAGTATCAGATCCGGTCGGAGCGTGTCTATGCTCACAGGCATCTCCGAAACTCTCCTCGCGATTCTCACCACTCTCTTCACATCATCCGGAAGTGCATCGAGGGGCAGGCCGAGATCGATCATGTCCGCGCCCTGAGACTCATAGTATCTGATCTTGTCCTCCAGAGATCCATCCTCCAGCCGGGTTGCATCCACGATCTCCGCAAGGACCTTCATCCTGCTCCCGCCGCCTATCCCGATGCCGCGAACGACGATGGGCGGGCGCGCGTTCCGCTCGATTCTACTGAGCGTCTCCTCCGCATTTTTGGCAAGACGTTCCGCTATGAGCGCACAGGCTGGCGTTCTGCTCGAGAGCTCTATCTCATCCATGTGATCAAGAATATAGGTTATATCGGCAGCATGCTTCGGGCCAAGCCTGATCTTTGTGCCGAGCTCCTGTTCCACCTCACTGAAATCTGATGTGATCAGGCCTGGAAGCATGATGAGATCGTATCCGATGGGGGCCGCTTTTCTTACATGCCCCGGGGTTATGAACGCAGCTATATCCAGATCCAAGACGAGGACATCAGCAGGCACCCTGGCAGAGTTGGCCGCATTCCTGACATCAGCCTCTGCCAGCCTGCCCGTCAGAAGCAGCACTTTCATAAGCGATCACTCAGGTGGAGCAAAAATCTGATCCTCGGGTAGTAGCGGCCGGCATCTCAGACAACCTCTGTACAGATCAGAGCAGGCTGCTTCCAGCAACGCTCTGATCTCTTCGCTGAGATCAGATCTCCTGGATGATGAGGCTGTGCATTCAGGATCCATATCATTGATCAGATTCATCTCGCTATATATCTCGGCATCTCGTCGACCTCTATGACGAACGGCTCGTATGGCTCTATTGTGTTTATCCGCCTGACCCTTCCGATGCCGAGGAACTGGAGCTGGGCTCTCGCAGCCTGCGACTCGATCTCCTCGTAGAAAAAGTCGTTCGACTGGATCATCCTGTGAGTCATTATCTGGATCTCGTTGACCCTCGCTATCACCCCAGGCGTGCCGTTTACGATATCCTTCAGGCTGGCCTCTGTCACGAAGATCCTGTCGCCCGGGTTAACACCTCTCAGGGAGAAGAAGTTCAGCGGCGATCTGATCTCTACCGTTCGTACGCGATTATTAACCAGGTCCTTTATTACGTTCCTGGAGATTCCGGTTAGCGCTACACAGATCATCAGCATCACCCGTACATCGGGAACTCCTTTGCTGTGGCCTCTTCGGCACTGGTCTTAACCTGTGCTGCAAGCTGCTGCATCTGCATCTCTATCTCTGCGGCCCTCTCGAGCAGCTTTGTCGTGCTGACGTTCAACCCGTATATCCTGTTTAACGCATCTATGGTTGCTGCAGCCGATCTCGGGTCAGGTTCATCGCTCATTGTCTCCCCAAGCAGGCAGACCGCGGGTATTCCCTTCAGCCTGCACTCGTTCATTATGGATCCGGAGATGCCTGCTATCGTCCCGAGCTCGAATATCTCCGTCACCCCTCTGAGCTTCTCGAGCAGCTCGGCATGAGATACCGCGCCGAAGACGCGCCTCTGATCCGTCATCAGCGTTATCCCGGCGAGGCACACGATCTCCCTCGTCTTTATGGAGGCCGCCCATCTCACAATCTCCCTGCTCATATCATATGAGGCGAGGGGATGTATCGGTATGTCGGATGTGAGCAGTATAAGATCCAGATCGTCCCGCTCGTAAATCCGGACAGGCATGTTTACGACGCCTCCAAGCAGCACCGCAAGAGGCGGGAAGTATCTGGAGGTCATTGCTCCAAGATAATTCATTTTCAGCTCGTGGATCATGTACTGGCTGGCTATGTTGCCGACCAGCCCGATCCCCGGAAATCCCTCTATCAGAAGCGGGTTCCTGCAGCGCGGCTCCCTCTCCAAGATAACCTGCACAGGATCGTGGTACATGCATGTATTTGTTGCTCTGATATGAGATAAAATCTTCTGATCCCGGAAGAGGGGTGTCCGAATAAGGAAGATTTGCTCATAACAATCAGCATCCTCAAGCCTCGAATATCTGGCCCCGGAACTCTTATTCGGACAGGTCCCCCGGAAGAGTTGGCTGCAGTTAAAAGGGACCTCCCCTCTCACTGCCGGTCAATCAGGCCTTCGATCATATCGGGAGTTCCGGAGAGCCGGTTGCTGGATGCCCCATCTGAATCATAATCGCTCCGCTCATATCTATCTGATAACTTGTCCGAAGAGGCACCACTCATGTTATGCGATCGTTTCGACTTACCTTCGACTACGTCGAAGGGTTTTCGACGAATTCGAAACTGTCAAAACCTTTCAACTGCGTCGAAACCTTTCGATGTAGTCGAAAGTGTGGCAATGAATGCTTTCAGCGAGCACATTGCATGCTCTGCAAGTTGCTACACGTAAGAGCGAACCTCTCTCATCGGATCGCCAGTTTGAGCGGCGGCTGAGATGCGATCAG
>JAKPCO010000073.1 GCA_029553285.1 Methanobacteriota archaeon
AGGATTCTGATTATTATGAGCACATCTTCCTTATTCGGACACGTCCTCCAGAACAACCACTTGGCTCATATACCAAAATCTGCAATTTACTTGCATCATCAGCATCATGGACATCATCCGAAAGGAGGGATATGCTTTGAGGATTGGAGATCTTCTGAAGGTGATCATTGGCATTCTGGTGGTCATCACTGGAATATGGGCCATGGCAGACCCTGCATGGTCTGGGCACAACAGCTGGCTGTACGGTCTGAACTGGTGGTCGTACACAGCAGACATCATCAAGGGGTCCATCGGTCCGCTTCTGATCCTGGTGGGGATAGTAATCGTATGGATCGCGTATGAGGAATCGAAGGTCTAGACCTTCGGCTGGCCCAGCCGCTTCATGAGCTTCTTCACGTTCATACGCCCCATGCCCCCTCTCATTCCTTTTATGGCCTTCTGCATTGCAGCATGTGACTTCAGAAGCTCCTTGACCAGCTCCGGCCGCGTGCCACTTCCGCGTGCGATTCTCTTTATCCGGCTGGCGTTTATTATCTTTGGATCCTCAAGCTCCTCCTCAGTCATGGAGTCCATGATGAACCTGTATGCGTCGAGTCTCTCCTTTGTGACCTGATATTCCTTATCGGAGAGCTCGATGCCCATTCCGCCGATCGGGAGCATCTGCATTATCTGTTTCAGCGGGCCCATCTTGTTCATGGCCTCGAGCTGCTTGTACATGTCCTTCAGGGTGAACTTGCCCTTCATCATCGCATCGACATCGACATCGCTCTCGATCTGCACCTCCTGGGCCTTCTCGATCAATCCCTTAATATCGCCCATGCCGAGAAGGCGTGATATGAACCTGTCAGCCTCGAACTTCTCCAGATCTGATGCGGTCTCGCCAACGCCTATGAATGCGACGGACGTCTTGGTCTCTGCAACCGCGCTCAGCGCCCCACCGCCCTTCGCGGTGCCGTCAAGCTTTGTTATTATCACTCCTGTGATCCCCACGGCCTCGTTGAAGGCCCTGGCCTGCTCGCTCGCCTGCTGGCCGATTGCGGCATCCATGACGAGCAGCTTTTGGTCTGCGTTCACAACCGCATGGATATCCTTCATCTCCTGGATCAGATCGCTCTCGAGCGCGTGCCTGCCGGCCGTATCCACTATGCGCACATCATATTTCTTTGTCGCCTCCAGGCCGTTCTTCGCGACCTCAGGCGCGTTTTTGTTTCCCTTCTCCCCGTAGAAGAATATCCCCTGGCGGTCGCAGAGCGCCTTGAGCTGATCGTATGCCCCCGCCCGGAACGTGTCTGCGCATATGACAGCAGCTCTCAACCCCTTCCTCTGGAAGTATGTCGCGAGCTTTGCAGCTGTCGTCGTCTTGCCGCTGCCCTGGAGGCCAACAAGCATGATCGTCTGTTTTTTAAGAGGGATGTCTGTGCCCCTGCCGACGAGGTTGATCAGCTCCTGGTAGACTATGTTTATCACGTGCTCCCTGGGATTCATCCCCGCAGGGGGCTTTTCGTTGAGTGCACGCTCGCGTATCCTGTTCGAGAGGCTCATCACGAGCTTTACATTCACATCAGCCTGGAGGAGGGCGCGCTGAATGTCGCGCACAGCGTCATCCACAAGAGCCTTATCAACACGTGTTGCCGAGGCTATCTTCTTCAGGGCACCTCGAAGCGATCCGCCTAGGTTATCGAGCACCATATTTCTCACACAGACTTACAGAAGCTGTATCTACATGTTCATAACTTTTGGCATTGCTGTCAGAGAGGTGTCCGAATAAGGAAGAAGCGCTCGCTTTTATCCATATGATAAGTTGCCCGTAGAAGCACTGGTCATCTTATGCATTCTCTGTTAATGATCAAGTGAGTTCAGCAACCACATTGACGGCCTGCAAGTTGCCAAACACACAAGAGTGATCACATCGAAGGAGATAACTTAAATATACGTCCGGATCATTGCCCCCAGCCATGGAAGTGAAGCTGGATCCATGGGGCTCGTCTCAGGTCGAAGATTACTCAAAGCTCTTCGAGGAGTTTGGAATCTCGCGATTTGAGGAGATCCTGCCGGAGATTGACGATCCGCATCCCTACATGAGAAGGCGCATCATATTCGGGCACAGAGATTACGATGTCGTTCTCAGGGCGATGAAGGAGCGCAGGCCCTTTGCGGTCATGAGCGGCTTCATGCCCAGCGGCAGAGCGCACTTCGGACACATGATGGTGATGAATGAGATCATATGGCATCAGAGGCACGGCGCGGACGCATTCGTGGCCATCGCAAACATGGAGGCGCATGCCGTGCGCGGGATCAGCTGGCAGAGATGCAGGGAGCTCGGGATCAACGATTACATCCTGAGCCTCATAGCGCTCGGCTTCGAGCCCACCGGCCACATATACTTCCAGTCAGAGAACTACAGGATGAGGGATCTTGCATTCGAATTGGCTGCAGAGACGAACTTCTCAGAGGTAAGTGCGATCTATGGATTCTCCGGAGAGACCTCCATCGGCCACATGGAGAGCGTGATGGCTCAGGGGGCGGATATACTCCATCCGCAGCTTCCAGACTACGGAGGTCCGAAGCCTGTTGTTGTTCCGGTGGGATCTGACCAGGACGCGCACATGAGGCTGACCAGGGATCTCGCATACAGGATGCGAAAATTTCTGGTCGAGCAGAGGGAGGGATACATAAGCATCCGGGGGAAGGCGGCGGGCCCGGATCTCATCACAGCGGCTGCAAATGCACTGATCGATGCCGGGTACAGGATCAGGCAGTACTCGGAGCACATAGATCTCTTCGATGGTGACAACGCTGAGAAGATCGATGAGATAATAAGAGAGGTCGAGGTGAAGAACGGCGAGTTCGGATTCATCCCCCCAGCATCGATATACCACAGGTTCATGACCGGCCTGACAGGCGGAAAGATGTCGTCCAGCCGTCCTGAGAGCCACATAGCGCTGACAGAGGATCCTGAGGAGGCCGCGAACAAGGTCATGAAGGCGATAACCGGAGGGAGGCAATCCCTGGCAGAGCAGCGGCGCTATGGCGGAGAGCCTGAGAGGTGTGCTGTCTACGAGTTCCTGCTCTTCCACCTCGCTGAGGATGACAGTGAGCTGGAGGAGTTGTACAAGGAGTGCAGAAGCGGCAGGCAGATGTGCGGCTCGTGCAAGAAGAATGCCGCAGCCAGGATCAGGGAGTTCCTCAGAGAGCATCAGAGCGCCCGCAGGGATGCCATTCACAGGCTTAAGGAGTTCGGGCTGAAGCCTTGATCTGGGCTGTTCTGCTCCATGTTACTCCCTTAAACCCAAGTCGCTCTTATCCATATGATAACTTGCCCGTAGAAGCACTGGTCCTGCCATGCATTCTTGGTGAATGAATAAGTGCGTTCAGCGACACACTGCACGACCTGCAAGTTGCCAAACACATAAGAGCGACCCAAGTTTGCGCCCTCGTCATGCTGGCGGATCAGCGGGAGATGCGCTCGGCCGGATCTGTATCGATGTCTCCTTCATAACGTACCTGGATCATTGAGATCCGCGCATCCCTGACCTGTTCATCATCCCGCAAGAGATTACCAATCTCAGCATCTCTCAGATAATCCATACTTTAAGGTCATCGACACCAGATCAGGGTATGCGTTTTTGCATCATATCTGACGCCTCCTGGCCTTCCCGGCTCTCCTGCAGATTCTCTTCACGGACAAAAGAGAAATAATAAGAGATGGTAATTGATCGGTTAGGATTCAGGATTTCATGCTCCGCCACAGAATGGAGGCGGTCGGACGGGACAGATAGAGAAGATGCCCACGGGGATTCCCGGGCTGGATGAGATGCTGGAGGGCGGGATACCGGTACCTTCCAGCGTTCTTATCTCTGGGGAGACCGGCAGCGGAAAGACGACCCTGTGCATGCAGTACCTCTTCAAGGGAGCGGAGCTTGGTGAGCGCGGGATATACTTCATGGCCCTCAGCGAGCCTGCCGAGCTTATGCTCAGGTTCATCTCCACCTACGAGTTTGTGGATCACAGGCACTTCGGCACCCTGATAAGGTACGTTGATCTCGGGGAGGTGATCGAGGGGGGTGATGAGGACGAGATCCTGGAGCTGATGGATCGTGAGGTCAGGAGCTTTCATCCCAGAAGAGTGGTCATAGACTCCCTCCCCTTTCTCAGAACGGTTCTGAAGGATGGCTACAGCAGATTTCTCTTCAGGCTGGGCGCCATGATGAAGAGCTGGAACAGTGTGGTCCTGATAACAGCTGAATCCAGATCGAGCACCCCGTATCCGCAGGATATCGCCTGCATAACAGATGGGGTGATAATACTATACAACATGGAGATAGGCAGGACCAGAAGGCGATCCCTGGAGATACTCAAGATGATGGGCACCTCTCATCGCGCTGGGAAGCATGCTCTCGATATAACATCGAAGGGCATCACGGTTTACCCGGGACTGTAGGCCATGACCATATCAACGAAAGGACTCTTCGAGCAGATCGAACTGTGGGTGCTGGCATTCATAATAGCCGTGGCTCTGTTCAACTGGCCGCTCCTCTCGATACCCAGCCCCGATGAGAGGATACTGGGATTCCCCGAGCGACTGTTTTACATCCTTCTTGTGTGGTTGCTTGTGATCCTCTGGGCATACATCTTCGACAGGAGGGGATCCATGTGAGCGCGCCACTATTCGCATTCGCCCTCATGGTCTCCTACCTCTTGCTGCTGAGCTTAATAGCGTACTACGCGGACAGACAGAGGCAGGCCGGCAGAAGCATAGTCTCAAATCCATATGTCTATGCGTTATCCCTGGCGGTATACTGCACAGCATGGACATTCTATGGAAGCATCGGTAGAGCTGCGACAAGCGGCCTGGAGTTTCTCACGATATACATCGGCCCGACACTTGCGATGCTCCTTGGATGGGTGATGATACGCAAGATAGTCCGCATATCAAAGGAGTACCGTCTCACATCTGTCAGCGATTTCATAAGCTTCAGGTACGGCAGAAGCTACGCCATAGGCGCAATAGTGACCGCTGTGAGCCTGATGGTCGTCATACCGTATGTCGCACTCCAGCTCATAGCCATATCCAGCTCAATACAGATAATAAGCGGCGGGGAGAGCTTCTGGGGCACGAGGCTGGTTGTGGCAGTACTGCTTGGCATATTCGCGATAATCTTCGGAGCGCGCCACCTTGATCCGATGGAGCGGCACGAGGGGCTTGTCGCAGCGGTCGCATTCGAGTCCATAGTCAAGCTGACTGCGTTCGTTATCGCTGGCGCCTACATAACATGGGGGATATTCGGCGGATACTCTGAGATAATAGATCGTGTCCTGTCAACAGAGGAGTTCTCTCATCTCATCAACATAGATTACACATCCTGGTTCTCGCTCACGCTGATATCCTTCTTCGCTGCATTTCTTCTCCCCAGACAGTTTCACGTCATGGTTGTTGAGAACGCTGATGAATCTCATATACGAAAGGCGATGTGGCTCTTCCCGCTTTACCTCCTTCTGATAAACCTCTTCGTTCCAGCGATAGCCGGCGCCGGTATGATTCTAGATGTTCCCGGCGTGAAGGATATGTTCGTCATAGAGATCCCCTACTCCATGGGCAACATACCTCTCGCTGCGCTCGTGTTCATAGGGGGCGCTTCTGCAGCCACTGCGATGGTGCTGGTGGACAGCGTTGCAGTCGGTCACATGATGCTGAACGAGCTCGAGCTGCCATACCTCATGAGGTACATAGGGAGGGGCAGGGATCTCCCTGGTCTTCTGCTCAACGCCAAGCGCATCAACATCCTCCTGGTGGTGGTGCTCGGATACATTTACTCCAGAGCCGTCGAGTACCAGAGCCTTGTTGATATCGGCCTGGTATCATTTGTGGCCGCAAGCCAGATGGGGCCTGCGGTGATCGGAGGTCTCTACTGGAGAAAGGGCAGCAGGGAGGGGGCGATCGCAGGCATGAGCGCAGGGTTTGTGCTCTGGATCTACACTGCGCTTGTTCCCACAGTTGCCAGGGCCGGCTGGCTCTCGCAGTCGATCCTGGACTCAGGACCGTTCGGTATATCTGCGCTCATTCCGACAAACCTTTTCGGCGTGGATCTGGACCCCTGGACGAACTCGGTGTTCTGGAGCCTCTTCGCGAACGCGAGCCTCTATGTGCTCTTCTCCCTGATGAGCACCCCCACGCCTGAGGAGAGGGTCGAGGCAGAGGGGTTTGTAGAGATATTCAGCGAGAGGAGGGGCGCGATTCCGATCGAGCGGCCGGCCATAAGACTGGGGACGGTTGATGAGGTCGAGTCGATGCTGGCCAGGTATATAGGAGCGGAGAAGGCCAGGATGCTTATAGACGCGGATCTTGCAAGGCTTGGCGTCTCCAGGGAGAGGGTCGATGCCAGGCACCTCCTCGATCTCTGGGATCACGTGGAGAGGGTTCTCACAGGATCACTTGGCACATCGACGACGAGGATCATAGTGGAGGAGCAGATCACGCCCAGGCCGGTTGCTGAGAGAATGGGGGCTGCTCCGCTGAAATTCAGGCTCGAGCCTGGAAAGATATACTTCTCAGCTGAGAAGGCATACGAGGTCTTCACAGATCAGGTGACGCACGGATTTGAGGGGCTCTGTGTCACACGGAGACCGCCGGAGGATGTGAGAAGCAGGTGCGGTCTAAGGGAGACGCCGATCATATGGCTGAACCCGAAGAGAGAGGGCAGGGAGAAGCAGATATCCCCCGCGAACCTTCCGCTGCTCTTCCTCACGATAAAGACATTCGTCGAGACGAGCAGGAAGGGTGTGATACTTCTGGATAATCTTGAGCATCTAGTGCTCGCCAATGAAAAAGTGATACCTGAGGAGGACGTGCTGGATTTTGTAAGTCAGCTGGAGAATCTCATTCACAGAACAAACACCAGGCTCATCCTGGCGGATTCGCCCGACTTCATCGGCTTCTGTGGCGTATCCGAGGTGGAGCCTGTGGAAGTAAAAGGGCTGATATTCACTGCAGGCCCGCTGCCATCGTATCTCCTCAGGGCGTTCATACTTGCCATAATCGGGGGGACGAGGTCTCCTGAGGCTGCAGTGGATATCGCCAATTCTGTTCTCAGCGAGCAGTCAGGGATCGCTGAGGGCGCATCCTGCGATCCCGACATGCGCGGCATGGGCCTGATCGAGATCGATACGCGGTGCAAGATCACGAGGAGGCATTTCTTCACTATAATAAGGCGCATCTGCGCCTGTGTGAGCAGAACCGATCCCGGTTTCGATTCTGTAAAGGTGCTGAGGCCGCTCATCGACAAGTACGGATTCAGCATCTACGAGCTGATACTGAATCCGGGAACGACATATGCTATCGAGGAGGACAAGCCGGTTCGGTGCTTTGAGATATTCAGCGAGCTGATCCACGCAGGGCTCGATGGGCTGTGCATATCGAGGTACAACCCGGAGAGCCTCCGTGAGAAGTACGGGATCTCGCCTGAGAGGGTCATATGGCTCACGCAGAAGACAGAGGAGGGAAAGTTCAGATCCGTGGATCCCACGAACTTCCCGAGGCTCAGCTCGATGATATCAGATTTCCTTAGGAGGGCGGAGTACCCTGTGATACTCATGGAGGGCATCGGATACCTCATAACACAGAGCAACTACGAGACCGTGCTTAGGTTCATACAGTCGCAGAGGGATGAGGTCTCACTGAGGGGAGCTGTGATGCTTGTGCACATCGATCCGCTCTCTCTTGACACAAAGGAGCTGCACAGGCTTGAGGGCGAGATGGAGCAGCTGAAGCTTCTGAGCTGATCGCCGGATTCATCTTGAAGCCGTCTCAAAGCTGCACCAGCAACCGACTGCGAGATGTGATCCTTTAGTGCCTTCAGTTTCTGGGCCCCTATATACTGCCGAGGGCAGCTGGCTATTTTGCGTTCGTGCAGATTCGCAGAAAAGGGTTCTCAGAACATAACCCTCAGGATCGTTCTGATAAAAGAGAGGTCCAGCGCAAGCATCGTCAGAACCCGGAGAATCACACGACTTGGCCTGTCGATATCGCCATGCTTCTCGATCGCTCTTATGACCTCCGGCCTGGAGGCGATCTTTCTTATCATCATATCGATATCCCCATCGCTCATGCGCCTGAGGGTATCGTTGACCTTCATGCCCAGAGAGATCTCTCTGCCGATCGCGGATCTCCATTCGCGCTCGTACCTCTCAAGCTGTCCTCCATTTAAAACATGCTCGGCTGCAACCCTTCCGGCGATGCGGCCGCAGACGAGCCCGGGGTACACACCGCCGCCGGATGTGGGCTTCACCTGAGCTGCGGCATCCCCGACTGCGAGCATACCATCTGCAACTGTTCTATCAGGTGGGCCGAGCGGCAGCCCTCCAACAACAAGTGAGACCGGAGAGCCGCGAATTCTATCATTTATCCTGTCAGAGCTCAGGAACCTCCTGAGGTGGGAGCATGCGCCATCTGTGGCGCAGAGACCCACTCTCGCTGAGCTCCTGGATATCGGGATCACCCATGCGAAGAGGCCTGGAGCGATATCCCTTCCCAGATGCACCTCCACAGACTCGATGTCATCCACATCGAAAGGCACCTCAACCTGGGCGCCGGAGAGGAGGCGTTTTGGAGGTGGGATGCCCGAGCGTCTGGCTATCGATGCCCTCACCCCCTCAGCAGATATAACAGCGCGCGCCGCGATCTCTTTATCGCCCAGCTCCAGAACCGTCAGATCGCCAGATCTTCTCAGGGACCTCACATGGGCACCGAGCATTATCTCAACCCCATGACGCACGGCTTCTACCGCCATGCTCCTGTCGAAGAGCCTTCTGTCGACAGCCCACGCCCTGATATCCGGCGACCTGAAGGAAAGCCTGGAGCCATCCGGGGGGACGAATACAGCGCCCCTGAAGGGATTCAGTAGGAAACCCTCCTCACGTATCTCCGATGCCTCAAGCGCCCTGATTCCGAGGAGGCCGGCGCACTGAACAGGATATCCTACGGCCCTATGCTCCTCCAGGACAACAGTACTGGCTCCACAGATGGACGCGTGCTTCGCTGCCATCAGCCCTGCAGGACCACCGCCTATCACAGCCACGTCATAGCGATCCATCGCATACAGCTAAGATTATCTCCCATAACATCTTTTTGTGTGCCGGTGTTGAGCTTGGAGATACTCTGGCTTTCAGAAGATGACGTGAGATCTGTTCTGACCATGGAGGAGGCCATCCCGGCGGTGGAATCTGCATTCGCAGAGCACAGCCTGGGGAACGTTCAGATGCCGCCGAAGTCGTATCTCTACTACGAGCATGGAGATCTCAGAACGATGCCTGCATACATCAAAAAGCTCGAAGCGACAGGGGTCAAGATCGTCAACTCTCACCCGTGGAACCCGGAAAGAGGGATGCCCTCGGTGATGGCCGTGGTCATACTGAACTCTGTCGAGACCGGGGCACCACTGGCACTGATGGGCGGCACATATCTCACAGCGGTGCGCACAGGTGCCGCAGGCGGGATCGCGGCGAAGCACCTCGCGCGCAGAGAGTCGAGCGCTGTGGGCATCATCGGCGCTGGAGCGCAGGCGAGGACCCAGATCATGGCCCTCTCAAAGCTCTTCGATCTTGAGGTTGTGAGGGTCATGGATAAGAGCCAGGAGCGGGCGAGGGCATTCGTCTCAGATGTGAGGGGGTTTCTGGGATGCGATTGCGTTCCCGTGAGAGATGGAAGGGACGCATGTGACTGCGATATACTTGTCACCGCCACCCCCTCAAGGGCGCCTGTTGTTCTCTCGGACTGGGTGAGGGACGGAACACACATCAACGCGATCGGCGCTGACGCTCCTGGAAAGCAGGAACTTGATCCAAAATTGCTGAAACGCGCCAGGGTGGTCGTCGATGACCTCTCTCAGGCTATCCACTCAGGAGAGGTGAACGTCCCGATATCCAGGGGAGAGTACAGCAGCGATGAGATACACGCCCAGCTGGGGGAGATCGTTGCCGGGAAGATGCCAGGGCGGGAGAGCGAAAGGGAGATAACGATCTTCGACTCCACAGGCCTGGCCATCCAGGATATCGCAGTGGCAAGCCTGGTTTACAGGAAGGCGAGAGAGCTCGATATCGGTACCGTGCTGGAGTTCATATGAGCTGTGAAACTGTCAGCCCTTCATGTGGAAGTTTCTGACATCCCAGGAGGTTCTATGAGCACAGCTGAGTATTCCATGGTCGCATGTGGCGTCTTCAGAAAAGAGATCGAGAGGATCTCGGGAGAGCTGGACTTCTCATTTGATCCCGTTTATCTGGATCCAGGTCTGCACGTGGATTTTGATGAGCTGGCGCTAAGGCTGAGAGAGGTGCTGGAGTCCTGTAAGGATGACAGGATCATTGTGGTATACGGCGCCTGCCACCCAAAGATGAACGACCTTCTGAGAGGATTCAGAGCCGAGCTTATAGACTGCCAGAACTGCATAGACGCGTTCATAACAAGGCGTGAGGTTGAGAGGATCGCATCAGAGGGGCTGTACTTCTATCTCACTCCAGGATGGGTCGATTGCTGGCGCGAGATATTCCGGCGTCTCGGCTGGGGCATGGAGGAGGCCCGCCTGGAGATGGGATCATTCAAAGGCGTGATATTCATCGACACGCTCGGAAATGCAGACGCCTACGAGAAAGATCTTCTGGAGTTCATGGACTTCACGCTCCTCCAGTACAGCATAATCCCCGGAAAGCTTGATCACTTCAGATCGCTCATATCTGATGCGGCGAAGAGGCTGGAGGTTCGTTATGGATGAGCTGGATGAGATAAGGAGAAAGAAGCTCGAGGAGCTGAAGCGCGAGCTGGCCGCGAGGTCGCAGGGTATGCCCACAATAGAATACCCGGACAGGCCGGTTCTGGTGACCGACAGCAGCATCGATGCTGGAATAAAGCAGTATCCTGTATTCGTGGTCGACTGCTGGGCGGAGTGGTGCGGGCCGTGCAGGGCCATCGCGCCTGTGATAGATGAGATGGCGCGCGAGCTGAAGGGGCATGTGGTCTTCGGAAAGCTGAATGTGGATCAGAACCCGCTCACATCGAGAAAGTACGGCATCACCGCGATACCCACGCTCCTGGTCTTCAGGAACGGCAGGCTTGTCGACAGGCTTGTGGGGGCGTATCCGAAGCAGATCCTGATGAGCAGGATCAAGAAACATCTGGATTAGATCGCATCGAGCACGTTAGAGAAGAGCCTGGAATGCTGTGTTGGATAAGTCCTGAAAATCAGTAAGCAGAAGACAATTCCAGGAATGGATGGGGAACAGACCGGAATCGACATCTAGAGACGAAAATATAGAAAAGTTATCCAACACAGCAGCCTGGAAAAGAACGCATCAGAGTGATATCAATTCACGTACGCGCCAGGAGAGCAGAGATCCGGCGATCGATCAGATCACCCCATTTCCTGAAGGGGGTCTCTGCACCCCTGCCCCACAGGAGTTTGAATGCCTTCAGCGATGCGAGTTGCCGAAAACCGCATGAGTGAAGGCATGCCAGAGAATGATGGCTTTGATGTGCTCTCAGCTCCCATAAGTGATCTGACACTGGAGGTTGACCCTCCATGTCGTGCTTTGGATCTGTCCGAATAAGAGTTCTGGAGCCAGATATTCGAGGCTTGAGGATGCTGATTGTTATGAGCACTTCTTCCTTATTCGGACACCTCTTGTGCTTTCACGGTAAAGCTTAAATGGATGATGTGGATACGGATATGAGCGGGCCGCCATAACTCAGCTGGTAGAGTGTCTGGCTGTTAATCCGGCAGATACCAGAATGTCACAGGTTCGAGCCCTGTTGGCGGCGCTACTGCCAATTATTTTCGCTCTTATGTCTTTGGCAACTTGTGGGTCGTCAGTGTGGTTGCTGAACACACTTATGTCTGCGCTCTCTTTCTCCTGCACATATCCATCGCCATCAGGAATCCGCGAGCCCTCTCAGCCAGCGGATACCTGTTCACCAGCGACCTGAAACGCGGCCCGTGGTTCGGCTCGATCATGTGTGCGAGCTCGTGCACGATCACGTAATCCTCCACCCAGACCGGCATGCTCCTGAGCCGGGAGCTTATCCTTATCGTGCCATCAGACGGTGTGCAGGATCCATATCGCTTCTCCATTCTATCTGAGTACGAGATGCTCTTCCAGGAGACAGCACCTCCGAGGTATTTCATGTTGAGCTGCGTGGCCCTTTGCTCCAGATGGGAGTCGTCTCTCGATCTCCTCCTCTCCACCCTGCTCCTGAACCTGGCGATATGCGCGTCGAGATCTTTATCAGAGATATCAGCCGGGGCCAGGACCTCCATCCTGTCCCCCTTGAGCCTTATCTCAATCGTCTTCTGCCTGCGTTTTGAGCGCCTGATCTCAACATCCAAGATCGACCACCCCTTTTGGGATTGCGGGCTGCGAACTCGCATTTTCTTGATGATTCATAGAACCACTCTTAGATGTAGCGGAAACCCTTCAGGCGGGAGGAGTGTGTCCACACATGAGATTTACGTTCTTGCACGCACAACATTCTTTCATATGCCCTCCGACCTGTAATCATACCGAAGAAACGGTTTCCAGGCGTAGCTGTTCTTTCCATCGTACAGGATCCCTCCCTCCTGTAAGACACTCCATTCGGGAGAAACGTTTTCTAGGGAAATGACAAGAGGTATCGGTGCAGAGAGCTACCAAAGCAGCTGCTGTATCTGGGTATAGCAGATACAGCGCTGAATCTGCGGCGATGCGGATACTGAAACCGCATTTGAGGCCAGGTGCTCTTGGATCGTTGCTCTCCGGAGCTCGGTCCTGCTGATGTCAGCGGGCCTGTCGTCTCAGATACATGGAGGCCTCAGGTGGCACCAGGGAAAGGCTCCGGTCTTCAGGCCGGAGCAGCTGACGCGGGATCCCTTCAGGCATATGTGTGGCAGCTTCATATACCTAAAATGCTCAGCTAGGAGTTATGATCCACAGGGGCATGAGAACTAAAGGCGGCACGATGCCGCTTGAGACGCAGGAGAAGGTTGATGTTCTTCTCGATGAGTTCGTCAGCTTCGTCAACGAGATCTCAGATTCAAGACATCTGCAGCGCGGGATTGCGCGATCGTCCCTTCCGTGCAGCATCGTGGTTGTTCTGGACCGCAGCAAGCTTCTTGTCATCGCGCAGTTCAGGCCGAGCAACCTCTCGTCGATGTACATCTCAGCAGAGCACCTCGAGCTTGCTGCAGACCAGGCTCTGTCCAAGGCGAGCTGGGAGTTCGGCTTCGAGGACCCCTTCCTGCTGCAGTTCCCTGCGGATCTGCTTGATATGCCAGCTGCGGATCGCGCAGATGTCCTCAGAAAGATGGCCGAAGAGCATGTCGATTCCGAGTTCCTCCGCTTCATGGGCATGCTCAGCATGCTCAGACTGAGGCCTGCCTTCGGACCAGCGCCGTACGTCCTGGAGAACAGCTGCGCGGTTCTCTCCCCTGAAGGAGGGCAGAAGGTATACGATGAGGTCGCGGAGGCCCTCGATAATCTCAGAGTTGAGCCGATCATGCTCAGAGGCATAACAGGGACAGATATCTCTCTGAGGCAGGCATGGCGTGCTATCTGCAGTTCAAGACTGGTCGTCGCAGATCTCACAGATAGAGACGCTGATGTCATGTACGGCCTGGGGATAGCACATGCAGTCGGTAAACCCGCTCTGATAATCCACACTGAGGGAGAGCGTGTGGCATTCCCCGGACACACGCTCCCGTACAGCCCATCTGACATGCGATCGATGAGGACAAATCTCGAGAAGGCGCTTAATGATCTTCTTGGGCCGATCCTCAACCTGTAAAAGGATCCGGGGAGCTATACATCATATAGAGTTATATACGTCTACCTAAATAGCGTGAACCGGTCTCAGAGTTCCAGCTTCCAGGGATTCCAGGAGGGGAATAGGTATTGAAAAAGATTAGATTGGCAGTAGCAGGGGTGGGCAACTGCGCGAGCTCTCTGATCCAGGGCATTGAGTATTACAAAAACAGGAGCGCAGAGGAGTGCGTCGGCCTCATGCACTACGACATCTGCGGTTACAGGCCGGGAGATATAGATGTTGTGGCAGCTTTTGATATCGATGCCAGGAAGGTGGGTCGTGATATCAGCGAGGCCATATTTGCCAGGCCGAACTGCACCAAGGTATTCTATCCGGATGTCCCGTACAAGGGTGTCGAGGTCAGGATGGGCCCTGTGCTCGATGGCGTGGCGCCGCACATGATGGAATACCCGGAGGAGAGCACGTTCGTCGTATCTGATCAGCCACCGTGTGATGTCCGAAGGGAGCTTGAGGAGAGCGGCGCTGAGATACTGATAAACTACATGCCGGTGGGATCTGAGAGAGCCACAAGGTTTTATGCGCAGGCTGCCCTGGACGCTGGCGTGGCCTTCATCAACTGCATGCCCGTGTTCATAGCATCCGACAGGGAATGGGCGATGAGGTTCCAGGAGAGGGGCATCCCCGTGGTCGGAGACGACATAAAATCGCAGATCGGTGCTACAATAGTCCACAGGACGCTGGCAAAGCTCTTCGTGGATCGCGGCTGCCGGCTCGACAGGACCTATCAGCTCAACGTCGGCGGAAACACAGACTTCCTGAACATGCTCAGCAGGGATCGGCTGAGATCGAAGAAGATATCCAAGACGGAGGCTGTTCAGTCTGTTCTGGATGCGCCTCTTGATCCGGAGAACATACACATAGGGCCGTGTGATTACATACCATGGCAGAAGGACAACAAGGTCTGCTTCCTGCGGATGGAGGGGAGGATCTTCGTGGACGTTCCCATAAATCTGGAGCTCAGGCTGTCCGTAGAGGATTCGCCCAACAGCGCAGGCTGCACAATTGATGCGATAAGGGTATGCAAGCTTGCGATCGAGAGAGGAATCGGTGGGCCCCTTCTGGAGATCTCATCATACACAATGAAGCACCCCCCTGTCCAGTACCCGGATGAGGTGGCCAGAGAGCTCGTGGAGAGGTTCATAGCAGAGTCGAAGAGCGTGATCGAAGCAAAAGTTTAGCATTTCATGCTGTGCCATTCCCCGGCCTGGAAAGTGTAACACAGCTGTACTTTTGGATGATTGCGATCAGGGCGGGTTATCTAAGTCGCTCTTATCTGTCTGATAACTTGCCTGTAGATGCACCGGTCTCGCTATCTGCTCCGGGGGTGAATCTCGTTCGCCACGAACGCATAGCAGGACCCGTGCCTCTCCTGCAGGCCATCGGATGGATAAGAGCGTGCAACTTTTTAATGTATACGACTTAATACCAGAGTTCTGGAGGTATTATGATAAGACGCATAGTTCTAGATGTGCTGAAGCCGCACAGGCCCACGATCATAGAGCTCGCGAACGTGCTCAGTAATCTCAAGGGCGTGAAGGGGGTCAACATGAGCCTCTTCGAGGTGGACAGGCAGACAGAGACCGTGAAGGTCACCATCGAGGGCGACAACATAGACTACCTTGCTGTGGAGAAGCTCATCCAGGAGTTCGGCGGCGCTGTTCACAGCATCGATCAGGTTGTAGCTGGCAGGGAGATGGTGGAGGAGATCGATACCTGCCAGGAGCCCTAGGATCTTCTTTTCTTCAGCGCCCTCGCTATGCTCCTCAGCGTCTTGGTTTTGCTGCCCTTCTTCAGGACGAGCACCCTCCCGGGCTGGTCGTACCAGCTCTTGGGATAGCATTTCTCCCGCTCCACCACAGGATCCAGGTCCAGATCCGCTGAGACGCGAACTATATCCTCCAGCTTCGGGTTGCGCACCGCATCAGCTGTTGCGACCCTTCTGCCCTGATCCCTGCTCCGCTCCAGATCAAAGTAAGCCGGCCATATCACGAGCCGATCCTCAGGCATGTTGATTCTCTCTCTTCAGCATCCACTTAAGCTTTTGGGCGGTCCACTCATCGCTATCCATTGCGATGACCCTTCCAGTGTCTCTCGATTACAGGATGCAATCCCTAAACGATGTCTGGCTCTTTTGTTGTGAGACGGAGATCGCAGTCATTCACTTGCAGTGACATGCATCTTTATAGTGGTGGTTGTATACACCATGCCATGGAGATGTGGAAGATCCTGCTGATATGTCTCCTGATGCTGCCTGCATTCTTTGCCCTGAACTACCTGGTGGTTGTCTACATGGCCAGAAGCAGGAGAGAGAGGGAGATGAGAGTTGAGAGGTTTGTGGGCGATTCCGTGGGCAGGGACTACAGAGCTCACAGATTCGTCACAAAAAGGTACAGGCCGAGGAGGAGATGAGCTTACTGGAGGGCAGTGGTCTCGAACTGACCTGCTGGCCTGTAAAATCGGCGTTCACTGAGTATTAACCACATGAATCCCGAGGGCCAACATGCTCTTGGTATCAGGTGAGAGACCAGCAGACTGCAGAATATTTGAATGAATGCAGATATGAGGGGGTTTCAGATCATGACCAGCATCAAGAATGCGCCGAGAACCGCGACCACGATCAAGGTGAGATCGAAGCCTGAGTACATGATAAGCAGATCCAGGGATCCGTATCACGAGCTGATGCTGCGTTTATTCAAGGATGAGACGACCGCGATGAGGGGCAGGAGGTTCCTGGGCATCATCGAGGAGAGGATGCGTGAGGGGAATCCACTGAGAACAAACGAGTGGGAGAGCATGATCAAGGAGCTTGGAATAAGCAGGTCTGCATTTTATGCCATGAGGAACAAGCTTCTGGGTGCAGGCCTGATCTCCATAAGAGGAGGCGAGTACAGGCTCTCAGGAGCGTTCAGCAAGGATCTTGTTGACATGGCGAGATGGTGGTGGACCGCTGTTCTCGGAAACAGCCTGGAGAACCTCTAGCCCAGGATAAAGGTTAAATTATCACGTGCGATCCTACCATCGGAGGATTTTGGCATGGACAGGTACGAGCAGGTGACCGAGCTGGCGAGAAGACGTGGCTTCATGTGGCCGTCCTTCGAGCTCTACGGTGGTGCTGCTGGCTTCTACGACTATGGTCCTCTCGGAGCCAGGCTTAAGAGGAGGATAGAGGACATCTGGAGGAGGTTCTTCGTCATAGGTGAGGGTTTTGCAGAGATCGAGTGTCCGACGATAGGCATCGAGGAGGTGTTCAGGGCATCAGGCCATCTGAGCGGCTTCTCCGATCCCCTAACAGAGTGCAAGGAGTGCAAGGAGATTTACAGAGCGGATCATCTCATAAAGCACATCGTTGAGGTCCCTGACGCGCTCTCCGCGGAGGAGATCTACAGGGTGATAAAGGAGAACGACATCACCTGCCCGGAGTGCGGCGGAGAGCTCTCTGAGGTGTACGAGTTCAACCTGATGTTCAGAACCGCGATAGGTCCTGGCAACAGGCATCCCGGCTACCTCAGGCCTGAGACAGCACAGGGCATGTTCATAAACTTCCCCAGGCTTCTCAGGTATTACCGCGATTCTCTGCCGTTCGGCGCTGTCCAGATCGGAAGGTCCTACAGGAATGAGATTTCCCCGAGGCAGGGGGTGATAAGGCTCAGGGAGTTCAGCCAGGCCGAGGCAGAGGTCTTCATAGATCCTAGGAGCAAGCGGCACCCGCGCTTCTCCGAGGTGAAGGATCTCCGGCTGAGACTCTACTCCAGGGAAGCACAGGAGCGCGGCGAGGTCGAGGAGATGAGCGTCGGAGAGGCCGTGGAGCGAGGGATCATAGCACACGAGATCCTCGCATACTTCGTCGCAAGGACCTATGAGTATCTGCTGGCTGTTGGCGTTGACAGGGAGCGCCTTCGGTTCAGGCAGCACAAGGCGGATGAGATGGCTCATTACGCAGCTGACTGCTGGGATGCGGAGGTCCTGCTCGACCGTCTCGGCTGGATAGAGATCGTCGGCATAGCAGACCGCACCGACTACGATCTCAGGTCACACATGGCGCTGAGCAAGGCGAACCTCAGCGTGTTCGTCCACTACCCGGAGCCCATCAGGCGCAAAAGGGTCGTTGTGAAGCCTGATATGAAGGCACTGGGGCCGAGGTTCAAGGGCAGGGCAAAGGCGATAGCAGATGCCCTCCAGTCGATGGATCTCTCGAATCTCAAAGACGATATCATAAAGGTCACCGTGGACGGCGAGACGTACGAGATCGAGAGGAGTCTTGTATCAGTGGAGGAGATCGAGGAGGAGATACGCGGCGAGGAGGTGGTGCCGCACGTCATCGAGCCGTCCTTCGGGATAGACAGGATCCTCTACACGGTGCTCGAGCATTCCTATCACGAAGAGCCTGTCGAGGGTGAGACGAGGGTTGTCCTGAGGTTCCTTCCTGGGATATCCCCTGTGGATGTAGCGATTCTCCCCCTAATGGACAAGGATGAGCTGGTCGAGCCTGCGAGGAGGATCTTTGATGCGTTCAGGAGATGCGGCATGCTCGCGGAGTTCGACACATCAGGATCCATTGGGCGGAGGTATAGGCGCAACGATGAGATAGGGACTCCGTACTGCATCACCGTTGATTACCAGACGCTCGAGGACGGAACGGTCACAGTGCGGGACAGGGACACGATGCAGCAGATCAGGATTGGGGAAGAGAGAGCGGTTGATGTCATCAGGGATCTTCTATCCGGAGCTCTCTGCTTCTCAGAGGCCGGTGCACCTGTAAAGGCATGATGGCTGCTGAGAACTGGCGCTCCTCTCTGATAAAGGAGATCAGAAGGAAGTCCATACATCTCACCGGCCTGTCCGTGCCAGTCCTCCTCTTCAAGGCCGGATGGTGCATAACTGTTGGGTTTGTCGCAACAGCTCTGCTTATTGCGGTCGTCCTGGAAATGCTCAGGCTCAGAGGGATGATACGGCTTCCTGAGGTCAGGGAGAGCGAGCAGGGGCGTGTGGCAGGCTATTTCTTCTACATCTCAGGATGTCTTTTAACGGTGATTCTTTTCAGCGAGATGGTTGCGGCTCTCGCCATACTCATGCTCTGCATAGGCGATGCAGCCAGCGGCATCGTCGGATCTGTGGTCGTGGGATCAAACGTGCGCGATCTAGATACCACACGGCTCAATACCACACGAAAAAGAAAGCCACGGGTTGTTGCAGCGACCATGCTCTCGGTATGCATTCTCCTCGGCTTCATTTTCTCCGGTGTCACGCACCTCCCGCCACATGTATACCTGGCAGGTGCAGCAGGTGCGACTCTTGCGGACTCGGTGCCGATTTTTGTAAGAGGCAGGTCTGTGGACGACAACTTCACGATACCCCTGATAGCAGGCGCCCTGATGACCGCAGCATCGATTATCTGAGGGGGCCAGCTGCGGAGTCATATCTTTCTCCTGTGCCACTCTGAGCAAATGCACATGGTTCGGCCACACCGGGTGAAGAGGAGTTTTTGCTGCCACTGCACCCCTGGAGGTTGAAACTGCAACGCCCTGCTGCACATTCCGCCAGATTTAGATAGGTGTCCTCTCACTTTACAGAAGATGATCTGCCGGCCTAAAAGTTCGGTTCTTCTTCTGCTTATGCTGATCAGCATACAATCAGACTCGTCGGCAGTTACAGTCGCGGCTGATGAGATCATGCAGAAGGTGATCTCTGGGGAGCCCGTTATGCTTGATGGCGTCACCATCTCGGGATCCCTGAATCTCTCCGGAATAGAGCCGCAGATCGTGAGGAGGGAGTTTGTCATCACGAACTCGGAGATGTGTGATGCAGACCTGAGCGGACTGGTGTTTGAGAGTGCTGTGAACCTCACCGGGACAAGGATCGAGGATATGGATTTCGCATCAGCTGTGTTCTCCCAGGACGCGATCTTCGATCTGGTCGAGGTCTCGGGCGATGCCAGCTTCGAGGGCGCTCACTTCAGGCGGGATGCGAGCTTCTCCGGATCCAGGTTCTCACGCGCTGCTGAGATGAACTTCACAGCATTTGACGACTACGGGTACTTTGCGGACAGCGCATTTCATGGAGGTCTGCACATTTCAAGCTCCTCCTTCCAGGGGTTTGCGGATTTTTACGGAGCCCGCATCTCCGGAGATTTTCTCGGCCTGAACACAAAATTTGGTGATGGGGCTGGCTTCATGAATGCGGAGTTTAACGGAGATGCGAACTTCGGCATGTCGAGCTTCGCTGGATACACTTCCTTCGAGGGGTCGGTGTTCAGGGGCGTTGCTAACTTCGCCCTGGCAAGGTTTGATAAGGCTGTTTACTTCGGCGATATCACATTCGAGGAAGATGCGGTCTTCGGGCTGACACAGTTCGAGGGTCTCGCAAACTTCGCGGGCACGTATTTCATGGGCGATCTCAACCTGAACAGCGCGCGCATCGATGCCTTCGTTCTCGACAACACCACATTCGGGAGCGCATCCAGGATAAACCTTAAGGGCGCTGAGTTCAGAAGGCTGACAGCACCATGGTCTCAAATAAAAGATCATCTCCTCTACGACGGTGCAACCTATCTGGCTCTGGTCAAGAACTACCAGGAGCTGGAGTGGTTTGAGGATGCAGATAACTGCTACTACGATTACAGAAGGGAGGCACAGCTCAGAAAGCCTTTCGGCTGGGGAAAGACCATCGATTACCTCGCATGGATAACATGCGGCTACGGGGTCAGGCCGAGTTATCCTTTCATCTGGTCGATCGTGCTTATAGTACTTTTCGGAGCGGTGTTCTCTCTCGGCAAAGGCGTTTACAAACAGACCACAGTGCTGGATCAGAATCCTGAAAGGCTGAGGGAGCAGATCAGTGTTGAGAGAAGGCCGATCTCGCTCCACGAGAGCATGTACTTCAGCGCGCTCATATATCTTTATGCGGGTCCGGTAGAGTTCAGGCCCTCCGGCATCTACAGGTACCTTGTGATCCTGGAGGGAATCCTGGGGTGGTTCTTCCTCTCACTGTTTCTGGTGAGCCTCGGGAGGGTTATGATAAGGTAGCATGCGCCATGAATGGCCTCTGCCATACCACTGCTGAAGGAGCACGGAACCGGATATCATCATGGAATCGCAGCATGATTTCCGGAACGCTCTCACCTGCCCGCAGAATCACCGGTCCTGTTATGCGCTACTGCGGATGGGTGAGCAATCGGTCTGCAGACTCCAGTTGTTAAACACATAAGAGCGCAATCTCTGCTCCATCCCGCTCTATGTCGTGTACTTCGCGTTGATGTTCACGTACTCGTGAGTCAGATCGCATCCGAAGCTGCGGGCGCTCGCGGTTCCTGCACCCAGGTCTATGTGGATGAAGATCTCATCGCTGGACATGACCTTTTTCGCCTCTTCCAGCACCCCATCGACTATGATACCCCTGTCCACAAGCACCACGGAGCCTCCGCTGGAGTTCATGCTCAGAGAGATCCTCGAGGGATCGAACTCAGCCCCGGATCGACCTGCTGCACACACAATCCTACCCCAGTTCGGATCCTCGCCGTACAGCGCTGCCTTCACGAGGTTACTTCTCGCTATGCTCTTCGCAGCCCTCCGCGCATCCTCGCTGGATGCTGCTCCGGTGACCTCCACCTCCATCGCCTTTGTCGCGCCCTCTCCGTCCCTGGCAATCATTTTAGCCAGTCTAACGCACACATACCCCAGCGCCTCTCTGAATGATTCGGGATCGCATTCCACCGCCCGGGTGCTGGTCAGAAGCACCGTGTCATTTGTGCTCGTGTCCCCATCGACTGTCAGCATGTTGAAGCTGGTATCCACAGCATCTTTCAGGAACGTGTAGATCTCTGGCCCGACATCAGCGTCTGTGTAGATAAAAGCCAGCATCGTCGCCATATCAGGCTCTATCATGCCCGCGCCCTTGCATATGCCCCCGAGACGAAATCCCTCATGTTCGACAGCGACCTCTTTGACTTTTGTATCAGTCGTCATTATCGCCTGCGCTGCCTCCCTGCTCGCATCGGGAGTTGAGCGGAGCGCTGGAGCAGCCTCTTTTGCGAGCGATGAGATCAGGTTGAGATCAAGGTAGCGGCCTATGACACCGGTCGATGCGACGCCTATCAGCTCAGGGCTGCATCCGAGCATCTCAGCCATCATGCCGGCCATCCTCTCCGCGTCCCTCATACCGCGCATCCCGGTGTATGCATTTGCGGATCCGCTGTTCGCGATTACCCCCTCAATTCTTCCTCCAGATCTTCTGAGATGATCGATGGTCACCTCTATCGGTGCAGCCCTCACCCTGTTTCTCGTGAAGACACCAGCCGCATATCCGGAGCATGCGATCATCGCGACTCCGTACCTCCCCCGCTTCACACCGCAGGCCCTCACGCCCGGCACGGCGCATATACCGCCATCGATCTCTCTCATGATACCTCCGCTGATCCCAGTCCGCTTATGATGTCGCCGCGGGTAACTATCCCGACCAGCCTGGAGCCCTCGACGACCGGCAGCCTGTTTATTCTGTGCTTCGTCATTATCGCGGCAGCCTCCTCTATGGATGCATCCGGGCTCACTGTTATGGGCTTCCTGCTCATCACGTCCGAGACGCACATTTTTGTTATCTCCTCAAGCGAGCGCTTCATGCGCTCCCACCGTATCACATCTCTCACAGGGACCTCAAATATCTCGAAGGGGCTCGGGAGCCAGAGCTCTCCGCGATCGTCCTCTGTCGATAGAAGCCTCAGGAGATCGGATTCAGATACCACGCCCACAAGCTCATCCCCATCGAGCACGGGCATGCCGCTTATCCTGTTCTCCCTGAGCAGGCGGGCCGCCTCCGCTATCGGATCGCTCGCCTGGCAGGTGACAGGGTTTTTGTTCATGATGTCCTTAACGAGCATTGTGACCTCCCTTCCAGCCAGGGTGTTGCTCTGAATCACGCCTTATGTGAGACTCCTCATTGTGTTAATTCTGCGACCTTCTCAGCCCGGATGCGGTACCCTGGCGCTACAATCACGGCGCACCACCGGGGAACCAGAGACCCTCTGTCTCATCCAGACCCATCATCAGGTTCATGTTCTGAATTGCCTGGCCGGAGGCGCCCTTGACCAGGTTATCTATGGCGGATATAACAACTATGCGGTCGCTGTTCTTTTCGATCTCAAAACCGATATCGCAGAAGTTCGAGCAGCGGACATTGCCCAGCATCGGCACACCATCCACAAGCCGGACAAACCTGGCTTTGCTGTAGAAATCGCCGTAGAGCTTTGACACAAACTCCCTGTCCTGTATCTTATCTGAGAATGAATCCTTCACAAAGACGTGAGCTGTTGTGAGGATGCCGCGAACTGCCGGTATCACATGCGGTGTGAAGCTGATCCTGATATCGTTCTGCAGCCGTGAGAGCTCCTGCTTTATCTCAGGCACGTGCCTGTGGTTCGTCACCCTGTAGCACCTTATGTTCTCCGCCAGGTTCGGGTAGTGGCTGGTCTCCGTCGGCTCAGCGCCTGCGCCGGATATGCCTGACTTGGAATCAAAGACGACGCGGTCTATCATCCCGGCCTTCGCGAGTGGTGCAACCGCCAGCGTTGCGCCTGTGGAATAGCATCCTGGATTCCCTACAAGAGATGCGCCTGCAACCTCCGGGTGCAGCTCCGGCAGGCCGAAGACCGCATCCCTCGGAGCTCTGTGCTTTATCCCGTATGTCCTCTCGAATACATCCACCGGAAGCCTGTAGTCAGCGCTCAGATCAATCACCTTTGCGCCGTTATCAAGCAGCTCCGGAACCCAGTCCATTGCAGTTCCGTGAGGTACTGCTGTGAACACGACATCGCATCTCTGGGATATCTCAGCAGGCGACGGAGCCTCGAACCTGAGATCGAGCATGCCTCTGAGATGCTGATGAACAGAGGTCACTGGCTTTCCAGCAAGCTTTCTGGATGTGACACAGACCACATTTGCAGATGGATGCACGGAGAGAAGGCGGAGCAGCTCACCGCCTGTATAGCCCGAACCGCCGACTATTCCTATGTCTATCATGCTGCGTGAGGACCTCTCTGCTTATATAAATCTGCGGCGCTAGACTCTGCCGGAGAGCCTGAGGCTGAGCTGGCTGAGAGCTCTCCCCATCTCCTCGATCCTGTCTCTGTTCTCGAGATGCGAGAGCCATCGTTCGGGTATCCATGAAGTCCCGTATCTGGCGCCTGCGAGTGCCCCTGTGATCGATGCCACCGAGTCTGTATCGCCTCCGGCATTGACCGCCTCCACAATGGCCTCCTCCGGCTCAAGGCGCACAAAGCAGTAGAACGCAGAGGGCACAGCATCATGCACAGAAGGAGATGTGCCGAGCATATCCAACGCATCTGATGGATCTTTATCCGAGAGGAGGATCGCTCTCACCTCCCTCAGCTTTCTTCCGAGCTCTGGAGATATCCTCGAGGCGGACTCTGCTGATACCTCAAGGATCGTCATGCGCGGGAGATCCAGAAGAGAGAGAGCAACACCAACAGCGACCGCAACAGCTCCAGCCCTGGCTGCACGGCTTCTGTGTGTGACGATGCTCTGGAGCTCAGAGTACCTGGATACCATGCTCAGATCCCAGTGGTACACGAGACCGATCGGCGCAGCCCTCATCGCAGCCCCGCAGGTCTCTATACTGACACCGGCCTCCTGCCAGGGCTTTCCGGAGAGCATGTTCTCTATTGCGGATCTTGTTGTGATCCCCACACCTCTGTTGAGCCTCTCGTTCAGTATCCATTCTGACCCCCATCTCATCAGATGCTCGGCAAAAACATCACCTGAGAATCCCTGGGCCTCGATGATGGACTCCGCCAGGATCAGGGTCTCCTCAGTATCATCTGTGTACTGGCCTGCCTGGAGCCCGTGATGGAAGTGGTGCTCAGGCGCAGGAAGCATATCTACAACTCTTCCAAATGCTCGCTGTATCTCCAGAGCTGAGAAACCCTCAAGCGGCATCCCCAGAGCATCTCCGGCCGCGGATCCGAGAAGGGAACCGATAAATTTATCGAGAAGATCCATGCTGTTAAATTAAAATGCAGAGGACAAAAAGCTTGGCCAGCCCGCTGCATGAGATGATGTGGCGAATTGGTGTAAAACCAGATCTCCCGGATCCGGTAATGCCATCGAACGCTTCTGATTCTCCTATCCTGCCGGCCGGGGCATGCAAGAGCGCGCTGGAGAGGCCTGCAGAACCGCACTGCACGCAGAACCTGCGCGATATCTGGGATCTGTTTTACCGTCGGAGGGGGAGATCCTGGGGAGGCGTCACGCGGGAGATCCCTGAGCTTCCCTGCGGCTCAAGGGTCCTCGAGCTCGGCTGTGGAAGCGGGAAGACCATCCTGGGGATGATCGGCAGGGGATGGCGCATCGTGGCCATCGATATATCTCCGGGGGCGGTCGGGCTCACAAGATCCATCATAAAGGAGATTGCCGCATCAGCTCAGAGAAATGATTGCAAAGGTGCGCGCTCAAAAGACCTCACAGGAGACGTGGAGCTTCTTGCAGCTGACGGCAGGTTGCTCCCTTTCAGGGATGGGGTATTTGATGCTGTCTTCGCCTTCCATGTCCTGGGGCATCTAGTTGGGCATGAGAGATCCGCGATGGCAGGGGAGATCGTGCGGGTCACACGGAGGGATGGTATGGTCTTCTTCAGAGGATTCTCATCTGATGATCTCAGAGCCGGAGGCGATGAGATCGAAGAGAGGACATTCATCCGTGGGGATGGGACGATCACGCATTACTTCACAGAGGATGAGGTTCTTCAGATCTTCAGGCAGCTTTCGAGCACCTCTGTCAGTACTGTGAGATGGAGCATGAGGGTCGGAGGCCTGGATCTCATCAGATCCGAGATAAGGGCAGCATTCAGGAAAGAGTGATATGGTGTCAATAATCAATAAGAAGAGATGCTGATGGCTGCAGGTAGCAGGTTTGTCGAAGGAGCGAGGGAGAGGGGGTACCTCAGTGCCGGCTGACCCGCGCCTGGAGTGCGCGAGGGCGCTTTCAGGTCACCCGGTCTTTCCGTTGCTTGTGCGCGCTGCGCTTCGCGCGAGGGTGTCGAGAATGCAGCCCGGGGAGGTCTTCCAGTTCGAGGGGGAGGAGATCTTCGTCGAGGAGGATGAGCGGAGCCGGAGCGTTGTGGTACAGGTTGTTCTGGGTGAGGATAGGCTGATCGAGATGTTCAGAGGAGCGGCTGAGACGGCCGGAATCCCTGAGGCGAGATCCTGCCTCGGAGATATCCTAGATCTCGCGCGGGATGATCTCAGAAGACGATATGGAATAGAGCTCACAGTCAGAGGAGGCGTCGCGAGAGCAGAGGCGGTCGCTTATAAAGTCGAGAGGTGGAGCTGGAGAGACGGGCCGCTTTAGCGGAGATATCAGAGATCTGCACGATCAGCAGACAATTCTTGGGCGATCATGTACCTGAGTGTCAGAAATATCACAATATTGATGGCGAGAGCAGTGAGCGCGGAAAGCTGGTCCCTGTAGAACGCGAACGTCTGAACCAGAAGTATCTGGACAAGCATGGCGTTCTTGAACCGGTAGTATGCTGCCAGGCGGTTGCGTCTGATCATAAGCACCCCGGAGAGCACAAGGATGGACGATACTGTGGCGGCGAGCAGCTCAAGCCAGCTGGCCATGCTGATGGAGATCAGCCTGAGCTGCAGCAGCGAGTCTGCCAGCTTGATCATAACCAGCAGCGCGGCCTCAAACAGCGTCACTACAGACTGAATGATGAAGAACGCGATTACCGCATTAACGAACCACTTTCTGCTGACAAACCACTCGTAAACCCTCCTTGCCCCCGCCCTGCATCTTGTATAAATCCCAGGATCTGGTGTCTGGATGCACTCCATCCCTGCCAGCATATCTCTGAACACCCCGACGAGTGGATCGGATGGATCGCAGCCGTCCAGCAGCTCAAGCGCCCTCTTTCTCTCCTGGAGATCGAGATCCTTGATTACAGCATCCTTGACAAGCTCAAGGGCATTTAAAAGGCATTCCTCATGCGTGAGCTGCTCACCGTTTATCATCTGGAAGAGGATATACAGAAGCACGAATGTTATGTAGATCAGCGCCACAGTTGGCTGGAAGAAGTAGTTGCTGTCCATCGTCACGAACTTTCCCAGCTCATCGATGAACGCGCCGAAACCGATCCCGCCGACAACGGCCGCGAGATCCGAGGAGTATCGGTCTATGAACGCGAGGAGTATAACAATTGAGAGCACCATCAGGGCTCCGCCGAGGAGCACATGTGCTATGTGGAGGCCGCGGATTGCGAGCTGCGGGTAGCCGGTGGCATGAAGGATGAACCTTATGCATAAAATAGTCGCCACAGAGGTCACCATGAACAGCTCAAGCCGTTTATCTGCCTCCGCGCTTCTTATGAGATGCTTTGGGACCAGCGATCTGCAGCTCATATAATGCTCGCAACGCTCCATCTGGAGAACGTTTATCTGCCAGAGATCTCCCAATGGAACTATCGTCATGATAAAGGTTCTGATAATATGAGATCGCCATGCGAGGAGATTGTGTGGGAGGTTCTCCCTGGAATACGGGCCACGATAGCACAGGAGCTTGTGAGGCGGGGCGTCTCTCAGAGAGAGGTATCTCGGCTGATGGACGTCACACCTGCGGCAGTCTCGCAGTATGTCTCCGGGAAGAGAGGCTACAACATCGTGTTCAGAGACGACATCCGGGAGGAGATCTCCAGGCTTGCAGAGGATCTTATGAACGGAGATGCCGTTGACTTAGTAGAGAGGATGTGCGAGATCTGCAAGAAAGCGCGCGGAGAGGAGCTCTGTCCTGTGGAGATCAGGGAAAAGCAGACCGGTCCGCCAGGATAGATCTCAGGTCATGTATTCAGAGTTCAGACGCATGCGACATCGTGATGTTCATGCAATTCTCATCCGTTGGATAACTTGCCCGAAGCAGCACCAGTCATGCTACGCGCTCGTTTCGACTTGCCTTCGACTGTGTCGAAGGCCTAGCGGGCGAATGAGTCCATTCGTTGCATGTACTTCAAGTGCTGAATAAGAGCGCATGCAATCATGCCGGTGTGTGCTGTTTCTGGCAGCCCCTTCAAGCCGCAACTTATCAGGTATGTCTCAAAATATCCAGATGCGGTGCACCTCATGCGGTCGGTTTGGTCTCGAGACTTCATCCCGGGGTGTTCGAGACCGAATATTGGATACGTGAAAACCCTTATATACTGGCGGATTGTTCGAGAGTGATATCCGCATGAGGGCCGGGTGGCCCTTGGCGCATGAACTGATGTTCGAACGCGCTGTGCGCGTGAGTCGGTCTCTAGCGAGGCTTTGCGGAGGATTTGGATGAAGATTATCAAGAAGACTAATCCGAGACTGGTCCGTCTCATCAGCGACCTCAAGGCAGCCTCACGTGAGAGCAAGGCCGCTATCTGGCGTGATGTTGCTGAGAGGCTAGAGAAGCCGAGGCGAAACTACGCCGCGGTCAACCTGAGCAAGATCAACAGGCACACTGGAGATGATGACACGGTGCTGGTCGCTGGCAAGGTTCTTGGGGCCGGAGAGATAGATCACAGGGTAACAGTTGCAGCGCTTGGTTTCAGCGAGCAGGCGGCGTCGAAGATAATTTCCGCGGGTGGAAGATGCATGAAGATAGAGGAGCTCATGAGGCTCCATCCCAAGGGGACTGGCATAAAGATTCTGAGGTGAGTGCGATGATCTTCGATGCGACCGGTCTGGTTATGGGCCGTCTGGCCAGCATAACTGCGAAGTGTCTTCTCCAGGGGGAGGAGATAAGGATAGTGAACGCTGAGAAGGCCATAATCTCCGGAAGTAAGGAGTCGGTCCTCCGCGAGTATCGCGAGATGCTGGAGAGGGGCACCCGTGAGAAGGGGCCGTACTTCCCGAAGCGCCCTGATCGCATCCTGAAAAGGACTGTGCGGGGGATGCTTCCCTACAAGACCAGCAGGGGCAGAGAGGCGATGTCTCGCCTCAAGGTCTATGTGGGCGTACCTCCAGACCTGAGCGGCATGGCCTTTGAGCAGCCGGATGGAGCCAAGGTGAAGCGAACAACAAGCTACATTGAGCTTGGCGAGCTGAGCAGGATGCTTGGCTCGAAGTTCTAGGGAGGATCTTCATGAAGGTGGTCAACTCCTCAGGAAAGAAGAAGACTGCGATCGCCAGGGCAACATTCAAAGAGGGCAGGGGCAGAATTCGCATAAACAATGTGCCGCTCGAGATCGTCGAGCCTGCTCTGGCCCGGATGAAGATGATGGAGCCGGTAATCATGGCGACAGAGGCGTTTTCGAGCGTCGATGTGGACGTCTCGGTTAGGGGCGGTGGCGTCATGGGTCAGGCGGATGCTGTCAGGACAGCCCTGGCCAGGGGCATACTCGAGTGGACAGGTGATGCCGCTCTGAAGGAGGCATACGCTGAGTACGACAGAAACCTTCTTGTAAGCGATCACAGACAGAAGGAGAAGAAGAAGTTTGGCGGACTTGGCGCCAGAGCGAAGTACCAGAAGTCCTACAGGTGAGGTGCCTTGATCCCGGTAAGATGCTTCTCCTGTGGGAAGGTCATCTCCAGCGTGTGGGAAGAGTACAGGGAGCGGATCAAATCCGAGCCACCTGGAAAGGTGATGGACGACCTTGGGATAGAGAGGTACTGCTGCAGGCGGATGCTTCTCTCCCATGTCGAGGTCGTGGATATGCTCCGCAGGTATCAGTAGAGAGGAAGGGGGTTGTAGGGTAGCCTGGTCCATCCTACAGCGTTCGGGACGCTGTGACCTGAGTTCGAATCTCAGCAACCCCATCATACTCTTCCTTTTGAGGTGGCTATTTGAAGGGCGAGAAATATACTCGATTTGAGCGAGCCAGGATAGTGGGAGCACGTGCTCTGCAGATTTTCATGGGAGCCCCAGTGTTAATAAGGACGGAATCCATAGACCCTCTCGAAATAGCTCTTGAAGAGATGAGGTTGGGTGTTATACCTATAACCGTGAAACGTGACCGCAAAAGGTAGGTGAATTGATTGGTTGAAGAAGAGGTGATAACCGTCGAGGGCGATTATGAGACCCTGATCCCCATAGACGAGTATCTTGCTGCTGGTGTTCACATCGGAACGCAGCAGAAGACCAGCGACATGATGAAGTACATCTACAGGGTCAGGACAGACGGTCTTTACGTTCTTGATGTTCAGGCGACAGACAAGAGGATACGGCTTGCAGGAAAGTTTCTGGCGAACTATGAGCCCTCGAAGATACTTGTCGTCTCTGCCAGGCAGTACGGCCAGAGGCCTGCCACAATGTTCGCGAAGGCCGTCGGTGCCAGGGCGAACGTCGGGAGGTTCATACCGAACACTCTGACGAACCCATCGTTCGCAGGATACATAGAGCCTGATGTGCTTTTGGTCACAGATCCGGCAGGAGATGGTCAGGCTGTCAAGGAGGCAGTTGATATCGGCATACCTGTGGTGGCGCTCTGCGACACCAACAACATGACCTCAAATGTTGATCTGGTGATACCCACAAACAACAAGGGCAGAAAGGCACTGACGCTGATCTACTGGCTTCTTGCGAGACAGGTCCTGCGTGAGCGCGGCGAGGAGGAGAGGTTCAAGTACACCGTATCTGACTTCGAGATGGAGTTTTAGAGATGAGATCACCAGCTGCGGCCGGCATGTTCTATCCTGGAAGGGCCGAGGCGTTGCTCTCGGAGCTCAGCTCTGCATTTCGCGGGCTGAAGCGCGAGCCCATGCCGGTTATCGGCGCAGTGGTGCCGCACGCCGGCTACATCTACTCTGGGTCTGTTGCAGCCGAGGTGTATGCGAGGCTTCCTGAGCGCGAGACGTATGTGCTGATAGGCCCGAACCACACCGGCCTCGGGCTTCCTGTGGCCATGAGCAGGGAGACCTGGAGGACTCCGCTGGGCAGTGTACCTGTTGATCTTGAGCTCGCTGACGCCCTGGAGGGAACAATAGTGGCGTCGGATGAGCTGGCGCACATGGAGGAGCACTCGATCGAGGTTCAGCTCCCGTTCCTCCAGAGGTGCTTCTCGGGCTTCAGGATACTCCCGATCTGCATGGGCATGCAGGATCAGGAGACCGCCATCGAGGTTGGCGAGGCTGTGGCGGATGCGATCATGAAGCTTGGCAGGATCTGCACTGTGATAGCGTCCAGCGATCTCACGCATTATCTCAGGCATGAGACCGCCAGGCAGCTCGACGCATCGATACTGGAGTCTGTGATCAGAATGGACATCGACGATCTTTATTCAAAGATCGAGATGCTCGATTCCAGGTACTACGGGCACGGGGTCTGCGGCTATGGTCCCATGGCGGCGACGATAACAGCCTCCAGGCGACTGGGCGCGAGCATGGGGAAGCTTCTGCGCTATGCGACCAGCGGAGATGTCTCCGGAGAACGCGGACAGGTCGTGGGCTATGGGGCTGTGATATTCACCTAGGAGGAGTATGACAGCGGCATCAGCCCCGGGGAAGGTCATACTCTTCGGGGAGCATGCTGTTGTATCAGGCGCTCCCGCACTGGGCACCGCGATAGATCTGCGCGCCAGGGTCATGGTTGAGGATCTCCCTGGAAAGACTGAGATCAACATACAGGGGCTGGGATTGAGGCTCTCCGGCTTCTCGATCGATTCTGATGGGAGAGTCGTATCTCTCGGCAGCTCAGAGGAGGCAGCCGCTGCTGCCAGGTATGTGTCTGCTGTTGTGAGGACACTTGGTGTAAGCGATGTGAGGATCACGGTCTCCTCTGAGATACCTGTGGCATCAGGTCTCGGGTCCTCTGCTGCAATAGTCGTTGCGACGCTGGCCGCTCTGAGCCGCCACATGGGCATCGATATGGATATCAGGGGTATCGCAGCAGAGGCCCACAGGATCGAGAAGATGGTCCAGATGGGCCTGGGGAGCCCGATGGACACAGCGCTTGCCGCATACGGCGGGTATGTGCAGATCTCAGACGGTGTCACCCCCGTAGAGCTGCCCCCTCTGGATCTCGTCATTGGCTGCACATCAGTTCCACATGATACAAGAGCAGAGGTCGCGCGGGTCCAGGAGCTGAGGTCGAGGTATCCGGAGATAGTGGACCCGATATTCAAGGCCATTGGCGTGATATCAAGAAAGGCGGTGCCGTGCATAAAGAGGATGGAGCTTGAGGAGCTCGGCGCGCTCATGAACATAAACCACGGCCTTCTTGAGGCGATCGGGGTCGGGACGAGGGAGCTGAGCGAGCTCGTCTACGCTGCACGGGGCGCTGGAATGGCGCTGGGGGCGAAGCTGACAGGCGCCGGTGGAGGTGGCTGCATGATAGCTCTTCCTGGAGAGGGCGCGTGCCTGAGAACCGTCACCGCGATATCCCAGGCGAGGGGAAGGGCATTTGTGGTAAGGACCGGATGTGACGGCGTTACTGTAGAATAATTATGCTGAAGATACTGAAGCTGGGCGGGAGCATAATAACGGATAAGAGCAGGCTGGCCACCGCCAGGCTGGAACAGATATCCAGGATCGCTCATGAGATCGCGGGGAGTGAGGATCTGATAGTCGTGCATGGCGCAGGATCCTTCGGCCATATTCACGCCAGAAACTTCGGGCTACCTGACAGGTTCAGCGTGGAGGGCTTGCTGAAAACACATCTCTCTGTCTCAGATCTCAACAGAACCGTGGTCGAGGCGCTGCACGATGCCGGAGTCGACGCCCTGCCTGTACATCCCCTGAGCTCTGTGGTTCTCAGGGACGGCAGGATTCATCTCATGAGCACAGAAGTGATCACAGAGATGCTCAGGCGCGGTGTAGTCCCCGTGCTCCACGGCGATGTCGCGGTGGATGTCTCCAGGGGTGCTGGCATAGTCTCCGGAGACCAGCTCGTCTCATACCTTGCGAGAACTCTGGGAGCCGGGATGGTCGCGATGGGCACTGATGTGGATGGCGTCATGATCAACGGCAGGGTTCTCAGCTGCATAACACCCGAGAGCATGCAATCCATTGAATCTCATCTTCTGCCTGCTAAAGGAATTGATGTGACAGGAGGCATGCGCGGAAAGCTCGAAGAGCTTGTGGAGCTCGCTGCGATCGGCATAGACTCCAGGATATTCAACGCCGGCGTGGCTGGAAATGTCAGACGGGCTCTCTCAGGAGAACAGCTCGGCACACTGATCACAGGTAGAGAGCATGGAGACGGTCCGCAGGAAGCTTGAGCACATAGAGATATGTCTGGAGAAGCAGGTGGTCTCCAGATACAGGCCATTTGATGATTTGATCCTGCTGCACAGAGCACTGCCTGAGATCGATGAGTCTGATGTGAGTACAGAATGCACATTTCTCAACAGGAGGCTCTCCGCGCCGCTGATGATAAGCGCCATGACCGGTGGCCATCCGGATGCGAGGGAGATCAACGCGAACCTCGCCATCGCGGCTCAGGAGACCGGCATCGCGATCGGGGTGGGATCGCAGCGTGCTGCGCTTGAGCACCCCGATCTCGAGGACACATTCTCGATCGTCAGAGAGCTCGCTCCAGATGTGCCTGTGGTGGGGAACATAGGGGCTGTCCAGCTGCACAGATACGGGCCTGAGGTCCTGGACAGGGTCGCGGAGATGGTGGATGCGGATGCCGTCGCTGTCCATCTGAACTTCCTCCAGGAGTCGGTCCAGCCTGAAGGTGAGAGGCATGCAGGAGGCGTTCTTGATTCTCTGAGAGATGCGAGATTCAGGCTGCCGATAATCATCAAGGAGACAGGTTGCGGGATCCCCTTCGAGGATGCGAAGATGCTCGTAGATTCCGGTATCCGGATCATAGATGTTGCCGGCGCCGGAGGGACATCGTGGTCGATGGTCGAGTCGTACAGGGCTGAGCTCAGAGGGGATGCAGAGTCCAAGGAGATCGGCATGCTCTTCGCAGAATGGGGAATACCAACTCCAGTCTCGGTGATAGAGTGCTCACGCGCAGGCGCCCAGGTCATTTCCTCAGGAGGCGTGAGAAGCGGCATTGATGTGGCAAGGAGCATCGCACTTGGCGCGTTCATGGCAGGCGCAGCGCTTCCCCTGCTCGCTTCCGCGACGAGAGGCAGCTTGGATGTCGTCAGAGTCCTTCAGAGATTCGTGAGAGAGCTCAGGATATCGATGTTCCTCACCGGATCGAGGAGCTTGCAGGATCTGGGCAGGGCCCCTGTGATAATAACTGGAAGAACCCGGGAGATCCTGGAGCAGCGGGGCATCGATACAAAGATTTTTTCATCAAAAAGGTAAAAGAGAGTGTTAGGATGAGCAGCATAGGAATAATGGCAGTCGGCGGATACGACGAGATCGGAAGAAACATGACTGCCATCAGAGTCGACAACGACATAATAATAATGGATATGGGGATCCGCCTGGACAGGGTCCAGATACACGAGGATACAGATGTGGAGTCTCTTCATTCCTCAGATCTCATAGCGATGGGCGCCATACCTGATGACAGCGTTCTGAACGGGGTCGCATCAAAGGTCAGGGCGATCGTTTGCACTCATGGACACCTGGATCACATAGGCGCGGTATCGAAGCTTGCCCACAAATACCGGGCACCCATCATAGCAACACCTTTCACAGCTGATCTCGTGAACCAGGAGATAAAGGCGGAGAGGATATTCAGGGTGAACAACGAGGTAATCAGCCTGAAGGCGGGCGAGAGGCATCAGGTGACTCCGGATATCGAGCTTGAGTTCATAAGGGTCCAGCACAGCATAGTGGACTGTGTCTTCGCCGCGCTGCATACAAAACATGGAACAATACTCTACGCAAACGACTTCAAGATCGACAGGAGCCCTACTCTTGGCGAGCCTCCGGATTTTCCCAGGCTCAGACAGCTCGGGCGGGAGGGTGTTCTGGCGCTGATAACCGAGACGACAAACGCGGGTATCTCCGGGAAGACGCCCTCCGAGCAGATCGCCAAGGACCTCGTCTGGGATGTTCTCATGGGAACAGAGGAGACAGAATCGGGGATACTGGTGACCACATTCTCCTCACATATCGCCAGGATAAAGGCCATAATCGAGGCAGCCCGCAAAATGGGCCGCAAGCCAATTCTTCTCGGAAGAAGCATGGAGAAGTACTGGGGAACTGCTGTGAGAACAGGGTACGCGGAGCGCGGGAACGGGCTGGCAGTATGCGGCAGGCGGAAGGCTGTCGATAAAGCGCTGAAGAGGATGATGGTTGAGGGCAAGGACAAGTACCTGCCCATAATGACAGGACATCAGGGTGAGCCGGGGGCGATACTGAGCAGGATCGCAAACGGGGAGACCGAGTTCAGGGTGGAATCGGGAGACAGGGTCATATTCAGCGCTGGTATAATACCACAGCCACTCAACATGTCAAATCGCCACACGGTTGAGACCAAGCTGAAGATGAAGGGTGCCAGGATATACGATAACGTGCACGTCTCAGGGCATGCATGCAGAGAGGACCACTGGGAGCTCCTGCGCATGATAAACCCGGAGCATGTGATCCCGAGCCATGGCAATCTCAACAGCCACGGCCAGTACCTCATGCTGGCCGAGGATACGGGCTACAAGCTGGGATACTCGATACATCTCCTGAGGAACGGGCAGGAGCTGCTCCTCGGGTGAGCTTAAAAGAGGTCGAAGATCATGAAAACCTTGGAGGGAGGAGATCTGGAGGCTGAGCTGAGAAAGCGCGCTGATCTCATATCTAAAGCTATAGACGAGCTCCTGCCTGTCTCCAGACCTGAAGGGTTGTACGATGCTGCCAGGCACCTGCTGGGCGCTGGCGGAAAGCGGCTAAGGCCATCGCTGCTTCTCATGGCTGGAGAGTCTGTGGGGTGCGACGCTGCGCGCCTGGTTCCGGCTGCGGTTGCAATAGAGCTGGTACATAACTTCACGCTGATACATGATGACATAATGGATAACGCCTCTCTGAGGCGCGGCAAACCTGCGGTCCATGTGATATGGGGGACATCCGGGGCGATACTCGCCGGAGATACACTCTACTCCAAAGCATTCGAGATGCTCTCCAGGGTGGAGGCGCCGCCTGAGAGGGTGCTCGCTGCCATGAATATGCTCGCGAGAACATGCACTTCGATATGCGAGGGCCAGTGGCAGGACCTGGAGTTCGAGCGCGCGGAGATTGTGACTGAGAGCGAGTACCTTGAGATGATCGAGAAGAAGACTGGGGTGCTGTATGGCGCCTCTGCATGGATCGGCGCGACCCTGGGCGGAGCCCCGCCTGAGGTGGCAGGAGGCCTTGAGGAGTTCGGCAGGCTGACAGGCATGGGATTTCAAATACACGACGACATACTCGACCTGACCGTGCCAGAGGACGTCCTGGGCAAGAGGCTCGGAGGAGATATCCTCGAGGGAAAGAAGACGATGATAATAATAGATGCCCTCTCCAAGGGTGTGAGACTGGAGATATTCGGGAAGGGCCAGGCCAGCCAGGAGCAGTTGAGAGAGGCGATCTCAGCCCTGAGGAGATGTGGATCTATAGATTATGCCAGGAGACGGGCGGAAGAGTTCGTCGAGAGAGGGAAGCATGCACTCGATGTCCTGGAGGATTCTCCCGCGAAAAAGCTGCTCCTCGAGCTCGCGGATTACATGATACGCAGGGGTTATTGAATGGGGGTCGTGGCGGAGACGCCTCAGGCCGGATCAAACCATATACGCTAGTAGCGCCTTCTGATCGAACCCTTGAGACCTTTTTGCGCGGCTCGACGTATTTGATGATGCACGAGAAGCAACTCTGAGGTGATAAGAGATGAACGTTCGTGAAATGAGCATGGATGAATGTGAGGACCTGCTCAGGAGATGCAGGTACGGCAGGCTGGCGCTCTCTTACGAGGACCGACCGTATGTGGTACCGATGTCATATGTCTATGCGGATAGTACTGTCATACTCCACTCCAGGCCATCCGGAAAGAAGATCGAGATCGCGAGGAGAAACAGCAACGTTTGCTTCGAGGTGGATGAGCTCGAGGGCCAGCGGTGGAGGAGCGTCATAGTGTATGGAAAAGCTCAGCTCTCAGGATCACAGGAGGCCAAGCGCAGGATGTTCGATGCTTTCATGAAGAGCGGGATCGGCGGGCATGGCGGGAAGATGTTCACCTGGGAGATGCTCGAGCGCATGGAGATGTGTGTCTGGGAGATAAAGGCGTTTGAGATAACTGGAAGGGAAGGGATCTGGTAGAGGTATGGTGAGCTGGGCCGAGAAGTACAGGCCGAAGAACCTCAACGGCATACTGGGCAACGCAAAGGCTGTGGCCGAGCTCAGGGCATGGGCCAGGGCCTGGGAGGAGGGCAGGCCGGAGGTGAAGTGTCTTATCCTGTATGGTCCTCCGGGAGTTGGGAAGACATCTGCGGCCCTCGCGCTGGCATCGGAGATGGACTGGGACTACATAGAGCTCAACGCCAGTGATCAGCGGACCGCGGAGATCATAAAGAGCATTGCTGGACCTGCATCGCAGGTGAGCACATTCTCCGGCAGAAGGAGGCTTGTGATACTGGATGAGGCTGACAACCTGCACGGGACATACGACCGGGGTGGGGCGGCAGCGATCCTGAAGGTGATAAGGGATGCGACACAGCCTGTGGTACTCATAGCAAACGAGTACTACGATATGGAGAAGCCACTCAGGGATGCGTGCAGGGGGGTTCAGTTCCGATCGATAAGAGCGCAGACCATAGCCTCCCTCCTCAGAGAGATATGCAGGAGCGAGGGGATCGAATGCGAGCCGGACGCGATAATGCATATAGCCGAGATGTCAGGTGGGGACCTGCGCAGCGCGATAAACGACCTCGAGGCGGCTGCGCGTGGTCTGAAGCACCTGCGATTGGAGGATGTCGCGACCTCCGAGAGGGATGTCAAGGCCTCGATATTCAAGGTCCTCGACTCGATATTCAAGGGGGAGAACGCAAGGAGCGCGCTTGAGGCCACGTACCAGCTTGATGAGAGCCCTGAGGACCTAATACACTGGATCGACGAGAACCTGCCTGTCGTGTACAGGGATCGCGATCTCGCAAAGGGGTTCGAGTGTTTATCGAGAGCGGACATCTTCCTGGGAAGGGTCAGAAGGCGGCAGAACTACACGCTCTGGAGGTACGCCACATTCCTGATGACAGGGGGGGTAAGAGCTGTCAGCTTGAAGGTGCGGAAGGGTTACACCCAGTTCAGGCCGCCAAGCCTCTGGAAACGGCTGGGTCAGACGAGAAAGGCGAGATCCGTGAGGGATTCAGCTGCCAGGAAGATAGCGGCGCACTGTCACGTCAGCACATCGTACGCCAGATCTGAGCTCATGCACTTTGTGGGGGCTATGCTGAACAGCAGGAAGACCGGAGCGGCTGTTGCAGCATCCCTCGGTCTGAACATAGAGGAGATCGCGCTCCTGACCGGAAGCTCTCCAACTACAAAGAAGGTGCAGAGGCTCTTCGAGGAGGCGCAGAAGATGATCGAGGCGGAGCAGATCGCCATGATAGATCGCGGCCTGAACGTCGAGAAGAGGATCGAAAGGGAAGAGCAGGCTCCGAAGGACGTCTCCAGGAGCAAAGAGATGCCTCAGGAGAAGAGGCAGAGATCGCTCTTCGACTTCTAGGCGCATGGAATCCAGTCGACCCTGCTGGGCCTTCCGGATCTGTTGCTGAGGTCCACGTATTTCTTCACGGAGAACGCGCCAGTGAGCTCCTCGACAGATCTGCTCAGCTCCACAGCGCGCTTGTCGTTTCTCTGATGGGTCGTCCAGGCAATTCGCCCGCTGCCTATGAACGTGGCATCCATCCCTGCCTGAAGGCTCTCGTTACCGGCAGCCCCTGTGGTCCTGATCTCGGTGCTCCTGTGTATCAGCTCGGAGGCTGTGTATACCTCTGTGAGGACCGATCCGGCATCGTAGTTTATGACGCATATCCTGTTCGACCACTTTCTGTTATAGGCGCCGCCGCCATATGATACAGGGAAGTACTCGAACTCCGCATCCTGTGTGAAGTTTATGGTGTTTTTTATGACATCGAGCTCGAACGCGCTCCTCTCGCGGAACCTTCCGCTGCCTATGATCTTCTCTACGAACTTCTGGCCCTTGTCACCGGCCGCGGTCTGCCCCAGCAGCTCGGTGTCGCGGTAGCCTGTGCCCAGGTTGAGGGCACCGTTGAACACGTAGTCTGCAGCACAGGCAGCCCCGATCAGCACAGCACACAGGGCAGCAGACCAGGCTCTCCATCTGAAATCCAATTCTCTCCCTGTCCGTGGCTTTATTCGAGACCATAAAAAGGTGTCGAACCTGATCAGGGCTGTAGGGTGAGCGCGAGCTGGTGATCGATCCGTGGCCCATGAGCAGCGCAACAGGCCGGAGGAGATACAGTTGCCTGTACGGTTCAGGATACACGAGAAGAGATGCCGTACTGACTCAGGCGCAGCCAGCCGGTGTGAGGCTCACCCTGGAATGACAGTGTGTGGAGAAAAGCGGGCGTGGAGGGATTCGAACCCCCGGCTTACAGCTTAGGAGGCTGCCGCCATATCCTTGCTAGCTAAACAGCTTCTAGGGAACAAGGCCACCGGCCAGTGCTCCTGGCTAGGCCACACGCCCGTACCGGTTACCCTACTGCCCATCTCGTATATCAAATTTTTCCCGTATCAGCAGGTCTGTGGAGTCCCGAAGGCTTTGACATTACACGCTCGGCATTTTGCCGGATTTCCGGTCGTGAGCCTGAATCGCTGAATGATTCTAATGTAATCGAATTCGGTGAGCGGGATGTTCCATGAGTCTGTATGGACTGAGCGCTGCGGATTTCAATGATAGGCTCTTCTGGGTGATTGGGCAGACCAGTAATCTCGCAGAAAGTGTAGTGCCAGTCGACTTTGGTTCGAATGATTGAGTTTACCTTTCCGATGATTCAACCACATGAGCCCAATGGTGCGCGCACACGACCCATGCCCGAGACAAGTTTTATAACACATATTCATGAGAATATCTCACATGGTTTCCATCGCTGCTCTTCTGCAGAAGGCTGAGGAGAAGTACCTCGATGGGTCCTATGATGAGGCCATAGAGTACTACGACAGGGCGCTGGAGATCGATCCCGGGAACACTGCAGCGTGGTGTGGAAAGGGAATGGCCTGCTTCTGTCTTTCCCGCTATGAGGACGCTCTGGAGTGCTACACCAGAGCGATAGAGGCGGATCCGGAGTGCGTGCAGGCCTGGGAGTGCCGCGCAGAGGTGCTCTTCATTCTGGGAAGATGCGATGAGGCCATCTGCTCCTACCAGGAGGCCATAGACAGGGATCCTGCATATGCGCTTGCATGGATCGAGAGGTGCATCGATTCCAGGCCGGATGATGCGGAGAGCTGGAGGCAGAAGGGCCTGGCGCTTCTCTCCATGAGGAGGTATAAGGAGGCGATCGAGGCCTACCGTATGGCTCTGGATATCGACCCCTCTGAGGCCAGGGACTGGTGCATTCTCGGGGAAACGCTCCAGACAATCGGGAGACACAGCGAGGCCCTGGAATGCTTTGAGAAGGCTCTTGAGCTCAGGCCATCTGATTCAGGATGCTGGATCAGGATGGGCGAGTCGCTGCACAGCACTGGCAGGTACGATGAAGCTCTGGACTGCTACGAAGAGGCGCTCAGGCTCGACCCCGGATCTGTCCAGGCCTGGCATGGAAGGGGTCTCGCTTACAGAGCAATGGGAATGGCATCAAAGGCGATAGAGGCATTCGACTCAGCCATCTCACTCGATTCAGAGCACGCTCAATCCTGGTACGCGAAAGGCATCACCTTAAGGACGATCGGGCTCTATGAGGATGCAGTTGAGTGCTTCAATCGCGTTCTCAGCATCGACCCTGATAATGCATCCGCACTGAAGGGCCGTGCGTGGTCCCTATACAACCTCGGCCGGTACGAAGAGGCGCTCAGCGCATGCGAGGATGCGATATCTGTTAACCCATGGGATGAGGACGCCTGGTACAACAGAGGGATTGTGCTCAGGGCGCTGGGGAGGTACACGGATAGCGACGTCTCGTTCATAAGAGCCCGCGAGATCAGGGTCATGAAGCTCTCAAAGAACCGCATGCGTGAATGAAATATATGAGGCAGTGGACTGCTTCTGACCACACAGCGTGCTGCCCGAGATCAAAAACGCTCTGAGTTCATGACCTGAACTTGAGCTTCATGTAGTATATCCCAGCATCGTTGACCTTCTCCACCTCAAACCCCATCTTCTCGAACAGCCTGAAAACGCGATTGTTCTCTGCCAGAACCTCTGCCGTGAACCCGAGAAGGCCGCCCTTCTTCGCAAGCTGTGTCAGGTACGATAAAAGCTCGCTACCCACGCCGTGGTTCTGGTAGTCATCTCTGACAGCGAGCGCGATATCTGCGGTGTATTTGTCTCTGTTGACCTCATACTGGCCTATGCCGATCACCACATCCCTCTCCTTGCCGGGGAGGGTGGCGAGTATCACCATTTTGTTCGTGTAGTCGATCATGGTGAGCTTCTGGAGCAGATCTCTCGGGATCTCCCTTCTCATCGATATGAACCTCTGGTACCTGCTTTCCTCTGAGAGCGAATAGAAGAAGTCCTTCAGCAATGGCTCATCGCTGATCCTCACAGGGCGCATCAGAATCTCCAGACCGGTTTTGGTGGTTCTGTGGACCTCGAGGTGCTCCGGATAGATCCCCTGCCATCCCGGAAGAACGATCTGGTCCCTGTACAGTATATTCATCCGTTTAGCCTCTTCTATAAGCCACGCCCTGAACTTCGGATGCGCCACGGCTATCAGGGCCATCGCCCTCTCCCGCAGGTTTCTCCCATGGAGGTAGGCTATGCCGTGCTCTGTCACAACGTATCTGATATCACCTCTTGTCAGCGTCACACCAGCGCAGCCCCTCAGACACGGCACAATTCTGGACACGCTCCCGTCCTTTGCTGTGGATGGCAGAGCGAGAATGGTTTTGCCGCCCGGAGCCATGGCCGCGCCCCTCATGAAGTCCGCCTGGCCGCCTATTCCGCTGTACAGTGTTCCTCCAAGAGACTCAGCGGTTGCCTGGCCTGTCAGGTCGATCTCGAGCGCGCTGTTTATCGCGACCATGTTTCTCTGTTTTGCTATGATGAGGGGGTTGTTTGTGTAATCGATCTGCTTGAACTCTATATCCGGGTTCCTGTCGAGATACCTGTACGTCTCTCTTCTGGCCATGCAGAAAGTGGCCACGGTCTTCCCGGTATCGAGGGTTTTCATGCTGTTATCGACAGCGCCGCTCTTCATGAGCTCAACGATGCCATCCGTGAGGAGCTCTGTGTGAACCCCCAGGTGCTTTTTGTCCCGGAGGTTTGAAAGAACGGCATTCGGTATGCTTCCGTAGCCGACCTGTATCGTGGACCCGTCCTCCACGATTCTCGCAACATACTTTCCTATCTGCTGTGCGAGCTCTGTCGGCACGCTCTCCACATACTCCAGGAGCGGCTCATCATGGTACACAACGTAATCAACATCCTTTATGTTGATGAGGGTGTCTCCGTGGACATAAGGCATCTGAGGATTGACCTGGACAGCAACGCTGGATGCGTTCTCGATCACAGCCTTTATTATATCCACACTTATCCCGAGGCTCATATCTCCGTTCTCATCCGGAGGCGTGGCCTGTATGAGAGCCATGTCGACATTTATCGTTCCATTTCTGAACAGCTCCGGAAGCGCTGATAAAAATATAGGGGTGTAGTCAGCGTCAGCGCGGTTGATCGGATCGCGCGTGCTCTCCCCTATGAAGAATGAATCGAGGCGGAAGTTCAGCTTGAACTTCTCATCTGTGTATGGCGCAACGCCCAGAGTCGAGACGTGGATGACCTCTGCGTCGAAGAACGCAGTGGGATACCTGCTGACGTAATCGATCAGAGAGCGCACAAGATGCTGCGGCTCTGCGCAGCCGGTGCCAATGAATATCCTGTCGCCGGGATGTATATTTTTGAATATGGTCCTCTCTGGAGCAAACCTATCCGGCCACCTGCTCCGCATCTCCTCCAGCCCCATCATCGGAATGCCCCACTCTGCAAAGCCCAACAGCATAATCTGTCCTTTTAAAGTATATAATTCTGTCGTCGCTTGCAGAAAATGTGCTGCAAAAAGAGAAATTATAATGAAATATAATGATATTATGATTACGCTCTGTGTGTTTGTTCAATATCGTGAGCGTGCTTGAGCTGCTGATCAAGTGAAGCCGCTATCGTCGGCGTAATCGTTCATCCAGAAATCTGCCAAGAGGGCAATACACCTCAACGTATTGAGCATGTTACGCTCTGAGTTCTACTATCGATCTGTGATGGCTTCAGGGAAGATCTCAAGCCAGTTCGAGTGAGCACATATGGACCATCTCGACTGTCCACTCTCCATCTAAAAGTCAGGGCTTGTGACAGAGAACATCTCAAAAACAAACCGATTTGAGAGCTAATTTTGGCTTCAGCTAACCGCGATCCTGCGGCGCACCATCTTGTACGCCTCCATTGTGACCAGTATTGTAAGAGCAAGCGCCAGAAGCCTGGCCCAGTGCTCTGGTGAGACTGGCCCGATATTCAGCACGTTGCTGAGCCAGGGAGTGTACATGGCGATAATGTGAACCATCTGGGCTCCAATGGTGCCAAAAAAGAGAATTGGATTTCTCAGCGGGCTCAGGCTGAATGCGGAGCGCAGCTCTGATCTGCTGTTGAAGACCTGTATGTTTTCGAACAGAACCATGAGCAGCATGATGCTGTTTCTTGCCTCATAAAGACTCGAGCCTGTGGTCAGCATGTGTCTGTAGAGCATGAATGCAATTCCACCCATGACGATGGACGAGAGCAGTATCCGCTCGATCATCATCCTGTTGAATATCCCCTCTCTCTGAGGCCTTGGCGGTCTCTTCATCTCATCCCCTTCAGCTGGCTCCAGGGCGAGGCCTATGTGCTGTATACCGTTTGTCACAAGGTTTAGCCAGAGGAGCTGAACGGCAAGCAGTGGAAGGGGCACCGCTGCGAAGAGGGCGAGAAAGAAGAGCACAATCTCTGCAGCCCCTGTGGATACCAGGAGGAATATGACCTTGCGCACATTGCTGTATGCGACCCTGCCCTCCTCCACACCTGCGACGATGGATGCGAAGTTGTCGTCTGTTATGACAATCTCTGCGCTCTCCTTTGCGATATCTGTTCCGCTCTTTCCCATGGCGACGCCAACGTGGGCAGCACGCATAGCAGGCGCATCGTTTGCGCCATCGCCTGTTACAGCAACAGTATGCCCCAAACGTATGAGGGACTGGATTATGTCCAGCTTCTGTCTGGGCTCGACCCTTGCGAAGACCCTCGCTCTCCTCACAAGCTCGTCAAATGCATCTTCTCCGATAAGCTCCGCCTTTTTGAGCTCAGGACCGGTTATCACCTCATCCATGCTCCGGGCCATCTCCAGCTCACGGGCTATGGCCAGTGCGGTGATCGGGTGGTCCCCCGTGACCATAGCAACCTGTATGCCAGCCTTTCTGCATCTGGTCACTGCGGGCTTGGCCTCTGGCCTCAGGGGATCGATCATCCCTATAAGTCCCAGGAAAGTGAGACCTCTGAGCCGCTTATCTGAGAATTCATCATCGCTTTCAAGCAGACCATCTGCCACCGCAAGAACCCTGTAGCCGTTATTCGCCATATCAGATGCGCATCTCTCGATCGCATCTCTGTCCAGCGGAGCCTCGCCATCGATTGTGACCATTCTGTCGCACATCTCCAGCAACGTCTCGGGCGCGCCCTTGACGAATGCAAGGAGCCTCCCGTCCGCCCTGTTCAGAGTGGCAGCGAACTTCCTCTCAGATGCAAATGGTATCTGTGTGACCAGCGGGTACTTCGAGGCGATGTCCGCCTGCCGCACACCCACCTTGTGCGCCATGACGAGAAGTGCGACGTCGACTGTATCTCCGTGGTGGATCCAGCGACCATCGCGCATTCCGAAGAACGCCTCGTTGCAGAGAGCCGCTGCAGTAACGATTCTCTTTATGAGAAGATCCTCCTCCTCGGTGGGTTTCCCGTGGGCTGTTCTGATCTCCCCCTCAGGAGATATGCCCTCCCCTGTCACCTCCATGTATCCATAGCCTGGTACTGCTATAAGCCGTGCCGTCAGCTCGTTCATCGTGAGTGTGCCGGTTTTGTCAGAGGCTATGAAGTCACAGGATCCGAGGGTTTCCACGGCAATCATGCGCCGCACGATGACGTTACGCCGAGCCATACGGTTGACCGCTACCGCAAGCACGACTGTCAGCGCCACAGGCAGACCCTCAGGAATCGCGGAGACCGCAAGGGCCACAGATTGAACGAAGACCTGCGCGAAATCTGCGCCCCTTCTGACCTCTATGGCGATTATCAGCAGCACCGCGATCAGAACCGCCTTCGCTATATTGCCGGAGAACACCTCCATCCTTCTGGTTAGAGGTGGCTTCGCGGACTCCACATCTGTCAGGGATCCCGCCAGCCTTCCCAGCTCGGTCTCTCTGCCGGTCGCCACCACCACGCCTCTGCCACGCCCGCGGGTCACGATGGTCCCAGCGAAGGCCATGTTGACGCGATCACCCAGGGCTGCGTTCCATTTCAGCACCGCAGAGGCGTCTTTTGATACAGGTGTTGACTCTCCTGTGAGAAGGGCCTCATCCACCTCGAGCGCGTGCGTTTCAAGCAGTCTGAGATCTGCAGGCACCTTCATCCCTTCCTCTAGGAGAACTACGTCTCCAGGCACGCACTCCTCTGCATCCATCTCGATGCTCTCACCCTCTCTGACAACACGTGCATAAGTCCTTACCAGATCTCTGAGAGACTCGATGTTCCGCTCGGCTGAATACTCCTGGGCTGTTCCGATGATCGCGTTGATCAGGAGCACGGCGAGGATGAATGCGGCGTCCGTCATTTTCTCAAGTATGAAAGAAACCGCAGCGGCTGCCAGAAGCACATAGATCAGGGGGCTCAGAAACTGACGAAGAAAAAGCATTTGTATGCTCAGAGGTTTCGCTCTCGGAAGAGTGTTCCTGCCGAAGCGCACGAGCCGCTCAGCCGCCTCCTCCCGGCTGAGACCTGTTACAGAGGTGTTCAGCTCATGAAGTACCTCATCTGCGTGTCTGGAATGCGGCTGGAGCTCTGCGATCTTAATAACCCCCACGATGCATCATGCAGGCGATCCAGTTAACAAGTGAAGCACGCCGAAAAAGAATCGGCGATCCTGTTTGATGAAAGTACCCGCAGGATATCAATATTTGGAGGATCTTCTGATATTAAACGATTGTTCTGCATGTAGCACCATGGACTTCCTCTCGGGTACCCACATCACTGAGATCTGAAACAATCGACCCAGCCGGATCATGAAACACATTTGATATTGATTTTTGCTGTAAAGTTTGGCGGGTTTGGCTCAAATCACTGAATGGTTCTGATGAAATCGGGATCCAGAGTCAAGATATTCCACGAATCTTGAGAGGCTGAGCGATGCGAATCTCGATGATCTGAGAAATCCATACGTCATCGGTTAAGGCCATTTGACGCAAGAATCGATCAATAATTTTTTACAAGGGTATTATCTTGAAATTAAGCGTTGTGACTATTGATATCTGTCTCATCAAGTGGCACATATATGGTGGTAGAAAATTGTTAAATATTCATCGTATTATGTTGCATAGGAATTCTTAACCTCTGCTTTTTGGTATAAAGTTTCTTTAATATAAGCACGCAGCGGCATTTGCAGATCCTTGAACAGGAGGTTAATAGGAATTCTCATAAGGGCACGCAACCATCCAGCGGTTCGGGATTGTAACTCAAACACCTTCTGAGGTCTTCGTGCGGGCCAGGCCCCATCCACGGCAGATGCTACCAAAAGATTAATACGTTAAGGATATCTGATGCTTGGACAGTAGTCGACCGGCATGGTCCGCAACAGGGATGTCTTTTGGTGGAGAACGCATGCGGCACAATGGCGCCATCGCATTTGCGATCGCACTTGTTTGTTGAGATCTGACGTGTAGGACCCTGCTGATTTGCTGTCGAGGGAACCCCATAATGTACAGAGGAGGAGATACGCCCACGGGCGTGCTGGGCAGCGAGCCCAGGCAGAACCCCAGCCATGTGCTGGAAAAGGAGGAAAAAAGGGGGATGCTTGCAGAACTAGAAGAGAAGAAGGCCAAGCTCAAACAGGAGTCGCTTATCTTCAAGGAGAAGCGCAGCCAGCTGAATGCAGAGGCCAGCAGGTGGGCTGCGAAAAGGAACGAGCTGAACAAGGAGACAAAGGAGCTCATAGAGAAGGCACAGGAGCTCAAGAAGCTTCGCGACGAGTACAACACCAAGGTCGCGGAGTCGAAGAAGCTTCGCGATGAGCTCAACGAGAAGACAAACCAGATCTACGCGAAGATCGACGAGATCCGGAAGAAGTACAATCTCTCTGGGGACAGATCGATCCGCGAGCTTCGCAGGGAGATAGACCATCTGGAGTTCAGACAGCAGACCGAGGTGTTAAGTCCAGACAAGGAGAAGCAGCTCGTAGAGAGGATCGCGATGCTCCACAACGAGTTCAAGCTCCGCAAGGAGCAGCTCGAGAAGAACGAGGAGCTGAAGAAGTTGCTTGAGGAGGCTCAGGCGCTGCGCGAGCAGGCCTCAAAGCATCACGAGGACGTCACCAGGTACGCTGAGCTGGCCCAGGAGTATCACGACAGGATGATTGCCACGTTCAAAGAGGCGGATCAGAAGCGGGCTGAGGCCGATGCTGCGCACCGCGAGTTCATAAAGGCTCAGGAGGCGGCTGATGAGCAGCACAGGGAGTTCATAAGGACACAGAGGGAGATCCGCGATTTTGATAAGATCATCATGGGCCTCAAGAAGAAGAGCCGCGATGCCAGAGAGGATCGCGCGAAAGAAGCTGCAAAGCGCGAGGCCGAGGAGATCCTGAATCAGTTCAAGAAGGGAGAGAAGCTGGATACAACAGCCCTGCTGAGGCTCCAGCGCGCTGGCCTGGTATGAGCCGCGAGGCGGGATCTGCCCGCCCCTCCATGTTATGCGCATCTCCGCGAACTATCTCCTGATCAATAGGGAACTTTGGAGGACCTTTTCAGTCATTCACTGCTTCCAAACCAGATCCGCTCTTATCCATCTGATAACTTGCCCGAAGAGGCACAAATCATGCCGTGCGAGCATGACGAGCGAATGAGCCCATTCGGCAACCAGCTTGCATCTTCTTAAAGTTGCTGAATACATAAGAGCGACCAGATCACCCGGATGAGCACGTTGCGCAAATCCATCGCTGATCTATATCGATGTGACCCTTTCCGCCATTTTCTTGTGGTGCATGAAGAGCCTCATCCCCCATTCTCTGGCCCCTGGCCCTGTGCATATCAGGTCCTGGCCGACATCATAGCCACCATTGAGCCTGAAGAGGCCGAGAGAGAGTGAGGAATCGATGACTGTAAACGCAGCTCTGACATCAGCATCGAGCCTGTACAGCTCGAAGTTCTCTTTTTTGAGAAGATTCTCCAGCACATCCCTGTAATCTCTCGCGACGATCTCCACAATCGGAGCTGTGAGAACAAGCTCCACGTGCGCCCCGTTCTTCACGGCAGTGTCTATCGCTGTCGGATACTCCGGGATTATGATGGGCGATACGCCATATATGTTCCTTGAAGAGATGAGCTGTGATACAAATATCTGCTGCGTCCTGAGTATCGCTGCCGGATCTCCGCTGACTATTTCACCATCCCTCAGAATGCCTATGTCCACAAGAAGATCATCTGGAATTGCGCTGATATCATGCGTCATCCAGAAATCCCTGTAGTTCTCGAGCACAACAATCGCGCTTAAAAGCCTGCTAAGCATCAACGCCTGAATGCGGCCCGTGTTGGTGAGCGTGTATCCTCTGAGGCCCCTGACGACTGTTCCGGACTCGATCATATCCTTGACCGCATGCAGTATCGTCGATGCTCTTGTTCCCAGCAACCTCTCGAGATCTCCCGCGCTCAGCTCTCCATCCTTGAGCGATAGAAGGACCTTGGTCCGTATTGCAGATCTGGTGAATCCCTTGAGCAGATCCTCTGCAAGATCGAAGTCGTCACATACCGTCATGCCGAACCCCTTAGAATGCCGAGTCAGAGTTTACAATCCTTGTATTAATATGTAGCCTGCATTTCAAAAGTCAGCGGGTTTCTCGCACACATGGATGTATCTCGTCAGGCTCCGGTGGACCCTGTCGCTGTGAAGCTCCGCTATTCGAAACCCCCTGGATCTCAGCAGATCCTCTGCAGGGCTGTCTGTGACGATCACAGCACGCCTTCCAGCTTTGAGAACCCTGTACATCTCCTCAACACTCCTCGAGAGTATCTCATCCTTCGATCTCGCCTTTATCACCGCGGATCTTCCGTATGGCGTATCGGTGACCACGGCATCAACTGAGGAATTTTTAAATGGAAGAGACCTGGCATCCCCGAGTATCAGATCCGCCTCCATCCCCTCCAGGTTCGCCCTGGCACCCCTGTTCAGCTTCTCCTGTACATCCACGCCCACACCCCTGATACCTGTGAGGCAGGCCTCGACCAGAATCCCGGCGGTTCCAGAAAAGGGATCGAGCAGGAGCTCTCCAGGTCTGACCATCGTGATGTTGACCAGAGCCCTTGCCATTCTCGGCATCAGAACTCCGGGATAGAAGAACGGCTTCAGATGCGGTCTGCGCCTCTCAAATCCACCTCTGTCAGGCCTTGCGACCTCATATCCGAACACAACCTTGTTGCGGGATACGATCGCGCGGATGTCCAGCTCCGGATTCTCAAGATCTGCTCTGTAGCCCATTGCATGGAGCACCCTTCCAGCCATGCGCTCGAGATCGTGGCTCTTGATCCCCTCTCCGAGACGGCTGGCCCTGACTCTGTAGCTCAGCCTTGGGAGATCAAGCGAGCGGAGCGCCTGCTCGATGCTCTCAGGGCTCGCATCGCATACTTTGAGGACCTCAAGGATCCTGTGGGTCATCGCGAGCCTGCGCTCCAGGATTCTATGATCGAGGCCATCAGCATCCACAAGCAGACAGCGCTCTGTTCCGGCCACCTCTCTGAAGGATGCAGCATGGATCCTGAGGAGTGAAAGCGCCTCGCTCCTCGGTACCGTCGGATGCTCTCCGGAGAGCTCGAATGCGTAGAACTTTGCCATCTATGTCAGATATCTGTTCACATTCCTGTAATCGAACGAATCGTCATCCAGAACGTTCTCCAGGAAGTTGAAGAGAACTCTTCTGACATTATATGAGAGCAGCGGGTACCAGGTGGGGCTGGCCACGACAACAGCTCTGAACGCGAAGAATGGCGCTATGACATCGAGAACCTCCTCATCTCCTGTCCTCTCCAGGTACCTCTCGAAGAAGATCTCGAAGAGATCCCTGAGACCTCCTGCCAGCCGCATATCCTTCTGAACAGAGTAAAATATGTAGTTCATCGACATCGCGCTCAGGTCGTCCGCGGCCTCACCCCACTCACCCCTGCTCCTGTCAAGCACAGAGAAATCGCTGCCCTCCCTGAACATCACGTTCCACGGATGGAAATCGCCGTGGACCTGGCAGAGCCTGTGGGTCATCGATCTCAGCTTCCAGCGCCACTCCACACACCGCTTCTCGATCTCGCAGAGCTCGCCGCGCTCCAGGAACTCCGGCGCGTCCGGATAGTCATCGAGAATGCCCATGATCCCCTCGCCGTGGCCGATCGTGTCTCTGATCCTGCGCCTGTACAGCGGCGGGCAGCTGTGCTTCACGCTGTGGATATCAGCAAGGTAATCCGCAAGTGCAGCAGCTCGCGCTCTGTCAAGCTCTGTGGCCCCGCTCTCTTTGACCCGCTCCAGATCGAAGAAGTACTCTCTCCCCTCAATCCTCTCCATTACAAGGAAGAACTCCTGCGCATCGCCGCATGATCTCATATCCCCGGAGGGCGTGAAGTACCCGACATCTATCGATCTCACATGCTTTGGAAGCTTGTTGAATGTCGAGTGTTGCCAGAGCATAACCTGCGCCCTGTCTGAGAAGTGATCGTGCCCGAAGCCGTGCTGTACCCTCATGGTCGAGAGCACAAGGTACTCCTTACTGCCATCAAGAAGATACTCGATCAGCAGCGGGCTGCCGTATCCGAAGCCCTTCACATCCCCCGTGGTCGGGATGGTCTCACCCATCTTTCTTATGGACAAGAGCCTGGCACTCTCTCCGAATATGCTTTTGAGGTATCTCTCGATGCTCTCCCTGGTTATGTCCATGCTCATGTCCCCATCTGCCAGCTGTGCAGGTACCTGTCCTGCTCTGGAGTAAGCCTCTCTATCTCTATCCCCATCGCCTTCAGCTTGAGCTCGGCCACCCTCCTGTCTATCTCGACCGGGACGGGATAGACCTTTCTCTCAAGCCTCCTGCCGTTCTCGACGATGTATCTCACCGAGAGCGCCTGATTTGCGAATGACATGTCCATTACCTCAGGCGGATGGCCGTACGCAGCGGCCAGGTTGATCAGCCTGCCCTCGGCGAGGAGGTATATCCTGCGCCCATCAGGCATGACGTACTCCCTCACGTTGGGCTGGATCTCGTCAGTGGAGACTGCCACGCTCTCCAGTCCAGGGATGTCTATCTCAACATTGAAGTGCCCGCTGTTCGCCAGTATCGCCTGATCCTTCATGAGCTCGAAGTGCTCCCTTCTTATCACATTTATGTCGCCTGTGAGCGTCACAAAGAGATCACCCAGCGGCGCGGCGGATCGCATCGACATCACCCTGTATCCGTCCATCGCAGCCTCGAGCGCTTTCCTCGGCTCGGTCTCCACAACGATCACGTTCGCTCCCAATCCCTTCGCACGCATCGCAAACCCCCGGCCGCACCAGCCGTAGCCTGCAACGACCACAGTCTTTCCGGCGAAGAGGAAGTTCGTCGCGTTCATTATCCCGTGCACCGTTGATTGCCCCGTCCCGTATCTGTTGTCGAACATCATCTTCGTCTCTGCGTCGTTCACCGCTATCACAGGATAAGCCAGTGCGCCGTCATCGGCCATCGCTCTTAGCCTCATCACCCCTGTCGTGGTCTCCTCGCACCCTCCGAGTATCTCAGGGATGAGCTCGCGATGGCTTTTGTGCACCACCGCTATGGTGTCAGCGCCGTCATCGAGCGTCACATTCGGGCGGAGCTCGAGGGCGCGCTCTATGCACTCATAGTATTCACTCTCGCTCTCGCCGCGGAATGCGTAAACGTGTATGCCGCGGGCTGCGAGAGCAGCTGCAACATCATCCTGGGTGCTCAGCGGGTTCGATCCTGTGAGGGCGATCTCGGCGCCACCTGCGCGCAGCGTCTCTATCAGGTTGGCCGTCTCTACAGTAACATGCAGACATGCAACTATCCGTATGCCTTCAAGGGGCCTCTCCCTCTTGAACTCCTCCTTTATGAGCTGGAGCACCGGCATGTGCCTTCTCGCCCACTCGATCCTTCTCGCACCAACATCTGCAAGCCTTAGATCCTTTACAACGCTCTTCTCCAATCTTTCACCCATCTCCTGAAGGTGATCTGGCCTAAATGCTTTATCTATCGGCGCCGGCCACTGCGCAGGATCTGCTTCCTCCTCTGGTCAGATGGTGGAGCTCTCGAGCCGCAGTATCAGGAACGGCGTCTTCTGAGGTCACACGCGCTGCCATCAGCAACGCGCAGCACATGTGCTGCGCTGCACGATCCCATCATGCCAAGTGTTATATCACTGCAGCTTTCACCCAGGTGTTATCATGACGTTTGACATATTTCCCGCGGTGGACCTGCGCGGCGGAAGATGCGTCCAGCTCGTCCAGGGCGTGCCTGGCAGCGAGGTCGTCTCGCTGGACGATCCTCTGGGTCAGGCGGTCAGATGGGTGGATATGGGCGCGGATCATCTTCACATAATAGATCTTGACGGCGCGATAGAGGGCGTCAGGCTGAACGCGCCTGTGCTCAAAAGAATCGTCGAGGAGCTTGATGTCTTTGTTCAGGTCGGCGGTGGGATACGGAGCCGCTCAGATGTCGCAGAGGTCCTGGACACAGGTGTGGATCGCGTCATACTGGGCACGATGGCGCTCAGGGATCCTCCAGTCGTTATGCATCTTTCTGATGAGTACGGCCCGGATCGCATCATGGTGGCGCTGGATGTGAGGAATGGTCATGTCACATCAGAGGGCTGGCAGAGGACACTTGAGTTCAGTGCGGTTGAGCTCGGCATAGTCTTCGAGAGCTTCGGGGCGGGCTCGATACTCTTCACGAACATAGATACAGAGGGTCAGCAGCGCGGTGTTGATCCTGAACCTACAAGGGAGATGGTCGGGGCGGTGAGCATACCGGTCATAGCGGCAGGGGGTGTCAGCTCCCTCCAGGACCTGAGGCTTCTCAAAGGCGCGGGCGCGGCGGGCGCTGTTATAGGAACTGCAATATACACCGGCATGCTTGATCTGAGAGCAGCACTTGATTTTGCAAAAACGCTCTGAGGTGTGTCCATGGAGCTGGGAGACAGAGTGGCTGTGATAAAGGGAGATATGAGATACGAGGGGATACTTATGCCCTCGCGCAGCGATCATATCGTCATAAAGCTCAGCAATGGCTACAACATCGGTCTGATTCCTGACAGGATGGAGGTTCTCGAAAAGGCGCAGAAGCAGGAGAAGCCGCCTGAGCAGATACGGATGCATGAGGATCTGCCTCTGGTCTCGATTATTTCAACGGGGGGCACAATAGCCAGCAAGGTCGATTACAGGACCGGAGCTGTGACGAGCCAGTTCTCTGCTGAGGAGATAATCTCAGCGATACCGGAGCTGAGCGAGATCGCACGGTACCGTGCAAGGGTTCTATACACAATACTCAGCGAGAACATGCGCGCAGAGTACTGGATCGCGCTCGCAAGGGCCGTCGCCGAGGAGATAAGGAACGGCGCGGAGGGTGTGGTTATAACCCATGGCACAGATACCATGACATATACCGCAGCTGCTCTCTCATTCATGCTCAGAACGCCTGTGCCTGTGGTGCTCGTCGGCTCGCAGAGGAGCTCTGACAGGCCGAGCAGTGATGCGGCGATGAACGCGATCTGCGCCTCAACCGTCGCGGTGAGCGATATCGCAGAGGTCTGCGTCGTCATGCACGGGAGCACCAGCGATGATTACTGTTTGATCCACAGGGGCACCAGGGTCCGCAAGATGCACACCTCCAGGAGGGATGCATTCCAGTCGGTCAACCATCCCCCGATCGGCAGGGTCGATTACTCAACACGAAGGATAGAGATATTATCAGATTACAGAAGGCGTGGAGAGTGTGAGCTCCAGCTCTTCGACAGGCTCGAGCCAAGATGCGCCCTGATAAAGTACTTCCCAGGCGCTGATCCGGGGATGTTCGATCACCTCATGGAATCAGGATACAGGGGTATAGTCATCGAGGGCACAGGGCTGGGGCATGTCGCATCAGACTGGATACCCTCAATCAAAAAAGCAACAGAAAATGGTATACCGGTGGTTGTGGCGTCCCAGTGCCTCAGGGGGAGGATATGCGACAGGGTCTACGATACGGGCAGGTACATGCTGGCTGCAGGCGCAATTGAGGCGGAGGACATGCTCCCTGAGGTGGCCCTGGTCAAGCTCATGTGGGTCCTCGCGAACACCTCTGGCATGGACGATGCGAGGGAGATGATGTCAAGGCCCCTGGCAGGGGAGATATCCGGATCCACGCGGATGGACGTGTGATCTTCGCTCCCAACCCGGATTGCAGGCAACGTAAAGGAGCGACACACATCCGGCCCTCTTTTCGCGTTGCTCCTACTATTCCGCGCAAGTTGATATAATATTTCGTATTACATAAAATCATCTATGAACTGTGACATGTCCAGTAGTTTTTAAATGGATTTACATGAAGCAGAGGTGTCCGAATAAGGAAGAAGTGCTCATAACAATCAGCATCCTCAAGCCTCGAATATCTGGCTCCGGAACTCTTATTCGGACAGGTCCCATGAAGCGACGCAAAGGACTATAATCTCCATGACGGCCAGCCCTGGCGTGCTGCCCCTGATTCTCATCCTCTATCATCTCCTCCTGTAAGCCGTGCAGCTCTCCATGAACCTCTCCACGGGGAATGAGGCGAAGTGCGCGTGGAGGTATCCGCCTAGGGTCATGTGCTCGACCAGTCCGTCCATGCCGTTTTCAATTCCCTGGCCGCGCCTGAGCCTGTATGCGAGCTTTGCGTCGCGGTCGCACTCCATTCTCGAATAATGGAACTCATGCCCTCGTACCACGCTGCCCTCTGGAGCCACTGGATTATCTCTGATGACATCCGCCTCAACATAGCCCAGGGCCTGAAGACGTCCGGTCATCACCGTCGAGGCTGGAAGGACCCCGGCCATTTTGTAGCTCCTCTCCTCAAGAACGAGATGCTCTCCGAGATACATGAGGCCTCCACACTCTCCGTAGATCGGCATGCCATCAGATGCAGCCGCTCTGATCTGCTGAATACACCTCCCTGACTCGAGTGATGCCGCGTGTAGCTCGGGATACCCTCCGCCTATGTAGATCCCATCAGCATCAGGAAGCGCGTCCCGAATGGGGCTGAAAGGTATGATCTCTGCCCCGGCATGCCTCAGCCGGTCGATATTGTCCTGGTAGTAGAAGCAGAAAGCCTCGTCGAGGGCGACCGCGATGCGCACACCGCCCTCTTCACTGTCTCTGATCTCCGTCTCCTGCACAGATATCGGGAGAGTGCACGCATCGAGCAGCTCATCCAGCAGGACGTTCTCCTCCACGAGATCTGCAAGCGCATTCACATCATGATCGATCTCGAAACCCATCGCCAGGCCGAGGTGCCTGCTCGGGAGCGAGATGCTTTTCCTTCTCGGAAGCGCTCCGAATATCCTGAAATTTATGGATTCTCTGAGAGCTTTCAGGTGGCGCTCGCTGCCTACCTGGTTCAGTACGACCCCGGCGATATTCACACCAGGATCAAAGGAACGGAAGCCGTGTATCAGAGCAGCTGCAGATCTGGACATGCCATGGACGTTCACTACAAGCACCACTGGTATGCCGAGAACCTTTGCCACATGTGAGGTGCTGGCTTCGTCGGTACCACCGATCCCATCGTAGAGCCCCATGACCCCCTCGACCACCGCCACGTCTGCGCCTTTTATCGCAGAGAGGAACGATCGTCTCACGCCATCTGTGCCCATCATGAATGTATCCAGGTTGCGGGAGTGCCGGCCGCATATGGCCGTGTGGTGCGTCGGGTCTATGAAATCAGGCCCGACCTTGAATGGCTGCACGATCAGTCCTCTTCTCCTCAGAGCGGCCATCAGGCCCAGCGTGACAGTGGTTTTACCGACCCCGCTGTGTGTCCCTGCGATTATAAATGCAGGCATCATGATCTCATCTCTGGATTCATCGGATGAAAAACCTCCTGCCCTGGGGTCTTGAGCATGAACAGCTGAATGAGATGCACAATCGACAGCCTCTGGAGAGCATGGGTCATATGGTGTGGGTACATGATCCAGCACCCTACTGGAATGTTGACTGAAATGCAGAGCTTGTTCATTACTTGGAGTTTGCGCCCCTGCGCCCGGGTGGCACTTACTGAAAAAAGCGCAAATCAAAAATAGTAAGATTTTATTCCAATAACTTTATTACTATATCTGACCGAAATAAATGGTGGTGGTTTAATGGAACAGGAGCTCATGAGAATTGGTGTCTCTCTTCCGGAGAAGCTGCTGAGCCGCTTCGATGAGATAATCACCCAGAGGGGATACTCCTCGAGGTCAGAGGGGATCAGGGACGCGATAAGGAACTACATTATTCACTATGAGTGGATGAGCGATGTCGAGGGCGAGAGGGTGGGTGTGATAACCATAGTCTACTCCCACCATCAGCGCGGCCTGGTGGACAACCTGACGGATATACAGCATGAGTTCGGGAACATCATAAACTCAACGCTCCACGTCCACCTGGACAAGGACAACTGCCTCGAGGTGGTGATCCTTCGCGGCGAGGGGAAGGATGTGAGGAGGGCGGCGGAGAGGATGATGGCGCTGAAGGGCGTCAAGCATGTGAAGCTCACCACAACCTCTGTGGGCGCGGAGCTATGAGGGAGATACTCCCCGGGCTTTACATTCTCAGAAGGGATCGACTCGCGACCCGCTCCCCTTCTCAGGAACCCCTCTACGGCGAGCATATCGTTGACGGCCTCAGAGTATGGGATTCGCGAAGATCGAAGCTTGCCTCCCTCCTTTTGAGGCATCCATGCCTGGAGGGGGTGGTGCCATCCGGAAAGGTGCTGTATCTCGGCGCTGCGAACGGCGCCACGGTCAGCTACCTCAGCGATGTTCTCACAGATGGACTGATCTACGCGGTCGAGATCTCTCCGAGGGCGATGAGGGATCTGCTGACTCTGGCGGAGAGGCGGGAGAACATAATACCGGTACTTGGGGATGCAGCGCGCCCTGAGACATACCGCAGGATCGTCGAGCCTGTGGATCTCATATACCAGGATGTGGCGCAGCGGAACCAGGCGGAGATCGCATCGAGAAACGCAGCGATATACCTGAAGCCAGACGGTCTCATGATAGTCATGATAAAGGCTATGTCCATCGACTCAACGGCCAGGGCAGCTGAAATCTTCGATGAGGAGATAAAGCGCCTCAGGGGTGTGGAGGTCCTGAGAAGGGTGGACCTTCCACACCACAGGGACCACATCGCAGTCGTCGCGAGAAAGCTCAGATGACTCTCCGAATCCAGTCCACGATCATCTCAGGTATGAGTCTGATATAGCCCACATACGGTATCCTGTATCTCGCGACGCCTATAACCCACTCCTTTCTCACAGGTGTCAGATAGCTTATCCCATCTGTCACATACGATGTGTTGCCCTGGCTGTAAATGATGAGGCCTGTCTCCCTATCCACGAGAATTCCATCAGCCGTCTCCGTGAACCGCTCTGGATGCTCTCTGATGTATGCGTAGTTAGGCACTCCCAGTATCCTTCCCGCCATCTGGTCGATGACCTCGTTGTGATCGCCCTTCGTTATGTACCCGGCGAATGGCGCTGGCGGCCCACCCTCCCACATAGGCTCGCCCTTCTCCACCCACCTCATCGCCCTGTGTATTATTGGCGTGGCTTTATCGCCACTGCTCCCGATGCCCAGGATGCCAGGAATGATATCCAGCACCCCCAGCTTCTTCTTTCCGTACGGGCGGTAGAGTATGACATCCCCGGGGTTGTTGAACGATCTGTATCCCTTCGCCTCACCCTCCTCCCATGTGATCACATCAGTTCTGGATATGCCCTGCACGATTATGATGTCCCCGATGTTCATGTTCGGAACCATGCTTCCGGACTCAACTGCAACAATCGGGGTCCAGAGGCCGAGGAGCGCCTGGGAGACAAGGGAGACGCCGCCGACCACGACTACAACAAATATGATGTCCCTGACAAAGGACGGAAGACCTGCCCAAGTATTCGATAGCTTCATCGGGAGATTTATCTGGTGGAGGGTGTTATACGGCTTTCGATGCTCGAGATCGTTCAGATGTTCGCTGAGAGGGGATACCAGCTCACACCTGAGGCCCTCGAGATACTCTTGAAAAAAGACACAGGATCGATCGACCATCTGATAAGCAGCCTCGACGCCAGCACCGTTGTGGTCAGCGCTGAGCATGTGCTCTCACTACTGGACGGGGCGGGCGTTATGGCAGCTGGGAATGTAAAATCAGAAAACCAGATGGTGAAGGAATCCTCAGCGACGAGCTGCGCGCCCGGGCAGAGGAGCTCCTCCGTCGAGGTCGAGGTGCTGAGGGAGATCACAGGAAGATCGACCTGTCTGGGGAACTACTCCGACTTCGTGAAGTACTTCCGGGATAGATACGCGAAGATCCACGATCTTCTGAGCAAGCGGATGAGCTCCCGCCCCATAGAAACCCTGAGCGCGCAGACCGCGGGGCGCGAGGTCTCTGTTATCGGCATGATAATGGACATAAGAAGCACCTCTCGAGCCAGGGTCGTGGAGCTCGAGGATCCCACAGGCATGGTGACCGTGCTCTTCTCCAGGGAATCGCCTGCATACGAGGACTCGATGCTTCTCGTCACGGATGAGGTCGTGGGCATCACCGGAACATCAGATGGAAAAGGGAGGATATTCGCGAAGTCGATCGTCTGGCCGGATCTCCAGGCTCAACCCCAGCCCCTGACACCTGCATCCGGCGGGGCTCTCTTTCTATCAGACCTCCATGTGGGGAGCAGGAAGTTTCTTAGGGATACCTGGAACCGCTTCGTCTCCTGGATATCCGGAGAGGATCCGACCGGACTGAGCTCGAATCTCGGCTGTATCGTGATCGCCGGAGACATCGTCGATGGGATTGGCGTTTACCCGGGGCAGGAGGATGAGCTCGAGATAAAGGACATCTACGAGCAGTACCAGCTGGCCGCGGATCTGATCTCAGAGATCCCCTCCTGGATAAAGATCGTTATATCCCCTGGGAACCACGATATCGTGAGGCAGGCCGAGCCGCAGCCAGCGCTGCCGAAGGAGATACAGTCGCTTTTCTCCAGTAACGTGATTTTCGTCGGTAACCCATCCTGGATAAGTATCTCCTCCCGGCCGGTGCTGATCTACCATGGGAGATCGATTGACGACTTTGTGCTTAAAGTCCCGGGTCTCTCATACAGGGAGCCGGAGCTCGCGATGGTTGAGATGCTCCGGCGGAGGCATCTCTGCCCGATATACGGAAACAGGGTCTCTGTCGCTCCAGAGGTCGAGGATCATTACGTGATAGACAGGCCGCCTGCGATACTCCACTGCGGGCATGTGCATGTCGTGGGTATAACGAGATACAAGGGTGTGACGCTGATCAACAGCGGCACGTGGCAGGGACAGACAGAGTTCCAGAAGAAGATGAACATACAGCCCACGCCAGGGATAGTGCCGCACGTTGATCTATCCACGATGAAGGTCAGGAAGCTGAGGTTCACATGAGGGAACTCTGCCCTTTTTGGCAGTGCCGGACAGAATGTGCTGGTAGACGGATCTGTGCAGCAGAAGGCAATGACCAAGGGTCACCCGGATGGAAATGCTCCTTCATCTTTTTGTCACCTGCATACGACCAGCTGGCACGCAGGTAAGAGGACGGGCCGGCAGAGGAGGCGGGCGGAATGGGCATCGTCTCCCTGCTGTATCGGGAGCTCACCGGCGGATCATCTCGATGGGTATCGCCCCAGAGTGTACAGCGGTCGCAACGAGCACCCCCTGGACGCCGATCTCCTCCAGAGCGTGAATATCGCTCAGGCCGCGTATGCCGCCGCCAGCCAGAACAGGATGATCGCTTGAGGCCACGGCGCGGCTCAGGAACTCGATGTCTGTGCCCGTTGACGTCCCGACCCTGTCCAGCTCCAGAATTATGACTCCAAGAATATCAAGATCGTTCAGCTCCTTTATGATCTCCAGCGGATCCAGCTCACCGCTCTGCGATATGACCATCCCGTGCTTCATGTCCACACTCACAACTATGTCGCGGAGATCTGATGCATCTGAGATCAGATCCAGCGATGCGGTCTCAGTCCCCAGCACAGGTGCAGCAGGTTCTGGAAGCAGATCAAGGTCGGAGACGCTGGAGATGCCGATGTCTGCCATGGTGGCGGATCTCGAAGAGATGCTCTCGATTATCTTGAGATTATCTCCGCTGCCGGAGAGCCTGTTCAGATCCGCGATGTAAACCTCTTTCGGGGCGAGAGTGTCCATGATCTCAACTGGATCCGAGGTCGATACCACTCTGCTGAATGTATTTATGGGCTGATATAGAGACCTCTCCCCGCGCACCGCATGGACCACCTCACCGTTAAATATGTCCATCACGAAGATCCAACGCATCCTTATCCTCTCGGGAACTGATGAATATGAGGCTGTTGGTAAGTCCAATCAATCTGGAAGAGGCGATGGCTGCCCTGGACGGCGGTGCGGATATAATCGATGTCAAGAACCCAAGGGAGGGCTCCCTCGGGGCGAACTTTCCCTGGGCGATCAGGTCTGTGGTGGAGCTGGTTGCAGGGAGGGCGCCAGTCAGCGCCACAATTGGGGATCTCCCGTTCAAGCCGGGAACCGCGAGCCTTGCCGCACTGGGCGCGGCAGTATCAGGCGCCGATTACATCAAGGCAGGCCTGCTGGGCGTGAGTGAGCCTGAGGAGGCGATCGAGCTTCTGAGGCCGATCGTGAGGTCCGTAAGGGATTTCGATTCGCGAAGGAAGGTCGTGGCAGCAGCGTACTCTGATTTCAGGAGGGCAGGCTCGCTGCCTCCGCTGGTGCTCCCGGAGGTGGCTGCAGAATGCGGGGCTGATGTTGTCATGGTTGATACCGCCGTAAAGGATGGAAGATCCACGCTGGAGTTCATGGATGTGGAGGAGCTGAAGCATTTTGTCGAATCAGCCCACGATCTGGGGCTCGAGGCTGCCCTGGCCGGAAACCTCGGGATGAAGGAGCTCGGGGCGATCAGATCGATATCTCCTGACATACTCGGGGTGAGAGGCGCTGTCTGCGGCGGCGACAGGAACAGCAGGATACGCGCGGAGCTCGTGAGGGCGCTGAAGAACTCTATAAAGTGCATCTGAGGGTGTGCATGCGAGAATGACAGAAGCCAGGACGACGTCCTCAGCGTATGGATTTGCACAGGAAGAAGGCACATGTGGCAGAATCGTCGGAACAGCGAGCGTTGGAAACTCCAGATGCAATCGACTTTGCCCTTCTCTCTTATGTGTTTGGCAACTTGGAGGCTGTGTGGTGCGGCTGCTGCAAGCATTCATTTGTCTGCCACGCCATCGAATACGTCGAAGGGTTTCGATTTCGTCGAAACTCTTCGACGCAGTCTAAGATAAGTCGAAACGAATGCATAGCAGGACCAGTGCCTTTTTGGGCAAGTCATCAGATGGATGTTGCCCGTTTCCTGCGAGATTATAGATCCGCCGAATCAAAGGGATGAGCCGAAATGAAAAAGGAATGTCAGAGGGAAGGATCAGCTCAGCGTCCTGGGCACGTCCTTTTTGCCCCGTATACTTCCCGACGGCATGGATCCTGAGGGCGAGTAAGCTTCGAAGTATCCTGAGGCAGATCTGCCCTCGTCTCCGATCTGGTTAAACCTTGCGTTATAGAACTCCACGTTTGGATACGTCACGATGTTCAGAGTGAGCATGTTATCAACAATCGCGCCGTTTGCAGTGGCGATCGCATTCGAGCCTCTGACAGTGCCAGCACCGAAGACCACTGTGCCGATCTGGGCAAGGTTCAGGTTGACGGTGCCGACCATCTTCTCATTCAGAGTCCTGAGCTCGAACGACCAGTTCCCCCTGAGATCTATGCTTGTGTACGCTGTTGCGCTGCCGGTGGCGCCCCCTGTCTTCGCCAGGTACTCAGCCGTATGCTCCGGGCTCACTATGTTCATCCATCCGAGCCCCTCGCCCAGCGAATCATTATACCGTGTTGGTGTCGATTCGTCCCTCTGCGCGCCAGCATCCATCGCCATGAAGGCGATGATCAGAATAACAGCAAGGTAAAACCTCATTTCAGATCCTCCTTTTCAAAGTGAAAACTTCTGAAAACATCATCCTTCATCTGGCATGAGCAGCGATGCCTGAACCAGCTGTATCTGCTCATTCTCCTCCAGATGTTTTTAAGAGAGTTATCTCTGACATTGCCGAAGCTGATCGGCATGTATGCGCATGGCATGACATCGCCGGATGGATCAACATGCATCCATCGCCTTCCCGCGAAGCAGCCGAACATCTCCGGGGAGAGGAGGTACGGCAGGGCTGTCACCCTCGGCCCCTCTGGAGTCCTGTTCTTCCTCACGTGAAACTCGGCCAGGCGGTAGATATCGCTGGATGAGAGAACTTCGTCCAGATGATCCTCCCACCGTCCCACTGCCACGATCTCGTACAGCGAGAGCTCATGCGCTCCGAGATCACATGCCAGAGAGTACGCATCCTCGAGCTGGTCTATGTTGTATGGCGAGACCACCATGAAGAGATCCACTAGAAGTCCGGCGCTCAGAGCGTTCTGGACCCCGGAGATTGCATCTCTGAACGCCCCTCTTCTTCCCCGGAAATGATCATGCTGCTCCTCCACCGGGCTGTCTATGCTCACCCTGAGAGCGTAAAGGCCGCTCTTCTTGAGCTCCAGCGCAAGGTCCTCGCTAAGAGCGTATCCGCTGGTGAAGCAGGTCGCGATCGCCCTGTCGTCGACGCATGCAACCAGCTCAGGCAGATCCTGCCTCAGCATCGGCTCTCCGCCGTCGAAGGTGACAAGATACGTTCCGAGATCCAGGGACTCGGAGATGACCCTTTTAACAACATCCCCCTCCAGAACATCACCGCTTCTTGAGGGGGCTGAGCAGTGGATGCAGCTGTTCGGGCAGCCACGGAAGACCGAGATCGAGAGCTGATCCGGAACCCTCCTGCGCATGAGATGTATCAGCTGAGCGGAAATCATCCTGTCAAATGCTCTGCTGGGCGCTGGCGGGATCCATGTTGAGAAGATCAGCCTGTCACCAGAGCTGATCGGCTTCTCGTTCTCGAATATCCTGTTGATCTTTTTGACGATCGGCTTAGCAATCGGGGCGAGAGGGCCGGTCGCGGTCATCCGGAGGCCGCTGTCCAGATCGACTGTTAAATTCAGAAGAGGGGATTCGGTAAGCTGCATCTCTTCACCATGCTCTCCAGTATCGTGAGAAGGCGCCCCTTCATCTCCGGATCGCCACCTGCGCTTCGCAGTGAGGCTCCGGCATTCTCTGTATGCTCTCTCACCGCATCAACACACATCCTCAGGGTCTCCTCTGGCCCGGATCGCAGGCTGTGGATCCTCGGCAGGGTCATCGACTTCTTCGTGGACCTCTTCCCCTGATCGATACCGATGAGCTCTTCGAGGTCATCCACTATCTGGTAGGCAAGCCCGAGCTCGAGGCCGTACCTCTCGTACAGAATCTGGTCCTCACGATCCGCGCCTGCTATCATGCAACCGAGCCTGGCAGATGCCGCGAAAAGGGATGCAGTCTTCTTTGTTATACACTGATAGTACTCGTGCGGAGATGCTATCCTCGATAGATCTATGATCTCCCCCTCTGCCATATCCATGCACGCCTTTGAGAAGAGCCTGATTGCGGGCTCGCCGTACGAGGAGATCAGCCCTATCGACATCGATATCAGATAGTCACCACATAGCAGCGAGGCCTCCATCCCGAATCTCCTGAGCGCGCTCGGAGCTCCACGCCTCTCCACCCCGCAGTCGAGGATGTCATCATGTATCAGGGATGCTGCATGTGCGAGCTCAACAGCCAGCGCAGCATTGAGCGCATCTCTTGGATCGCATCCGAAGGCCTCTGATGAGAAGAGAAGTATCAGGGGGCGAACCCTTTTGCCAGGAGACATGAGCACGTACTCGATCACCTCGCCAACGTGCAGCCCGCGGGACTCATGCACCAGCGACCTAAGGCCGTCCTCGATGAGCCCGTGCTCTTCCCAGTTCGCAAACATCCAGGCATCCTCTGCATGGAGGATATTTAGCTTTTGCGTGATTCATCTTGAGCTCATCCAGGCTGCCGCATCTATATAAAAATCAGAGAAATGTTTGCCTCTGGCATGCCGAGCGCGATGAGGGAGAAGCTCTCGTTGATTCTGATGCGCTTACCGATGAGGCATCCCTCTCGGAAACATCTGGGATCTCCCTCGTATGTTCAGTTCAGCCTCCAGATCGTGTAGTTGAGGAATGCTGCAAAGCTCACCCAGAGGATGTAGGGTATAAGAAGAACGCCAGCCTTTCGGGATATCTCGAAGAATCTTTTCATGGTTGCTGTTATCGATAGCCAGAGCGCAGCTATGACCACAAGCGCGTACAGTGGCGATCGCAATCCGAAAAATGCTCCGGACCATGAGATGTTGAGAAGAAGCTGAACGCCGAAGGGTACCAGAGCACTCTTCAGGGCTCCTGACTCTGGCCTCGAGTCGAGGATCAGGAACAGCGATATGCCCATAAGCGTATAGAGCACCACCCAGACCAAGCCTATGAACCATCCGGGTGGGGTGTAGGACGGCTTGACCAGCGTCGGATACCATGTGGTGACTGATATATCCGTGAAGTACGATCCGACGACGCCTGCGAGCTGGCAGATTGTTATGCACAGAACGAGCAAGATAATTCTATCTCTCATGAAACCTCCAATATCTGAAATCCTTATGGGCTTGGATGGATGACGCCTATCGCCATTGCTGGAGCGTGCAAGTCGTTACACGATCTGGATGGCGCACAATATAAACGTCATCAATACCCGCGCCCGGAAGAAACTCTGGATTCAATCCTCCTCAAGCCTGCAGAGCTGACAGCTGTGATGCCACTTGGGCTCGACCTGTACCTTAATGGGGTTGCTCATGCTGTTCACGCCGGCTTTCATCTCTCGAATGATCCTGCGCACCTCGTCCTTGTTGCGTGATGCGATCCTTCCGACCTCTGTGCCCACAATCCCATGATGCCCCTCAGTCCTCTCGATCCTCACCACAGAATACTCCTGGGCGTCCTCACTGTCACCGTCACCGAGATACAGGAGATCTCCGTGGTAGAATCCGTAGCACAGGGGCCATGTGTGCTCCGTGATCGCCTTCACAAGCTCATCCTCGCTCTCCAGCTCCATATATGAGAATATCCGGTCCGGGTGTTTCATCTGATGAACCTCCATCTCGATCTGACCATCGATGCAAGCTTTGGGTTCTTGAAACCCATGTATATCTCAGGATCTGTCGTGAACCCTATGAATGGATCGACGGAGCCCTCCTCCATATTGGCCACCCATATCTGCACACCCTTCTCATCGAGAAGGCCGGCATGATCCTGGTAGAACTTCATGAACGGATCCAAGCTCTCCTCATGGGGCACAATTGCGGCCATGCTGTCGTAAAGCTCTGATGCGAGGATGCACTCCTCCACATCGAGCATGCTGATCCTGGGATAGACAAGAACCTCCAGCCGATCCTCCCCCTTCACGAAAGACAGCCGGCCTGAACCTCTGCGGGATAGCGAGTACCCGGCCCGGCTGAGGAAATCTTCAGTCAGGCACTCCAGGTTGGAGCGAACGAGCTCTAGCAGCTCATCCCTCGATCTTTTAAATGTCTCGTACGCCCTCTGGAAGTCCGGCCGGTCGTACTTCCCGGAGAGCGGGAAGTGGAATATCCTTCCGTGGATCACTATGAAGCTGTCCAGCTTTGGAGTATCGTGAAACACCGGATGCCCGCTCATTATGCTCGAGAATATCCCGGGCGCCGGTCTCTCCCCAACCATTCTCTTTAGAATATCCATCTCAGCATCGCTCAGGCGCGCCTCGCGAACCGCCTGGTAGATCCTGTGAAGGAGCTCGCATCTCGCGATGATTCCTCTCTCTTTCAGGAGGCTGTTTACCCTCTCCCCTATAAGCCCTATCTTGTCTGTCATGGTCTCATGAAGGCTCCTTTATCGATTTTACCCTAAGCTGCGCATGTGACCTGCTGGAGAGCGGTTATGATGTATCTGGGATGCCACCGCGGGGCTGGATTTCCTGCATCGCAGCGAGCTCCGCCCTCAGCTCTCCCATCTTCGCCACCCTCTCGGCGAACGCATTGTGTCTGTGTATGCTCTCCTCGTTTATCTGCTTCAGCGTTACGACCGCGTCATCTGGAAGTTCGACGAAGGTTGCGACGACCCTTTGGGCCATCTCCCTGACGCAGTCCTCCACGAACATCGGGTTCATGTGCGCTCTTGATACGACGAGAGCCTCATCAGGGCGCTTCAGCAGGCCGTAGACCTTCGAGGACATCGACTCCTCTATGATTCTTATTATGCGGTCTATGGAGACACATTTTCTGTCGCTGACCTCTATTGATATGCTTCCGCGTCCCCGCTGGTTATGCGTGGCCACCGGCACCTTCTTCAGGAAGCTCTCGATCGCATCCTCATTCAGCCCCAGGTTGAGGAGATCCCTGCGCATCTGCTCCCTCACTATCTCCTGGGCGCAGGGGCATGCTGTTGTTCCGATGACCTCAGCGCCGACGAGCTTTTTGATGTGTGGATTGGGGCTGGTCGTGGCCCTTGCCTCCGCGAAGATGTCGACCACCTCCTGGCAGTTCACCTTCGTGGCAGGGGTCTGCCTCTTCACTATATACTCGCTCTTCATCTTCACCTCAGCCCTCGTCGCGTACTCATGCCGCTCGAGGAGACGGAGAGCGATCTTGCCGCAGAGCTCCTCTATCTCGTAAACCGGCCTCGAGATCTCCTCCTCGAGAACCTCGTCGATGGCCTCGGTGTTCCTCGAAAGGTTCGCGCCCTTCCTGCTCGATGGCAGATCCACAAATACCTCGAAGTTCGATATGAGAACGATTGGCCTCTCGCCGCTCCTTTCGACCTTCACGAGCTTCTTCACTCCAGTCACCCCTACCCTTGTGAGGGTGATCGGGTACGCGGGGTGACAGGCCTGGACATCCGGCAATCTATCCAACTCACTCCACCTTACTCATCATCCAGGCCGAGCTCATCCATCAGCAGCAGGAGCCTGTCGACCTCCTCAAGAAGCTCATCGAGCATCTCCGAGATCCGGCAGTCTCTTTCGTTTATGCCATCAAGAATGGACTCAAGCTCGGCCCGAACACTCTCATCATAGCCTGTGAGCATCAGCTCACGAAGCTGCCTTTCGATATCGTCTGGATCATGCATGTGGCTGTTCCTCACAGTAAAACCTGAGCCAAAGATATTTGAGCCTTTTCTGATGGGTTAAATGAGTGCTGCAAGATCGCATGCATTTGATCATTCAAATCCAGAAACGAAGCTCCTGATGCAGTATCTCAGATCCTGATGGTAACCGCCCTCCAGAAGAGCGAACCTGCGCCCATCACACCTCTCCTCAGATGCGTCTCTTATCAGGGAACCGATCTTTCTGTAGTCATCCATATCGAGCATGCCGCCCCAGTCAAGGCGGTACGTGTCAAATCCAGCTGATACGCATATGATGTCGTACTCGTGTGATTCGAGCGCGTTCTCCACCTGCTCGATGTATCCGCTGCTATCAAGCTTCAGGTAATCAAAGTTGACGTCGATGGCGCCGATGTTTACGACGCTCACATCCGGATCCCATCGGAATATGCTCACAGTGCCGTCGCCGAAATGCAGGTCGATGTCCAGGATCAGGGCTTTTCGGAAATGAGGCCTGATGGCCTTCACAGCTATGGCCATGTTGTTGAAGAAGCACATGCCCCATGAATGGTCAGAGGATGCATGATGCCCCGGCGGGCGGATCAGACCGAAGGCCGGCTCTCTCAGGGATATCCTCGCGGCTGCAACAGCACCACCTGCTGCAAGAGCTGCAGCCTCGTAGAGGCCTCTTATCATGAGCCGCTCGATATGCCCTGCGGTATGGACCGCTGCGATCTCCTCGCGGCTCGCTGGAGCTGGCTCGAAAAACTCGTACCCTGATAGTTCCTGAGCTGCAAGCCTGACCCTGTCAGGGCTCTCAACAGGATTTGTGGGGTACCGTTCCTCAAAGCCCCTGCTATATACAACGATCATCTCATCTTCCGTCTATGTCAGCCGGGCATCACACTCTGATCAGCAGGGTCAACAGAGGCACGCCGGTGAATGCCGGTTTCCGAAAGGCCGCAATGCTAATCCAGGCCACAGGCTGTCTCTCTGGAAAACATCAGGATTATCGCTCAGGCGCATGGGAGCGTCAGCGGCGGATTCTCACCGACCTCTATCTCCTCACGTATGTTGACCTCGCCTATGTATAGGCCGCCCATGAGCATGTTTGTTGTCCTGTCTGTTTTGTTGACGAACCTCGCCCCTATCCTGGCAGTGCCGTGGAGATATGAGTTGATCTGGTAGAGCGAGACGTTCTCGCTCTGGTATATGGTGGTGTCCTTGACGAGATCTTTTATGGAGGAGTAGCTCTCTGAGACCACGCTGCCGATATCGTAGTTCTTTGCGCAGAGCGCATTCTTCAGATCGCTCTCAGATGGGCCCTCTGAGTACGGATGGTACTCGAAGTAACCCCACTCGTTGAAGTACATCTCGCTCTCGTCAGATGTGTTGCTGCTCCAGAAGTCGATCGTCTGCCTTCTTGAGACAGTACCGCTTCCCCGCGTCCCGACAACCAGCTTCTGCCCCTTGAACCCGTAGTCCGTCTCGTATATCTTTGTCTCGTCCATATAGCCGTTGACAAACAGATACGAGTGCTGGGTCAGGGTGCGGTTGCCTCCACCGGATGCGGGGCCCACACCGAGGCATATCAGGACCAGCATGAGCACTGAAACCACGACAGTGAGACGCTTAATGACAGGAACATCTTTCAGATCTCGTTGGAGTGACATGCGATCCACAGCATCTTCTCGATCTGAAGGAATAGATACTTTGCGGTCCGCTTCATATCCACATATGTTGAACCGAAATTGATTTATGTGGACCCACCAAAGCAGTGCTGGTGCGGAGAGACCGCACTGGGGGTCGTATGTTGAAGCCATACAGCTTGATGGCGGTTCTGCTGATGCTCTCGCTCTCAGCGATGGGGGCAGAGCATTCTGTCGGCACTGGAAAGGACGACTGGTGGGCATCATATCCTGATGATAATACAAATGCAGGCGGCTCCGTGAATCATCCAGCTTGGGTTCTGAATGCGCTGAAGGAGAGGCCGGTTCTGATCTTCGTTCATCTGAACTGCGATTACTGTGCACCACAGAAGGAGGCGGTTGATAAGGTGATGCAGGATTACTCCGGAGATGTGACGCTATTTGATCTGGCCGGAGATTCTGATGCGCGGGCTGCTGATGCCATCGTCTATGATCCGGACGGAGGAAAGGCCCTCGTGCCGCTCACGGTGGTGGTCACCCTCGTGAATGATGATGGCGATGTGAGGGTTGGATGGCACAGCTCTGAGGACATCACCGGAGAGGACTGGATCAGATCTTACCTGGACGATGCGATCGCTCTTTACAATGAGAACAGAGGCGGCTGGGCTGGAGCTTGATGCGCTCGATCCTTCATTTTTTGGCGATCCTGCTGATGTGCTCTTCATCTGTTGCGTGGGCTGCGCCGGAGAGCACAGAAGGGCCATCTCTTATCTACATCACAAACATAGAGAGCCCGATATGCAGGGAGTGCGAGGAGGTTCTCTCCGCACAGACCGCTGAGATCGCAAGGCTCGCGGCAGAGCACCCTGATGTGGCGATCATCACGATAAACATACGGAAGAATCCATACTCGGCAAACGGCAGCTCTCTCGCCCTCTCATGGTGGGGGGTGAATGTGACATGGCCCTGGATAGAGGACTTCCAGCCATATCCTGCCGCAGGACGGTACATGGACTACTGGTCCTCGGGCACGGGCTTCTCGAACCCGACGATAATAATATTGAATTCCGATGGTGATGTGGTCAGAGTCTATCACGTGTACCAGATAGGGAGAGGGCTGATAGACGGCATCCAGAGCTCTGAGAGGCTCTATGCTGATCTGATGAGCGCTGATGAAAACAGACCGGGCTGGCTTTCTGCCTCAAGCGCGGGGACCTCTGCCCTCGGGATGTTCGCGCTCGGGATAATGACGTCGCTCTCTCCATGCTCTGTGGCTCTTCTTGCGGCTCTCTTCTCCTACATAGTATCGAGAAAGAGGCGTGATAGGGGTGCAGATGATTACAGAGAGGGCCTGGCAATCGGGATATCATTCACAATCGGCATGGCAGCAGTGTTTTTTGTGATAGGCCTCTTCGTATCCCAGCTCGGCATCTTCATGCGCAGCTCCAGGTTCTTCGATCTCGCTGCTGGCATGCTGCTGATCGTTCTTGGAGTGAACAGCATCACCCCAATGGGCGAGTTCTTGGGCACGATCTTCAAGTTCAGGAGATCTGGAAAGAGCTACATTGAGCGCGTGATCGACGTATCCTTGAAGATATTCGAGCGGTCTTCGACCCTTGGCGCGTTCTTCCTCGGAGCCTTCTTCTCCTTGGGCTGGGCTCCATGCGCGATATCGCTTGTGTTTCCAGTGATAATCTGGCTCATCTCACAGGACGTCTCGCCCCTGGGAGGGGGTGTGATGCTCTTCGTATTCGGACTCGGACACGGGGTGCCTGTGATACCGATGGCAGCGCTCTCAAGATCTGCCGCGGCCAGGATAGCAGACAGATACATATCAGCAGGCAGCTACATCACAAAGATCTTCGGGATTCTTGTTGTGCTCCTCGGAGTGCTGTTCGCAGCAAGATACTTCGGATATGCGCTGTGGTGATGCTGCTGCATCCTGAAAGAAAACCGCTCGCTAAAGTCGCGCCCGCAGGTCAGGCAAACGTGAAATCATCCTCTCTTATGTGCGTAGCAACTTGCGAGCATGCAATGTGGTCGCTGAAAGCAAGTCGAAACGAACGCATAGCAGGACCACTGCTCCTTCAGACAAGTCATCAAATGGACAAGATCGAAATCATCATCTCGTTTGCCTCAAATTCCGGATCACTATCCCTTGCGGGCGATCATGTAAACGCGCTCAGCGCAGACATCCCGGATTAACGCACCGAGTTTCTCGACTGATGCTCCGAGACCGCCCTGGCGATCCGGACGAACTCATCGACACCCAGATCCTCGGGTCTCGCATCGAGGATCGCGGGATCGAGGTCCAGCATCACATCCTCTGCGATACCTATTGATGCCAGCGCGTTCTTGACCTTCTTTCTCCTCTTGGTGAACAGATCCCTGCTTATCGAGGAGAACATAGATTCGTCAACCGGCTCCCTGTCAGCCCTCGGCCGGAGCCTTACAACAGATGAGCTGACATGCGGCATGGGCCGGAACGCCGACCTGGGCACGGTCTCAAGGATCTCGACATTCGCGTAGTATGAGACATTCACGCTCAGCCTGCCGTAATCCCTGGTGCCGGGAGAGGCGAGCATCCTGTCCACAAACTCTCTCTGGTACATCAGCACCATGAGATCGAAGGGGCTTCTGAGCAGCCTCAGCGTTATCTTTGTCGAGATCTGATAGGGGAGGTTCGAAACGACCTTGTTGTACTCCGGCAGATCCACGCGGAGCGCATCGCCCTGGATCACCTCAACGTTGGGAAACCTCTCCTCAACATAGCGGGCGAGATCAGGGTCCGCCTCTATTGCATAAACCCTGCCCGCCCTGGCGGCCAGGAACTCCGTCAGGCTTCCCCTGCCGGGGCCTATCTCCAGCACCCTGTCGGACGATGAGATCTCAGCGTAACTGGCTATTCTCTCCGCGACCCCTCTGTCCACCAGAAAATGCTGCCCCGCCTTCATCCCGCCTCACGTCTGAGCTGTCTCTGCTGCGCCTCTCATGGCCTTCTACGGGCCTCGACAGGCTTCGGCTCCTTCGGCTCTGCCGTGAACACCCTGTACTTGATCCGGTCGTCCATGAGCTCCTCCTCAATGCGCTTCGCTATGAGCTTCTCAGGGTTGTGCAGACCCTTCACCCTCTCAGAGAGATCTTTGAAGCTCCTGAAAGGGCCTTTCTTGCGCTCGTTGAGTATTGCCCACATCAGCTTCTTCCCTATGCCTGGGAGCAGCTCGAGACCGTGCATTCTTGTTGTGATCGGCCCAGCCTCGTTGAAGTACCTGATGAACCTCTCCTCGTTATCGAGCACTATCTTCTGTATCTCATACCCGAGCTCGAGCTTGGCGCTGTTTGTGAGATCGCTGTAGCTGATCCTCCTGTTCACGCGCTCGATGACGTCGCGTGCTGTCAGGTTCACACGCTGCCCGACCGTCGGGACGACCCCCTCCTTTGGGGTCATCTCCATCAGAACGAAATTTCCCTCGCCCACTGCCTGAACAAGCGGACGCTTCTGGTAGCTTGTTATGGCCTCCGAGACGTGCCCGTAGGGGAGATAGTCGAGTATCCGGGCTACTGTTTCCCTCTTTGGAGGCCTGACATCGGGCAAGAGAGACTTACCCCCTGCGCACTATATCGAGAATCGCGTCCAGCTCTTCCTCTGTAAGCGAGAACTTCTCCTTAGCGTAGATCGCCCTGAGCTCGTCCCTGGTCACAGGCCTGAGGTCCGCTATCTTCACAGCTATCTCGGGGGTAACCTTCTCAAGAGCCAGGAGAGCTTCCACGAGCCGCCTGCTCTCCTGAGGCGTGCCGTGGGAGAACAGCTCTGCATGGCGCATGGCCCGCCTGAGCTCGTATCCGAGCTCCTCGGGCTCGCCCGCCCTTCTCTCCCTTATCTCATTGAGAAGCGCGTTCACCTCTGCTATCGTGAGCAGTTCCTCTTTCAGAACGTTCTTGACTATCATCTTCTACTTCTGAGCAGCAAGGTGCTCGGGTAAGGCTATAACGAGCTTCTTTGCGTTCTGATCCGGAACCTCCAGCATGTAAGCCCTTCCTCTCCTGCCCACCACAGTTCCGGTCCTGCCGTGAAACTTCGGGTGCGGCACTCCTTTGTGTATGCTGGGATCGATTATTATGTGAACCTTCTCACCAACGGCGAAATCCTGTATCGCCCTGACCACAGGAGAGATTCCCCTCTCCCTGACGCTCTTCTTGAGCTTGTCCCTGGTGTTCTTACGAAATCCGTGTGACTTGGGCATCGGACACTCCACCTACATCTATTACATCCAGCTCCACGACCCTGGCGTCTGACCCTAGAAGCTCCGCAAGGCTGGGCCTGGTCCTACCACCGTCCCCTGATATCAGCTCCTTGACATAAAGGCCGCTATCGCAGCGGACGGTTATTTTTGCCATCTGGCCGTTCAGCTCTTCCAGCCCGGCGCTGTGCACCGCCCTCCTGCGGACCTTATCCGCCCTTCTGTGAGAGACGCGAGTTGGCGTACGCTGTTCTACAAAACCTACCAATCTGGAGAGGGCGGATTTAAGCTTTTCTTCATCCACCTGCGTGGAGATCTCCACAACGGCCTCGTAGGTCTTCTCGAACCTCTCGTTCTTGACGGTCTCGACCATGGACTTATCGACGAAAACGAGATCGCTGACCTCGACCTTGCCGCTGCACCGTCTGTTTATCTCGTCCCTGAGCGCATTCAGATCCAGATCTCTTCTCCGTGGGCGCACGACCTCGACCACAAATGGCCTGCCGCTGCCGAGCATCCTGGCATCTATGTCCTCTCTTCCAGCGCCATGAAACACAGTGTCCTCAGCATCTGCGGCCTCCACAACCGGTCCTCTTATGAGCTCATCCACAGACTCCTGGTACATTCGCCCTGTGTTGCCGCACCTCTCGCAGCCCTTCCCGCCGCAGACCCTGCACGGCCATCTCGTCTGCGGAAATCCGCGCTGGAGTTTCCTGTACCGTCCGTAGATATAAAGCGGCTGGATCTGGATCTCTATGTGCCCGTCTGAGAGGTGAATATGGACGACAACCTCAGGATTGCTGAGATCAGGCTGCTTCCCGCTCTTCAATGCTATGAGCTTCCCAACCTCGCGGTTGATCTCCGACTTCATGGGCTCTGCGTGTTTTGAACAGCCATCAGCGAGCAGAAGCTCCTCGTTCTCGGCAAGGATGCCGCTCATGAATGTGCCGACCAGAAACCGGCTGCACTCTATTCCGCTGAGAGCCTCCACAGCTCTGTCTGCGAGCTCCTCCAGGCGCTCGGGATACATCTGCCCCAGGCAGACCCAGCATATCTCATCCACACCCTCGGCCCCGAGCCTGAGCCTTGCCTGCCTGCAGGATGGCGCGAGCGCGCGCAGCACCTCTCCAGCCTTTTCAGAGTCGCATAGGTCTGCGCTCATCGCCATGACAGTTTTTATCGAGCGCCCGCGCTCGCTGTTTGTCATGCCTGTGCCCAGCATGGCGAACTGCCTGCCGAAGCAGCTGTCGCATATCGGTCCGAGCCGGAGGATCCTCATGGCGGTCGAGATGATCTCAGATGCAATGCAGATATCATTTTGATTTTCAGAGGGCATAACACCATCTTTTGTTTGGAGAAGTTCCGTAAACGCTGAGGGTGAGATTCGAACTCACGCGGTGCGATGCACCACTGGTTAGCCTGTTCCTTACGGAACCTCAAGACCAGCGCCGTAGGCCACTTGGCTACCTCAGCCCATCACATTTTCCGGGCAAGAGGGTATTAATATCTACCGCTTATACATCCGTCCATGCTAATCCGCAGTGCATCCCTCGTTCGAAACGGGTCTCTCCTGAAGAACATCGACATCCTCATCGAGGGGAACCGCATCTCTGATGTTGGAAGGGATTTGAGGCCGAATGATGATGAAGTCATAGATGCGAGAAACATGCTCGCAGTTCCGGGCCTGGTGAACAGCCACACGCATCTGGCCATGACGCTTCTAAGGGGCTATGCCGATGACATGGAGCTCATCCCCTGGCTTCAGGAGAAGATATGGCCGCTGGAGGCAAGGCTCAGGCCATCTGATATCCGCGCAGGGGTCAAGCTGGGCTGCCTGGAGCTGATACGGTTCGGTGTGACATGCTACAATGATATGTACTACTTCATGGATGAGACCGCTGCTGTCACCAGGGAGATGGGGATAAGGGGTGTGCTATCAGGCGTGCTCTTCGATATGCGGCCTGAGCTAATCAATGAAGTGGAGCCATTCATAAAAAAATGGAGAGATGATGATCTCATAAAGCCGGCTGTGGGCCCGCATGCTGTCTACACATGTTCAGAGGAGACGCTTCTCCGGGCAAAGGATATCGCGGAGAGGTATGATGTCAAGATCCACATCCACCTCTCGGAGACCAGGGATGAGGTCGATACGTTTGTGAACCAGCGGCACATGACCCCTGTGGAGTTCCTGGAAAACATTGGGTTTCTCAGCGAGAGGGTGGTGGCTGCGCACTGCGTGTGGCTGACGCCGAGGGACATCAGGACCCTGGCGGAGAGGCATGTGAATGTCGTCCACTGCCCGATAAGCAACCTCAAGCTCGCATCAGGCATCGCTCCGGTCGCGACCCTCATGGAACAGGGGGTGAACGTCTGCCTGGGGACGGATGGGGCTTCGAGCAACAACAACCTGGACATCTTCGAGGAGATGAAGGTTGCAGCCGTGGTCCAGAAGTGCTCTGTCGGGCGTTCAGCGATACTTCCGGCTGATGCTGTCTGGCGGATGGCCACAGAGAATGCATACAGGGCATTCTCCCTGGATATGGGTATAAGGCCTGGGGCGCTTGCGGATCTCGCCCTGATCAACATGAGAAGACCATGGTTCACGCCTGAGACATCGATGCTCTCACATCTGGTCTACAGCATGCCTGGCGAGGCGAGCTGCACGATATGCAACGGAAGGGTGCTCATGAGGGATGGCGTGATCGAGGGGGAGGATAAGATACTGGAGGAGGCGCAGCGCTGCTATGAGAGGCTGATCTCAGAGGAGTAGATGCGGTCTCACAACCTTGGGTGGGGGTGGCGGAACTCCGGTCTTCAGGCCGGGGTAGTTGATGCCAGTAATGCTGCCGCCATGCAGGCTGATCAGTGATCGCGACCAGGATGCGATGTCAGGCCGCAACGCAGAGCACCTTAACTCCCTTTTACCATCAGTGTGCCCCATTTCTCTCCTGAAAATGCGTGCTTCCTGCAATTAAGTTAAAATAAATGAATGTCCAATCACCCACTGCCGGATATCCGGCCTGTGGTGGGATCGGATGATATGATGCAAGGACCACAGCGGACGTGACATAAAATAAAAGGATGCTTCACGCGTTCGCGCCATGACCTTGCTGATCGATCCCTGCCCAGCGGGGGCGTCTCTATCACACACCTCGCTCTTATGTGCTTGGCAACTTGAGGCATGCAATCTGGTTGCCGGAAGCACCCGTTCACTCCCAGGAGCGCATGGCGACCAGTGCGTCTTCTGGAAGTTATCAGATGGATACGGGCGACACACTTTATCTTGTCTTCATCTTGAAACCTTCTTGTGGCAGAACCACCAGTCGTAGCAGTCGTACATCTTGAGTCGCTCCTTTGCGCTCTTCTCGTCTGCTGGCGGCGGTATTATGACCTCATCGCCTATGAGATCGTTGTTCGGCCAGTTCGCCGGCGTTGCCACCTTGTTCTTATCCACAACCTGCAGAGCCTCCACGACCCTGAGGATCTCGTCTATGTTCCTGCCAACCTCCTGGGGATAGTAGAGTATCAGCCTTATTGTTCCGCTCGGGTCAACTATGAATACAGCCCTCACAGTGTTTGATCCCTTTCCGGGATGAATCATGCCGAGAAGATCTGCGACCTCTCCTGTGTCCGCTATTATCGGAAACTTTATCTCCACCCCCATCTTCTCCCTGATCCACTCGGTCCACTTCATGTGGGAGAAGACCTGATCGACTGAGAGGCCTATGAGCTCGCAGTTGAGCTTCTTGAACTCCTCCCTACGCTTCTGGAACGCTATGAACTCAGTGGTGCATACTGGCGTGAAGTCTGCAGGATGGCTGAAGAGAACAAACCACTTGCCTGCAAGATCATCTGGCAGAGTCATAGGACCATGTGTGGTCCTCACCTCCATTCTCGGAAGCCTGTCCCCGAGGAGAGGCATCCCAAAATCGATCTCAGTTGTACAGCTCATACAAGATCCCTCACTCCCAATGGACTGCTGCTCACGCTGCCACGTTTGTGGCATCGTGGCGCAGGATGTTCGCTGCGATCCTGAGACCATCGACGGTTCTGCCGTGCAGAACACTGTTCGATTCAAAACAGCCAACGACCCTGAGATCCTGGCACCCCGAGGCACTGCAATATTACGATCGCTGGTGCAGTTTTGGGTCAACTTCACCATGAGCACGCCGGTAACTCCCACAGTTGGCTGTGTGACTGGCCACAGGTGTTGCAGCGACAATCTGATTTTTTATTCAGTAATCTGCTATAAACCTTGTGAGCCGTTTCAGCATGTGCCTCTCATGACTCCAGCTGCGGTCAGGCGTTCTGATGACCGGTCAGAAATGTGATATCCTGCGATTCCTTTCGCGATTCGAACTCACCTTGATGGCCGCAGCTTTCCCTCCTCTTCGAGCTGTTTCTTCACCTTTGCCCAGATGTGCTCCCGCTTGTAGATCTCCCTTACAGCCTTTATATCCGGGAACGATATCGCCTCTCCCATGCAGAGATTGGCGCAGGTATTGCAGCCGACGATGCATCGATTCGGCCTTGCAACCACAGGCCCATCCTCTGTCCAGTCGTAGACGTTCATGCCACAGTTCATGCACATCCCGCACTTCACACACTTTTCGCGATCTATTGTGGGATGCCAGGTTATCTTCTCTCTAGGATAGCCAACAAGCCATGCCATACTTCCACCAAATACAGATCAATATTTTTCGATTTAAAGCTTTCGAGAAGCAAAGAGTATTAATTTTTACAAATAAAATTTTTTCATTTGCTCAGACACCGCTCTCTTAAAAATCTGTTCATCCCTATAACCGATCACAGGGGGATTTGAGTAACAGTGTTAATGATAACAGTGTGAATTTATGCGTTATATAATCTCAGAATTGCAAAGATTTAAATCGAAAAAGATCGATTCGTAAAATTGTGGCTGCAAGCCACACGAAAGCATCTCTGTGATGTATGGAGGATGTGATATGAATGGAAGATTCTGGCAGGTATACAGGCCAGTGATCGTACTTCTGATTGTCATAATGGCTCTTGCGATATGGTCATACCTTTCCGGAGGGGACCGGCTGAGCGGCGTGCCGCTGCTGACTCCTCTGAGAGGCTTATTGCTGATCGTGGTCGGCCTGGCAGCCGGTTTCCTCGGCGGATTGATCGGAACAGGCGGATGCAGCATCATGCTCCCGGTGATACACTTCTGGATGGGCTACCCGGCGCCCATCGCGATCGGCACGACGATCTTTGCGGTTATCTTCACTGCCACCTCCGGAGGGTACGGACACCTCATCCGGAAAAATCTGGACAGAAGAGCGACGCTCTGGCTTGCAGGCGGCGGCATTCTTGGCGTGATCTTCGGCTCATGGCTCTTCACCATTCTTGTCGAGCACATAGATCTCCTGCAGCTGATTCTGGGTCTGGCGTTTCTGCTGCCCGCGATCAGGATGATCTACGAGGGCATCGGTCGCTCCAAGCCGAAGCAGGAGGGCAATACCATCCCAGGCGGAAGCAGCGGCTTTGCAGTCTTCGGATTTGCGATCGGCGTTCTGACAGGGATTGTCGGGCTGGGCGGTGGATATGCACTCGTTCCGGGGCTGATCTACCTCTTCGGCGCACCTGTATACATCACCATGGGAACATCCCTGGCAGTCATGATACCGATGGCGGTTGTTGCAGGCGGCATAAAGCTCGCCCAGGGGTTTGTCGCGCTCACCACTGCGTTAATCCTCGCAGCCGGAACAATCGTGGGCGCACAGATCGGAGCCGCTGTGATAAAGAGGTTCAGGCCGAACACGCTCAAGCTGATATTCGGCATATACTTCCTGTACGTATCGCTGAAGTTCATAGCAGCGTACTTCGGAATAGCGATATGGTGATCCAAAAGAGATCTTGAAAAACTGAAAAAGAGCGGTCCGCCCTGTGCGGGCGGATTCCTTAACCGAATAGCGCGCCGAGACCCTCGATGCCGCTCTCCTCTGCCTCTTCCTTCTTCTCCTCTTCCTCTGCCTTGGCTGCAGGCTTCTTGGCCTCGGTCTCTGCGGCAGCTGCAGCCGGGGCCGCAGCCGCTACCGGCATGGCGGTCGCCTGGGATAGTATCTTGTCGATATCAACGCCCTCAAGCGCTGAGACCAGGGCCTTGATCCTGACCTCATCAGGCGTCACACCAGCTGCCTCTAGGACCTTCTTTATGCCATCATCGCTTACTTCCTTGCCTGAGCTATGTAGTAACAGTGCTGCGTATATGTATTCCATTAAACTCACCTTTTCTCTAACCAAACAGAGAACCCAGCCCCGCGGCTGCGTCCTCCTCTTCCTTCTTCTCCTCTACCTCTTCAACAACCTCTTCGACCTGCTTCTGCTCCGGCGCGCTCTTGCCTGCAGACATCAGACCTGCAATCGCCTGAGCATTGGCATGTGCCTTCATTATGACAAGATCCATCATGCCGGGGACGGGAATACCGCGCTCGGCCACCAGATACCTCGCCCTGGATGCTGCACGCTGAACGATCGGAGCCACGGTCTGGGGCGTCACATAGGCCACCTCGACTGCGAAGGCGAGCGCCTTTCCAGCAGCCTCAGATATATCCCTCAGAACCGCCTCCGTATCCACTGCCAGATCCTCTGCGGCGAAAACCAGCCTGTCGCTGTAAGCAGCCCGGAGCTCCAGCCCCACGAGCTTCGGGTAGATCTCCATGAGCTGGAGGACTTCTGCCACCTTGGGAGTTATCACATCGCCCTTCCTCGCGAGCACAACCCTCTGGTTTATCACGACCTTGCCGCCCTTTATAGCGGCCGGTATTCCAGCGCTCTGGAGCTTTCCGACCATCGGTCCCGGTGAGAATGATGTCTCGCCGCTCTCGACCACTATATCCATGGGCGCGACAGCACCGGCCTTTATGGGCATCGGTCGCTTCTCTGCGTCCAGCATCTTCTTGAGCGCAAACGGATTCGCATCTGAGAAAATCAGAGCGGTCTGGTCCTCGATGTAATCCGCAAGCGGCCTAATGGACTCATCAGATTTCAGTATGGCCCTCCGGGCGATGTTGTTGTTGACAACCCTCACCTCAGAGAGAGGCCTCAGGATACTCCGGATCCTCTGAAACTCACTTGCCGGAAGCTCGCGTATACCCGCAACGCCTACAACGCGACTGCTTCTTATGCGCTCCACCAGCTCGTCAACCTCTTTCAGCTTCCATTCAGGCACGCGAGCGACATGGCGAACATCTGCTGACATCTAGATCACCCTCACCGCCGGACCCATCGTGGTCTTGACATATACTGACTTCAGGTTGTGACGACCATCCTTCAGGGTCTGCTCCAGCTTTGTGATTACAGACTCTATGTTCTCTGCAAGCTGCCTGGCGTCCATGTCTCTTCTGCCCACGGCTATGTGGAATGTCGGCCTGTCTCTTGATCTTATCCTGACGATATTTTTGAGCCTCGTGACCATCTGGGCGACATCCGCATTGGGCGGAAGTGGCGTGGGCATCTTTCCTCTCTTGCCGAGAATGGGTCCGAGGGTCTTGCCGATGACCGGCATGAACTGCGTCTCGGCTATGAAGAAATCGTATTCATCTGCCAGCTTTCTAGCGTTCTTCCTGTTCTCCCCAAGAAGCTTCAGCTCCTCCGGGGATATCACGTAGTCGGCGCCAGCGCCCTTCGCCTTGAGTGCAGTATCGCCAGCTGCGAAAACCGCGATCCTGTTTGGCCTTCCACGCCCGTGCGGGAGTATAACTTCAGTATCGATCCTGTTGCCGGGCTGTGTCAGATCTATGTTATGGAGATTTATGGCAAGATCGACGCTCTCCTTGAAACCCCTGGGCGGGGCCTCGGAGATCGCCTTTTTAACTGCCTCTTCGATATTCTCTTTCATTCAGATCATCCGTAGTCCACGACTTTTGGTCTTCTACGGCTCCACAGATCGCAATCTAGGACTTCTCCTCAAAGAGGTGGTCGTAGCTGCCAGATGCGAGCGCCTGCTGCACCTCTTTTGAGGTCATGCCATCTATCTTTACCCCCAAAGAGCCACAGGTTCCCACGATCTCTCTGACCGCGCTCTTCAGGTTCTTCGAGAGAAGGCTTCTTCTCTTTATCTCTGCGATCTTTATCACCTGATCCATCGATATGTTACCAGCAAAGCTCTTCTTGTCACCGCTGCCCTTCTCGATCCCGGCCTCCTTCAGTATGAGCGCCGAGGTTGGAGGCGTGCCGACCTCTATCTCGAACTCGGTCCTGCTCTTCACCTTTATCTTCACAGGAACCTGCATGCCGTTCAGATCTTTGGTCAGCTCGTTTATCTTGGCGACAACAGCTGCTACATTGACACCGAGAGGTCCAAGCGCCGGGCCAAGGGGCGGTCCAGCAGTTGCCTTACCACCTGATACCAGCGCCTCGACGACATTAGCCAATATTGTTCACCTCTGAGCCTCTTCTTTGCTAAGGACTCTTACATGATCTCCTCTGACCGTTATGGGTATGGGCACCATGGCCTCGAAGAGCTCCACGGTTATCTCCTCTTTGGCCGAGTCGACCCGCTTCACCCTTGCCATCTCGCCCTTGAACGGCCCGGAGATCAGCTCCACAATGGCGCCCTCGCTTATGCCAACGACCGCAGGCTTTGGCGTCAGGAAGTGCTCTATCTCTGCGAAGCTGGATGCGCCTTTTATAACAGAGCGCGCATGTGGAACCCCCTGGATAGCCTGCTCCACTATCTCTGGGGCCGAAGCCTCCACCAATACGTAGCCCTTCAGCACATCAGGAACGAGTATCGCCCGTATGTCCAGCTTATCCTTTCTCGCTATCTGGGCGACCAGATTCGCAACAGCTCGCTCCTGATTTGCGGTTGTCTTGACTACGTATATGCTGGTCTCGGACATCCTCAGTCTAGAGGATAAACCATATATAAAAAGGTTTGTGACTGCCTTGAGCATTCCCGAGGGCCCTGATTAAGAGGGATCCTGGGCTTCAGGAGTCCTGATCGTATCTCCAGTACTTAGGTCGTGTACTCGATTCATTGAACAGGTTGATCAGCACACTGAAACCGGCAGCAGGTGAGATCCAGGATTGTGATCTGCAGTGCCAGTGAATGCAGGTGTATGCAGATTCCTGAAATTCCATTCAGTGATTCAAACACACGACCATTGAACGTCTCTCAGGAACCGCCAATTAACGGCACTGTATCTCACAAATCCTGCGGCGTCACATGCTGTTGATCTCAATGATACGAGTACACGACCTATGCGCATAGCTTATATCCCATCGGATCTTCGCATACATCAAAACCTGTTCGGATCCCAGGCGCGAAGGAGGTCGCAGAGTTGGAGGAAGACCAGAGCGTTCTCGACCAGTTCGTCCCATTCTGCCCAAAATGCGGGAACGAGTGCCTGCCAAAGGAGCTGCGTAGGGCTCTCGATGCCCAGAGCTGGAAGAAGATAATCGTTGAAACTATATACTACTGCCCCAGATGTGATAACTACTGGAGCGAAGGTCTGGTGGAAAAGGGCTATAAATGATCTATCTATACTATACGGATATGTTCATGGGCTACAGCTTCGGCCCTGAACACCCGCTGCAGCCAGCGCGGATCATGCTCACCTACAGGATGATAGAGGAGTACGGGTTCTTTCTCGGATATGATACGGAAGTTCAGGAGCCGTACTACGCGAGCGAGAGCGACCTCCTCATGGTCCACGATCCAGGGTACATCCAGGCGGTGAAGGATGAGCGACCGGATCCAGCGCTCGGCCTGGATGAGCCAGATACCCCGGTTTTCCCGGGCATCTACGACGCCAGCGCGCTGATCGCCGGAGCCAGCATCGAGGCCGCGAAGCGTGTTGCATCAGAGCCCTGTGTGGCGTTCAACCTCGCCGGCGGGCTCCATCACGCGTTTCCGGCCAGAGCGGCAGGATTCTGCGTGTTCAACGATTGCGCCCTCGGAATTCGCACACTGAGGAAGCGCTTTGACAGGGTTCTCTACATAGATATCGATGCTCATCACGGCGATGGTGTGCAGTACATCTTCTACGAGGATCCATCAGTGCTGACGATATCAATCCACGAGTCTGGAAAGTACCTCTTTCCCGGAACCGGATTCGTGGACGAGATCGGCAGCGGCGATGGGTATGGGTACTCCGCGAACATACCGATGCCGCTGAATGCGGATGATGAATGCTACAGGTACGCCTTCGAGTCTGTCATCCCCGCGCTGTTCAGGTGGTTCAAACCTGATGCTGTTGTCGCGCAGCTCGGCGTCGATACGCACTATGCAGATCCCCTTGCGAGCCTCGATCTAACCCTTGATGGCTACGGCTATCTCGTTCGGAGGATAAAGGAGCTCACAGATGAGTATGCGACCGGCAGGATGCTCGCCCTGGGCGGTGGCGGCTACAACCTGGAGGTCGTGCCGCTCGCATGGACGCTGGCATTCCAGACCCTGAGGGGAAAGGAGATGCCGGAGGAGCTCCCGAAGTGGTGGGTCGATGCGATAATGAAAATGATCGGGCGGCCCCCGCTCTCTCTTCCAGATCGACCCAAGGAGAAGAGGGATGTCCCGAGGGAGCTGATCGAGACCGTGGCAAACCTGAAGAGAAGGCTGACGATCATACACGGCGACATATTCTGAGCGTGAGGCCTGTCGATGATTGAAGTGGAGGGCCCGGTCAGGGTGAACACAGACGGGGTCTTCTACAATCCCAGAATGAGGACGAACCGGGATATCTGCGTCGCGATGGCCTCAGAGCTTGGAATAAAGGAGTATCTGGATGCGTTCTCTGCCAGCGGCATACGTGGCATCAGGGTGAGGAAGGAGGCAGGCGTCGGGCGTGTCGTGATGAACGATATCAGCCCTTCAGCATGCCAGCGCATCAGGGAGAACCTTGCCATGAATGACATCTCAGACTGTGAGGTGACCTGCGAGAGCGCCAGTGTCATCATGAGCAGGAGACGGTTCGAGACGATCGATCTCGATCCGTTCGGCTCCCCAGCGCAGTTCCTCGCTCCTGCTGCATCCTCCGCAAGATCGTATCTCTTCATAACGGCCACGGATACCGCTCCACTCTGTGGGGCACATCTCCGGAGCGGCATGAGAAAATACCTTGCCGTCCCTCTGAATACCGAGTACCACAGGGAGATGGGCGTGCGGATCCTGATGGGAGCTGTGATACGGGAGATGGCGAGGGCTGACAAGCGGGGAATACCCCTGCTCTCGTATGCCACAGAGCACTATGTTCGCCTGCATCTGCGAATAAAAAAAGGTGCGCATGAGGCCGATGAGGCCCTCAAGTCCATGGGATATGTTGAGCACTGCTTCAGTTGTGGAGGCTGGAGTTTGAGGATGGGCATGGGCTGCACGTCCTCAGGCAAATGCAGCTTCTGTGGAGGAAGGACATCCACTGCAGGGCCTCTCTGGCTCGGCCCGCTTCACGATAGAGATCTCCTCGGAGCAGCTCTCAAAAGACTTGATCCTGAGAGCAGGGCCCACAGATTAGTATTACTATGCTCTGAGGAGGTTGACGTCCCGTTCTACTATGATCATCATAAGATCTGCAGGAGGCTGAGAATCACACCATCGAAGGTTGAGTCCGTCATATCTGATCTTCGAGAGCATGGCTACAGGGCTTCCAGGACGCACTTCACAGGGGTTGGTATAAAGACCGATGCTCCTTTGAGGGATCTGGTTTCTCTGCTGGCCTGATGGGATGTTTGAGAATAGGGCACCAGATCTTTCCTGGCAATTGACCGGATCCAATCCGTAAACCACGAAATCTGGCGGGAAGATCTTCAGCCCATAATTGAGAACCTAAAAGTTAATAAGGAAGAAGGTATATGATAATGATAACTGTAATGCTTCGAGAGCATTGCAGGCAGATATACATGTGGCACGAGGTCGCGTTTAATTACCCCCTTCATTGCTACTCCCTTTCGCATCTCGTGCCATCCCTTCTTCTTAAAGAGGTTGCATGCGTCTGCTGATCTATTTCGTGCTTGGTGGGGCCATCACAGCGCTCGTTGTTCATCTCGGCAGCTCAGGCCGCGGGACGCTTTCAGCGTTTATCGCCACGTTTCCCGTGCTCACAGCCCTCACGTTCATACTGATATCCATGGAGGGAAGCAGCGCTGATCTCTGCGAGTATGCGAGAGGTCTTCTGCTTTTCACGCCCGCGTGGATCGCCTATGTGCTGACGGTGATGATCATCTTCGAACGCACCGGCGTCTGGGTGTCAATAGCCCTGGGCATGGCGGTATACGCGGTTGCGTCGTGGATTCTGAGAGCCATCGTTCTTCACTAATATTTATACTACTATTATATTTTGTTACCATCATCTTTTGCCCTTCACGCTACTATCATCATTAATATCGACTTTCTTTTTCAGAAAAGAATATATATCATGTATATGCAGCCTCTAGCCCATGAGGGTTGCTCTTGTCGGTGGTACCGGGGATATCGGTAATGGATTTGCCGTTCGCTGGTCCCCCCATTATGAGGTGATCATCGGGTCCAGAAAGGCGGAGCGTGCCCGGGAGAGCGCAGCTGATCTCGGAAAATACATGAGATCCCTGGGTATCGATACGGTGCTTTATGGAACTGATAACGCAAACGCCATCATGGATTCAGACGTCGTCGTTCTCTGTGTTCCTCCAGAGAGCCTGAGCATGGTGACATCTGACCTGAGAGACTGCTACTCAGACCAGATCGTGATATCGCCTGTCGTCCCCATGGCCCGCACGAACCACTTCGAGTACAGGCCGCCGCCGGAGGGATGTGCAGCGTTTCTTGTAAAGAGCTCCCTCCCGGAGAGCGTGAGGGTGGTCTCTGCGTTTCACACGATACCTGCGAAGTCTCTCATGGATGCGGAGAGGATCCTCAGGTTCGATGTGCCTATATGCGGCGACGATAAAGATGCAAAAGATGTTGTGGCTGAGATGTGCAGAAAGATTCGCGATCTCAGGCCGCTTGATGCCGGCCCGCTGAGCGTATCGCATCAGGTCGAGGGGCTGACGCCGCTTCTGCTGAACATCGCGCGCCTGAACAAAATGCGCCGCGTCGGCGTACAGTTCGTCCAGGAGGAGTAAAAGCAGCAGGCTTCGTATCTGAGGCATCAGCTTGGCCACAGGATTCCCGGCGACCTCAAACCCCTCCAGCAGATCTGGTGTACGCCCGCCAGGCGGCGACGCCTCCTTTGATCCTCTCAAACTGGTTTTCTTGCGGATATCCTCACGCTGCACACAGAGCTGGATAGATCGGCTTTGCCGATGCTCGCGGGCAGGCACTCAATCGGGAATGGCGACTCTCCGAGGATCGATATATCCTCAAATCCAGCGGATCTTATCGCATCGATGTACTCCTCCATAGTCACCGCACCTGCCAGGCATCCTATGTAGGCCTCCCTGGATCTTCTCACCGACTCCGGAATCTCTCCTTTCAGGAGGACATCTGATACGATCATCCTGCCTCCAGGCTTCAACACCCTGAAAGCTTCCCTGAAGGCCCTGCGCTTATCAGGAACAAGGTTTATGACGCAGTTGGATATGACGACATCGACGTAGTTGTCAGCAACCGGCAGGTTCTCCAGCTCTCCCTGCCTGAAATCCACATTCCTGTATCCGCCCTTCCGCGCGTTCTCCTTTGCCCTCTCCACCATCTCGCTTGTCATGTCCACGCCGATGACCATCCCCTCGGGACCAACGGCTCTCGCCGCCAGGAAGCAGTCAAAGCCAGCGCCTGATCCCATGTCGAGCACATATTCGCCCCTCTTCAGTGACGCTGTGGCCAGAGGGTTCCCGCAGCCGAGGCCCAGGTTCGATTCCGGAGGCGCAGAGAGCATATCCTCATCTGTGTATCCGATTCTCCTGCTTATCTCGGCTGCAGATCCTGTTCCACAGCATGAGCCAGAGCAGCATGATGCCTGCTTCGCGATACGGGAGTATTCATCCCTCACAGCCCTCTTGATCTCTCTTTCTCCGAGCATGTCAACCATCTTCAGCACCACTTTTGGAGCGTGCACATAACCACGAAAAGTGGCAATACATTCCGTTGAAGGTATTGGGATATAAGCACACTGTGTCTCAGAATGGCATGCATCTGTCGAGCCCTTTGAGACCGGCTCTACATGCATCATCCTCAGGTATCATGGGATGTCATCTCCCCGGATGGAAATCCTGGCCAGCAAGGCTTTTATCTCCAGTTATCCGCTTCTAACAGCCATGAGAGATTATGCCATGATTGTCCCATGCCTCGATGTCAAGGTCGTGGATGGGGTCCCCTCGGTTGTCAAGGGCGTGAAGTTTGTGGACCTGAAGCGCCAGGGCGACCCGGTCGAGTTCGCTCGGCGCTACCAGGAGCAGGGCGCTGACGAGCTTGTTTTTCTGGACATCACCGCATCCCATGAGGGGAGAAGGACAATGGTGGATGTCGCCAGGAGGGTTGCGGATGCTGTTGACATACCCTTCACTGTGGGGGGCGGGATCAGCAGCATTCAGGGCATAAAGGAGATACTCGATGCGGGCGCGGACAGGGTTGGTATCAACACAGCCGCGGTCAGGGATCCGGATCTGGTCAGGAGCGCAGCCCGGGCGTTCGGCTCGGAGAGGATCACGGTCGCAGTTGACGCCAGGCGGAACACCGAGATAATACCAGGAGTGAACGTCTACGAGCTGGAGGATGGAAGCCGCGCATGGTTCGAGGTTGTTATCTACGGAGGGAGAGAGCCAACCGGCATGGATGCCATAGAGTGGTGCAGGAGGGTGGAGCGGCTCGGAGCCGGCGAGATACTCCCCACCAGTATGGACAGGGACGGCACGAACATCGGATACGATCTGCCGCTCACGAAGGCGATATGTGATGCGGTTGACATTCCGGTTACAGCCAGCGGTGGAGCCTCCACACCCCAGCACATACTGGAGGCGTTCACTGCAGGAGGCGCGGACAAGGCTCTCGCTGCAGGCATGTTCCACCGTGGAGAGTACACAGTCGGTCAGGTCAAGGAGTACCTGAGAGCGAATGGACTTCGCGTAAGGTGATGGATACAAATTATGCTGGACGATCGAGCAGCTAAGGCGACAGAAATAAGCGGGAGTTATTGAGGAGCGTTCGTGGCGCAAACTCCGGCCTTCAGGCCGGGATGCCACAAAAACTCCAGCATGCATCGTCTGGAAATGGCCTCGAAAAATATGTAAAATTATATGACCATCATCAAAAAAACAGAGGCTGCGTGGTTCACAGAACCAGCAAACTCCTTGTACAAAAGCTGAAGGTCTTCAGACCTTGTGGCCAATCGCGAAGCGGCGCATCACACGGTCGATCTGTATCCTTACCTGATCCCCAACCTGGGTATCCGGGACAAAGATAACGAAGCCTTCAACCCTTGCGATACCGTCCCCTTCACGGGCGATATCCTCGATCTTCACGTTGTACTCGCTGCCAACAGCCACCGGGGCAGAAGGAGCAGAGCCACGAGAAAATCCTTCCTCACTTCTAAACAATTCTTCACCGTCCTTAGCGAAAAACTACACAGAGTTTTTGCGCGTTCATAACTCTGAAATACTGGTATTAAAACCTTTTGCCATGCATGATGCGATCTGGATGTCGTCTCTGCAGAATAGGTGCCGGGGGCGGGATTCGAGCCCGCGACTTCCAGATGACCCAGGCGCCTCTGGCTTACCCTATGAGTCTGGCGCCCTAACCAGCTAGGCCACCCCGGCCCGGAGAGAGCCCTCGTTCGAGATCTTACATAAGGTTTGTGCTCAGGTCGTGTACTCGTATACACGACCTGTGCTCAAAGATCAATGTAAAAGAATCTCAGCACGTTCCGGTTCCTGACAGCCTGACGAGATGGCTGGGAGCCTCTGGAGATATCCGTGAACACTCCATGGCCGGGCGCAGGGTCTCAGCGGTTCGAGCACCTCTCCTGAGATAATTATTTCTCGATCGGCTCAGAGCCATCATGTGATGGAGCTTAGCATCTCTGGATCTGTCAGTGATACCCTCGCAGGAAGGACAGTGGCTCTGGGCGTCACAGGAAGCATCGCGGCCGTGAGGACAGTCGATCTGGTGCGCGACCTGATCAGGCGCGGCGCGGATGTGCATTGCGTGATGTCAGAGGCGGCGCAGAGGATACTGCATCCCCATGCGCTTGAGTACGCCAGTGGCAATCCGGTCATCACGGAGATAACCGGCCGCGTCGAGCATGTGGAGCTGTGCGGGGTTGAGGGGCGCGCGGATATGCTTCTGATAGCCCCTGCCACAGCGAACACGATTGGAAAGATCGCGTGCGGCATAGACGATACGCCGGTCACGACCTTCGCGACCACAGCGATAGGAAGCGGAAAGCCGGTCGCTGTCGTGCCTGCGATGCACGAGGCCATGTACCGTCACCCTGCGGTTATCGAAAATCTGAAAAGGCTGAGATCAATGGGGGTTGTGTGCATAGATCCCAGGATCGAGGAGTCGAAGGCGAAGATTGCGGAAAACGCAAGGATCGTCGCCGAGGTCGAGCGGATTCTGGGGCCTGGAGATCTGAGATCGAGGCGCGTTCTTGTGACGAGCGGCGCAACCGCTGAGAGCATCGATCCGATCAGGATAATAACAAACCGCGCCTCAGGAAGAACCGGCGTGGAGATAGCACGCGAGGCCTACAGGCGCGGCGCAGAGGTGACTGTAGTTCACAGAGCCAGGCTGGGTCTGCCCTTTAGGGAGATATACGTCGAGAGCGCTCAGGATATGCTCGACGCTGTTATGAAAGAGCTCTCCACAGGGTACGACGCACTGATAGGCGCAGCAGCCGTCGGGGACTTCACTGTGGACACAGAGCAGAGAAAGATCAAATCAAAGGATGAGATCGTCCTGAGGCTCAGGCCTGCCCCAAAGATACTGAGATCTGTACGCTCAGTGCATCCGGATCTCACGATCATAGGGTTCAAGGCCGAGACGTTCGTGAGCGATGAGGATCTGATGAGAAGCGCCCGCGAATCCATGAATGCATCGCGCCTGAATCTCGTGATCGCGAACGATGTGGGTGCAGGGGGAATGGGCACAGACGATAACAGGGTTCTGATTGTGAGAGAGGATGGCTCTCATGCAGAGGTCTCAGGGAAGAAGAGCATCATAGCGAGAAGTGTGATCGATGAGCTTGTGAGGATCCTGAATGATAGAGATCATGGATGCAGTGAAGCGCGCAAACTGCAGTGGTCAAGCTCACCAGGAGAGACTCGCTGAGCTGGCGAGGGCCACGGTCCCGGGGCATGTGACAGGATTCTTCGCAGCAAGGCGCGAGGAGGATCCTCTTGCATCCGGCTCCATAGGCTGCGGGTTCACCCTCGGGCTCCTCGCAAGGACCACGGTGAGCGTAGCAGATTCAACCCGGATAATCATCAACGGTCAGCCATCAGATGCGCCTGTGAGCAGACATGTCGTCGAATCGCTGGCGCCGTCGCCTGTGAGGGTCGAGACAGAGCTGGATATGATCATGGGCGCTGGATTCGGGGCGAGCGGCGCAGGAGCACTTGGCTGTGCATACGCGCTGAACCAGCTCTTCGACCTGGGGCTGACTTCGAACCAGGTCGCCTCGGTCGCGCATCGCGCGGAGGTCCTGAGCGGCACAGGCCTCGGGGATGTCATAGCGCAGAACACCGGCGGCCTCGTCATCCGCATAGCACACGGTGCCCCGGGCAGGGGCGTTGTCGACAGGATTCCAGTTCCGGGAACAAAGATCTACGCTGTTGTGAGGGGGCCCATCCCGACCAGGGAGGTGCTCATGGATGCGAGCGTGATGAAAAGAATCAATGATGCTGGTGAGAGGGCTGTGAAGGAGATCCTCCGCAGGCCGACTCTGATGGAGTTCATGCGCCTTTCGAGGAGATTCACATATGAGATAGAGCTGGCGAGCTCATGGGCGCTGGATGCCATAGAGGCAGTCGAATCTGCGGGTGGAATGGCGAGCATGATAATGCTTGGCGACTCTGTTTTTGCAGTGGGTGGGGATGAGTGCAGGGAGGCGCTTCAGCATTTCGGAGATGTGATCGAGACAGAGATCGTTCATAGGGGGCCTCTGCTTGACTGAGATACCGAAATCGCATCCCAGATACGCATCACTCATGACGCGCGAGAGGATCGCGGAGGGCGTGAGGAATGGGATAACAAGCATTCAAGGCCTGATCGCCCAGGGCAGGGGCGAGGCGTTCGATTACATCATCGGCGAGAGGACGATGGTCTCCGCGGATCGGGCAGCACTCGCAGCAGCGGCAGCCCTTCTGATCGCGAAGAGGCCGGCGATCAGCGTTAATGGGAATGTCGCAGCTCTTGTCCCCGGAGAGATGGTGGAGCTTGCATCTCTCCTGAATGCTCCCCTGGAGGTGAACCTCTTTCACAGGAGCGAGGAGAGGGTGAGGAGGATCGCAGATCTCCTCAGATCGCACGGCGCGAGCCTGGTGCTCGGAGAGAATCCTGACTGCAGGATACCAGGACTGGAGCACAGCCGCGCGCTGGCAACGAGGGGCGGCATATATGATGCGGATGCTGTGCTGATACCCCTCGAGGACGGTGACAGGTGCGAGGCGCTTGTGGGGATGGGGAAGACTGTGATAGCTGTGGACCTCAATCCCCTCTCAAGGACATCGATGATGGCAAGCATCACGATCGTGGACAACATAACAAGAGCTGTGCCGAATCTCATGGGGAAGATAAGATCTCTCTCAGGGACCCCCGCAGAGCATCTTCAGACTGTGCTGAGGGATTACAGCAACAGGGACACATTGAGGGATGCTCTGCTCGAGATGCGTGAGTATCTAACCGCAAGAATGAATGAGCTGGATGGTGTACAGGGATCAGCCGGTAAGCAGATATGAGCGAGTCCATGAGCAGGTCCTGCTCTCGATGACTGAACATGCTCTCAGAAACCTGCGGGCGCAATGGTACAGGATCTCATGCCTCCGAACTCAATGGATTGCGAGAACAAAAAGGTGCTGCTATCTCCCTTGCTGTATCCCTGAGCGCCCGCAAACAATATCTCTGAGATCATCTTGAGATCACATCATGGATAGAAAGCAGCTGGAGATAATAACAAGCACCGGCATGGTTCTGGCACTGATAGCCATGTTGATTGCGATACAGCTTGTGCTCCCCGAGACCCTCAGGCCCCTTGGTTTCGTCGGGGCTGTGGCTCTTTACATAATCCTGATGTCGCTGATCGGACTCCGGCTTGTCGGTGCATGCCAGCAGATCTAAATATAATAATAATCATCACATCCCTGAGGGTTTGAGATGGTGAAGTTCCTTGAAAGACTGATGGGCAGGCCTGCCACAGATGAGTATGTGGAGGTGGACCTGGGCCAGTTCGAGGACGAGCCTGAGAGTCCCAGGGCGTATCTCAGAGTGGCCGAGCTCACGTCTCTCGATGTGCTGCCGGAGATAAAGCAGGAGATACGATCCCGCAATATACTGCTGGTTGATATAGCGCCCATGAAGAGGGACAAGGCATCTCTGGACAGGGCGATAGGCGAGCTGAGGAAGATCGTCGAGGATATGGCTGGAGATATAGCCGGAGTTGGAGACGATCTGGTCGTAATAGTTCCGAGTGGCATAAGGATCGACAGGGAGAAGGTTGTGGGAGGAAGAGATTGAAGCTCAAGACGAAGGCGAGCTGCCCCATGTGCGGGGCGACGATGGAGTTCAACTGGGAGACGACAGAGCTGCCATACTTCGGGGATGCTCTGATCATCGCAGGGGTCTGCGAGTGCGGCTTCAGGCACAGCGATACGATGCTCCTGAGCCAGCGAGAGCCGTGCAGGCACACTCTTGTGGTCAGGGAGCTAGAGGACCTGAACGCCAGGGTTCTCAGATCCTCCAGCGGCACGATCCACATACCTGAGATAGGCGTGGATATCGAGCCAGGATATGCATCTGAGGCTTACATAACAAACATCGAGGGTGTTCTAGTCAGGGTGAAGGGCATAGTCGAGTTCGCAACGAACGCGGCAAGACAGGCCAGGGATATGGAGAGGACCGCAAAGGGCGAGGAGATCCTCTCGAAGATAGAGATGGCGCTCAGGGGCGAGTTCAGCCTCACGGTGATCCTGGAGGATCCGTTCGGAAACAGCGCCATAATATCGGATCACGTTGTGGCAACACCTCTGTCCATAGAGGAGGCCAGCACTCTGAAGACGGGCATGATAGTTCTTGATCTCTCCGAGTGAGCATGCTGATACTCAGTGGCGGCACAGGCACACCAAAACTGCTTCGCGGCCTTGCAAGGCTCCTGGATCCCGAGGAGATCACGGTCGTTGTCAACACAGCCGAGGACCTCTGGGTCTCCGGGAACCTCGTATCCCCTGACCTGGATACTGTCATCTACACCCTGGCAGGGTTAATAGATGAAGAGAGATGGTGGGGCATCAGGGGGGACAGCTTCATCACGCACACCCGTCTGAGAGAACTGGGTGTGAGAGAGAGGCTCGCAATAGGCGATGTTGACAGGGCATTTCATATCCTCCGATCCAATGTTATTCGCAGAGGGGGCACGCTCAGCGATGCCACCGGGATGCTGAGAGAAGCGCTGGGGATCAGGTCCAGTGTATTCCCGATGAGCGATGAGAGAGTATCCACGATCATCAAAACACCACTGGGCGAGATGCATTTCCAGGAGTTCTGGGTCGAGAGGCGGGGTGAGCCCGAGGTCCTGGGCATTCGCTTTGATGGCATCGATGATGCGAGACCCAGCAGCGGATTCCTTGAGGCCCTCAGAAAAGAGGAGACGGTCGTAATCGGACCCAGCAACCCGGTGACAAGCATCGGCCCGATCCTCTCGCTGAAGGGCGTGAGGGATGCGATTGCGGAGAAGACGACAGTGGCTGTGAGCCCCCTCGATGGAGACAGGCCTTTCAGCGGGCCTGCGGCCAGGTTCATGAGGGCTGTGGGGGTCGAGCCGAACGATGAGGGCGTTATCTCGATTCTGGGAGAGGTGGATCATTTCATTGTATCGATGAGCAGCAGCTATCAAGGAAGATGCATACGCGCTGACACGCGCATCGATAGCATGGAGGATAGCATAAGGCTCGCGAAGGAGATAGTGAGGCTCGCAGGATGAGTGCGTCATTTCATCTCAGAGGTCCATGTCAGCTCAGAGGTCCAAGCGCGAACGAAATCTTTCGGGGGAGCCACAGGTCTGCAAATTACAAGGGACCTCTGAGACCCTCGCATGAGAAGGAGAGCACATGTTCATAGGTGTCGACCACGGGACGAGAGCGATAAGGTTTGCGGACCATCATGGTGATGGCATCGCAATACCCAGATCAGAGGCTGGATCCCTCAGGCCGGAGGAGATACTGAAAAGGATCGAGGATCATTTTCATGGATCTTTCGATCTCGTGGCGCTCTGCTACTCGATGGGCGACGGCATAACGCGCATAACCAGGATACAGGATGCTGAGAACAGGGGGCTCGCCAGGCTCAGCGGTGCAGGGATCGAGGTGGGTGGCGGGACCAGGGTGTACGAGGCGATGGCGATCTCTGGCTGGCCGGTGGTCCTGCTCCCGGGCATACACAGGGGCTCCAGAATAGACGCCAGGATGAAGGTCTTTTCGCATGGAGCAAGCCCTGAGAAGGTCGGCCTCGGGTACTATGTGGTGCGCAGGGGTGTGGGGAATGCTGTGATAGCGGATGCGAGCTCCAACACAGTCACGATCGGCATAAACGAGGGGAGGATCACCGGCGCGATAGATGCGCCGATATTCGCCCCGGGGCTGCTTCAGGGGCCGCTGGATGTCGATGCGATACGGGCTGTTGATGATGGATTGATGACAGCGAATGAGGCATTCTCGCATGGCGGCATCCTCAGAAGGATGAATCTGTCGGAGGATGACGATCTCGCGCTTGAGACCCTGGCGCTCTTCGCAGCGATGGAGATGAGCGCGATGTCTGTTCTTCTCAGAGACCTCGGCGCTGGATCTCCGGATATGTTTCTTGCAGGAGACCCTGCTGCTCGTATCGCCAAACGTGTCTCTGAGCTTCTCGGCACCGATGTCATCCCTCTGCCATCATTTGCTTCGGCCACCGGCTGCGCCTGGATCGCAGAAGATATATCCGCAGGGATGAGATCCATAATGGGGATAGATGTCGATGAACGTGTTTTCAGACAGCATGAGATATGATGATTGGCTTGAGGTCCTGAAAGAGCTCGAGGAGATGGCGAGGTCCTCTGAGAGCAGCGTGACTGCACACTCCCTCCTCCACAGGGTGGAAGCGCTTGCAGGACGTGAGGACGTGCCGCCTGAGCTTGAGGGCAGGCTGGATATGCTGCTGATGGAGCTGACCGAGGCCTCAAGGGATGCATGCACAAACACGAAGTGCCCGCATTACGGAAAAAGATGCAGGATGCGGTAACCGAGTCGTACGCCATTCATCCCCTCCCTGAAGAGGGAGGGCATCCATCTGCTTTCCTGTAAATACAATGTAAATACAGACGCGGGCTGCAATCCCGCGGGTATTCAAGTTACAGGGTCTACCTGACGCCCGACCGGCTGTCGGACCACTTGTTCGATATCCATGGCAGCGCAACGACCAGGACTCCGAATATCACCACAACAAGCACATGATCCATGATGCTCATCGATGTCACCTCCCGAGAGACAGAGCTGTACACCCTGCGATCCACTAGAACTTAAACCTTTTGACATGATTGACAACTTCTTCAGGGATTGTTTGGCACAGCAAAGACCATCTATCATCATTAATCGTGATTTTGATAACCATCTGCCAGACCGTTTCCTGGCTCAGGCCCTCTGGCGGGATGTTCTGTGGGCTCTGGAGGGGCGAGATATCAGCGATCACACAGCCGGGGATTCTTAAAAACCCATCCTTTTGGTATCGCTCTTATGTATTCAGCGACCTGAGGGACATGCAAGCCATTTGCTGAATGGGTTCATTCGCTCGCCATGCCTTCGACACAGTCGAAGGTAAGTCGAAACGCTTGCATGGCATGACGGATGCCTCTTCTGGTAAGCTTATAGACAAGAGCAAAGCTTCTTTGATGCGCAGGCCTGCTGTACTGAGGATGGATCTCCACAGGGATGCCACGACCGTCATCCTTCACGAGACCGAGCCGTCTCCATGGATGACCACGGACATCTCCTTGCAGTACGGGTGCATCAGGCAGATCCCCGAACAGGAGGTTAATAGGAATACTCCACTCTTAATCGACCCTTGCCACGTCTGATATCTCGTCCCCTGGCTTCACGTCCATGATCTTCACGCCCTGTGTTGCCCTTCCCTGCACCCTCACATCGGATGCGGCTATTCTGATCATAACCCCCTCCTTTGTGGTTACCAGTAGACCGTCGTCTTCGGATACAGTTATCGCGGCCACCACATCCCCTCTTCGCGTGTCTATGTTCTTGACCCCCTTGCCTCCGCGCCTCTGGAGCGGATACTCGCTTAGATCCGTCCTCTTTCCGTATCCCTGAGTGGTTATGGTGAAGAGCGTCTCGCCCTCTTTTACCACATCCATGGAGATCAGCTCATCCCCCTCGGAGAGGTTTATCGCCTTCACCCCCATCGATCCCCTCCCGCTCGCTCTCACATCCCTCTCGTGGAACCTTATCGCCTTTCCCTTCTTTGTGGCGACGATCAGCTCCCTCGAGCCGTCTGTGAGCCTGGCGGCCACAAGAGAGTCGCCGCGAAGGTTAACGGCCTTGATCCCTCCCCTTCTCGGATTGCTGAACGCCCTTATCGGGGTCTTTACGATGCTGCCCATGCGTGTAGCGAGCACGATGTAACCATCGGTGCTGAAGCTCTCGACGGGTATCGCCTCGGTGATCCTCTCGTTCTCCTCCAGCTGCAGCAGGCTTGCTATCGATCTGCCTCTGGATACCTTGGATGCCATCGGTATCTCATAGACCCTGAGCCAGTGCGCCTTGCCCCTGTCTGTGAAGATCAGGAGGTAATCAAGCGTCGATGCCGTGAATATATCTGTGACGAAATCCTCGCTCTTCGTCTCGGCCCCGATTCTGCCCTTTCCCCCTCTCCTCTGCATTCTGTACACAGAGAGGGGCTGGCGTTTGATGTAGCCGTTGTTTGTTATTATCACCGCGACCTCTTCCTCCTGGATTAGATCCTCAGGCCTCACGGACTCCACAGACTCCACTATCTCTGTCCTTCTGTCATCTCCGTAGCTCTCAGCGAGTTTTCTCAGTTCATTCTTGATTATATCGAGGACCTCAGCCCTGCTCGCGAGTATTCCCCTCAATCTTGCGATCGTGGCCTCCAGCTCTCTGGCCTCGGATGCGATCTTCTCCTGCTCAAGGCCTGTGAGCCTCTGCAGCCTCATATCCAGAATCGCCCTCGCCTGCTCCTCGCTGAGCCCGAACCGCTCCATGAGCAGATCCCTGGCCTCTGAGGGTGAGGGCGAGCCCCTGATCAGGGCTATGACATCATCTATGCTCCTGAGGGCTATCAAAATTCCCGCGAGTATGTGCGCTCTTTTCTCAGCCTGGTCGAGCTCGAAGCGGGTCCTCCTCTCGATCACCTCGGCCCTGTAGTTGATGTAGTGCTCCAGGGTCTCCTTCAGAGTAAGAGTCCTGGGCTGGCCGTCGACGAGGACGAGGTTGATTATGCCGTATGTTGTCTCAAGCTGCGTATGCTTGTGGAGCTGATTGAGCACGACCTGCGGATTCACACCCTGCTTCAGCTCCACGACCAGCCTTATCCCCTCTCTATCGGATTCATCCCTGATCTCAGAGATCCCATCCACCCTTCCTGTCTTGACGAGCTCCGCGATGTCCTCCACGACCTTGGCCTTGTTGACCTGATACGGGAGCTCTGTGAATACTATCCTGGAGCCCCTTCGCCCCTCCTCTATCTCGGATCTGGCTCTGATCGTTATCGTGCCTCTGCCTGTGGCATAAGCGCTCTCTATGCCGCTTTTTCCCACTATGTATCCTCCGGTGGGAAAATCCGGTCCCTGGATGAAGTTCATGAGATCCGCTACAGAGGCATCGGGGTTCTCGATCAGATGGATGAGCGCATATACAACCTCTCGGAGGTTGTGAGGCGGTATGTTCGTCGCCATTCCAACAGCGATGCCTGTGGACCCGTTGACTAGGAGATTGGGAAGCCTGGATGGGAGGACAGTCGGCTCCTTCATAGAGCCGTCGTAGTTCGGCACGAAATCCACGGTGTCCTTCTCGATATCCGCTAGCATCTCGCCCGCGATCCTTGAGAGCCGGACCTCTGTGTATCGCATCGCAGCGGGCGGATCTCCATCGACCGAGCCGAAGTTTCCCTGGCCATCGATCAGGGTGTAGCGCATCGAGAAGTCCTGGGCCATCCTGACCATGGTGTCGTAGATCGCTGCATCTCCATGCGGGTGGTACTTACCCATGACATCGCCGACTATGCGTGCGGACTTCTTGTAGGGCTGATCGAATGTCACGCCCTGCTCGTACATGGCGTAGAGGATGCGCCTGTGAACCGGCTTCAGGCCGTCCCTGACATCGGGAAGCGCCCGCCCGACGATCACGCTCATCGCGTAATCTATGTAGGAGGATTTCATCTCCTCTGTTACATCGACATCTATCTCTGCCATGAATCACACGTCCAGGTTTCTCACTTCTCTCGCATGCGTCTCTATGAAGATCCTTCTCGGCTCGACCTGCTCCCCCATCAGTATGGAGAAGATCTCATCAGCCTCGACAGCATCCTTCAGCGTCACCCTGAGGAGCGTTCTCCTCTCCGGATCCATTGTGGTCTCCCAGAGCTGCTCCGGGTTCATCTCGCCCAGACCCTTGTACCTCTGGACCACAGCCTTGCCGTCCTCTAAAAGCTTCGCAAGCTCCTCATCAGAGTATGCATACCTCACACTCTTTCCCCTTCTGACCTGATACAGCGGCGGCTGGGCGATGTACACATAGCCCGCCTCTATCAGGGGCTGCATGTATCTGTAAAAGAATGTGAGCAGGAGGGTGCGTATGTGTGAGCCATCCACATCAGCATCCGTCATGATGATTATCTTGTGGTATCTCGCCTTTGTTATGTCGAAATCATCGCCTATTCCGGTGCCGAGAGCTGTTATGAGGTTCCTGATCTCCTCGTTCTTGAGCATCTTGTCGAGCCTCGCGCGCTCAACGTTCAGTATCTTGCCCCTGAGCGGCAGGACTGCCTGGAAGTGTCTGTTCCGGCCCTGCTTCGCAGAACCGCCCGCCGACTCCCCCTCCACGATGTAAAGCTCGCTCTTTGCGGGATCGTTCTCCACGCAGTCTGCGAGCTTTCCTGGAAGTCCTGATGATGTCAACGCGGTCTTCCGCCGCGTGAGCTCTTTTGCCTTCCTGGCTGCCTCACGGGCGCGCATCGCCTCTGTCGCCTTCTCGACTATCGCCTCTGCAACCTGCGGATTCAGCTCGAAGTACTCCATCAGGCCCTCAGAGACGAGGGATTCGACAAGGCCACGAACCGCGCTGTTACCCAGCCTGGTCTTGGTCTGGCCCTCGAACTGCGGATCGGGAAGCCGGACGCTGACCACAGCGACCAGCCCCTCCCTCAGGTCCTCCCCTGTGAGCTTTGCCTCTCCCTTCAGGAGCTTCTTCTCCCTGGCGAAATCGTTTACAGTCTTCGTCAGCGCTGCCCTGAATCCGGAGAGGTGCGTTCCTCCTTCTCGGGTGTTGATGTTGTTCGCGAAGGTGAACACAGACTCGTTGTAGCTCGTGTTGTACTGCATCGCCACCTCCACCGATACCCCATCCCTCACCCTGGAGAAGTAGATCGGGTTCGGATGCAGCACCTCCCTGGATTTGTTCAGATACTGGACGAAGGAGACTATGCCACCATCGTACTGGAACGTCTTGCTCCTGCCTGACCTCTCATCAGTTATGCTGATTTTAAGACCGCGGTTCAGAAATGCGAGCTCTCTCAGGCGTGATGAGAGAACGTCAAAGCTGAAATCCGTGACCTCAAAAACATCAGGATCCGGCTTGAACCTCACCGTGGTTCCGGTCTTCTCAGAGACGCCAGTGATCTGGAGATCTGATACAGGCCTGCCGCGCTCGTATCTCTGCCTGTAAACCCTTCCCTCCCGGCTGACCTCAACCTCGAGCCACTCAGAGAGGGCGTTGACGACGGAAACGCCGACGCCATGCAGCCCGCCGGAGACCTGATAGGTATCGTGGTCGAACTTTCCACCAGCGTGGAGCACGGTCATGACTATCTCCAAAGCAGGCCTGCTGTACTGAGGATGGATGTCCACAGGGATGCCACGACCGTCATCCTTCACCGAGACCGAGCCGTCTCCATGGATGACCACGGAAATCTCCTTGCAGTAACCGGCCATCGCCTCGTCCACGCTGTTGTCGACCACCTCGTAAACAAGGTGATGAAGGCCCAGCGCGTCCGTGGAGCCTATGTACATTGAGGGCCTGTGCCTCACGGCCTCCAGGCCCTCCATCACCTTGATATGACTGGCATCATATGTCGTATCGTTCAAAACCGCCGAATCCCCCTGAAAGCTGAACCAGAACCTTTATGGGCTTCTACAATAAGTATCTAATCCCGGAGCATGCCGGGGAGGTAACGCTCATCAAAGCAGCCATCTCTAAGGGGCATCCTCTGCAGGAGCGAACTTTGTTCCGTAGTATATTATGCCCCTCTCCCCCTCCTTTCCGAGTATCCTGAAAACAGGCCTGACCCGCATGCCTATTTTCATGCTCTCAGGCGAGCAAACGACCTGTCCTGTGAGCTTCGGACCCTCGTCAAGCTGGATTATCGCTAAATTGTATGGAGTGAGCCTCTCGAAGTCCTCTGTCGCGCTGTATATCGTCGTGTATGTGATCACAGTGCCTGTCCCCCTGAACCTGTACTCCTCCATCTGGCCCGTCCTCCTGCAGTTCGGGCAGAGAGTCCTTGGGGGGAAGTAGTACTCCCCACAGCTCTTGCAGTGCGTTCCTATCAGGTTGTACCTCTGGGGTATGCACCTCCAGAACCTCGGAGCATTTGTCGTCGTGGTATCACCTCGAGAGTATGTGCACCAGTGCGGTTCCTCCGGAGCCGCCGACGTTGTGCGTCAGGCCGACCTCAGCATCAACCACCTGACGTTTGCCAGCCTCGCCCCTCAGCTGTAGCACGATCTCGTACGCCTGCTTTATGCCCGTGGCGCCCACAGGATGGCCGCATGCCTTCAGCCCCCCGGATGTGTTGACTGCGACGTCCCCTCCGATGGAGGTTCTCCCCTCCTCTGTTGCCTTCCCCCCCTCTCCCTTCGGGAAGAATCCGAGATCCTCGATGGCCAGGATCTCTCCTATGGTGAAGCAGTCATGGACCTCTGCCACATCGATGTCCTGTGGGGTTAACCGCGCCTGAGCAAATGCCTTCTTCGCTGCATAGACAGTCGCGTCCAGCGTTGTAATGTCTCTCCGGTCGTGGAGCGCGAGGCTGTCGCTCGCCTGCGCGCTTGCCAGGATCCTGATGGGCGTGTCGCAGTATCTGGATGCGATATCTGAGGGCGCGAGAACAACCGCAGCCGCTCCGTCAGTTATCGGCGAGCAGTCCAGGACCCTGAGAGGATCCGCGACCAGAGGAGAGCTGATGACATCCTCCACTTTTATCTCCGTATGGTACTGAGCGATCGGATTCATATGGCCGTGGTGGTGGTTCTTCACGGCCACCTGCGCGAGCTGCTCTCTTGTCGTGCCGTATCTTCGCATGTGAAGCCTCGCGATCATCGCATAAAGCGCCGGGAATGTCGCACCGAAGAAGCACTCCCACTCCCTGTCTGCAGCTGCTGCAAGAGCATCCGCCGCTACGCCACTTGAGACATCGGTCATCTTCTCAACGCCGGCTGCTATGACTATGTCCGCATAACCGCTGGCGACCGCCAGGAACGCCTCGCGGAGTGCAAGGCCGCCGGATGCGCATGCAGCCTCGACCCTGGTCGATGGTATGTGCAGCCTTGAGAGGCCTGCATAGTCCGCTATCAGAGCGCCTATGTGCTCCTGCTCCACGAACCTGCCGCCGCTCATGTTTCCAACATAGAGAGCGTCTATGGCCTCGCCTGTGACACCAGCGTCCTCTATCGCGGCTATTCCCGTCTCCACGACCAGATCGCGCAGGGAGCTGTCCCAGCGCTCGCCGAACCGGGTGCATCCGACCCCGATGATTGATACCGGTCTCATAACCTGAGCTTCCCCTTGTGCTTCGCGTATCTCGCGTAGTCGATGTACTCCGCTATTGCTATGTAATCCCTCACGCTCGGGGCTCGATCCCTGATATCATCTATCCTCTCTGTGACCATGATGCTGAATGCATCGCTTCCCGCGCCGGAGCCGAAGCTGGTGACGAATATGCTCTCCCCTGGTCTCGCCTGGTCGAGCGTCGCTGCCAGGCCGATCAGCGTCGAGCCGGAGTAGGTGTTTCCTATGAGCGGAACCACAAGCCCTGGGGCGATCTGCTCCTTTGTGAATCCGAGCTTTGCCGCGACCCTTACCGGGAACTTTCCGTTGGGCTGGTGGAAGACAGCATAATCGTAATCCTCTGGTTTTCTCCCCAGCATCTTCATGAGCCCCCTGGCGGCAGAGGTCACGTGCTTGAAGTATGCCGGCTCCCCTGTGAACCTACCGCCGTGCTCCGGATACGGCATGCCCTCCCTACGCCAGAAATCCGGGGTATCGGTGGTGAATGAGTATGTGCCCTCTATCTCCGCGATGAGATCCCCGACGCCCACAACATATGCTGCCCCGCCTGCAGCTGCTGTGTATTCCAGAGCATCGCCCGGGGCGCCCTGACTCACGTCTGCGCCTATGGCCAGCCCCAGATCTATCATGCCTGACCTGACGAGACCGAGACATGCCTGGATGGCTGCGGTGCCCGCCTTGCAGGCGAACTCCATATCAGCAACGGTATGAGAATGAGAACAGCCGATAGCCTCGCCGACGATGGTGCCGGTCGGCTTCACAGCGTATGGATGGCTCTCGGAGCCTGTGTAGATGGCGCCTATCCTGCGTGGATCGATATTCGCCCTGGATACGGCATTTCTGGCGGCCTCAACAGCGATGGTGGCGGTATCTTCATCCAGGTCAGGGACCGCCTTCTCGTAGACGTTGAGTCCCCGCGCGACATCCTCCACCTCTCCCCAGACCCTGGCAATCTCATCGACCTTTATCCTGTACCTGGGAATGTAAACACCGTAGCTGACTATACCGACGCCCAAGTGATCCCCTCTCATATCCTGCTCAGGCTGCTGGATAGCTCCTCTGGCGAGAGCAGCGTGGTAAGAAGGGGTATGTTCTCCACCCTTGCGATCTTGACAGCTACCGGATCCACGCGCTCAGCCTCTATGCCCTGAAGTATGACCGCTCCTGGTTTCAGGTTTGAAACCCGTATCGCGACCAGCGGCGATCTCCCCCTTGTGACACCTGTGAATATAAGCGCTCTGGCAGTGCTTCGGCCGTAGATCTTGTAGAACTGCTCGGGCAGAAGCTCCAGTATCGCCTTTATGCTATCGATTATCGTGTAGCCGTTGATCTGCACGTCCGTGCTCCCGCATATAAGCGTCGCATCTATCTCGGCCATGAACTCCGCAAGCGTAACCGGCCTGGCATACTCACAGACAGAGCATATCGCGCTGAGTCCAACCATGTCGCCGAACATGCTCTCGTATGCGCGCAGCACATTGCATCCTCTCAGCTCATCTATCTTGAGAAGCGCATCGATGATCTTGCTGACTATCAGTATGCCTGGTGATCGTCGTCTTCCGCTCTCGTAGTCGCTTATCACGCTTGGTGATATGCCCAGGTAGTTCGAGAGCTCGGTCTGGCTTATCCCGAAGTTCCGGCGCCACTTTCTGAGGGTCTCGCCAGGGTTCTGGGAAAGCGTGATCTCGCCGGCGATCTTCTCGGCCAGCAAGCCCCTGATGTTTGAGAACTCCCCCTCAGAATTCATGCCAGTTAACTCGAGCAACTAGAATATAAAGGTGGCGAAATGTCGTTCGTCATTTAACGAAAGTGAGAGGGGACACAAAAGAGAGATGCGCCGACCGGGATTCGAACCCGGGTTGTAGGCTTTCTTCGGGATGCTTGGAAGGCCCAAGTCATAACCGCTAGACCATCGGCGCGCCCGCCAATCTCTCTCATGCCAGACTTTTAATGCTTTCGATTGAGCACATCTTGATTGCCTGATCCCCTTAGGTTGCTCCTCCACTTACCAAGCATGAGATGGAGGGGTCAGCCTCCGTCGGATCGTTTCTGGGCGAAACTGTATTGCATTACACTCTTAAGTGTTTAGCAACTTGCAGGTTGTGCAATGTGGTTGCTGAACGCACTTATTCATTAACCAAGAATGCATGGCAGGACCAGTGCTTCTACTGGCAAGTTATCATATGGATAAGTGCGGCGGGGTTTATGGAATTTCATCACAGGGACACACTCTTGCATGTACCTCATGTCACTCGCGTGGAGAATGCGGCATGCGCTTTACACGCCCATCCGGTTCAGGTGTTTGCGTATCGCGTCAGCAAGCATGTTATCGGGATCGATGAGCTCGTACCTAACAGAGGTCGATGGTTTGTTTATGCTCATCACGCGGCGCAGGTCAACCGGCGTGGCAATGATCACCGCGTCACAGTCGCATCTGTTTATGCTCTCCTCGAGCTCTCTCATCTGCTCCGGGTAATAGCCGAGCGCGGGAAGGGCATCTTTAATGTGAACGTATCTTTCGAGCGTCTCACGGATACTTCCGACGACGAACGGCCTGGGGTCCACGATCTCCGATGCGCCGCAGATCGCCGCTGCGATCCTGCCGGCCCCTGATGGCATCCCTCCGTGTGTCAGCGTGGGGCCGTCCTCGATCACGAGAACCCTCCTGCCCTTAATGAGATCCGGGTCCTCGACGCTTATGGCGGATGCGGCTTTAAACACCATCGCCCTGGGATTGAGCTGTGCAGCGTTGTTCTCTATGGATGCAGCAGCATCCTCAGGAGCTGTGTTCACCTTGTTTATCACGATGATATCAGCGCATCTGAAGTTGACGCTCCCAGGGTAGTATGTGAGCTCGTGCCCGGGGCGCATCGCGTCCGCCACAGTGATCCAGAGGTCAGGTTTTACAAAAGGAAGATCGTTGTTTCCGCCATCCCAGACTATGATATCTGCCTCCCTCTCAGCCGCCCTGAGAACCATCTCGTAGTCAACGCCAGCATAAACAGCTGTGCCCATCCTGATGTGAGCCTCGTACTCCTCGCGCTCCTCTATCGTCAGGCCGGCCGAATCCAGCTCTTCAAGGGATGAGTACCTCCTGGCCGCTTCTTCGAGCAGATCTCTGTACGGCATGGGGTGGCGGATCACCACAGGATTCAGGCCAGAAGATCTCAGCTGATTTACGATGTACCTGGCGGTCTGGCTCTTTCCTGCGCCCGTCCTCACCGCGCACACGGCAACAACCGGTTTTGATGAGCGGAGCATCGTCCTCTGGCCCACAAGCTCGAAATCCGCGCCGCAGGAGAGCACCCTGGATGCGATCTCCATGACCTCCTGGTTGCTCAGATCGCTGTATGCGAGAACGCATCTGTCGACATCCATCTCTCTGATCAACCTCTCGAGATCGCTCTCAGGGAAGATGGGTATTCCGTCAGGATACAGTGGACCCGCGAGTTCAGATGGATACAAGCGAAATGCGATGTTCGGTATCTGGGCGGCCGTGAAACCCACCACAAGATGCTCGGGATCGGAGCGGTATAGCACATTGAAGTTATGGAAGTCCCGCCCTGCGGCCCCTAGGATCAGGACTCTCTCTCCGGGCATGAGGTTTTGTGGGATGAACCACAACAATAACTTTTTCCAGGAGGATCATTATGATCATGGTGATCGGGCATGATAGAACTGCTGAGAAGCAGGAGGAGCATAAGGAGGTACAAGGCAAAGGAGATCGAGCCTGAGAAGATTGAGATCTTAAAGGAAGCTGCTCTGAGATCCCCGACATCCCGGGGAATAAACCCGTGGAGGTTCTTTTTCATAAGAGACAGGAAGAAGCTTGAGGAGCTATCGCGCGCAAAGGAAAGCGGTTCATCGTTTCTCAAAGACGCCCGTCTGGGGGTTGTCGTCTGCGCTAAGGAGAGTGAGTCAGATGTTTGGATAGAGGACTGCTCTATAGCATCCATAATCATGCAGCTAACCGCTCACAGCCTTGGCCTGGGATCCTGCTGGATCCAGATAAGAAACAGGATGCACAGTGCAGACAAGACCTCTGAGGAGTACGTCAGGGAGGTTCTCCGCCTTCCGGCAGATCTCCGTGTGGAGTCGATCATCGCCTTCGGCTACCCTGATGAGGTCAAGCAGCCAATGCCAGCGGAAGATCTGGAGTACGGGAAGATAACATCCGACTGAAAAGACCGTTCGTATCACATCGGTTAAGGCAGCCTGACGCAAGAATAGATCAATAATTTTTACAAGGGTGTTATCTTGAAGTTAAGCATTATGTCTGTTGATATCGATCTCATCAAGTGCACACATACGATAGTAGAAAATTGTTAAATATTCATCGTATTATGTTGCATAGGAACCCTTAACCGATGACCAATGAAAGACTGCCAGAAACGAGGACATGGTGTGGAGGAGATTGGGAGGCGTGCTCATATCACTGGGTCCAGAAGTATGTGACCCTGTGGTACATGTCATTGTGTAACTGCACCCGATCTTCCGATGACCCTACTTCATATCAGATACCTTGATATAGCGGTTGCTGCTGGTTATGTAAGGCAATGAATATAATCGTACACTCCATCTGGCTGATGCTGCCTGCGTATGTCCCCAACAACTTCGCAGCGCTTTTCGGTGGTGGCACGCCTCTCGATCTGGGGATGAGCCTTCCCGATGGGCACCGTGTGTTTGGTAATGGAAAGACGATTCGTGGCACGATCGCCGGGGTCGCTGGGGGGATTATGGCAGGAGTGCTTCAGAACAGCATCGCCGGAGTCCTCGGGCTTCCAGGCTTCGGCGATGGGATGGAGATGTTTCTTGTTTTATTTGGACTCTCAGCTGGGTCCATGCTCGGTGATCTTGCAGCCAGCTTCATCAAGCGACGCCTGGGCATGGAGCGCGGGGCATCGTTCTTTCTCGTTGATCAGCTCGATTTTGTCATGGGCGCATGGGCTCTGACATTTCTGCTCGCCCCGGAGTGGTTCAACGCGCAGTTCACTTCACCTGTCATAATCCTCGTTCTTCTGATAACCCCCATTCTGCATCGCCTCGCAAATGTGATAGGCTACATGATCGGGGCGAAGAAGGAGCCATGGTGATATCAAAAGATTGAATACATATCATGTTTCTCTGATCATCAGGAGGTGAGATTGTGGCCGAGTACATGCGAGGTTTTGAACAGAAGACCGTCCCACCCATGGGCGAGGATTCCGGAAAGATGGCATATCTCCCGCTTATAGCCATCCTGGGGTTTGGCGTTTTCTCCCTGATAGTCGCATACATGGTCAAGATGCTGGCCTCCTGAGACCAGCATCTTTCACCTTTCGTGATGTGAAAAGCGAATGCTTTGGATCGCTCTTAACACAACCGGAAATCTGCGATCACCTCCATAAACCATTATGCCATCCACTGTTGTCATGCAGCCGCATGACCAGCAGGTGCACAAAATAAAATTTATGGTAATATGAATCTTAATTCTGATATGCAGCAATGGTTTTTGTTCGCGAAACCTTTATAAGCCTGGCTAAAGGATAAGACAGCGTTATTGGCCAAATTTATCATAATGATTTGGCGAAAATGAATAGGAGGAGGAAAAATGGACGCATTGAGCATGGGGCTCGTCGCTGCTATGGGGGCCCTTGCGACCGTTGCTGGAGCCAGTGAGGATATCGAGTCGGATGTTGGCTCACAGAGCAATCCAAACTCACAGGTCCAGCTTGCTGCTCAGGTCGGAAACCCCCACAGGATATACAATAAGGCGATCTCAGGCGAGCCACCGGCGAACGCCCTTTGGGCTACAACCGCTGCTGTTGTGGCTTACACGCTGATAACAAAGTTCGCAATGCCTGCGCTCTTCGCAATAGCCATAGGCGCGTCGGTTGCAGCGCTCTTCAACGGAGTCTTCTCGACCAGCGCTTACTTCGGCAGGAACGCAAGCCAGCGCAGGTTCAACCAGTGGATCTATCTGGATATAGTGCGTTACACAACGACATCGATAATGGCACATGCGTGGATAACCGCTTTCTGCATAACATGTATAGCATACATACAGACTCAGATTTTGACACCACACCATCCGTTCCCGATGCCTGTTATCGCTCTGATATGGGGATTGACCGTTGGTGCGATCGGCTCTTCTGTTGGTGATATCCATTACGGAGGCGAGCGTGAGTTCCAGTGGAGGCTCTTCGGTCAGGGTCTCAACACGATGCTCTCAGGCCAGATTGTGAGAAAGGCCGAGGCTGGATTGAGGAACTCCATAGACAACGCATGGTTCTGCACCAAGCTCGGAGGGCCTCTCACAGGTCTCGGATTTGGCCTGACGGTCTTCCTGGACAACTGGCGCACCACGGTCTTCGACCCGGTGACACAGGCCGGTCTGGCCATTGGTATGGGTCTCTTCTTCGTGATACTTATGAACCTGTATAACTTCTACGTTGAGACCTCGATAAGAAAGAAGTACGGCCCGTATCCAGGGTACAAGGGGGACATCGCAGCATGAACTTTGATGCTTTAACCATTGTGTACATTCTGGAGATCGTAGTGGGTGGACTGCTTGTCGGCGTGGGTGTCCACTTCGTGCCGGTAGGCGGCGCGCCTGCGGCCATGGCACAGGCCACAGGAATCGGCACGGGCACAGTTCAGCTGGCAGCCGGCTCCGGACTCACAGGACTGCTGGCAGCTGGTCTCATGATGTCGGTCACAGATAACATCTGGCCAATACTTGCATCAGGCGCGGTCGGAGCAATGATAATGATTGATGCCACGATGATGACCGGCGGCTGGATATACGCTTATGCGGTGGGCGCCCCGTTCGCATCAGCCAAGGTCAACTACGATCCCATCACCGGATACTCGCAGCCCCCGTATGTCGCCCCGGGCACTGTCGGGCAGGGGATACCCACAGTATGTTACGTGAGCGGCACAATCGGCGCCTTCATGGGCGGTCTCGGTGGCGCGATGATCTACTACCCGCTGATGATGACAAACCACAACCCATCTCTGAGCGCGCTCTTCGCGATCGGCATATTCCTGGTGAACGCTGTCTTGGCGTCGTGGAACATCCAGGGAACGATCGAGGGGTTCCACGATCCGAAGTTCAAGAGATGGCCGAAGGCGTTCAGATCATGCCTCGTCGCCACCCTGATTCTGGCGCTCGTGGCCGTTACAATAACAGGAGGTGCATGAGATGACAGTAGGAGGGGGGGCAGGAGGAGCACCCTCTGCAATAGATGCAAAGAAGCTCAGAATATACGGGATCGGGGGAGCTCTTGTAGGTATATACCTCGCAGCAATTCTTAACAGCGTTCTCGGGACAGACATATTCTCGATACTCGCCGCAGCAGGAGCCGTCGCGGCTGCCGTTATGGGGGCGAACGCTGTAAGAAGGGTCTGCGGCTACGGTATCGGTACCGGTGTCCCATCGATTGGAATGCTGGCGCTGGGAATGGGCATAGTAGGAGCATCATTTGGCCTCTCAACTGCTGAGCAGCTGGGCGTATCGATGGCAGGTGTCATCATAGCGCTGGTCTATGCGATGGTCTTCGGCTACATCGTGGGCGCGATCGCAAATAAGGTCATGGGCTTTAACATCCCCATCATGGAGGAGGGTCTCACCGATCTCTCAGGTGCAGGCGCCATGGCCATCATCGGCTGGTCCTATGCGATCTCTGGATCGCTGGCGTACGCAGACATGGTCTCGAAGGTCTTCAACACCGGATACCTTGCGATAGTATTCATCTGCGGCGGCCTTGCGATCCTGCATCCGTTCAACGCGAACCTTGGGCCGGACGAGAAGCAGGACAGGACTCTGGTGAACGGGCTGATGGTCGGCTCTCTGGCCGTCGTCGCTGTCGGTCTCTGTTCCCTGGCAACGCTCAGCACCACTGCAGCTATCATAACCATTGTGATCGGTGCGGCCGCATGGTACTACTTCTACGTATGGTACTACAGGCTGGTCAAGAGAGACGCTGCGGCTGTTGTTGGAACAGGCCTGCTGCCACCGAGCGCGCTATGAGGAGGCACAAAGATGGGATTTGTCAGAATATCTCCAGAACTGGGGCTGCTTTTCGATCCACTTAAGGGAGTGGTCGCGGAGCAGAGGGAGGATGTGGTTCTGTACACATTCGATCCGGTTATGGACAGGATTGAGAGGCTTGATGCGATCGCAGACGACCTGATGAACCAGCTGGTCCCGGATAACGAGCTGCTGGAGTCTTACAAGAACAGAGGAAAGACCTCTCTCATAGGCGGCCTGTACACCAACATCTGGGTCGGCTTCATCATAGGTCTGGTGATCTCATTCGTTGTGCTGATTGGCATGGTCTTCAGCGATCCGGCGAAGCTTGAGATGCTCAGAAAGGCTATGGGAGGTGCTTGATTATGGTGCTCAAGAAGAAACCCGCTGAGCCCTGGCCTGTGATCACCGGCGAGTATGAGGTCGGCAACCCGGAGAGCCCTGTGGCGGTTGTGACCTGCGGCTCTCACCTCAAGAACTCTGAGCTGATAGCAGCTGGTGCAGCTCTGGCCGGGCCATGCAAGACCGAGAACATAGGCATAGAGAAGATGGTAGCCAACGTGATCTCCAACCCGAATATCAGGTATCTGCTGATCACAGGCATGGAGGTCAAGGGGCACATCACAGGGCAGGCGATAGAGGCGTTCACTGCGAACGGAATAGACAAGGAGGGCAGGATCGTCGGGGCCAAGGGCGCTATCCCGTTCATCCAGAACCTGACGCCTGAGGCGATAGAGCGGTGGAGGCAGCAGATCACCACGATCAACATGATCGACACAGAGGATATGGGCGCCATCACCGCGAAGATAAAGGAGCTCGTCGCCAAAGATCCCGGCGCATTGGATGTCGAGCCGATGATCGTCGAGATCAAGGAGGCTGGCGCCGAGGAGGGTGAGGGTGGTCTCAGGCCGATGGCCGCAGAGGTCGTCGAGGTCCGTTCAAGGATCAGGGCCATGGATATGGCTGTGACGAACAACGGCCTGCTCAACAAATTCCAGGCCGGAGTTTACGCGGGCAAGATAGAGGGAATAGTGCTCGGAATGACCCTGACCCTGGCCATATTCGGGCTTATACTCAAGATGGTAGGGGGGAGCTGAGGATGGCAGAGGAGATAGTTTACGGGCAGGGGACTCCAGCTGTTATAGAGCCCGCAATGCCCCTCTTCGATCAGATCGTGGACGATATCAAGTACAAGGCGCAGCTCCTGGCCAGGGAGACGAAGCTGAGCTCGGGCGTCATCGCGGCAACCCCGCAGGGATTCGCGATCGGCTTCTTCCTCGCTGTGGCCATGATGCTGGGCCCCTTCCTGCTGATGGGGGTGTAAGCTGTGGCAGATGAGGCAAAGGATACAAAGCCGGTCGTCCCTGTTGCAGTGGTCGATCGCGACCAGTACAGGGAGATAATGGCGCGTCTCGATAAGATCGAGGAGAAGATCGAGTTCTACTCGGCTGAGAAGTTCCTGAGGGCTGGAAAGTCTGTAGGCAGGGATCTGGGCGTTGCCTACGGCGTGTGTGCTGGACTGATAATAATATTGGCGTACATACTGTTCATGTATGCCGGCAACTGGGTGAAGGTGATTTGAATGTTCAGGTTCGATAGAAAGCAGGAGGTCTTCGACTTCGGCAAGTTCAAGATCGGGGGTCAGCCTGGCGAGTACCCGACTTGCTGCATCGGCACAATGTTCTATGCCAGGCACAAGATAGTATCCGATCCGGAGCATGGGGTGTTCGATAAGAACGCTGCTGAGAAGCTCTGGAACCAGCAGGTTGAGATGAGCGAGATCACAGGGAACACCTGCATGAACCAGATCGTGGCAGAGACGAACGAGGCTATGCAGAAGGAGATCGACTGGTTCGTGGAGATCTCCGACTACCCGTTCCTCATCGATTCCTCTGCTCCAGAGGTTCGCGCCTTCGGGGTCAAGTACGCCACCGAGATCGGCGTCGCGGACAGGGCGGTGCACAACTCCATCAACGCCTCGATAACGGATGAGGAGCTGCAGGCGCTGAAGGAGAGCGATCTGGATGCCGCGATAGTCCTGGCGTTCAACGCGATGGAGAAGGGAACCAAGGGGAAGATGGATATACTCACGAAGGCCGCAGGCGGCGCAAAGAAGGGGATGCTCGAGTACGCTAAGGACTGCGGCATAACGAGGATTCTCATAGACACAGCGGCGATGCCGCTGGGCGCTGGCTCAGGAGCCACATACAGAGCATGCATCGCTGTCAAGGCGATGCTGGGCCTGCCGGTCGGCGGAGGCTTCCACAACGCTGCGTCCGCATGGGACTGGATGAAGAAGTGGAAGAAGACCCACAAGGAGGCATTCGCTCCTGTTGATATCGGCTCGAACCTCGTCGCCGGAATCGTGGGCGCAGACTTCTACCTCTACGGACCGATCGAGAACGCGCCGATGATATTCCCGGCTGCTGCGATGGTCGACATCATGAAGGCCGAGTCGATCCAGGAGCTCGGCCTCGAGGTGCTGGATCCGAACCATCCGATAAAGAAGACCCTGTAGGGCGTTTCTCCGCCCTGCTCTTATTTTCATTCCAGGAGTCCTGTTTTGCCCAGAGTCTACGTCTCTCTCTCCTTTGACAGGGTTCGCTTCAAATGCCAGCGCTGTGGCGCGTGCTGCCACCACCGCAGGCCGTCTGAGTTTTCAGAGCTGATACCTCCAGAGCTGGTGCAGAGGTTCGTCGAGCGCTCGAACCTCATACATCTGAATGAGGATGAGATCTCCAGGATATCGAGAATTTATGGTCTCAGGCCTGAGGAGTTTGTGGATACACTCTATCCCTATGATGGGAGGGCCGTCAGGATATCGGATGATGGTTCTGGGGTGGTGCTGGATATACCTGTACTTAAATCCAAGCCGGATACGACCTGCGTCTTTTACGACAATGGCTGCAGGATATACCCGCACAGGCCCAGGGCGTGCAGGCTCTTTCCCTTTCGCATATCTGAGCGTGAGATCGCGGGGGATGTGGTTCTCAGCATAGATTACAATCCAGGCTGCCCCGGTATCGGAAAGGGGGATTATGCTGATACGAGAAAAATACGGGAGCTGGCGGTGGAGATATTCTCAAGACGCATGAACGCTATCACCCGCGAGACAAAGGAGCTCATCGCATCGGGATCCATCAAGCCTGGTATGGTGGTGTACAGAACCATGCCCGGTGGACCCCGAACCAGGTGATCGGTTGCCTGATCTATGGATGCATCGCATATGTATTTTCATCTATCTTTTTTAGAATTTTTGAGGCGTTTCGATCAACTCAGTAACCCTGAAATAGAACGCACTTCAAAAAACGTAGATTTTATAAAGGAGAAGATTTACTACAGTGAGAATATCTGAGCGGATATGTGGGGAGATCCGCAAAGTGGGGATTCATCTTGTCCATGATCATGCTTCTCTGTGTAAAGGAGGTATTACGTGGTGGATGAGGCCGGAGCCTTGTGTGCCATCGCAGGCTTTCTGGATGGTGATGTTGGGGATCACAGGGTGATTGAGCGGATCGCGCTGGAGGCTGATGGGCCGCTGGCATCGCTGGCAAGAGCTGTGCAGTCCTCAGATATATCCAGGGCACTGTCACATCTGGATGATCTCGCAGAGCAGTATTCGGCATCCACAGATTGCAGCATCTGGTTCTCTCTGGGCACAATATCACACCGTCTCGGTTCGCTTGAACGGGCGGTGAGCCATCTCTCAAGAGCTCTGGAGCTCGCATCCGGAGCATATGAGGTCAGAATTCTCTCCCGACTCGGGTCGATCTATGCGGATGTGGAGGACTGGGATCGGGCGATCTCTCTCTACAGGGATGCTCTCGCGCGGGTGGAAAGGGGGGATCCGGAGCGCGCTGGAATTCTCATAAAACTCTCAAGAGCATGCAGAGAGGCCAGAAGATGGGATGAGGCGCTCCAGTGCAGCTCTGATGCGATAGACGCCCTCAGATCCTCAGGAGACAGAAGCTCCGTCGCGAAGGCGATCATGGAGGAGGCTGAGATCCGGAGGGAGATGGGGGATTTATCATCTGCTGAGGAGCTCTACAGGACGTGCCTTGAGGAGTTCGAGCGGCTGGGGGAGATACCGCTCGTGTGCAGGTCTCTGGAGATGCTGGGTCGGATATCTCAGCTCAGAGGTGAAACCAGGAGAACTGAGGACCTTTTCGATATGGCCATGCACAGGTACGAGCACTGCCATGAGACAGCGGGCGCATCGAGAACGGCACTTCTTCTGGGAGATCTGCATGCGATCGAGGGGAGGTTTTCCAGTGCGGAGGAGTGCTACCTGAAGGCACTGGAGGGCTTTCGAGAGGTATCAGATCGCGAGAGCGTGGCGAGCACACTGCTGAGCCTGGCCAGGCTCTGCGGCTCCATGGGCGAGTGGAAGAGGGCTGTCGAGCGCTATCGAGAGGCGCTTGACATCCTGCAGTCTGAGCAGTCACAGGATCTCGCAAGGGCTCTCAGAGAGATGGGGAATGCATGCTGCGGGTTGAGAGATTATGAGATGGCGCAGAATTATTTCATGAGATCTCTCGAGCTCAGCGAGGCCCTCGGAGACAGGGACGGCATGGCTGCTTCGCACACAGGCATAGGACACATGCTCTCCGACCTCGGCGAGTGGGATGGCGCCGTGGAGCACTATGAGAGTGCTGCCGAGCTCCTGCGTGAGATGGGAGATCTCAGGGGCGCTGCAGCATGCACATCGAACATAGCGAGCGTGTACCAGATGATGGGGGATCTGGAGAAGGCGCTGGATGTCTATCATGATGCGCTTCAGCTCCAGGAGCGGCTTGGCGATATGCAGGGGGCATCGAAGACCCTGAACAACATGGGGCTCGTCTACCAGCACATGGGCGAGATCGAGGCAGCTGAGAGAAATTACATGCGCTGCCTGGAGATGAAGGAGCAGCTCGGGGATGTCCATGGCGCTGCGAACACGCACATCAACCTCGCAACTCTGTACGAGATCCAGAGGCGATGGGATGATGCCATAGCCCATTATCAGGATGCTCTGGAGACGTTCGAGGCGATCGGCGATCGCAGGGGCATGGCTGCGGTGATGAACAACCTCGGAAATGTGTACGAGGAGAAGGGGGACATCCTGCAGGCGATAAAGAGCTACAGGATGAGCATGGAGCTCGATGGTGGGGACGCAAGCATCGCGAAGATATCATGGAATCTTGGGGGGCTCTACCACAGGATCGGGGATGCGGAGAGCGCGGAGAAGTGCTACAGGGCCAGCCTGGAGGCGTTCCAGAGCATTGGGGATGAGAGGGGTGCGGCCTATGCTCTCATGGGCCTCGGCAGCATCGCGCTGGAGCGTGGCCTTTGGGACGCTGCGCTGGACTGTTTTAAAAGGTGTGCTGGTCTCAGGCTTGATACGCCAGAGGCCCTGAGGGTGCTTGGCAGCATCGCATCTGTTTATGAGAGAAAGGGCATGTGGCAGGAGGCCCTTGCAGAGTACAGGAAGGTGCTTGAGAGGTTCAGGGGGATAGGAGATTCTCTCGGTGTCGCAGCGGTTCTGAGCACCATGGGCAACCTCTTGGCGGAGCAGGGGCTCTGGGATGATGCCCTTGAGCATTACAATGAGAGTCTTGAGATATTCGAGAGGCTCGGCGACGGCTACAGCACAGCGGTCACCACAAACAACATGGCAAATGTGCTTTACAGGAGGGGAGACTGGGACAGGGCTCTGAGCATGTACACAAAAGCGATGGAGCACTTCCAGCGGGTTGGGGACATGCAGAGCCATGGAGCCACGCTGAGCAACGTGGCGAGCATACACTACAGGAGGGGCGAGTGGGAGAGGGCGATAGAGCTCTACCACAAAAGCCTCGAGATCTTCGAGGGGCTCGACGATTCGAGAGCATCCTCGATGGTGCTCAACAACCTGGGTCTTCTCTACCACAGGAGGGGTGAGTGGTCGCTGGCAGTCGATCACTTCAGGCTGGCAGTGGAGTACGCGATGCGTGCCGGAGATCGTGAGGCTGCCACGGAGTTCCAGGCGAACATGGAGATGGTGAGATCATGCCGCGGAGAGGCGTCTGTCGACATCGAGGGGTATCTCAAAAAGCTGGAGGAGATCGAGAAGGCAGGGGACGTTGAGGCGGCTGCAGAGATGCACGGGTTACTGGCAAATGCATATGCTGACATCTTCCGCTGGGAGGATGCGCTGGATCATTACCAGAAGAGCCTGGAGCTCTTCGAGCGCTCCGGCGACAGGTACAGCGCTGCGGAGACGATGTTCAACATGGCGCTCGTCTACAGGGATCGTGGGGAGTGGTCGATCGCCGAGGATCTCCTCTCGAGGAGCATGAGCGAGTTCAGAGCGCTGAAGGCATCGCCATGCTACAGCATGTCGCGTCTGAACCTGGGGCTTTTGAAGGAGATCAGGGGAGCTGATCCTGAGGAGGATATACTCTCTGCGATAACAACCTTTGAGAGCATCGGCGCGATCCCGGATCTCTGCGAGGCGTATCTCGCGATGGCCAGGGTGAAGCTGAACAGAGGGGAGATGAGCGAGGCGCGCTTCTACCTCTCTGAGGCTGAGACGCTCATACTGAAGACAGGTTACGATTCCATGAGGATCAGGCTTTACATCGAATGGGGAGATTTTTACCTCTCCCAGGCCCCCGCCGAGGCCAGAAGCTTCTACAACAAAGCCCTTGCGCTTGCGAGAAAAATGGGGCTCACGAGGGATGAGGGTGCAGCGCTTCGGAGCCTCGGTGCAGCGTCTCTGAACGCCGGAGATTATGATGATGCAGAGGAGCACCTCCAGAAAGCCCTGGAGCTCTTCAAATCGATCAACTCCATGTACGATCTCCTCTCCACATACGCGCTCATTGCGACGCTGTACTTCAACAGAAAGGATCACGCCAGGGCGGAGGAGACCGCTCTGCTCCTCGAGCGGCAGGCGAGAAGGCTCGGCTACAGGGATCTGCAGGTCAAGGCGCTGGAGGTGATGGCTGGCTGTGAGCTGGCGACCTCAAGGACAGACGCAGCTGTGAGCACCTACCTGGAGGCGCTGAACATAGCGCAGTCAGATGGTATCTCTAAGAGACTGCTATCAGAGCTGACCAGGAACATAGTCAGCAGCCTCCAGGAGATACTCAGGGAGAGGGCGAACCTCTCCGATATGTCTGCAATAAAAACAGTCGAGTGCCTGCTCGAGGCGCTCCGTGCGGGTCTGACGTGCAGGGTGGATTTCGCAGACGATATCGTGCTCGGAGGCGCATAGATCGAGCGCCTCCTGCAGTCTCCCCAGCTAACTTCACGCACTCGAACTCATTCAGCTGCCAGGTCGGCCTGATCCCCACCCTCCACCCTCCATATCGCCTTCTTTATAACGCCGAGAAGGGTGTTCGCCTCCCGCTCTGTCAGCTCAGCCCTCCCGAATATCCGGCGGAGCATCAGCACGACGTAGCGGATCTTGTGCTCCGGATAGTTGATGATCCTGAGGAGATGGTCTGTGCTCTCGTATATCCTCTCCAGCATATCTCTGGAAGCCAGTCTGACCTCAAGCGTCGAATCGACCTGGCCGAGCTCGTAGAGGATCACGGTTGCTGCATGAGATAAATTCATAACCGGGTAATCATCGCTTGTGGGAATAGACACAAGCACATCACAGATCATCAGCTCGTCGTTTGTGAGACCCCAGTCCTCCCTCCCAAGCAGGAGGGCCACGGTCCCATCCTTGTCCCTCAACCGCTCCGCGAGCTCCGATGGCGTGAGAAACGGTACGCGGAGATGGAGCCTCAGATGATGGTGATCTCTGCCGAGACGCTTCCCGGTTGTGCCCACGACGAGGCTGACACCCTCCAGGGCATCCTCCAGACGGTCCACACTTCTGGCGGACTGGAGGATATCCCTGGCATGCGCTGCCATGGCCATGCCAAACGACCCGAGCTCGCAGGGCCTGACGAGAACCAGGTCGCTGAAGCCGAAGTTCTTCATCGACCTCGCCACTGCGCCCACGTTCCCCTCGTACCTGGGCTCTACGAGCACCACCCTCAGCTTCATCCGCAGTTGCGGGTTCGTTTGAGCTCTTAAATCTAACTCATCCCTTTGAGACCCCGAGGGGTATCATCTGTGCGACCTTCTTCGCAAGCCCCAGCGCATGCACGACCTCGACCACCTCATGGCTGGGCTTGTAGACCTCTGGCGCCTCCTCTGCGAGCACAGCAGACTCTGTCGCCATCACCTTGATCCCCTCTCGCTGGAGGCTTGCCCTCACATCAGATCCCCTGTAGGTCTTCTTCGCCTGGCTCCTGCTCATTATCCGGCCGGAGCCATGGCACGCGCTGCCGAACGTGAGATCCAGCGCCCTGTCCTGGCCGCAGAGGACATACGATGGGGTTCCCATGCTCCCCGGGATCAGAAGGGGCTGTCCGACATCCCTGTAGTCCTGGGGCACCTCTCTTCTGGACGGACCGAACGACCTTGTCGCGCCCTTCCTGTGGACGTACAGCCTCTCGAGCTTTCCATCAACCATGTGCTCCTCTATCTTGGCGACGTTGTGCGCCACGTCGTAGACGAGAGGCATCTCCACATCACCGAAGTATTTCGCGAAGACCTCCCTGGTCCAGTGTGCTATGATCTGCCGGTTCGCCCAGGCGTAATTCGCTGCTGCAGCCATCGCCCCGAAGTAGTTCGTCGCCTCCGGAGTTCCTATGGGCGCGCATGCGAGCTGCTTGTCCGGCAGGTCGATATTGTACTTCCTCACAGCCCTTGACAGGACCTCAAGATGATCTGTGCATATCTGATGTCCCGCGCCCCTCGACCCGCAGTGTATCATGACAGTCACCTGATTCTTGAAGAGTCCGAAGCGCCTGGCGATGCGCTCATCATACACCTCTCCCACATACTGGACCTCGAGGAAGTGATTGCCGCTGCCGAGCGTACCGAACTGTGGCCTTCCGCGCTTTCTGGCCTTAGTGCTGACCTGGTTCGGGTCAGCACCCTTCAGGCAACCATTCTCCTCGCAGTGCTCCAGATCCTCATCAGTGCCGTAGCCCTGCTCCACAGCCCATCTCGCCCCGGTGACGAACGCCTCTGTGAGCTCGCTGTCTGACACATGGAGCCTGCTTGTGGCACCAACTCCCGATGGGATCTCCTTGAAAAGGGATTCGATTAGATCAGAGATCACGGGCCTGACCTCATCAACAGTCAGGTCTGTGCGCAGGAGGCGCACGCCGCAGTTGATATCGAACCCAACACCGCCCGGGCTTATCACTCCGCCGTCCTCCCGGAATGCTGCGACGCCGCCTATCGGAAATCCGTATCCGAGGTGCGCATCCGGCATGGCCATGGAGTACTTCACTATCCCCGGCAGGGTGGCCACGTTTGCGACCTGCTCTATAGTTCCAGGCTCCACCATCTCCAGGAGAGACTCGGAGATGAATATCCTGCCCGGGACACGCATTCCATCCTTGTAGCCTATCGGCAGCTCGTAAATATTCTCATCTACCTTATTGAGCATGTGATCACCTCTCAAACATCGAGCACAACCTGCATCATCCAGGGACTGTTGGAATCTCCAGGTCTCACCTCAAACTGGTGGAGTGTGACTGCCTTGATCTCGGTCTCGAATGAGTGCCTCCTCCTGTCTATATGCTCGCCACGGGCCCTGGCATTCAATCTCCACATATCATTATGGCTCAGAGATATATCAAAATCTCTGAAGACCGCCATCTCCGCGCTGAACAGGAAGAGAAGCTCGGAGAGCCATCTGTACGCGAGGCTCTCCAGATCCTCGGCCTCCAGCTCAACCTCCCATACCCTCTCAGGTTTGATTGTGGCAGTATCCATCATGACGCTGAACATCGCCAGGGCCGCGTTTCTCAGCATCTCCTCCGGGCTGGACCCATAGGCTCTGAACTTGACATCAGCTGTGTGCTCCAGAAACTCGTATTGCATTTATCTCTGCCTCCAAAGAACCGGGGTCTGTCTCGTGCCCCTCAAATATCCTCCAGTCCCCTCGAGAGGCCGGCAGCCCTTGCAAGCCGCAGGGCCTCCCGGTACTCGCTCAGCGTTATGCGCCTCGAGAGCTCGCTGTGCTGATCTGCCCTGTACTCGGGCCTGTACTGGTCCATGATGTTGATGTATGTGTTCTTCGAGAGCTCTGATATGAACCTCACAACCTCCTCTGTGCCTGCCAGGTTGTTCGGGAGGACCAGATGGCGCACGAGCAGGCCTCTCACAGCGATCCCGTTCTCGACGACCAGATCCCCTACCTGCCGGTGCATCTCCCTTATCGCGGCCTTCATGACCTCCACATATCCGGGCGCATTGGAGTATCTGATTGCCATCTCGTCAGAGCCGTATTTTGCGTCAGGCATGTAGATGTCTATGATTCCATCGAGGAGGCGGAGCGTCTCCACGGAATCATACCCTCCGCTGTTGTAAACCAGCGGTATGCTCAGGCCCATCTCGCGTGCTGTGACCAGAGCCTCGAGTATCTGCGGCACCACATGCGTCGGAGTGACAAGATTGACGTTATGACAGCCTGTCAGCTGGAGATGCATCATTATGCCGGCGAGGCGTTCTGGGGTGACCTCGACCCCCATATCGAGCTGGCTTATCTCATAGTTCTGACAGAAGACGCATGCGAGGTTGCAGCCGGCGAAGAATATCGTGCCGGAGCCATGGTATCCGACGAGCGGCGGCTCCTCTCCGTAGTGTGGACCCGCGCTGCTCACCTTCGCCAGGCGACCTGTCCTGCAGAACCCCAGCTCCCCCTCAATCCGATTCACCCCGCATCTCCTGGGGCATATCTCGCAGTGCTCGAGCCTGCGGATCGCCTCCTCCGCCCGGGACTGGAGCTCCTCTGGAGGCATGCGATTGTAGACTGCCACATGTATCACTTATTTCAGTGTGGGAATATTCGGCGATCAAGCTTTCGGTGCTGCTATGATCTGATGGGCCCGATAACATTTTGTCAGCTGCAGAAGGACCGCGCTGGAGATTCATGCGCATCGCCACTTTCAGGGCCTGCTGGTGGGATGAATTCTCCAAAGGTTTTAATGTCTGTCATGTATACGCGGGGATCATGAATATCTCCCGTCGTCTCTTCAAGCCAAAACCAAGGATAGCTGAAAGCCCGCCGGTGAAGCTGCTGGAGCTCAGGAGCAAGCCGTACTACCTGGTGGCATCTGTGGAGGTGGGAAATACAACGACAAAATCGATACTCACAGCCACTGATATGGACACAGGCAAGACACAGATAGTCAACAAGACCGTCCGCATGACCAGGGATGTTAGGCCGCCTAAGCCTGGCGAGGAGATATTCGGCAGGACCATATGTGGCACGCCACTCACAAAGGAATCGATCGCCGAGCTCGTCAGGGACACCCTGCTCGAGAGCCATCAGGCAGCAGGCCTACTGATTGAAAGGGATCTGAACTTCGTGGTGAGGTCCACAGGTGTCGTCGCAGAGTTCGACTCACCTGATGAGGTTGGCATATTCATCCAGGCGCTGGCGCAGGGATGTCTCGATGCTGGCGTTCCTCCAAGACTGATGACCCCTGCGATGTCCATACACAACATCCCTGAGAGGTTCCGCAGGTACTCGCTCATAGAGAAGATAGTCTTCAACGGGCCTGTGGCATCGGTCTGGCCGCCGATGGGAGCGACTGGTGTCGAGATCGTGGCAAACGAGATGGAGGGCGAGCTCGCGACCGCCGGGATAAAGCAGGGTGCGAAGTGGACAGATGTCGACTTCAGGAACCCCTGTCTTGCGATGGACTTCGGCACGACCCTGGATGGGAGGATAACCAGCGAGGAGATACCCTACGCCAGGACGATAGGAAACTTCTGCGGCATTGCAGGGGCCATACCTGATGCTGTGGTCAGGGGAACGGGTCTTGTCGACGCGACCACAGGCACAGCGCTCGATCTCTTTAAGGATAAGAACTCAGGCGTGAACAAGAAGGCAAGGCTCTATGCCGAGGAGATCGATCACCACATAAAAGTGGAGCGCGTGCCTGCTGGAATGAAGCGTTACGGCTATGTCCCCCTCGATGCAGCGGCAGCGCAGAAGCTTGGAGTCGTGCTGATAGGCTGCGACTGCGGCGAGAACGGCTCGAAGCTCGATAGGCTCTCTGAGATCGGTGGAGAGATCTACAGGAGAGATGGTCTGAAGGTGCTATCTGCAACACTCGACCTGGTGAGCGCCAGGGTCGCCAGGAGGCTCGTCGAGGTTGCGATCGAGGAGGGGCTTGTCACAAAGAGGACTGCGATAGGCGTCACGGGGAGAGCCGGAATATCTGGGAACAAGCCGGAGCTCATCCTCGAGGAGATCGGCAGGCTGGGTCTGTATGATGAGCCTGAGAAGAACATCGTTTTTGTTGATGACGGGCTCGCACGCGGTGCCGCTGTCATGGCGAGATGCATGAACTCCATGGGCACACCCAAGAACCCGATGGGTGGGGTCAGGGGAGGAAGGTGCATACTCAAGGAGAGGATTGAGTATGAGAAGAGCAAGCTCCCGACGGCAGGCATACCTCAGGCCGATAAGAGGTATGTGGTCAGCGATTATGTTGCAGAGGGTCACCTGAGAAGATGAGGCTCAAGCTTAGAGAGGGCTCGGAGGTACCGGTATCTGTGATCTCGATGGATTCGCGCGAGAGGTACCTGTGGATATCCATGGAGAGGATACCGGAGGATCGGTTCCCGCCGTGCATGAGAAACATGCTCCACAGAGCATCTGAGGAGGGCAGCAACAGGGCCGGAGCTGTTCTCGCCTCATTTCTCGGCCAGGCAGGCTGGAGCGAGGGTGATGCCCTGAAGCTCTGGAAGATCTTCGCTGAGAGGACCGGCCTGAGTGAATCTCTTTTCAGGAAGTGGTTCGCCAGGATGAACTGCCCCTCGTGCCGCACGATAAAGAGCGATGCAAGGGGATACCCGGATCTGGGGCTACAGGGATTGAGCTACTGCGAGCCCGACGAGCGATGCAGAGATATATCCTGGCCTGTCGCATACTCTCTCAACGATCCAGACTGGGGCTGGCTCAAACCCCTGGGCAGGAAGAACAGGGTGCGCGTCTACAACTGGATCACGGCCCGCGAGGAGGAGCTGGAGGTATCGGATGATCTGAGGGGTGAGATCGAGAAGATCCTCGCAGAGATCGGATCCGAGCAGCAGATATTCGTGACCAAGACCAGGGAGGGTGGGAGGCTCAGAATCAGGTTTCTCGTGAGGGACTCGGAGCTGAGAAAGAGCGTCCTCTCAGACCTTCTCTGAAGACGATTCCCTGAAAAGGTTTATCTTCTAGGAGCGCTTTTGCCAACCACGCCTGGGATGTGACCTGCAGGTTGAACCAGGCTGAGGTGAACGGATTGAGGTCTTTCTACGGATACATAAAAGATGCCTGGAACTCTCCCGCGAAGAGCTATGTTGGAAGGCTCAGAGCGCAGAGGATGATAGCCTGGCGGCGTGAGATGAGCGTTCAGAGGATCGAGCGGCCGACGAGGCTCGACAGGGCCAGGGCGCTTGGATACAAGGCGAAGCAAGGCATAGTGCTGGCCAGGGTGAGGGTGAGAAGAGGCGCCCTCCGGAAGTCCAGGTACGTCAGGAACAGAAGGACGAAGCACATGGCCATGCACAGGCAGAACCCGGGAAAGAGCCTCCAGCGGATCGCGGAGGAGAGGGCATCCAGGCGCTTCAGAAACATGGAGGTCCTTAACTCGTACTGGGTTGGGCAGGACGGCAGACACAAGTGGTTTGAGGTGATACTTGTAGACCCGAACCACCCGGCAATTAAGAGCGACAGAGATCTCAGCTGGATCTGCGGCGGCTCTCACAGAGGCAGGGCCGAGAGGGGCAAGACCAGCGCAGGCAAGAAGGGACGCGGTCTCCGCAGGAAGGGCTTCGGGACAGAGAAGACCCGCCCCAGCATAAGGGCTCATGACGGTAGGGGCAAGTGATCCACAGAGTTCACTTCAGAGCGTTCGTGTCGGTAACCGAGGATGAGGAGAGGGTCAGGAGAGCCCTCTCGATCTTCGTCCCCCTCGATCACATCAGGTCAACCAGGGCCAGTGGTTACTACGGGAACCCGATAACCATTCTGGAGGCAGAGCTGCGTAGGAAGGAGGGGCTGGAGTTCATTCACATGCTCAGAGAGCAGCTCTCCGCCGGTGAGCTCTCCCGGCTGCGCAGGGAGATCCCTGAGAGAGTTGATGAAGACTGCAAGCTGCATCTCCGTCTGGATAAGCAGGCCGCGTACAGGGGGATGGTCAGGCTCTCTGAGGCCGGGGACGCGATAGATGTGTCGGTGCATGTTGCAACATATCCCTCCAGGTATGAGGAGGCTGTGAGGCTGCTCAGGGAGATCATTTAAGGGGAGCCTCCATGTACTATGAGCCAAGGGTTCATGTGATGCCCCAGGGTTCATCATCTCCCAGCAGGATGGCAATTGTTGCCCGGAGGTTGGGGTTCAGTGGCATAATCGTGATGGGCATCAACGGATCCGGAGACCTCCAGGGGCTGGATGCTGCATACAGGATAGGCGGCATAAGCGTAGCCAGAGGGGTCGAGGTCGCATCAAAGGATCCGAGGAGCCTGAAGGGGAGGATCTCCTCTCTGAGGGATCGCTATCCGTTTCTCGCAGTTCATGCGACCAGCGAGCCCGTGCTTCGAGAGGCCCTTGACGATCCCAGGGTGGATCTGGTTTTGAATGCCGGATTCAGGCTGACAGTCCCAGAGGCCAGATCTGCCAGGAGGAATCAGGTGGCTCTCGCCATCGATCTCCAGCCGATGATCCGGCTCAGGGGGGTATCTAGGTCGAGATGGCTGGATCTGCAGAGATATAACGTGCGGGTTGCGAGGAAGTTTGGGATTCCGCTTATGATAACAGCGAGCCCGAGATCGCATCTGGATCTGAGAGCGCCGAGGGATATGATAGCAATGGCTCATATACTTGGGATCAGCAGGGAGGAGGCTCTCGATGCACTCCGGCTGCCCGGCAGGATCCTTGAGATGAACCAGCGGAGGTGGGCATCTCCCGGTGTGGAGGTACTTGAGACAGGCCAAAATGAAGAGCGTGGGATCTGATTGAGAAGCAGACTGCCGGTGATGAGGGACAGGCGGCGCTATATGGTCTTCGAGCTTGAGTCGGAGGGGCATCTCGATGCGAGGGACATCTCGATCGAGATTCAGTCCTCCTACCTGAGCCTCTTCGGAGATTCAGGAGGTGCCAGCCCCAGGCTAATATCTTTCGATGGGCGCTTTGGCATAGTGAGGTGCAGAAATGGATATGTGGAGGAGCTGAGAGCATCTCTCGCAAGCATTCATACAATTGCAGGATTCCGGGCTGCGATATGGGTCCGTGGCGTCTCCGGGACGATCAAAACCGCCACAGAAAAGTATATACCGCAATCTAGCATAAAACCGGAGGAGCATCGGAGAAGAGTAGACCTAAAGGGAATTTCTGGAGTGATTGTGAGCACCCGCGGTCATGAGATCGATGTATCTCCAGATGACCATATAGAGGGGCTGGATACCAGATATCTGGGTCTTACATATTTTGACTTGGAAGGAGGATGTGATTATGCAGATGGCACCTCAGATGGGGTATGACCGGGCGATCACAGTGTTCAGCCCGGACGGCCGGCTCTTTCAGGTTGAGTACGCGAGAGAGGCGGTCAGGCGAGGCACGACTGCAGTGGGCATAAAGGCCACGGATGGGGTCGCGGTTCTTGTTGATAAGAGAATAACGAGCAGGCTCATGGAGCCGGAGTCGATAGAGAAGATATTCCAGATAGACACTCACATAGGTGCTGCAACATCCGGGCTTGTTGCGGATGCAAGGATATTGGTTGACAGGGCAAGAGTCGAGTGCCAGATAAACAGACTGATCTACGATGAGAGGATCGGCGTAGAGGCACTCTCGAAGAAGATATGTGATTTCAAGCAGACCTACACCCAGTACGGCGGTGTCAGGCCGTTCGGGACAGCCCTCCTCATAATAGGGGCTGAGGATAACAGGGTGAGGCTCTTCGAGACGGATCCCAGCGGGGCGCTCCTCGAGTACAAGGCAACAGGGATAGGGGCTGGCAGAGCAGCTGTCATGGAGGTCTTCGAGGCGAAGTACCGTGAGGATATGAACATGAAGGAGGCCATACTCCTCGGGCTTGAGGCCCTCTACAGGGCATCAGAGGGGAAGCTCGATGCCTCGACGACCGAGATAGGGGTTATAATGCTGGATGACAAGAAGTTCCGCAAGCTTGAGGAGTCTGAGGTCGCTGAGTACATTGAGATGCTGAAATCACAGCTCGGAGGAGAGGCCTAGGATGGTAAAGCTCGATGAGGCTGTTCCCGCGAGGCTGAAGAGCCACGGCGCGGTCTTCGAGGTTCTTGTGGATCCCGATGGAGCCCTTGCGATGCGCCGCGGGGAGGATGTCAGAATAGAGGACATACTCGCGGTCGAGGATGTCTTCGAGAACGCGAGCAGGGGGGATAGAAGCGCTGAGGAGGACCTCCTCAAGGCGTTCGGCACAACAGATCCTCTCGCAATAGCGGAGATCATCATAAAGAAGGGCGAGATCAGCCTCACGGCAGAGCAGCGCCGGAGGGTCATAGAGTCCAAGAAACGGCAGGTAATCGAGCTGATCGCGAGGAATGCGATAAACCCGCAGACCAGGACACCACATCCTCCATCGAGGATCGAGCAGGCGATGGCGGAGGCAAAGGTTCACATAGATCCGACAAAATCTCTGGAGGAGCTTGTCGCAATAACGATGAAGGCCATACGCCCCATAATCCCCATAAGGTTCGAGGAGGTTGAGGTCGCTGTGAAGGTTCCTGCGAGCTACGCCGCAAAGTCGTACGGCGAGATATCAACCTTCGGCAAGCTCGTGAGGGAGGCATGGCAGAACGACGGCTCCTGGATCGGGGTTGTCAGGATTCCTGCAGGGATGCAGACGGAGTTCTACTCTCTTGTGAACAGGCTCACAAAGGGTGACGCGGAGACCAAGCTGCTGAAGCACTGAGGATCTTGTGATGGACCGCAAAATCGTGATACCCGGGGATCTGCTCTCTGAGGACACAAGGAGAGCGGGTGAAGGCACATACGTGAGGAACGGCAAGGTGTACTCTCTTCTCTACGGGATTGCCAGCTTTAGAGATAAGATAAGCGTGATCCCCCTTGCAGGCAAGTACATCCCTGCGATCGGGGATAACGTGATCGGAGTCGTCAAGGACATAACATTCTCGAACTGGATTCTGGATATCAACTCGCCCTACGATGGGCTCCTTCACATCTCCGAGTTTCCAAAGAAGATCGATGTCGAGGATATGTCAAAGTATCTTCGCATAGGCAGCTCGGTCATGGCCAGGGTGAAGGATGTCGATCCCGCGATGAAGGTGGAGCTGACCCTGAACGACAGAAGGCTTGGCGTCATCAAGACCGGGAGGGTAGTGGAGATAAGCCACACCAGGGTCCCGAGGCTCATAGGAAAGGGCGGTTCGATGATAAGCATGCTCAAGAAGGAGCTGAACTGCAACATATTCGTCGGGCAGAACGGCAGGATATGGGTCAGCGGGAACGAGGAGGATATGGACCTGGCCTTGAAGACAATACTCCTGATCGAGAGGGAGGCCCACACGAACGGCCTCACAGACAGGATTGTTGAGTACATAAAGGATGCGAGAAGGGCCAGAGGATGATTATATGGATGAGAGGGTATTCATAAAGGATGGAATTCGTCTTGACGGCAGACGCTTCGATGAGCTCCGGCCCATAAAGATGGAGGTTGGCGTGCTCAAAAGAGCCGATGGCTCCTGCTACATGGAGATGGGTGATAACAAGGTCATAGCTGCTGTGTACGGACCGCGGGAGGTCCATCCCAGACATCTCCAGGAGGTCAACAGGGCCATAATAAGGTACAGGTACAACATGGCCTCCTTCTCAGTGGAGGAGCGGAGGAGGCCCGGACCAGACAGAAGAAGCTACGAGCTCTCGAAGGTCAGCCGTGAGGCCCTGGAGCCTGTGATACTGACATCATACTTTCCGAAGTCTGTTATAGACATATTCGTGGAGGTGCTTCAGGCGGATGCCGGAACCAGGACGGCAGGGATAAATGCCGCATCCGTCGCGCTGGCAGACGCTGGAATTCCGATGAGGAGCCTCGTATCGTCATGCGCAGCCGGAAAGGTTGATGGCCAGATAGTCCTGGATCCCATGAAGGACGAGGACAACTTCGGCCAGGCGGACATGCCAATCGCAATAACGCCCACGGGCGAGATCACGCTCCTTCAGATGGACGGGATGATGACCAGGGATGAGTTCCGCCAGGCGATAGAGCTCGCTAAGAAGGGGTGCCAGGAGATCTACAGGATCCAGAGAAAGGTGCTCATAGACAGATACAGCCAGTTCGAGGACCTTCAGGATGAGGGGAGCAGAAGATGAGCAGCGTGATATCTGAGATAAGAAAGGACTATCTGTACAACCTGCTGCTGCGCGGCGAGCGTGCGGATGGAAGATCCTTCACCCAATACAGGCCGATAGAGATCGAGAGGAACATAATAAAAAAAGCTGAAGGCAGCGCTCTTGTCAGGCTCGGAAAAACCCAGGTCATGGTCGGTATCAAGATACAGCCGGGCGAGCCGTTCCCGGACGCTCCGAACCGCGGTGTGATAGTGACGAACGCCGAGCTTGTCCCGCTGGCGTCTCCGATATTCGAGCCGGGTCCGCCGAACGAGTACGGAATAGAGCTCGCGCGGGTCGTCGACAGGGGAGTCCGCGAGTCGGGCGCTGTGGACCTGGACGCGCTCTGCATCGTTCCTGGGGAGAAGGTCTGGGTGATATTCATAGACATACACATACTGGACGACTGCGGAAACATCATGGACGCATCCAGCCTTGGCGCCATCGCAGCTCTTCTCGGATCCACAGTGCCGGCTAGCCGGTTCGGTCTGGGCGACGACTTCCAGCTTCCTGTCAGGGACATACCCATTGCAACGACAGCCGTCGAATTCGGGGATGTCGTGCTCTTCGATCCGGACATAGACGAGGAGGCCATAGCCGATGCCAAGCTCACCGTGATAACAAAGGCAGACGGCACGATATGTGGAATGCAGAAGAGCGGTCCTGGGATGCTCTCAGAGGAGCAGGTGTACCGCATTGTTGATATAGCATGTGAGAATGCTAAGGAGATCCGAGAGAAGTTTCTGGAATGATGCATTATGGTCAAGCAGTTCAAGAAGGGAAGGAAGACCAGGTCCGCGGCCAGGTTCGGGCCGAGGTATGGAAGGAAGGTCAGAAAGCTCGTAGCCGATATCGAGGAGAAGAGCAGGGCCAGGTATGACTGCCCGAGGTGCAACAGGACCAGGGTCAGGAGGATCGGCACCGCGATATGGCAGTGCTCCAAGTGCGGCTATGAGTTTGCAGGCGGTGCGTACCTTCCAGCGACATCAGCTGGGAGATCTGTTGTTAGATCCATGATCAAGAGGTCGATGGAGACGGAGTAGATGGCCTACAAGTGTGCCAGGTGCAAGAGGACTGTGGAAGTTGATTATGAATATGCAGGCGTGAGATGCCCCTACTGCGGCCACAGAATACTTATGAAGGAACGGCCCACCACCGTAAAACGAATGAAGGCGATCTGATGGTATGAGGGGCCGTGCAGAGATAGTCTTTGAGCTCCCGGATTCAGAGCTGGTATTCCGCGCACTGGAGCCGGAGCTTGATGACGAGCTCCATCGTGGTAAGGTGGCGATCAGCGTCACGGATAATGGAATGGTGCTGATTGTCGAGGGCGATGATGTGGTCTCCCTTAGAGCGGCCCTGAACACCTGGCTGCGGCTGGTCAGGATATGTGTGGAGATGGTTGAGATATGAGCGGAGAGTTACCCCCTCAGGTGCAGAATCAGCTTGCTCAGCTGCAGCAGCTGCAGCAGCAGGCTCAGGCACTGGTTGCGCAGAAGAGCCAGATAGAGCTTCTGAAGAAAGAGGCGGAGGCTGCGATCAAGGAGCTGGACAAGTCTCCGGATGATGTGGTGGTCTACAAGAACGTCGGAGAGCTCATGCTCAGATCAGACAAGGCGACGCTGATGACAGAGCTGAAGGAGAGGGTGGATCTCCTCGATCTCCGCCTGAAGACGGTTGCCAAGCAGGAGGAGCGGATACAGTCGAGGTTCAACCAGCTTCAGGACCAGCTGAGGCAGTCGCTTGGCCAGATGCCGCCAAGGGGCGGCTGAAACCGAATGGACCCGTGGCTTAGCCAGGATATAGCACCGGGCTTCTAACCCGGGGGTCGCGGGTTCGAGTCCCGCCGGGTCCGTCATATTCACGGTGATGCTATGTGTGAGCTGTCGGTCTACATGGTTGCCGGTGGCAAGAAGGAGCTGGTAATGGAGAGCGTGGTCAGAATCGTCGTCATGGATGGCAGGATCCTCTTCGAGGGAATACTCGGAGGATCGAAGGAGGTCGATGGGAGGCTCAAGGAGATCAACATACTATCGCAGGAGGTCCTGATAGAGGCCTGACAGCGCACAGCGTCTGGGCGTGCTCATCCCGCGTTTTCTCCCATCGAATGCTATCAGTCAATTTTTCAGGTGTATTCACATCACCAAAGTCCTCAATGGATCGCAAATTCTGTGGGGCTCGGCACGAATGGGAGACGCTCTTATGCCTTTGGCAGCTTGCAAGTCGTGCAATATGGTTGCTGAACGCACTTATTCATTCACCAAGAATCCATGGCAGGACCAGTGCTTCTCTGGGCAAGTTATCATATGGATAAGAGCGATGGGAGATATCTGGGTGCAAACTCTTTAGGCGTGGATGAGGTCGCCAGTTCGATTCCTTCAGCAAGTTGGCCGATGACCTCCCATACCAGCGTCTCTCGCTGCCGTTATCCTGAACTCCCGCATCCGGATGGCAATTTCTTTATAAAAGCTCGGATCAGACCTCAGATCATGATCGAGCTCAGGAGCGATCCTTATGTCCTCAAGCCGAGGCTGGCTCCACCAACGGAGAGCGATTTCAGGGTGCACCTGAACATCGGATGGTGCAGGGGTGTTCTCTTCAATGTCGTCGCTCTCAAGAACTCCGTGGCGATAGTGGAGTACGATGCCATCCTCTGGTCAGAGGACTCGGTTATGTTCGTGGAGTACAAGGACTCTGTGGCAGCATACAAGAGCCTCTCGGCAAGAAGAATCCAGCAGATGGACAGCCTGGCGAAGAACATCGCGAGGGGTCTTGGGTACAGGAGATACTGCTTCGTCATCGTCGTGAAGGATCTGCAGGAGATCACATCAAGGGGTGGCGTTGATGTCATTCCGCTGTACCTGCTGGGAAGCTACGAGCCGGCTTTTGTATCGACATACAGCGAGCTCGATTACCTGGAGAAGCTCATGGCAAAGTACACCCGTGAGGAGAAGCCAGAGTTCGTTAAGGAGCTCGAGAAGCTGAGAAGGATGATAGAGACCGGTCTGGCATGAGACCATTTCTGAAAGCCTCAGAGGGGAGCATGAGAGTCTGGACCGTGCCGGCAAAGAGGATCTCGCCATGAGGGGATATGCCACTGCATACGGCGCAGCAACTGTGCTGAACGCCATCGCGAACTGGAAGGGCTCTGCGTTCGGAATATCCCTCAGAACATCAGCAGAGGTTGTGCTCAATGATTCTGGGAGGGTGGTGGGTGATGCCTCTGGTATTGACACAACGCTCATAGTCAGATGCGTTGAACGCGTGCTGAATCACTTCGGACTCGATTACGGCGGCGTTGTCAGGACCAGGAGCGAGATACCGGTTGCAAGCGGCCTGAAGTCGAGCAGTGCTGCTGCGAACGCCACGGTGCTCGCCACTCTGGATGCGCTGGGCGAGGAGATCGATATGATAGATGCGGTGCGCATCGGGGTCGGGGCAGCTCTCGATGCAGGCGTCACGGTGACCGGCGCGTTCGATGACGCGTGCGCCTCAATGCTCGGTGGTGTTGTGGTGACAGACAACTGGAACAAAGAGCTCTTAAAACGAGATGCTCTGCAATCAGAGGTGGTGCTTCTCATTCCAGAGGAGCGGTTCTTCTCCCGGGATGTCGATGTGGCGCGGTGCAGGCTCTTCTCCCGGGTTGCCGATGTTGTGTTTGATATGGTGATGGAGGGGGATTATGCAGGAGCCATGACCCTGAACGGGCTTCTGTACTGCACAGCGCTTCGCAGATCCCCTGAGCCTGTGGTCCTCGCGCTCAGGTCGGGCGCTGCGGGAGCGACGCTATCCGGCACCGGGCCCGCGTACGCTGCACTTGTCGATGACGTCTCAGGAGATGATGTTGCTGCGGCATGGTCGTCGCTCGGCGGAAGGATCATAAGGACAGCGGTTGAGAACAGAAGCGCCAGGATGGGTCAGGCAGATCTCTTTCAGGAGGGGATATGATGGGCTTGGTTGAGCATCGCATGGAGGTTCAGAAAATAGACGAGGAGATCCTGAGGCTGATACAGAAGCGCATGGCTCTTGCAGAGGAGATATACAGGGATAAGGCTGCGCTCGGTCTCTCGATATCCGATCCGGACCAGGAGGCCCTGGTGCTCGGCAGAGCTGTGGATATGGCCACGGAGCTCGGCCTAGATCCGGGAAGCATAAAGAGCATATTCAGAATACTCATCGATATGAGCCTGCAGAGGCAGCACGGACTTCATGGCGAGGACAACCTGCCCTGAGATGGATATCATCTCAAAGTGCATCAGCAATCGATCATGCCTCTGCCAGTAGCCCATGCGACGGTGTTCTGGGTCTAAAATGATGAGGACGGATTGAAAATCACGGGCTCAGGCGGGAAATCCCCGTCAGGAGGCCCCTTCGAACCTCCTGACCAGCTCTTCCTTGATCCTCTTTATGGCCTCGACAGCAGGACCGCCCACGTCTATGGGTGCCTTTCCTGTAAGATCAGCATCTATCAGATTCCTGTCGAATGGTATGGTTCCGAGAACAGGTATGCCCATCTCCTCGAGCTTCTCCTTCACAATGCCAGGATCGTCGGTTTTGTTGATCACAGCCAGCAGGTTTGTTATTCCTATGTTCTCGCCAAGCCTTTTGATACGCTCCACGGTCTCTATGGATCGCAGGCCGGGCTCGACGACCACTATCATCGCATCGACGCCCCTCGCGGTGCCCCTGCCGAGATGCTCTATGCCTGCCTCCATGTCAAGTATCACTACATCCCTCTCCCTGGAGATGACATGCCTGAGAAGCGCCTTCAGGAACGCGCTTGCAGGGCACATGCATCCGCTCCCGCCTGTCTCAAGCGTACCCATGACGGCGAACCTCACACCATCCGGACCTGTGCATCCGCATCTGTCTATCACATCATCCACCTTCGGGTTCATGCGGTACATGCCCATCGGCATGCTCGCCCTCTCCTCGATGAGCTCTTTGTACTCAGTGATGGGCCTCGGATTCTCCTTTATCCCAAGAGCAGATCCGAGGTTCATGTCAGGGTCTGCATCTATCGCAAGAACCCTGTAGCCATCACGGGCGAACATACGCGCAAGTGTTCCAGCAAGAGTTGTCTTGCCAACACCACCCTTTCCTGAGACTGCGAGCTTTATTGCGACGACCCCCAGAGTCTGAGTTTATATCCACGTAAAGGATAGAGGTATATATCATTTGCACCGGGGGGAGCGAGCTGGTCGAGAAGATAAGAAAGAGGGATGGAAGAACGGTCGATTTCGATCCCTCCAGGATATCCAGGGCGATATCCAAGGCATTCGATGCGCTGGGCATCGTGGATGAGAAGACACCTGTGGAGCTTGCCGGAAGGGTTGTAGGCATAGTGGATGAACGCTTCAGGGATAAAATACCGTCCGTGGAGGATGTCCAGGACATCGTCGAGGAGGTTCTGATCGATGCGGGATACGCCCAGGTCGCCAAGGCGTACATACTCTACAGGCAGAGGCGGTCCGAGATAAGGGAGGCGAAGCACTATCTGGGCGTTGCAGACGATCTCAAGCTGAGCGTCAACGCGGTCGAGGTTCTGAAGAAGAGGTATCTGAAAAGAGATGAGTTTGGGAACGTCATCGAGACCCCTGGGGAGATGTTCGAGCGGGTCGCTTCGGCCGTGTCTGCAGTGGAGAGGCGCTACGGTGGAGATGTTGATGATGCCAGGAAGAAGTTTCTCTCTATGATGAGATCTCTCAGCTTCCTCCCGAACTCCCCGACTCTGATGAATGCCGGCCTTCCACTCGGCCAGCTCTCGGCGTGCTTTGTGGTTCCTGTGGAGGACTCGATCGCGGGGATATTCGACGCCCTGAAGTACATGGCTCTGATACATCAGAGTGGAGGAGGGACGGGCTTCAGCTTCTCCAGGCTCCGCCCGAAGGGGGATGTTGTGAGAAGCACTGGAGGTATCGCCAGCGGCCCCGTATCATTCATGCGCATATTCGATGCCGCGACAGAGGTCATAAAACAGGGCGGGAGGAGAAGGGGCGCGAACATGGGCGTTTTGAGGGTGGACCACCCGGATGTGACTGAGTTCATCGCATGCAAGGATCGCGGCGGGATGGAGAACTTCAACATCTCGGTGGCGATAACGGATGAGTTCATGCGCCAATGCGAGAGCGACGGGTCGATTGAGCTGATAAACCCCAGGACTGGAGAGGCGACCGGTGAGATAAATGCCAGGGATCTGATGGTCATGATGGCGACGTACGCATGGCGCCGCGGTGATCCCGGGGTGATATTCATAGACAGGATAAATGCGTTGCACCCTGTCCCTGGGGTCATAGAGGCGACGAATCCCTGCGGAGAGCAGCCGCTCCTGCCGTTCGAGTCGTGCAACCTGGGTTCTGTGAACCTGAGCAGGATGGTGGAGAGAGGGGAGATCTGCTGGGATAGACTTGAGGAGACCGTCAGGCTTGGTGTCAGATTTCTCGACGATGTCATAGACGCGAACAGGTTCCCTCTGAAGCAGATAGAGGAGGCAACCCTGCGCACGAGAAAGATCGGCCTCGGGGTCATGGGTTTCGCCGAGATGTTGATTCAGATAGGTGTATCGTACGCATCCCAGGACGCTCTCAGGATCGCGGAGGAGCTGATGGCGTTCATCACAAAAACAGCGCGCGAGGAGTCATGCGCCCTGGGACATGATAGGGGGTCGTTCCCGCTCTTCGAGGAGTCCTCTCTGAAGGGGTGGGATGCGATGAGGAACGCAACCGTGACCACGATTGCACCCACAGGCACGATAAGCATAATCGCCGGCACCTCCTCTGGCATAGAGCCGCTCTTCGCTGTATCTTTTGTCAGGCATGTCCTCGAGGGGGCGAGGCTTATAGAGAGCTCGCCGCTCTTCGAGAGGATGGCGGCCGAGAGGGGGATAATGACCTCGGCACTGAGAGCAGAGGTCGCGCGCAGGGGATCGATACAGGAGATTCCTGAGATTCCTGATGATATGAAGGAGCTGTTCCTCACAGCACTGGACATAAATCCGGAGCAGCACGTCAGGATCCAGGCTGCGTTTCAGAAGCACACAGACAATGCGGTCTCGAAGACCGTGAACCTGCCGGAAAAAGCGTCTGTGAGCGATGTGATCAGGGTCTACAGGCTGGCGTACGAGCTGGGCTGCAAGGGGATCACGGTGTACAGATACGGCTCCAGGGAGCAGGTCCTCTACCTCGGAGAGCCAGACGCCCTCGCGAATGGCTGCAGGTTCTGCGGCGGATGATTATTGGTGATCTCTCCTAACAGGCAACATCGAATTGATTCTCAGAAGGCATGAATCGCCTCACACCGGACCATGGGCATCAAGGGAGATAGCAGATGTCACAGTATCAATGAATCCCGAGATGCCTCATGAGATCCTCTGCGCTCAGGGTGTTTATCACATCAGAGGGCTCCAGCCATCCCCGGCGTGCGACCGTGACCCCGTAGCGCATGAACCCGAGCTGCTCAGGCGAATGCGCGTCTGTGCCGATCGCCATTTTCACCCCGAGTTCTTTCGCGCGCCTCGCCCATTCATCGCTGAGATCTAGCCTCTCAGGGTAGGCGTTTATCTCCATGATCGTGCCGGTCCTGGCAGCCGTCTCCAGTATGAGCTCCATGTCGACCTGGTACGGCTCCCTCCTCCCTATGATCCGCCCTGTGGGATGCGCGATTATATCGATGTGCTCGTTCTCCATTGCGGCTACAAGCCTGCTGTTTATCTCCCGTTCCTTCTGGCTCTGCGCCATGTGGATCGCAGCCACCACCACATCACATCTCTCCAGGATATCATCTGTGTAGTCCAGGCTCCCGTCCGCCCTTATGTCCACCTCTGTGCCGGCAAGTATCCTGAACCCCTCGAGCCTCTCGTTCATCCTGGATATCGTCTCTATCTTCTCCAGGAGTCTCTCCTGGGAGAGACCCCCGGCTATCCCGACGCTCGGCGAGTGGTCTGTGATGGCCAGGTACTCATACCCCAGCGATCTTGCGTGTGAGACCATCTCCTCGACAGAGCCAGTGCCATCAGACCATGTGCTGTGCACATGGAGATCGCCCTTAATGCTCGAGAGATCCACAAGATGGGGAAGTCGATTGGCGAGCGCTGCCTCGATCTCGCCGCGATCCTCCCTCAGCTCAGGAGGTATGTACTGCATGCCAAGCGCCTTGTACACATCCTCCTCGCGATCGAAGAAGAGCTCCTCGCCTGTGTCCAGCCTCTTTAGGGAGTACTCCGAGAGGGAGTAGCCGCGCTGGAGCGCTATGCCGCGCAGCTTCACATTGTGTTCCTTCGAGCCTGTGAAGTACTGGAGGAGGGTTCCGTACGATCTCGGCTCAACGATCCTGAGATCGACCTGAACAGTCCCCTCGACGATGATGCTTGCCTTCGTCGGACCCTGGCCGAGGATCTCGTCGACCATCGGCATGCGAACGAACGCGGCTATGGACTCTGAGGGCCTGGGGGACGTCGCCAGGATGTCTATATCCCCAACCGTCTCCTTCCCCCTCCGGTAGCTCCCGGCGACGGTGATGTTGCTCAGCCCCTCAATCCCCTCCAGGTGACTCATGATTCTCTCAACGATGCGTGCAGCTGCGCTGAGCGGTATGCGTGTTGAGCGCTTCCTGTACCGCTCTATCGCCTTCAGTATGTTTGCCTCCTTCGTCGGTCCCATGCCGGGAAGACGTCTGATCCGATGCTGCCGCGCAGCAGCCTCGAGCTCGTCAACTGTTGATACACCAAGCTTCTCGTGGAGGAGTGCGACCGTCTTGGGCCCCACGCCCTGCAGCTGGAGCAGCTCCTTCATTCCCTGCGGTGTGGCGGAGACGAGCTCGTCATACGCTTTTATGTGGCCTGTCGTGAGGTACTCTGAGATCTTCTCTGCTATCGCCTTCCCAACCCCAGGTATCCTGTCGAGCTCTCCCCGCCTCCAGACATCCTCGATATCCTCTTTGAGGGACTCGATGGCTCTCGCGGCTCTGCTGTACGCTATCACCTTGAAGCGGTTTTCTCCCCTGAGCTCCAGCAGCTCCCCCATCTCATAGAGTATGGCCGCGATCTCCCTGTTTCTCACAAAAGTAAATTGCACAAGCTGGTATAACAAACTTGGCCATCCATCAGGCTGAAGATATTCGGGCGCTGAGATCGATTCGCCCGGAGCGCTCAGCTCTGAAAGATTCCATAGGTGCAGCCTCTCAGCGCAGTGCTCTTTGATTGCGCAAGCGGCCTGGAATGCAGGATCACAATTTCAAAAACAGCTCATCTCAGCTTGTCCACTGCTGAACATGATGGATATCCGCCCTGCGACTGGACCGGTGTTATCACGACGTTTGATGTCGCGACAGCGCTCCCGCCCCTGCCCATGTTGATCGCTATGACTGTGATCTTGTCCAGAGAGATGTCCATGTAGTTTATCCTCGGCGCGCTCTCCTCGATCTCTCCGCCGTATGAGAGATCCCTCTCGATATTCGAGTTCAGAGCAACAAGATCTCCTGTGCTGGAAGGCGCTGGCTTGGCGAAAGACGCACTCGGTATCTCAGGGATATCTGTCTGCATTAAACTCAGGTTGCTGGATTTACGGAGAAAATCCTGGTGGAATGCCCTCACGTCCTCTATCGAGAGACCCTGGATGCTCTCCTGGGCGGATGCATTTGCGAGAAAAATCATTGCAACACCCGTCAGCAGAATCAGAATGCTGACGGGCGATTGCATGTTGTTCATAACCTCCTGCTACTCCCTGTTCACTTCTGCTGTGTTGTTATTGTGACTGTGTTTGTGGCCCTGCTGCCGGCTCCAGCGCCAAGGGCTATCTGCTGCGGGAGGCCGATCCTCTCGAGGTTGATCGTTGGTGAGGCATTACACTCACATACCTCACAGCAGGCGTTTGCATCCTGGTTCTTGGTCACGGTCTTTGAGTTCGCTGCAACTGCGCCGAATGCCGCAACAGCCACATCCGGGCCTGCTGCGGAGTAGATGTCATCGTAGTTGTAGTTCTGTCCTGGAATAACTGGGAATGCGAAGCCAGCGCCGCCCGCGGAGTAAACACCGTTAGCAGCTATGAACGCTGTCTGAGATGTACCCATCCCGGCCATCGGGGCAAAGTCCTGGGCCATGGCAGTGGTCAACAGCGCCAGTGTCACAGCCAGCAATATCGCTCCTTTCATGCTTTTTTCACCACCCATACATCCTTTAGATGTAAGAGTTAATCTACTTGGAATTATTTATATTTTTTGGTAACTTTCTTAAGTTATGATTATATATTCTAACAAAGATATCAAATGAATCTAACCGCATGCCGGTAATTAAATCTGATGGATAATAAATGCACTGGTCGTATGCCAGTGCAGAGCCCCTCAAAAATGATCTAGGTCTCGACACCAGACATCGTATACTATCATAATATAATATTCAAAACTGAATAGCAAAGCTAACTCTGTTTGTTGAGAGAAACCCTTCGCGCAACTAAAAGCCGCAAACCTGTGGAGGTAATGTCAGTTACCCTTCAGTGCTACCCATCCATCGTTGCACTTTGTGCTCCTGGGGTATAAACTTTCCGAAAATGATGATTAACACCGTAAGAAGCACATAAAAGCCGCTGTAGTCTGTTGAATAAAGCCGCCGATGGGATTCGAACCCATGAACTGCTGATATCCCGGAGCCTGAGGCTCATACGAATCAGCCGCTCTAACCGGGCTAAGCCACGGCGGCACAGGATGGTGTTGAGGAAGATCCTGATTTAAGCGTTGCGATCACGGAGGATGCTTCTCTGAGCAGGTCGCTGAGATTCCCAGTGCGACCAGTGATCACTGTCCTGCGGTCGATGCAAACGTAATGAGTTCAGAAGCATGCGGTCTTCTGGACTCTGTGGCATTTTGTAAACCCGGCTGTTCTTATGTATGTAGCAACTTGTACAATCTGATTGCTGGAATCGCGAGTTTCTCCTCCAGGATAGCATAGCAGGACCGGTGCCTCTTCGGGCAAGCCATCTGATGGACAAGGGCGAACCAGGCATGCGATTGCAGAGATTGCCGAAAGGATGAAAGCTTCGAGCCTGTTGGTTTCGTCCAGAAACGATCCGGCACAGAAGGTTGTCCGCCATCTCGTGCTTTCATGGTGAGGCATGCGGATTCCGACAGATGACCCGGTTATTCGTGCCCGGAGCCTGGCTGAATATCCGAGATCAGACCGGACGAGGGCTCTCCATATGGACGATCGCATCCATCTGAGCTCTCACGGAACCGGACAGGCGGACTCAGGATCTCCCATTATCCCCGGTCCCGACCCTGTCCAGGATCGCCTTGAACTCTGGCCACAGCTCTATTGGTATGCGCACCCCGTTCTTCGACCATCCGGTGTATCTCTCAGAGGTCAGGTACTCCCTGATATCCACGCCCACAGATCCCCTGAACTCCGTCTTCCTGACCACAACCTCTGTGCTCTCATTCTTCCTGATCCTCCCGATCTCCTCATCCACCACATTCACCTCCCAGACCCAGATCTCCGCTCCTGCTAAATACTTTGTGCGCCCACAGAATGAGAAACCTGCGGGATGTGAGCATGGACAGAGCACTCTTCGAGGTGGAGTACATAAAGTGGATACGGTCTGTTGCAAGGAAGGTTGGCATCAGGATGGCAGGCATGTCAAAGCCTGAGCGGGATCGTCTGTTGAGCGAGTACAGGAGGCTTGAGGATCCTCTGGAGGTATTTCGCGAACTTTCCAGCATCGGTCGTGTTAAGGGCCTTCAATGCGCGAATACAGACAAGCACATATTTTTGGAGACAGACACGATCAACTTCTTCCCATCGTTTGGCGGGAGGAGCAACGCGCTCGACTTTTCGATCTCGATGAGCAGGCGCATGTACTACAGGGGTCTGTGGTTCTCGATGATCTCACTGAACAAGAGCTATGCAGAGAGGGCGACGGAGAAGATGCTTCTCTTCACACTGGAGCATGAGCTCGAGGTGGCCAGGATATTCGAGGACATCACAAGGGATTCAGGCTCCGAGATCAGGACTTACGATTCAGAGCGCATCGGAAAACTGAACATAACCCCGGATGATCTGAGGGAGGACGAGAGGCTCTTTCTGGAGCTGATCGATACGCAGCCCCTGCTGCCCAGGCCGTACTCTGAGATGGCTCTTCTCCTGTACCTTGAGGAGAACTTCTCGCTCCTAAGAGGCTTTGGTACGCCAAGCACCACTGCGGATGAGGAGGCGTTCGGCGCAGGCCTCTACGAGGAGTTCATCGGCTGGAAGGGTTTCACACAGAACAGCTACAGGATATTCGTCTCTGAGATAAGGAGCAAGATAAGAGACGCATACGCAGGCTATGCCTGAGAGCTGTTCGTGAAGTATTTATATAGTGTATGCTGTAGGGTGCATCATCGATACTCGAGGAGATCCAAAATTGCCAAAACCGGAAGTTAACATAGGCATGGTCGGCCATGTGGACCATGGGAAGACCACACTGGTCAGGGCACTGTCCGGCGTATGGACCGATCAGCACAGCGAGGAGATAAAGAGAGGCATATCGATAAGGCTTGGCTATGCCGATGCTACCTTCAGAAAGTGCCCTAACTGCCCGGCACCCGACTGCTACACGGTGGACGAGGTATGCAAGCACTGTGGATCCCCCACCACGGTTCTGAGAACTGTCTCCTTTGTGGACTCCCCAGGGCACGAGACTCTCATGGCCACAATGCTCTGCGGGGCTGCGATAATGGATGGGGCTGTTCTGGTGATAGCCGCCAACGAGCCATGCCCTCAGCCCCAGACGAAAGAGCATCTCATGGCACTGAACATAACAGGGATAGACAGGATAGTCATCGTGCAGAACAAGATAGACCTCATCTCGAAGGAGGAGGTGCTGGAGCACTACAGGCAGATAAAGGCCTTTGTCAAGGGCACTGTTGCTGAGAACGCCCCAGTGGTGCCGATATCGGCTCAGCAGAACATAAACATAGACATGGTGATCCAGGCGATAGAGGAGTTCATCCCCACGCCATCTAGGGACATCAAGAAGCCGCCGTTGCTCAAGATAGCGAGATCGTTCGATGTCAACCGCCCTGGAACCTCGGTCGAGAACCTGGTCGGCGGAGTGGTCGGAGGCTCCCTGAGCCAGGGCGTGCTCCGGAAGGGCGACAAGCTAGAAATAGTTCCTGGTAGGCTCGTTGAGGCAGAGGGCAAGAAGCAGTGGGTCCCGATACAGACCAAGGTGACGAACCTGAGGGCAGGCGGTGAGGATGTCCCGGAGGTCACCCCGGGAGGTCTGATCGGCGTCGGAACAAATCTCGACCCTGCGATAACGAAGAGCGATAATCTGGTTGGGCAGGTCGCAGGCGCTCCTGGGAAGCTTCCCCCTGTGTGGCACAGCTTCGTCATGGACATGAAGCTCCTGGAGAGGGTGGTTGGATCCACAGAGGAGGCCGCTGTTGAGCCGATACACACAAGCGAGCCGCTGATGCTCAACGTGGGCACAGCGACGACTGTGGGTGTGGTGACGAGCGCGAGGGAGAGCGGCCAGGTCCAGGTGCAGCTCAAGAGGCCTGTGTGCGCAGAGGTGGGAGATCGGGTCGCGGTCAGCAGGCGCATCGGGGCCAGATGGCGTCTGATCGGTGTTGGAACCATAGTCTCCTAGAGGTAGAGGGTGCTTGAAGGTCCTCCTGGATACAAACGCGCTGATGATGCCGGAGCAGTTCGGAGTCGATATATTCTCGGAGCTCGAGAGGCTGGGGTACTTCGATTACATAGTTCCAACAGCTGTGGTCAGGGAGCTCAGGGCGATCTCAAAGCTTGGAGATAGGGGAAAAGACAGACGCGCTGCAAGCGTCGCGCTCGGCCTGCTCTCCAGATGCAGAATTCTCGATGCTGATGGTGAGGCGGACGACGTCCTGGAGAGGATCGCATCCGAGACCGGAGCTGCCGTGCTCACGGGAGATAAGGAGCTCAGGAAAAGGTTATCTAAGAGAGGCATCACGGTTATCTACCTGCGCCAGAGCCAGTACCTCGAGATCGATGCGCAGGGGAGGTTCTGATGTACAGAAGGATGAAGCTTGAGGGTGTGGTGAGGATACCCCCTGAGGATATGGGCAAACCCTTGAATGAGGCTGTGGAGATGGCCCTCCGGACCAAGTACGAGGCAAGGGTCGACAGGACGCTGGGCGCCATTGTGGCCATCCTCGGCGTTGACAGCATAGGAGAGGGTCGCATAATAGCTGGCGACGGCGCTGTGTATTATGATGCAGTGTTCGATGCGATAGTCTTCAAGCCCGAGATGCAGGAGGTCGTGGAGGGGGAGGTTGTCGAGATAGTAAAGTTCGGCGCCTTCGTGAGCATAGGGCCGTTCGATGGTCTGCTCCACGTGAGCCAGATAACAGATGAGTACATGGCATACGATGAGAAGAACGCCAGGCTTGTGAGCAAGGATACAAACAAGTTCCTGGCCGAGGGAGACAGGGTACGCGCGAGGATAATTGCTGTGAGCCTGAACGAGAAGGATCCGAGGGGAAGCAAGATCGGGCTCACAATGCGCCAGACAGGCCTGGGGAAGATCGAGTGGCTTGAGGCCCTCCGGCGTGGTGAGATCTCAGAGGTGAAGGCAAAGGTGAAGGATCAGGCTGAGGAGAGGGCCGAGCAGAAGGCGGAGGCTGAATGACCGAGCAGGCATGCCGTGAATGCCACAGGATCGTGGAAGGGCTTGTATGCCCGATCTGCGGATCGTCCTCGCTGAGCAAGGACTGGGCCGGATATATAGTGGTCATAGATCCAAAAGGCTCCGAGATTGCCGCAAAGCTGGGCATAACGCTGCCCGGAAGATATGCCCTGAAGGTGCGATAGCTTGAGAGTTCTTGTACTTCCTGAGGAGATGCGCGATGAGCTGAAGGAGCCGCTTGGCATCCTCTACCGATGTCACGGGGTCGAGTGCGTCGAGAGGATGGCAGATCATCTCAGAGCTGCGGAGAGGCTGATCGCGGTTGGGGATATAACCACGTTCTACATCCTCAAGGCATCTTTCATACCAGACCTGATGATAGTCGATCACAAGACCAAGAGGTCTCCTGTCGAGGACAGCATCAAGCGCAGGCATCTCGAGGGAAGCTACAGGGTTGTGACGGTCGAGAATCCGCCTGGGACCCTCACGGATGAGCTTCTGGACGCGGTCCGCGAATCGCTGAACGGATGCACACCCACAGAGATCATAGTCGATGGCGAGGAGGACCTGGCGGCCCTGCCCGCGATACTCTACGCGCCGATTGGATCTGCTGTCGTCTACGGCCAGCCGTCTGTTGGAAGCGTTCTTGTCATGGTCACACCTGAGAAGAAGAGTGAGATCGAAGGCATTCTTAAAAGAATGATCGTTAAAGAAAAGGTTTAAGAGATGTGGAGGAAGGTGATCCGATTATGGATATAGAGATCTTGAGTGAGCGCGAGAATCCGCTGCTGAAAAGGCGGGAGATTGTGCTTAAGGTTATACACAGTGAGGGGTCGACACCAACAAGGAGGAGCGTCCTGGAGAGGCTCGCAGCCATCAAGGACTCAAAGCCTGGACTGGTTGTCATAAGAAAGATGAACAGCCTCTTTGGGAAGAGGGAGAGCATAGCCCATGCGAGGATATACGAGAGCGAGGAGCGCATGAGGCAGGTGGAGAACCCGCATATAGTTAAGAGAAACGTCCTATCAGAGCAGAAGGAGGCCAGCTAGATGGCTGTGCACAGGTATTATCAGCTCAGCGGGGAGACGATAAAGGCGCGAAAGCCCATCTGTCCGAGGTGCGGGAACGGCGTCTTTCTCGCCGAGCACAAGGACAGGATGAGCTGCGGAAGGTGCGGCTACACCGAGTTCAAGAAGTAATCCAAGAAAAAGACGTGCAAAAAAGGGAAGCGTTTAAGGTCATGGATTCGCAGGTTGTGGACTTAAACCATTGAATGGTTCTGCAAGAATCATTTGCTCCGATGGGAGATAACGTTTGGGTTGAGAGATGCGGGTTTCAAGAATAGAAGTACACAACCCGAGCAGTCTCCAGATCAGGACCTAGAAGGTCGTGAATCTCGATGATAATCTCCGCAGTGATCTCGTATCGGGTAATGACCAGCCTTCAGCCGCTTGATCACTCAACAAGCCCTCAACAAGTACAAATGCTTGATGAACCCCCTGCCTCGTCGATTTAGCAGGCTTCGCGAATCACATGCACAGGGCATCAGATCGAGACCATCGCTCTCTCGCTCGTGAAATCTGCAGGATCCATCGGGCTGCTCGACCAGGCATCATCGATGCTGTCCAGGACCTCATCACCTGCGATCAGTTTGAGATCTGTCAGATGGAGGCGTGAACGCTCTCCGAGCATCACGAACTTCGTCGGGTTGAACCTGAGGGCGACAGTGCTGTTTCCCCTTCTCAGCGAGGTTGTGTTCGCGATCTCCCCTATCACATCTCCATCATCGTTCCTGAGCCTGGCTGTGATCGTGTAGGTTCCGGGGACGTTGACCGTCACACCGACCCCTATAACGATACTGCTTATCCTGCTTCCAGCGCGCTCGCTCATGTCCGTAAAGCTCCTGCTGAAGTATGCCTGCGGCGGCTGGAAGTCGAGTGGGCTTCTGTCTATGGTTGTTGTCTGGTTGTGCTCCTCTAAAACATCGCCATCCTCGCCGTAGAGGATGATGTCTCTGAAAGAGAGAGGGCCGCATCCACCTCTCTTCCAGATCTCTCTGCCATCAGCCCTGAGCTCGATAATGCCACTGCCGTGGATCGATGCGGAGCCGCTCATCCATTTTATCATCCTGCCGGAGCAGTCAAAGAGTCCCCCCTCAGCTCTGTAAACACCAGGAACAGAAGAATTCACCGCGACCTTTATAGAAAGAGTATCTATAAATCCATCATTGTCTTTATCTTCAAATCCGATGCCATCCACGCCCTTCACAGAGGCGCCTGCAACCGTGACCCTAACAGGTATCTCGAGGGAACTGTTATCCCCCCGGAGCTCGAGATACCCGCGGACCTCTTTTGCGTTAGCGTCCTCGGGCACTCTGAGTGTGAGGTTGACGCTTGCAGCCGTACCCTGCAGAATCTCATCCGGGCCCGAAACATCTAGCCATCCCCAGGGCTCTCTGGTGTGGAGCGTTGTTACAAGTTCAAAGTCCTGTTTGTCAGAAAAAACATCGTAGCCTATGACAACGACAGTCCAGCTTCCGGGAGGGGGGTCGTATACCTGGATCTCCTCGGTGCTCTCATAGCCCTCTGATCTGGCAGCAAGCCTCCCGTTCGGCGAGTAGAGCCTGAGATCGAGATCGCTCTTCGGGTTGTCCCAGAGGAGTCTGAGCGAGAGCCGCCTTACATCCTCGGGTACATCGAACTTTGCGGTCCAGGAGAGCCTCTCGCTCACGTAACCCTCTATGCTGAAAGATGTGCTGTTCTCCACGATTCCACTGTAGCTGATGTTTCTGAGCGGGAGGCCTTCATTACTGAGCCGCATGCTCACAGATGCCTCCCCGCCGGGCATCACAGCGCCGGCATTCCATGCGCCCGGCTCACTCTTCACAAAAGACCTCTCGACCCTGAGCAGGAATCTCTCAGAGCTGCTCGCGTTCCTCTGATGCACCGCCAGAATCCATCTGCCCGAGGCCGGGTTGTTGAGAACGGTCTCCTCCATCCCATTTGAGGAATCCTCATGATAGTACTCGCTCGTCGGCGCAAGAAGGAATAGATCCATGTCTGAGCTTCCTGACCAGCTCAGCATGCTCCTGATCTGCTGTGTTCCCAGAGGCACATCCAGATAGTAGTAGCGCCAGGATCCGGGAGAGATCTCATCAGCTACAGATGCGCTCCCCATTACAGTGATCAGGGGTGAGGCGACCTCAACACGCACAGGCACCGAGATTATGGGTGTGCCCTTCTCGCAGATCTCCATCGACCCGGTGTAGACCCCAGGCGAGGTCCCGTTCGGCACCTTTATGCTCGCGCCGAAGACTGCATGGCTGTTCCCCTCCAGAGACTCTGGAAGATCCATGACTGTTATCCAGCCCGCAACATCCCCTTTAACATCAACGCTCAGGTTCTCCCGCGCTTTATCTGTGAAGAACACGAACCTGGTGGTCCAGTCCTCGTCGCCCGGCGCGAGCGCGTATATCTTCTTCTGTGGTCTGTCAGCGCCTGAGTCGAGACCTGCAGAGACCGCCTTCCCGCCGCTCATGAACGCCCATCTGCCAACCATCCAGCGGTCAGGCACAACACCACACAGATCATCGCTCAGGAGCCTGTAGGAGTTATAGGCGTTCACAAGCCCTGCTCCCTGGTAGTAAGGCTCGTACTCCTCTCCTAGCGTGTTGTTCAGACGGACTGCGCCCTTCAGGAGCGCGGCCTTCACTCCAGCAGGGCTCAGCGAGGGGTCCTTCTGGAGGAGAAGCGCAGCGACGCCTGCAACAGCAGGTGTTGATAGGGAGGTTCCGGACGATTTTGCGTAGTATGTGTCCACATACTTGAGATCCTTCAGCCCCAGAGGAGCTGATGCTATGACGTTGACCCCGGGGGCGACGATATCCGGCTTCGTTCTGCCATCCCTTGTCGGCCCGGATCCGCTGAAGTCCGCTACATGCCCTCTGCAATCCACAGCTCCCACCGTTATGACCTTCACTCCATCTCCTGGAGAATCAATGCATCCGCTGAGGGCGAGCAGCAGAACGGAGAGAACCATCAATTTAACCGTTGTTTCCGGCTGCAACACAGACCACCGCTCCGGCATCCATCGCTTTATCCGCGGCCATCGTGACCGGAGGATTCGTCTCGCCTAGGTTCAGCCCTGCCAGGCTCAGGCTCAGAACTTTGGCGCCGTTGTCCAGAGACCACTCTATCCCTGCGATTATATCTGAGACCTTTCCGTTGCCATCGCTCCCTATGACCCTGACGTTCAGAAGCCGCGCTCCTGGTGCTATGCCCCTGTATTTCCCGCCTGACGCCCTTCCGGAGCCAGCGATGATGCCAGCGCAGAGCGTTCCGTGCCCGACAAGATCCTCTGTCGTGTCCTCACCCTCCACGAAGTTCTTCTCGCCGATGACCTTTCCGATGAGATCTGGATGGTTCTTATCGATCCCTGAGTCTATGATGGCCACGATCACTCCCGAGCCGTTTATTCCCTCAGCCCACACCCTCTCAGCATCGACCATCTCTGACGGACAGACGGAATCTCCACCCTCCGGCGGGGAGACGGGGGCGGTGACGCTCACATCTCCGTCCAGGTATATCCCCTTCACGTCATCATCCTCAGCGAGCCTTTTTATCTCATCCCTGTTGCAGACCGCAGAGATCCCGTTTATGAGATGGTACCTGTACCGAACATCTATACCCTTCAGATCGGGAGAGCATCCATCTCTGAAAATGACTATCACCGGTACCGGCCCATCGCTGCTCATCATCCTCTCAACCGCGGGATCGATCTTCATGCTCTCGGTATGCGCAAACTGCATGGTGAGCAGAAGGGCTGCAGCGAGAACGAACACAAGAGGCTCACGTCTCATAACTCCTCCAGGGTGCGGGAGAGCGTGGATCCTACATCATGGATCCATCTCGCTCTACAGCTCTCTGAGAGATAATGCTAAATAAACCTGCCCTTCAAGATCATAACAATGACAGGCGGCATTCTCTGGCTCAGCTTGATACTGCTTCTCATCTCATCCGTTACCAGACGCTCCGGGATATCCAGCGCCGGTTGGGTGCTTCTCGGGGCATACTGGCTCATGGAGGCGTGGCACTACACCTCGATAAGGGATTACTTCAACGTGATTGTGGTCGTTGGAGCTGCTGCGATCTCTTTCTCCTTCGGCTGGAGGATCCTATCCGGGGGAATGTCAGAGACAGCTGAATGGATCAGCATGGCAGCAGCCATCTGTGGCCTCCTGTACTTCCCATTCGCAGAGGTCCGGAGCTTATCGGAGATCCTGATAAGATGGACGACTCTTCTTACCTTCTGGCTGCTTGCCGGACTGAACGTTCCTGTCTCGATGGAGAGCTGGAATCTGCTGGCGCTCAACGGCCGATCTGTGGAGATCGTGCTCGCGTGCACTGCCATTGAGAGCATCGCGCTGTTCGCAGGCGTGATACTCTCGGTCAGAGCCCCGAGGGCGAGAAGGCTGGGAGCTCTAACGCTCTCCACGGCGGCGATATACACTCTCAATATCGGCAGGAACGCCTTCGTCCTCCTCGCCTACGGAGAGGAGTGGTTCGGGCAGGACAGCTTCTATCTGGCGCACAACGTGATCGCCAAGGTGGGATCCACACTGGTGCTGCTCCTGATAGCGTACATGGTCTTTGCGATTCTGCCGGAGCTGCTCGTGCTGATCGATGATCTCTTCGCCGAGCTCAGGGCATCAAGGAGGCCGGAGGTTTGAGCTTCAGGCTTGCCCCTGGATCTCTGCCATGGGTTGCGATTCCTTTTGCAGCATCCATTCTGGTTTACCCCCTGAGCATCGCGCTTTCGCTGATCTTTTTGCTCGTGACAGCCTTCATGATACACTTCCATCGCGATCCCGAGAGGTTTCCTGAGGGAGAGGGGATGTTATCGCCGGCGGATGGGAGGATAGTCGAGGCAGATGAGCGCCACATCTACATATTCATGGGGCCGATGGATGTTCACGTGAACAGATCTCCTCTGGATGGGGTTGTGAGGAGCGTTGAATTTAGAGAAGGCGATCACTCGCCGGCTTTCCGTAATCCTCTCAATAATGCGCACAGCGTCATTGAGATCGAGGGTGAGACGGGGCGCTTCACGCTGAAGCAGATCTCCGGAATGGCCGCCCGGAGAGTGATCTGCTGGGTCTCGCCCGGTGACAGGCTGAAGCGCGGCCAGAGGATAGGAATGATCAGATTTGGTTCAGGAGTGATAGTCACAGCCCCGCCAGGATACAGGATCACCGCGCACAAGGGTTCGCACGTCCGCGCCGGCCAGACGGTGATAGCGGAGCTGAGGGAATGAGGCTCAGAGCGCAGGATCTTCTTTCTCTTATGAACGCGATATCAGGTTTCAGCGCCATGGTTTTAGCGCATCTCCAGATTCGCGAGCTCTCTGTGTTCATGCTGGTGGCAGCGGCGCTCTTCGATGGAGCTGATGGCATTGTCGCGAGGAGGTCAGAGCAGAGCGAGCTGGGACCTCATCTGGATTCGCTTGCCGATATGGTATCTTTTGGGGTTGCACCAGCTGCTATGGCGTTCTTCATCCACCGCGAGCGGTACCTCCTGATACTCTGCGCCATCTACATGCTCTGCGGAATGCTCAGGCTCGCCAGGTACAACATCTCTCCAGCGGAATGGACGCACTTCGAGGGTCTCCCAATAACAGCTTCAGGTCTGATCCTTGGCGTCAGCCTTCTCCTGGATTCCCCCATATTCACATCCGGACTGATGATCCTTCTCTCGGCTCTCATGGTGAGCACCCTGCCATATCCGAAGCTGAGGGATCCGAGGGTGGTTTTTGTGTGCATGATGGTTGGAGGTGCCGCGCTTTCAGCGCTTCATCTTTCGGGCGTGAGAGCCGCAGCGATCGTCATCCTGATCTCGATGGCATTCTATCTCATGATTCCGGTGGTGAGATCATGTACACTTCAAAAGAGATAGCAGCATTCGAGGCAGGGATAAAGCTGGGCGCTCTGTACCACCAGTTCGTCGGCACGCCTGTGAGTGTGGAGACCGCGGAGTCGCTGGAGCGGGCGATCGAGCGATCGATATCCCTACAGCCGTATGTGGTATCTGTGAGCGTGCGGATAGACAGAAGCATGCTCATGGGGAACGTCTTCGGCTACTCAGAGCTCTCAGGGAAGATGATCAGGGCAGAGGTCGGGGTTGCATATGAGGGGGCACACGTGAGGGCAGTTCTTGAATACGATCCAGAAAAAGATTACCCGATGATGCATCTGAAGTGATGTTCAGCCGATGAGAGCCCTCTCAGCATTCTTGTCCACAAAGAATCACTGCAGCCCTAAGCTCGCACTGCTGAGCGGTTTAAAGCTCTCAGCACTCTCGCCCCCACAAAGGATCACTGCAGAGCTCAGTGGTATGGTGCAAAACCGGGATTCGTAACTCTCACAGGTCGCATCTGCCTGATGCTCTACAACACGCTGGCGCTGCAGGGGCCGTATGGATTACTTTTTTATGTCACCCTCCCTTTGTAGCATTGGTGCTGATCATGAGCAAGGTAACTGTGAGTCTTATCAAGGCTGATGTGGGCGGCTGGCCCGGGCACGCCTCTGTGCATCCAGCGCTGATCGAGAGGGCTGAGGAGGTTCTGTCTGAGGCGAAATCCGCAGGCACGCTCATAGACTTCAAGGTCATGGCATGTGGGGACGATCTTGAGTTGTTGATGACACACAGGCTCGGGACCGATGAGGCGGAGATCCATGCGATCGCATGGGAGACGTTTGAGAAGGCGACCGCAGAGGCGAAGAGCCTGAAGCTCTACGGCGCTGGGCAGGATCTGCTCTGTGATGCGTTCTCCGGTAATATCCGCGGGATGGGGCCTGGTGTTGCTGAGATGCAGTTCACGGAGCGCGGCGCAGAGCCTCTGGTCGCGTTCATGATGGACAAGACCGAGCCGGGGGCGTTCAACCTTCCCATCTTCAGGATGTTTGCGGATCCCTTCAACACTGCAGGTCTCGTCATAGATCCGTCACTCCACCACGGCTTCGTCTTCGAGATATGGGATATACTGGAACACAAGAAGGTGTTCATGTCCAGCCCCGAGGAGATGTACGACATCCTGGCGCTGATCGGGGCAAAGAGCAGGTACGTCATAAAGAGGGTATACCCCAAGCCCGGGGGCAAGCTACCATCTGAGGAGCCTGTCGCGGTGGTGAGCACCGAGAAGCTGTATCAGACCGCGGGAACGTACGTCGGAAAGGACGACCCGGTCGCGCTCGTCAGGGCACAGTCCGGGCTCCCCGCGCTCGGAGAAGTCCTGGAGCCCTTCGCGCTGGGTCATCTTGTCTCGGGATGGATGCGCGGCTCCCACAACGGCCCGCTGATGCCATGCGCCTTCGAGGATGCACATCCAACAAGATTCGACGGCCCGCCGAGGGTGATCGCAGCTGGATTCCAGCTCTGCAACGGGCTTCTCATAGGGCCTGTGGACCTCTTCGCGGATGTCGCCTTTGATCTCACCCGGATGAGGGTGCTGGAGATCACTGACTACATGAGGGCGCACGGACCATTTGAGCCTCACAGGCTGCCGCTTGAGGAGATGGAGTACACAACGCTCCCCCATGTGATGAAGAGGCTCGCAGAGAGGTTCGAGCCTGCGGAGTGATGTCGATCACGTTGACATCTCTCCCATGTGAATTTTCTTCAGGAGATGTAAATGAAAAAGAGTTTGAAGGATTGTTTCGATGAGATGGGGCCCGAGCAGAGGCTTGAGTATGTGATAAGCAATCTGCGAAGCCTTCCGGATGAGCTTGTTGATCATGCGATAGATCTCCTGCTGAGAGCGAACGAGATTGAGTATGCGGTGGTGCTGTGCAGGGAGCACGGCATGATCCAGAGGGCTGTCGATATTCTGGTGGATGCTGGAGACTACCTCTGGGCAGCCCAGATCACGAAGAGCGCAGGCTTCCCTGAGGAGGCGGAGCGTCTGCTGCGCAGCGGCCTTGAGTACTACATATCTATGGAGATGTACGGAAGGGCGATAAGCGCCGCCACCGCCCTGAAACTGCCTCCGGATCAGATAGACGCCCTCTACAGGGAGGGCATAGCGTTCGAGAGCAAGAGCATGGATCTGAGCAGGGCACATGCAGCTCTGGAGAGCATGATGTCTGCGGTTGCAATGCTGGAGATGGATGAGGGGATGAAGAGAGAGCTCATGGATGCGATACAGGATGAGCTTGACAGGGAGCGGGGCTCAGCTACCTCTCCGCCCGCGACCAGATCCAGGATTCAGAGAAAGGAGGATATCGATGGTGACCGGTTCTGCTGACTGTCCACCAGCGGTTAGCGGGGCGACATGCACCGCTCCTCTCTGGAGGAGCCAGGGCGGTGGCAGTCCCATCGCTGGCAGATATCCCAGATGATTCAGGTTGCTTTAATAACAATGACAGTCAGGCCATCCCTCTTCGGGACTGCACGCTCTATATCATCTGCCATCTCTGACGCGCTCTTCGCTCTGGAGCCGCGGACCACTCCTATGAGACGCTCCAAGTCGAAGCCCTGCGCCTCGATCATGCCCTCTGAGTACATCACCAGAACATCACCCCCTGAGATGGATCGCCGCTCATACCCGATATCGAGATCGTCCCTGATCGCCATGGGTATCCCATCGCCACAGAGCGTATCCACAGATCCATCCTTGCTTACAACAAATGGCGGGGAGTGTCCTGCATTTGAGTAAACAAGCTCCCCGCCGAGGTAATCGAGAACTGCGTAGAAGCAGGAGATCGGGGCGGATGAGCTCTTTGCCAGGATGCCATTCGCACGCTTTACCACCTCATCAGGATGCGGAGACGAGAGCGCTCTGATAACCGCCCTGGCGGTGGTAGCGAGGACAGCATAGTCCAGTGAATCTCCACCCGCCCTGCCCAGGCACAGTGCGACCTTTCCATGCTGGGTCTCCAGGATGTCGTGGAATGTGCCACCTATCGATATCTGGCGAACGCAGATATCGTATCCCTCGATGGGGGGCAGAGATTCTGCGGAGAGGAAGCGATCGAATGTTTTCAGCACAGAACTCTCCTTATCCTGAGATCCCCTTTCATACCCCTCGGCCCTGGCCCTGTCGACGATCGCCCTGAGAGATCTGCGCATGGATTCAAAAGATTCCAAGATCCCCTCGAGATCGCAGCCTGCAGGCAGGCGCTTATCCAGATCGCCCTCACCGATGCGCCTCATCGCCTCAGATATGCATCCCGCGGATCTTCTGAGCTGCCTGCGGAGAGTTATTCCTATCAATCCGAATACCGCGCCTGAGATGACCATCAGGAGCAGACCTCTGGAGAGGATCGTCGCTGCGCAGCTGCGCATGAGTTCCGCAGATCTCTGGCTGATGGAGTTCAAACTGCTCTCCATGAGGCTGAGGGGCACCATCATCTTCTCTGAGGGGTATGCAACAGCAACGGTCCAGCCGACGCTCTTCACGGGCGAGTAAACCACAAACCAGCCCCGGCCATCTATCGTGAGAAAATCAGATCCGCTCTTGCCCTTCGAGATGCGATCGCCGAGCTCTGCGAATGCGGAGATGTTTGATCTGTAGAGGTTTCCGGAGAGGAGAAGGTTATCCCAGGGGGAGTCGCCCCGTCTCACTTTGGGCATCATCACAAGATCGCCGGTTCTGTTCACTATGAACGGATAGCCGCTGCCCCTCAGCCCTGAGAGATCCGAGTAGATATCTGACAGAGATACCTCTGATGCAGCAATGCAGTAGAGTGTGATGTTGCGGTACGCAGGCGCTGCGCATATCAGGTGCATATCATCTCCATAGATCCACACTGTTCCTCCAGCAGCCTGTGCTGCGGTGTACCATCTCAATGAACCGATCTCAGATGCATTCCTGGTGGTCTTCCTGGTACCGTCCACATCAGGCCATGAGGCCACCCTCCCATCAGCAGTCGCCAGGTATATGCGCTCTATCGCGCTGTTTCTCTTTATCGCTCTTCTCAGGGTCAGTGACAGGGAGCTGTTCGGATCTGCCACTCGATCGATGTCTTGGATTCCAGAGGCGAGATAATCTGCCACGAACTGGTTGCTCTCCGCGATCCTTCTGAAGAACTCCTCGTACTGCAGCGCCTTGGAGGTTACAATGATCTCCTGATCTGTCGCTCCCGACGAGTAGTTTATCGCGGTGCTGTTGATATCGCCGAGCTGCGCCTGGATCGATCCCGATATCCTGCTGACCTCCATACTGAAAAGCAGCCCCATAACCGCTGCAGGTACCACTGCTGCAATCACCATGAGCACGATCAGAGTGGAGGATATGGGTGGTCTCATCATGATTCACAGTTCATTTTATGCTGCACAGGACGCAGCTTGCAATCTCTGTAATCCCTTTCCTATAAACCATTTTTCAAGCCTGGCGTTTGGGAGCGTGAAGAATTTACTCTGGTAGCAGATCAGGTGCGCACTGCTGAGGCGCTGAAGGCATACACATCATCCAATCGCTCTTTACGGGTTCGGCAACTTGCCGTGCAATATGGTTGCTGAATGCACTTATTCGTTCACCAAGAATGCACGGCAGGACCAGTGCTTCTATGGGCAAAGTTATCATTGGATAAGAGTGCATCCAGTAGAACCGCAGCTCATGGGGACCTGTCCGAATAACATTATTACCTCCTCGCGACGTTGTAGTAGAACATAAACATTTTACAGAATTTGTTCCAGCATTCTACAGCTCTTGTCCATCGCAGGCTTCCAGATTTCTTATCCTTGCGTTTGAAGTTCACGGTTATGGAGCAGAAGAATATTTTTGCTCTTTGCTTGAAGGAGGAGAATACAGACTCCACGAGGCTTCGCTCTCCAAAAGATTCGTATCTGACTTTTACGCCGAGCCGGCAGAGTGCGTCTCTGTACCATGGTCCTTTGTCCAGAACGATCTCCTCCGGCTTGCACATGCTCAGGACTCTTTTCAAGAATGCATGAGATGTCATGCTGTTTCTTGCTGAGTACACTCTTAGATGGATTATTTTGTTCCTTTCAAGATCAATTGCAGCAAAAAGATAGCATTTCTTACCATTATATCTCAGAATT
>JAKPCO010000075.1 GCA_029553285.1 Methanobacteriota archaeon
GCTCTCTTTCTGCCAACTACTGGCTGCGGCGGTAAGAGTGGTTTGATGATCCTTGCTCATCGGTCAACTCTTTAAATTCCATCGAACTTCACGACTGGTGATGTGCCAGAAAGAGGTATTTATAGTTTCGAGACGACTTCATTGTCATCGTAATACAAGCGGGATAACAATCTCTCCGACAAGGCCTATCAATATAAGACCGATTCCAACAGCCATCCGAATTAAACACTTGTGCTGTCTAGTTATCATGCTCTCTAAACTATTCAGCCTCTGGTCTATTATTTTTGAGAAGCGCTGCTCTATCATCTCCTGGAGAGCGCCCATATTCTGGTCTATTTTGGTAAAAGATTCTCTGTATTCATTACGAGAAGACTCGAGATCTGAGATTAAGGTGTGCTGTACGCTATTCAGTTTAGAGTCTAAGCTCTGAATCTCTTTTGAGTGGTTTATTGCCTGGTTCTTCAGGTTTTCATCAATTCCTGAGAAGCGCTGCTCTATCATCTCCTGGAGAGCGCCCATATTCTGGTCTATTTTGTCATTCACCGAGCTGTGAAGATCCTGTAGACCTTCCTGTAACTTATTCATCTCTTCCTGTATCTTTACCATCTGTTGGCAACATTCTGCCTCGATATTTTTGAGACGATCGAGAGTTGCTACCATATCTCTCTCAAGAAGGAATAGCTTTGTTTTTGCATTTTCTATATAATGATCTAGACCTTTGGCTCTTTCAGAGGCGTCCTTCAGATTTGCTTCATATGCCTGCTTAATATCATTAATCTCAGAAACAATTTTTTCAAACTCATCAAATGTCTCTAGAGCTTTTTGGGCGTCTCTATGGAACGTTTCTAGCTCACGGTTTACGTGTTGTTTTAGGTCATCTGAACTTGACATAACCTCACCTTTAATGTTTTAAACCGGTTTACCCTTTGGAGGATGTCCTCATGGATCTTTATGGATTTGTTATACTTTTGCAACATCCACAGGGCTGTTAGATTTTGATATTCCAATGACTCTTCACCGAAGATACGAAACGCCTCCTCCAACAAAAACTCACATCCTTCAGAAGAACGTAAAAAGCTGTCCGCATGAAGTAGCCAAGAGAAAGCCTCATTAGCGTCTAAGGTTGCGGCCTCTAAATAAAATTGCTTAATAGAATCGAGTTTGAGTCTCCATTGGTTCGCCAGTTCGAATCCATCCCGTAGATAGCGTAAGGCTTCAGCTCGCTCGTTGCGATGTTTACTTAAAACTCCCGCGAGATACAGCGCTGCCGGGTTATTATATCTCTGCTCAAGATAAAATGTTACCTGGGCGAAAATACCAGTGACGGCCTGCTTATCTATAATTTTCTTGGCTGCTGACCTGAGCTTATTGATATCAAAGCTCTCCAGCATTTTTGGCAGCTGTCTGGCGATCTCGTCGAGCTCAATCTCGTAAAGAGGTACCTCGGCTCTGTTATGCGGGAATCTAAGTGTTGGCTCACAAACATCACAGAACTCACAACGGTAGTTATCCGAGATGGCACGTTCTACGTTGTCGAAGATGCTTCTCAAAATTATGCGACGGCATTTCTGGCTTTTAGCATATAATCTCTCGTTTTCCAACATCTGATAACGCATCTTTGGTATGGTATTGTAAATGTGCTCCAGCAGTATTTTCACTGCTTCAGACACAAAATGCTCTCCACGAACATCACTGTCCTGGGAACTTACTGGGGTGTCTTGAAGTCTTGATACAACCTCATTAATATAATCCATACTGGCATTGTAGCGGATCAAGAAGTTCTTGAGGTTCCCGATAACCTCTGCTGCCGTCCAGTTTTGGTTGTATTCTGCCTCAAAAACAACATTCTTGAGGGAACCTTCATAGCTCATAGTGTATCCGTCGATTAGCCCCAGCTGCTGCAACCGATACAGAGTTAGCTCCGTGACGTTATGACGTGTTTCAGCATCGTCGTCCTTCTGTCGTGTCGAACGGATCTTCTCTCTGTTTTCCAGGAGGCGGTAGATCTCCATAACACGCTCATGATCCTTATCTATACCCTCATAGGACTGCTCGATAAATTTGGCCTGCTTACCAAATCGCATAGCACAGGAAGATCGTATTTGCATCTCCACTCGTCGTAAAAAGCGCACGGTGGCTTGGGCGGGCTTTTTCCATTCAAGTACTCCTCTTCACATTCAGTGGTGGGAGGGATGTAGATGAGCGCAACATGAGCATGCTCATTATCACGGCCCGCACGCCCTGCTTCCTGGTAGTATCCTTCCAGACCACTGGCAAACGCATAATGGACGATGAAGCGAATATTACGTTTATCGATACCCATACCATATCCTTTGGTTGCCACTAGCAGCGGGAAGTGAGACTTATGAAACGCCTCCTGCGTTGCGAGGATTTTCTTCTCCCAGTCGGGGTCCTCGAGAATCTCATTTTTGGGGTTGTAGTTTTTGCAATCTAGACAACAAAAGAAGTCTCTGTCCGCTCTTACTAACCTTGCAGAACCACAGACTGAACATAGCTTTGGTGGCGTAGATGCATGCACCTTCACCAGTCTATCATCACATACGACAGACTCTATCAGCTCATGTGCAATAAAATGGACGCCCTCCTGGATGGTGGTATGCCCGGTGGGAGCCGCATAGATGGTAAATATCACCCCAGCATTTTTATAAAAATGTCTTCCATCTACTGATATTAATTCATTAAAAGGAATTCGTAGAATACGTGGTATCTCTTCAGTAATCAGATGCTTGAGCATCTTGGGCTTTGCAGCTCTGTCACGTGGATCAACCGGCCACACTGACAGGCTGAGGTTAGGCCGATCGCTGCTTTCTTGCTGGATGACAGCATCCTCTTGGAGACCTAATACATTCAGTATGTCCTTCCGCACTTCTGGAGAGGCGGTTGCAGTAAGTGCAATTACTGGTATCTTGCGACCACAGGCGGACTCAAGAGTCCTGCGGAAACGATCGATCTGCAAATAAGCGGGCCTAAAATCATGCCCCCACTCAGATACGCAGTGTGCTTCGTCAACAACCAATGCACCAATGGGAGTATCCGTTAGTGTTGCATGAATTTCATTGTGGAAATCCCTTAAGCGAAGCCTTTCGGGCGAGATATAGAAAAGCCGGTACCGACGTTCCTGGAGACTTTTGTACTTTTGAGACTTGCTGGCAGGTGTATCCTTCGAGGTGATAGACTCCACGCAGGTGAGTCCTTGACGGTGTAGGTTTTGGATCTGATCCAGAATCAATGTGCGAAGTGGGCTGATGACGAGTGTGGTATAGGGAACCAGAATAGCATAGAGCTGGAATACCAAAGACTTTCCGTAACCAGTTGGGAGTATTCCAAGCACGGATTCCTGATTGATGATTTTTACAAGTAGCTCGTACTGCCGGTCTTTAAGCTCGGGGACAAGAAAGTAGCGTCTCGCAAAGTAATCCAGTATCTTGCGATCGGTCGATTTAGGTAATGCACTAACAGGTTGATCCACGATACATCTTAGGAATGGATCAGGGAGATGCTCCAATGACTCATCACAAATATAATTTTTTGCAGGAGGCTGGTCTACAGCTTCACATGCGAATATATAGTCTGCCTTAGATATTTCTTCCAAGCTTGCTGCATAATAGATGTTTACGCGACTTCTGCCTGCATCAACACGAAGCTCGCCTCGACATGGGTCTAATTCGAGGTATCGTTCAAACAGCTCGCGAAAACCGATCTGGTCGTATCTGCCCACAATGTAGATATCTATTTGGGGCAATTCGATGTCGAGGCCATAAAGCTGTGCCACCTTCTCAACTAAATTCACCGTATCTATTATAGCAATTTCCAGAGTGGCGAGTGTTGGATGCCAGTCTGCTATGACGATTTTGCTATACCTCTTATTGGAACTCTCCCAAAGTATGGTAAGCGCCACTTTTTGATACAACTGGTATCTCCGAGGAAATCTTACCAGAAGATTTGTCAAGTAGAACAGTGTAGATCTCGTTCCTGCCTGCTGTTGATCTAAACCATGTTGCATCAACAGCTTCAAGACTGGATCACGATTTGCAAGCTCTATAAGTTCGTATTTAGCCCTCCCATTACGGATATCAGCAAATGTAAAAGGAACGTATGTATAGCCTCTCATCGAGAGAGATCGTTGTCGGTTTTTTTCTGCATCAAAAAGCTGTACGCCAATCTTGGCTGGGTCATGATATGAGGCTCCTTCTACTTCTATAGCGTACTTTTTTGAGCCACGGAGAACAAGATCAATTCTACCCTGCTTTCCACCAGAAATTCTAAATGGGACTTGAGGGTGCAGGAAAGACAACCCGGATACGCCAAACACAGGGAGGAATGATTCCCTGAGGAACATTCGCTCTGCATAGTGTTCATCCGGACCATCGTTGTCAGGTTTCTCAAGGTTATTTCGCTGTATGTACTCGTCAAGTGATGGATAGTACTGATATCTATTTGGATCTGCCTCCATAACGTGCGACTCTACGTCTTCATGAGCAAAACTCCACCACTCTGCCCATCTATAAGTAACGCGCTTTAAATCCTCCGATCTCAGAAGTTGGCTTGTTGCTAATTTTAGCTCGATCTCATCAGGAGCAATCGCATGGGCCACCTCTAGAACAGCTGTCCTGACAGATACTGGCAGAGTTCCCAGACGCTCGAGGGATGTCCTGTTTAATATTGTTATGCCGCACAGGTAATATGCTAGCTGCCAAATTATGGAACGATCCTGTAACGAGGCCCTCTCAAGACCGCCATGCATGCCGATTCACTCCTTACGCTTGAGGTTTCTTTCCTCATTGATATATCCGGATTCACGCACAAGACGCTCTCTCGCGTCTTCTATTTTTCCCTCCTCCATCAGCCGCTTGATCGCGAACTTTATCGCATGTGACTGACTGGCGAATGTCTTATCATCAAGTTTGTCATCGATCCATTGGACAAATTCCGGATCGATTGTGATAGCAATACGCGATTTCGTACTCTTATCTTCATGTATATTACAATGTAATTGCTAATACTATTTAATAGTCGTTAAGTGAGGACCTGTCCGAATAAGATAAAAACCAGAACTGAGTATAAAATTGGTTCACTGAAATTTAGAGAGGGTGATGCTGGATGATATCAAGCACTCTGATTTCTGCGTTATCCAGCTTACCTCTCTTCAGCAGATAATGGACTGCACCCCTTGTAGTAGACAGGTAGTTAAGCAATGGTATTTAAAGCAACCTCCATCTCGAACTGATCTGGAGATCGGTAGTCAAGGGCAGAATGCAGTCGCTTCTTGTTGTACACTTTTTCGATAAAATGCCAAATGTTCTTGAGGGCATCTTCAAACGTCTCGTATTCATTCAGATATACCTCCTCTACCTTCAGAGTTTTGATAAAGCTCTCGGACCTGTCCGGATAAGAGCTGTGGCCAGAAGTCTGGATATTCCCCTCTTTTGGACATCATAAACACATAATCCTTATTCGGACAGGTCCAAGCTCTCTGCAAACGCATTATCATATGGATTGCCTTTCCTGGACATGCTGATCAGAATGTTATGCCTCCTTAAACAGTCGACATAATCTTTTGATGCATACTGCACACCCTGATCAGAATGGTGGATGAGTCCGGTTAGGTCTTCCGACCACCGATCTCGCAAGGCCTTGGACAATGCATTCATTGCCATCTGGCTCCCCAAGCTCCTGCCAAGATCCCAGACGATGCACTTTCTGCTGTAGAGGCCCAGGATCACCGCGAGGTATATGTGCTCATGCTGCAGCTGGACATAGGTAATATCCGAAGCCCAAACCTTATTCAAGCCCGTGATCTTGGTACTCTTCAAAAGGTTTGGATATACTGGCAGGCCATGAGCGGAATCGGTAGTCACCGGCTTGAACTTCTTATTGAAGCACAGCAGGTTATCCTGTCGCATCAGCTTCAGCACGCGTTTGTGGTTGACCGAGTAACCACGATTATGGAGTTCTGCTGGTATCCTCCTGTAACCGTAGCCAGGAAATTCCAGCGCAATCTCCTGAATCCGGTTCTTCAGATCCATATATTCGCTATTCTCAGGCGCGTCCCTCTTCGGCTCTCGCAGCCATTTGTAGTAACCGCTGCGGCTCACTTCGAGCGCCTGACAGGATTGGGATATCGATAGCTGAAGGCCATCTGAAAGAGCAGTTTGCATAGTCATATATCGTCCCTCAGCTTCGGTTTTAGTCTCTCTTCCAGGACCTTCTTCTGAGTCATAGCAAAGGCTTTTTTAAAAGCTCATTCTCGGCATGAGCCTGGCCAAGTAACCTATCCAGCTCTGCAATCCTTGCCTCGTACTTGTACCTCTTACCATTGCCACTGAATGCTCTTTCTGGATTCTCTGCTAATTCGACCTTCCATCGGCAAGGCAGACTTGGGTGTATCCCATGTTCCCTGGCAACCTGAGCAAGTGGCTTGCCACTCTCAAGCTCTGCTATTATCGATATCTTGAACTCCCGGTCGTAGCGCCGCCTGGTCTTCTTCATGCAATCCCCTCCTGGAGTTGGCATTGCTTAACCAGTTGTCCACTCAGAGGGGTTCACTCCACGTTGAGACTGATCTCTCGTTGAGTGCGGCTCATATTCCATCACGTCTCTGTCACCCTGCTGAATCAACTGTATGAACCATAACCAGAGCCGCACACATCCGGCCTCATCCCCTCATCGTGATTTTGAATTTCGTTCGTCATGACTTACCAGTAAAAAAGCGCGAAAATCCCATCCCCCGCATTTATTACCAGTGAGAGCCGGACTGCGATGGTGCACACCGCAGCAAGCTGCGAGGCATGCGATGTATTTGCTCAATGTCGTGAGCGTATTTTATCTGCTGGTCAGGTGAAGACGCTACATCGGGCATGGTCTTTTATCCAGAAATCTGCCAGGAGGGTAATTTACCTCAACGTATTGAGCATGTTCGCTCACACGCATCCCCTTGTGCAGTCCTCCCTTTTCTCCATCTCAGCGTATAACTCATCCATCGCGCCCTCGCAGTCCTCGAAGCTCCCGTTGATCCCGATGCACCTGTATGATTCCGGGAGCAGAAGTGTGAGGTTCTCCGCGGTCAGGTTCTCAGCTCTTCTGATTTCAGGAATGCAGCACGAGAGCCACTCCCTGTCGAACCTGACTGAGGCCTCCGCCGAGACATCAACCCTCTCAGCCCTTGCCGTGACATTGACGTGGTTCTCAAAGGCATCCACCTCGGGATCCATGCTCGCGAACAGCCTTATCTCCATCCTCCGGCTGATCTCAAGAGCAGGTATGCTCCAGTTGATGCATCTCCCATCTGTTGTGAACCTCAGAGATGAGTTGATCATCTCCAGCCCTGCGGGGAGCACATCTCTCACAATGATATCCCTCAGAGGCTCGTTCCCGTCGTTTGTCACGTTTATGATGAACATCACGCTGTTCTCATCGACAGGGACCGCGGTCTTCGTGATGTTGATGTGCGGATAGAGATGTCTCGGCACAGCGTAGACGCTCACCGCGAGATCGATGCTGTACCTGCCGGCGAGATCCTGCTCGACCCTGAGATCCTCCGGCCTGCCCATCGCGGCTCTTATCTCCCCCCTGCCCTCGAACTCGCCGAGCATGGAGAGTGTTGATCTGCCCAGTTCAGACTCCATCCTGATGTAGGGCGCCTGGCTTATGCTCTCCATCAGCGCCAGATCCCGGGATCGGTCCTTCGTCATGGAGGATTCATGCCAGAGGCTGCTGAACCTCACATCCCTTCCGTCAAGCGTCAGGTTCATCTCTGAGCTCGAAGCCTCAAGATCTCTTTTCACGATATCGGTCTGGCGGATCAGGTCTGAACGATAGTAACCGCTCCCACTCTCCCTGGACTCCATGGATCCTGCACGGAGCTCAGATCCCACAAAACCTTCTCCTGATGATGATCTCATGTATGCAAGACCGCTGCCATAGGAGTCGATCGACGATTCGGATCTGAAGCTCCCTGCGTACCTCTCATCTATTGATGCCTCCCTGGAGATGTATCTTATGCGCCTGACGCCCTGCTCGACCTCTGAGACCTCCCTGAATGTGGTCTGGTTAGGGTCAGCCTGGTACCTGCTGCTCAGATCGAGGGACTTGGCGTACATGTAGCTGCCCCTGACCGATTCTTCCCTGTTCCGGTTTCTGGACTCGGTGCTCTCGAACCATGATGATCTGAACACCACGTTCCTACTGGGCAGGGAGAAGCGTGTGGGCCTGTGCTCCGTGAATAGCTCCTTCTCAATGGAGACGTTCCTGCTCGAGAGGTTGAGGTTCGCCAGGAGCTCCTCCTCGTAGTAGCCGCTACCGTGCTCTCTCGTCCTTATCTCAGATCCCAGATCTCCAGCGACCGTTATGCTCTTCGAGGTCGAGGCGTTGTGGTAAACCTTCCTCCCATCATCTCTGTAATACCCGCTGATGTACGCCCTGTTGGTGTGCGACCTGGCCTCGATGGCTGTTGAGAAGCTCTTTCTCACCCTGACGAAACCCTCTCCCGATACGCTCGAGCTCTCGTTGTAAACGAGATTCGATCGTTCCGGCACCCTCATCGTTATCACCACGGTCCCGTTCTCGCCGCTCCTCAGATCGCCGATATTCCATACAATCGTCCTGCCTCTCATATATGGGCTGCCGGAGACGCTGAGAAGCTCCAGATCAGGGAGGACATCCGTAACATTGACATCATGAGCCTCTAGCTTACCCTTGTTGCCGAACCTAACCGTGAAGACTACATCCTCGCCCGGCGCGTACACATCCTTGTCAGAGGTCTTGTTGATCCATAAACTCTGTATGACGCCTGTGATGAGGGTTGTGTTGAACCCCACGAACCTGTCGGAATCTATGCGGTAGGTGTTGACGATGAAATCCTTCTCCGGGCTCCCTACCATCACCTGGATCTCGATCTCGCCACCTGATCCGGGCGGGAGCTCCGGGATGTCCCAGATGAAGGTTTTACCGGAGGCCCTGGACGGTGCAGGAGATGCGCTCAGGTACTCCACCGCTGGATCCAGAACGTCGGTTATGCGGACGTTTTTATGCGTGTGCGATCCATCGTTGCTGTACGTTATCCTGTAAACCAATCTCGACCCAGGCACCACGAGACCTGAGGACGCGCTCTTGCTTATGTTGAGGCCCGCGCTGCTCACTGTGGTGTTCAGAAGATATTCATCATGGGATCCCTCGGCGCTCTGGATCTCAACCCTGTTTGATATGAGCTCAGAGTTCTCTGATGCTCTACCCATGATGCGTATGGTTCCCGACTCGCCTGCTCTCAGATCCCCGAGATGCCACACGTTCGTGCCTGAATCGGGCGGTGGATCTGATGATATGAAGCTGAAGTTGGCATCGTAGTGCTCTGTTACGACAACATCATGCGCATCCTCGGATCCGGCGTTCTCATAGTATATCGTGTAGTTCAGGAGCGAGCCGCGGGATGCGATCTCAGGATCGGAGCTCTTGCGGAGGCTGAGCGTGGGCAGGGGCCTGTGAACATCAAGCGTGAAGGTGTCGATCGCAGATACCGGAAGACCCCTGGCGTCTCTGGCCGTTACTGTCGCAGTGTTTGTGAGCATGACCCGCTCCTCGTACACCCTGTAGCCAGGGGTCCTGCGGTACTCCTTGCTCACTATCTGCCCGAACGGATCCTGGACCACGATGAGCGTGTCTCCTGTGGTGTAATCTGTTATCGTGTACGTTCTGTACCCGGGAGATGGCATATCGTGCTCGATTCTGATGTACTCCCTGGTCAGCTCGAAGAGACACTCCTCAGAGGATACGCGGCCATCGCGCCTGTACTCCGTTCTGAGCGTCGCGCGCGATATCGGGTCGCGGTACTCCCTTGAGATCAGGAGACCGCTCGCATCGAACGACTCCAGGAGGTACTCCCCTGTGATGTTGTTCGTGTGGTTCTCAAACCTGAGCCTCTGGCTGGTGTAGGAGGTGTTCCAAGCCCTGGATATGTCAAAGCCTCTCTGTCTATCTCTCACGATGGAAAGCTTCGCCTCAAGCCTCTGCTTTCTTTTCAGAAGCGACCTGACGATCTCGCCTGTCTCTCTTGCCATTATGCTCAGAACCGCATCGCCTGGAGCGCCGTACTTCCTGGGATCGGGGAGCGTGAGCCTCGCCTCGTAGTGCCAGATCTCCCCGGGGCTGAGAACGCCATCTCCATCGTCTCCGCTTATGTACACAGGAGTGCATCCAGGACCCCAGCTGTGTGAATCGGTGAGATTGACGTCGAAGAGATCGCTATCTCCGGAATTCGAGACGTTGTATGTGTAGACGACAGAATCGCCGACTCGCGCTGGTCTCGTGTAAATGCAATCCTTATCGAGATGTATCTCAGACCTGCCGAGCTGGCCTGTCACGATCTCTATCGAGGAGCTATTGACGCATCCGCCCTCCACAGTCTTCACGAGCAGTGTGACCCTCACCCTCTTCCCCGGGGTCTCGGGAAGATTGAATGTGAAGATCCGGCCATCGCCCTGGGCGATCACCCGGTCATCCACCTGTGCGGTCCAGTGGTAGATGTAATCACCCTCCGGACCTGTGAGGGTGATGCTCCTCCCATCATCCGCGGAGCATACTGAGACGAGAATCATCAGCGCCGCGAATACCCCTAGCCTGGATGAGATCAGCATCACTCCTCCATAAAAGATATGAAGATCTCAGGTTTCGGTATGACTTTTATCTCCTTCTCACATGAAATGTTGCCGGAGATCAGCCTGAGCTCGTGGCTTCCAGCCCCGAACTCCGACCATCTTATCTCAACGCTCTCTCCGTGCCCGACCTCCCTTCCATCAATCATCCATATGTATTCCTCGCCGGTGGCGTTTGCTGTGTATCTCTGAACAGATTCCTCGCATGCCACATCAGGACCGTCGATCTCACATGTGCATCCCTCGATCGTTATAAGTGATTTGCTGCTCGATCTTCTGCCATTCGAGTCGGTGACGTTATGGGTTACAAGGTACCTGCCGGGACGCGCGTATGCATGAACCAAATCCGCCTCAAAGCTCCTGCTCCCATCGCCCAGGTCCCATTCGTAGGTGTAAGGGGCCGCACCGCCCCTAGTCAGATCTCTGAGATACACCTGATTGCAGATCGTCTTATACTCAAAACCTCCTGAGAGGGGGATACCAACGCTCATCCCCGGATGCGAATAACACTGAGTCGTCCTCTCGCCGCATTTCATCCTCGATGTATCGCACCCTCTCGACCCGGAGGTCTCCCAGCTGAGGATCATGTTTTCGATGCGAATCTCCTCGCCACATCCCCACTCGATCTTGCAGACCGGTAAGGACATGGTCGATTTGCCCTGTAAAACATCAAGCACGCATCTCTCGATCCTCTCGAGATCACCATTAACAAGAAGATCCGCGAGCAGAACCAGGTTGTACCTCGGCGCGCTCGCCCTGTTTGTTATGGTGATCCAAATGTATGCTTCGGTGAGAACACCCTGAGAGCACGGCTGGAGCGGTCTGCCTGATTCGTCTCCTAGGTACGCGCGCTCAACCACCACATCCTTCGCGGTGCACTGGAACTTGCAGTCAGGCCACTCTGCCGGTGCCAGCTGGATCAGCACCATGCAAGCCAGGATTAACGCACATGACCTGCAGAGGATGACGTGCATGATCTCGTCTGCCTCATCAACTGTTGCTCTTATCCCTCTGATGACCTGAAGAGGCGCTGGTCATGATATGCATTCTTCTTGAGCGAATGTTTGCTCTAAGCAGCCGCATTGCAAGACCTAAAGTTGCCAAACGTGTATAGCATAACTGCCATGTTTCTGGAGCATGGTGATTGTTCCCGGAGAACCCTGCATCATGCGTGCTCACAAAAAATAAGATACCTGAGCGATCTCTGATAAAGATTGTGCAGCATATGCTGCACCTACTGGATCTTTATCTCTGCGACCGGCTCAGGTATCACATTTATCTCCTTCTTGCAGTACTGGATCAGCGGGACCTCCTCTTCTGTATGTGGATTCTTCCTGTGCGCTGTCACACGCAGCTCCAGCTCAAGAACATCGCCCTCTTTGTATCCAGACCCTGATATCGTCACCTCGTCCCCATTCCCTATCGTCTTTCCGTTCAGCTTCCACTCGTACTCATACTTCTCGCCCTTGACCACTGGCACGTTCGCGGTGTATGTCTCCTCCTTGTTCGTGCAGAGCGTGTCTGAGCCGTCTATCGCACAGATGCTCGGGCAGGTCGCACCGCTGTCAGCTGTCACTGAGGTCTCGTCGAGCACCCACTCGATCTTCTTCTCCTTGAACCGGGTGACGAACGCGTTCTCCTTCATGCCCGGCTCGAAGACCTCTGGCTGTCCCTGGTGCGGATTGCCCGGTCGGAACATGTTCTTCTTGCCTGCTGTGAGCTTCACCGCCACCCTGTTGGGGTTGCTGTATCCCCATGTCACTGTGTATGTGCCATCTCCGTTGTCGTTGACACAGCCGACCATCGGCGTCAGCGCCTCTCTCCTCACCTCAACACTGGATGTGGCAGATGCTGTGACGGTCTCTCCCACCGGGCTCCTTCCGGTTGCCTCGCAGCTGTTCGACAGCTTTCCGCTGAGCTCCTCCCCGATGACCTCCTGGGTTGCTGTGTATGTGTGAGTGCCTGTCGCAGACTCTCCGGGTTTGAGCGTCTGTTTATCGAGCGTTATGGGGCCGAACCTCTCATCTGTAACCTGTATTCCCGATATGGTCGTGGAGCCCGTGTTCTTCACGGTGTAGGTGTACGTGACGCTGTCGCCCAGAGCCACGCTCTCTTTCGAAGGCAGCTGCTCCAGGCTTATCGACGATGTGTATGAGATCGGCAGAGATGCGGTTGTGGACGCGGAAATCGGGTTGTTCAGAACATCCTTGGCATACGCGGTCGCTGTGTTTGTGATCGGACCTGGCAGGTTGCTCTCCGTTACAGTGTACATCTTTGTTCCAGTGGCGCTCTCGCCTGGAGCAAGCGTGTTTGCGTTCAGATCCACCCTGCCAAGCTCGCTGTCCTCCAGCGAGACGCCGCTGAGCGTCACGTCTCCTGTGTTCGTGACCACGTACTCATACGTCACAGTCTGGCCGATTCCAGCAGGCGATGGCGTTGGCGTCTTGGTCACGCTCAGTGCAGCCCTGTATCCCAGGTCCACAAAGGCTCTGGCGGTTGCGCTCACGTCTTTACCCAGAACATCCTTCGCGCTGACACTGGCGGTGTTACTAATTGGGCCTGGCAGATCTACCTGTGTTACAGTGTAAGTCTTTGTAGCGGTTATGCTCTCTCTCGGAGCCAGCGCTGTCTTGGTTAGCGATATATCTCCGAGCTTGTCATCTGAAGCTTTGATCTCGCTCAGCGTCACATCTCCGGTGTTTCTTATCGTGTATGTGTAAGTGATCGTCTGGCCGACGTTTGCAGTAGAGGGTGCTGCAGTCTTTTCGATGCTAACACTCGCAGTGTATGTGAGACTGACGGTCTCGGAGTCCTCAGCGCTGACATCCACGCCGAGAACATCCTTCGCGCTGACGTTCGCGCTGTTCACAATCGGACCCGGCAGGTCATTCTCTGTGACCGTGTAAGTCTTTGTAGCGGTTATGCTCTCTCCCGGGGCCAGCGCTGTCTTGGTTAGCGATATATCTCCGAGCTTATCATCCGAGAGCTTCAGGTTTCCCAGTGTGACCTCGCCGCTGTTTGTTATTGTGTATGTATATGTCACTGTATCTCCAACTTTTGCTGGATTCGGTTCAGCTGACTTGTCCAGGGTGATCGATGCGGTGTATTCCAGTGTGACTGATGCTGTTGCAGTACCGGATACAACCTTATTTCCAGTGTGCATCTCGGTGCCGCTTGCGGTCACGCTGTTTGTCAGAGGCCCTGGAAGGTCTGTCTCTTTAACGGTGTATTTTGCAGTTGCAGTCGCGGTCTCGCCCGGCTTGAGCATGTTCTTGTCAGGCTTTATCTCGCCAAGCCTGTCGTCCCTGAGAACTATGTCCTTGATCCGTATGGTTCCTGTGTTTGTTATCTCGTAGGTGTATGTTATCTCGGTTCCAACCCTGGCTGTGTTCACTGATGGGGTCTTTGTGACAGCGAGGCCTGATGTGTATTTCACATTCACAGAAAGCTCGCAGCTCACAGATCTGTAGGGATCGCGCTCGTTGGGAACAACATCAGAGTAGTCCTTTGTGATCTTCAGCCCGACTTTGTGCATTCCGGGAACGTAGTTCGACCAGTCGACCTGCAGTGTATCAGAATTCGCACCTGCGGGAGTGCCATCCACGCTCCACTCGTATGTCAGCTTACCATCAGTACCGCCTGTGTATCTGTAGGTCGCAGTCTCCTCAGCAGTAACCTCCTCAGGACCCCCTATGCCGCACACAGGCATCGGATAAACCGTTATCTTGCCGGTCGCCTGGTTGACGCATCCTCCAACCTTGGTCCTTATTAGGAGATCTACGGTCACAACCTTCGAGCCTTCTTCCTGTGTCACCGTTGGTGCGGTGAAGGTGAAGACCCGATCTTCTCCCTGGGCGATCGTTCTGCCATCAACCACAGCAGACCACGCATAGATGTAATCGCCCTCAGGAGCCTGAAGCGTCACAGTCTCCCCGGAAACCACGAGCTTGTTCCCGAGGTCCGCAAAGCCTCCAGCGACTACAGCACCTGCAGGCGATGATATCAACACCAATGCAATCGCCAGCATGTACCATCGTGAGTTCACCAATCAACACCTCCTGCAAAATATACAGTAACGTCTGTGTGAATACACATGTTACGTATCAATTCTTCTTAATTGTAGTTAGTATACAAATTCTATTTTAATGTTTTGGGCATCGTGATGGTTGTACACTCTCAGATCCCATCCACCCGCTCCTATGCATTACAGCCTGAAAGGTCGTGCAGCGCAGCTGCTGTGAGCACTCCATTCATTCGTCACAGATGTATAGCAGGATGCGATCAGAGGTTTGCGTGGTACGTCACGGAGTTTCTGAGATCTACATCCAGATCGGCAAGAGTCACAAAAAAGTATTATAAGTACGTATGATACTAATCAGAAGTACGGGTAGAGTGAGTATAACTAGACGAGAGGTGATGGGATGCGAATACTGACAGCACTTTTTGTGGTTATGCTTCTGTTCGGCACGAATGGTGCGGTCTCCCAGAACGTATCGGAGACCATGAGCGCTGCAAACGAGAGCATACCGATGGATAATAAGGCACAGGTCGCGCTCATACTGGATATCGCCATGCCCCCGCAGGGAGGCGCCGGCAGAGAGTATGTGGTCAACTATACAACAAATCTCCTGAACATACTGGACCCGAGGGAGATTAACTTCACCGCCCTCACCACAGGAGATATTGCAGCTGACAACGAGTACACGCTGTTCATAACAAGAGTGGGTGCCAGAGCGAACCACGAGATCGCTATGAATGGGCCGGGTGGCGAAAACCTGTCGATGGGAGATATCAGAAGGGCCAAACGGGAGGTTGAGAACTGCTACATATGTGGAACAGAGAAGAAGAGCGTGGTGGGCTACAGACCAGCTGAGAGGATAAATGAGAGCGACTATGCAATCTTTGAAACCCTCGGAATCAGCTACATAATAGATGACGACATGTTCTTCAGCACGAACGCATCCAGGCCGTATCAGCTGGATAACACAACTCTGTACGTGGTTCCGGTGACCCGGATCTCAGCGGACTCTGAAGTATATATACTCACCGACAGGCGCGCTGCCGAGATGAACATGAGCGGAGATGAGTGGTACTCGCTCCTCTCCAGAGGGCTGGATGATGCGATCAGCAGAGGCGACCCGCTGGTGGTGCTCATAACAAGCTACATCTCGGGATCTGGAGAGTACCTGAGTGCGCTTGAGAGGTTCATCGATGATGCCTCCAAGAAGGACGTGAGATTCGTCAAGGTAAGCGATCTCGTGGAGATGTCAAAACCAGCCTGAATGCCCTTGGCGGCATTGGCGTCTAATCCACGAAGCGAGCCACGGATCTCAAGTGGAGCAGAACTCGGGCAGAGACCAGCGTAGAAGCGGAGATCTCACGGCTGGTAGAGATCTCATCTAATATTTTTGCGCTCTTGTATACAACTTGGATGGCGTGCAGTTTGGTTGCTGGGAGTACTCATTCAATCGCCGAGCCTTCGACTACGTCGAAACTCTTCGAGGCGGTCGAAGATAAGTCGAAACGATCACATAGCAGAGCCAGTGCATCTTCTGGCAAGTCGTGCAGATGGGGTAAGAGCGCCGCTACTTGTGCCATTAAGAGATGGCCTTGGAGGGGCCATCATCACATGCTTATCGTCCTCGCACTCAGAACGCCTGAAACAGCCAGTATCCTCTTCAGGGTCTCGTCGCTGACAGGAGTGTCCACGTTCAGGACCATCAGCTGCGGCTGGCCTGGTGAGATCCTGCCAACATGCATGCTCCCGATGTTGATATTCGCCTCGCCCAGAACCACACACACAGGCCCTATGATGTTCGGCCTGTCCTCATGCAGGACCAGAACAAGATTGCCCTCTGTCGGAACATGAACCCTGTAGTCGTTGATCTGTACGATCCTCCTGTCATCAGGCCTGTAAACAGTGCCGTGAACTGCGAATGTCTCAGAGGTGGTCTTCAGGCGCATGGTTATGAGATTGCTGTACCCGTTCGCCGCCTCCGTCTTCGACTCCATCAGCTTTATGCCTCTCTCCTTCAGCAGCGTCAGCGAGTTGACAAGGTTCGCATGGGCACCTATTGCTGATAGCAGCCCCTTCACAGCCGCTATTGTTATCAACCTGGTATCCTTCTCCGCGATGGATCCGCCATACACGATCTCGAGCTGCTCGAACCTGCTTGTGCCCAGCTGCCCGAGAAGCCTGCCCATCCTCTCCGCGATATCCATGTAGGGCTCCATCAGTGCGATCGTCTCCGGCGGTATGGAGATCAGATTGATCGCTGTCGTCGGAAGCTGGCCCCTGCTTATGGCAATGATCTGATCCGCAACAGCAAGCGCCACATTGATCTGTGCCTCAGCGGTTGAAGCTCCGAGATGTGGCGTTGTTATGATCCGCTCCTGCTCAAGAAGGGGATTTCCCACAGGGGGCTCCTTTGTGTAAACGTCCACTGCAGCGCCTGCTATCCTGTTCTCCGCAACCGCTTTGGCCAGAGCTGCCTCGTTGATTATGCCCCCTCTGGCGCAGTTTATCAGCCTCACAGTGGGCTTCATCAGCCTTATCTGAGGCTCATCGATCATGTTTCTCGTTTCAGGAGTGAGAGGCGTGTGAACAGTTATGAAGTCGCTCTCCCTGTAGATCTCCTCGAGGCTTGCCAGCTTTATTCCAAGCTCCGCAGCCTTGGACTCTGTTATAAACGGATCGTAGGCGAGTATGCGCATCCCGAATGCCTTCATCCTCTTTGCAACCTCTGTCCCGATCCTGCCGAGCCCGATGATTCCCAGTGTCTTGTTGAAGACCTCGACGCCCGTGTACTTCTTCCTGTTCCATTCACCCCTCCTGACAGATGCATGCGCCTGGGGGATGTTTCTCGCGAGCGCCAGCATCATGGCAATTGTATGCTCTGCAGCTGATATTGTGTTTCCGCCAGGGGCGTTCACGACTATTATGCCCTTTTTTGTTGCAGCATCCACATCGACGTTGTCCACTCCAACACCAGCTCTCGCTATCACTTTGAGCCTATCTGCTGCGTTTATCAAGTCCGCCGTCACCTTGGTCCCGCTGCGTATGACCAGAGCATCATACCCCTTGATCCTCTCAACCAGCTCCTCTGGTGTGAGGTTGGTTATAACATCGACCTCTGCGGCCGTCTCAAGCCGTCTTATGCCCTCCTCGGCCAGCGGGTCACTGACCAGAACTCTCATGGCTTCTACCTCCATTGCCGCTCAAAGATGATCTAGAATTTCATCTTTGCCCTTCATGTGCTCAACATGTCCTGTGCCTGACCGGCCATCAAAAGGAATAAATGATGAAACGCAGATCAGATCCAAAAAGGAGGTTGATAGATGAAGTACACAATGATATTAGCGGTCTCGTTGATGCTTGTATCCGTCATCACGGCAGGCGCGATCGACGTGATCCATCTCAGCACGCTTGATAAGACCGAGACCGTCTCGCTTCCCAGGATAAGCCCGTACACTCCAGCCATAAGCAATGCCAGCCCGGGTGTTGTGCAGCTCAGCACGCTCGGCAGGAAGATCCAGCACTCGACGATCGAGCCGAAGGAGCTCTCAGCTGCAAAGCCGGTGACTATAACCCCGTCCTTCGCGATAATGAACGCCAACATAACAGCTGGCACGAACACTGTAATAACAATGCCACATGCCCTTGCGGGCGCACAGATAAACTACCTCAGACCCAATGTGACGGTCTGGACACCACCGATAGCGATATTTGGTGGGGCCTGAAGAGCATTCAGGAGCTCCGCTTTCGAGACGGAGAGGAAAAACCGCATGAAGGTCAGCCTGGTCGTGGATGGCGTTGAGATACCGCTGAACGACTTCACACAGCAGATAATCGGGAATGTATCCGCAGGCATGGCCGGCTCACTGCGTGGGGTGAGCCAGGACTGGAAGAATCTCAAGATAACGGTTGAGAGGGAGTGATCATTTCTTAGACCTTCTGAAGGCCGAGTTCAGGTCTATCAGATAGGTCCCCTCCTTTAATGCCATGACAAGCTCGTTCCTCGAGAATAGCGTTGGCAGATTCAGCTCGTATCTCCCCGGCTCTGTGATCCTGACGCTCTCTATCGGCCGATCCTCAGGCAAGCTCTGAGATGCCCGGGCGGCAATCGGCTGGTTTGGGTTTTCAGGAGCAGCCTGCTCTCTCTGCATCTCCTCTTCTGTATCATTCCTGTCGCGAACAGCTGTGGCGATTGTTGCGGTTCTCCTGGGCGGCCTTCTGACACCCATCGCCTCCGTGATCAGCGTCTCGCGCTCTCTGATGTACTCAAACATCCTCCCGCCGCACTTCGGGCAGCCTTTGAGTATATCTGCGCCATCATCGAATACCTTTTTGCATCTGGTGCACATGTGCGGCATCTAATCCCCGACCGAGACCTTGGTGCTTATCTGGTACTGATCCTTCTCGACCGTTCTGAGCTGGTTCGCCGGGCCTATCACCGTCATCCTGCCCTTTGATGAGTTTCTTCCAAGCAGCCTGCCCACAAAGGAGCTCTCCCTCTTAGCAGGATAGCTCTCGATCTCTATTCCTGAGAACTCATCGACCCGGATCTCCGTCATGGTCATCTCTATAAGCCTCACCTCCTCCTCTGGAGTGAGTCCGCTCTCGAGAACCACTATCCTGCCCGTCTTGACCTTGTCGAGGATAAGCCGGATCTTCTCCATTGAGGTCATGCGGTTCAGCTTCTCCTCAGATATGAGGTCCATCTGTACTTCCCGCATATGCTCACCCGAAGTGCAATGCTATCGCATTATACAGCTCGTCCAGGTTGTTCCCCTCCAGCGCCGATATCTGAACCACCGGATGCTGAGGAAATGCAGCCTTTATTCTTGAGGGGGCAGCGTTCGGCAGATCGATCTTGTTCGCAACGATGAGAAGCGGCAGATTCCTCGCCTCCATGTTGCCTATAACAGTGACGTTGACCTGCGTGTAGGGATCCTCTGTGGAGTCCATGACAAGAAGAACGCCATCAAGATCGTCCAGCCACTTGATCGCCTCTATGACTCCTTCAGTAGCCTCTTTCGCCCTCTTCTTGGCCTCTTCCTCGCTCATGCCATATGCCATGAACTCCCTGAAATCTATCTTCGTGGCCATTCCTGGCGTATCCACTATATCGAGGTGAATGCTTGCGCCATTTGCATTTATCACAAGGCCTTCCTTCCGAACCGCTCTTCTGGTCTCGTGTGGGACCGGAGATACCGTGCCTATCGCGCCATCCCCGCTCCAATCCTTAACAATCCTGTTGGCCAGTGTGGTCTTTCCAGCATTTGGTGGCCCATAGATACCGATTCGTGCACGCTTTTTGCCGAAAATGCGACTCAGCCAGAATCCCAGGTTCATCCGGAGGCTCTTGAACACACCCATATCCATCCTCTGCAACAGAATGAACGGGGCCACTCTACTAATAATTTTCCATTACTTTTTTGAAACGGTGCTTTCCAGGATTCCGGTTCTCTGCGGTTGCGGATTTGTGGCTTCGAGCTGTAAATGTGCTCGGGTCGTATGACTCGAATCAATGAATGGTCTGCAAGGAACCGGTGTTGCCTCCGTATACCTCATGAATCCTGCGAGATTGCATGCAGCTGGATGATAAAAGTACACCGCTCTTATCCATATGATAACTTGCCGGTAGAAGCGCACTGGTCCTGCCATGCATTCTTGGTGAATGAATAAGTGCGTTCATCAACCACATTGCACGACCTGCAAGTTGCTAAACACGTAAGAGCGAAGTACACAGGCACGAACATTTGATATACGATATCAAAAACTATGTATGATGCTCATACTCGGAGTGGACGAGGCAGGAAAGGGGCCTGTCATCGGATCGATGTTCGTCGCTGGTGTTGTTTTCAGCGAGGAGGATATCTTCGATCTCGCAGCATGTGGTGTAAAGGACTCAAAGCTGCTGAGCCCCGCAAGGAGGGAAGCCATCGAGAGGCAGATACTCTCCAGGGCCAGAGACAGATTCGTTCTGGAGGTGACCGCGCAGCAGATCGACGAGCTGCGCATGGTCATGTCGATGAATGATATCATGGTGAGAGCTCACTCCAGGGTGGTGTCCGGGCTCAGGGCGGATCGCGCCATTCTCGATGCAGCTGATGTGAACGCTGAGAGGTTCGCTCAGAGGGTCAGGGAGTTATCAGGAGCATCGATGCAGATCCTGGCAGAGCATGGTGCCGACAGGAGGCACATCGTGGTTGCAGCAGCATCGATTATCGCCAAGGTTGCCAGGGATCGATCCATCAGAGAGCTGGAGGCCATGCTCGGCCGCCCGCTCGGCAGCGGCTATCCGTCAGATCCTACCACAGTGGGGTTTCTGAGAGACTGGATCGCGGAGAACGGGGATCTGCCGCCGTTCGCAAGGAAGAGCTGGAGCACTGCACAACGTTTAAAAGCAAGCTCTGTATAAGCCCCTGAGAGAGAGTGATCCTATTGGATATAGAGGATACGCTTCTTATGATACCAGGCCCTGTCAAGGTTGCTCCCCGGGTGCTTCGCGCGATGTCGAAGCCGATGATAAGCCACAGGAGCCCGGAGTTCGGCAGGATATACGACGACTGCAGGGAGCTCCTTCAGGAGTTCTTTGAGACGAAGAACGAGATCGTGGTCATGAGCGGGTCCGGCACATGCGGGATGGACGCTGCTGTTGGCGGGCTGATAGGCAGTGACGACAGAATACTCACTATAACCAACGGAAAGTTCGGCGAGCGGTTCACGGAGATAGGCAACAGGTACGGCAGAGCGATATCAGTCGATTTTGAATGGGGAATGCCATTCGACCTCGAGCGGGTGGAGGCAGCGCTTGAGGAGGGTGTGAAGGCTGTGGCCATGGTCCACAACGAGACATCTGTGGGCATAATCAATCCTGCCAGGGAGATAGGAAGGCTTGCTAGAAAGCACGACGCCATATTCATAGTGGACGGGATATCCTCAATCGGCGGAAACGAGTTCAGGACCGATGAGTGGGGTATAGATATAGCGATAACAGGGTCGCAGAAGTGCCTTGCCGTGCCCCCCGGGCTGGCGATAGTATCCGTGAGCGAGCGTGCAGAGGAGGCGCTCAAGGAGAGTTCAGGTAGCTACTATGCGGATCTGAGGGCGCATATCAAGAGCGCGAGAAAGAAGCCCACCCAGACACCATTCACGCCTGCGGTCCCTCTCTTCTATGCGCTCCAGGAGGCGCTGCACATGGCGAAGGAGGAGGGCTTTGAGGAGAGGAGAGCACGGATAGCCAGGCTCGCTGAGGCTGTCAGAGCAGCGGCATCAGCGCTGGGTATAGAGCTATTCCCTGTCCTGAACGAGTACTCCAGGTACTCGAACACAGTTACGGCTATGAAGATCCCGCCGATGCTCAATGATGAAAAGCTCAGGGGCGGCATGAAAAAGCAGGGGGTTGTCGTTTCAGGCGGCCAGGAGAGGCTCAAGGGGAAGATCTTCAGGATAGGCACCATGGGCGTCTGCTCTGAGGGGGATGTTCTGAGAACCATACAGGCTTTAGAGCTTGTTCTCGCAAAAGAAGGGGTGATCAACGCACCCGGAGAGGGGGTTGCAGCAGCCGCAAAGGCGCTCGACAGATGAGCCCTTCCGAGAAGAAGTCTGCCGGCGGCGTGCGATGTAACATGGAATCACGGTTCGACGGGCGGTACGCTGCAGATGAAGGTCTCTCGATCGCCCCAGCTCACTCAGGGCCATGGGGCGGTGCCCTTCAGGATGTGCTGGGCTGCACTTTGGATGGTGGTTGATGTGCGAAAGGCTAGAGCAGACAGATTTCTGGACTCGGTGGACGTGAGCGTTAGCGGCACGTTCAGATCGCTCGCATCCATGATCCTGGGGGACGGGGCGCTATCTGCGAGGGAGAAAGCGCTGATAGCACTCGCGTGCTCTGTGGCGGTAAGGTGTGAGGACTGCACGAGAAGGCATATGGAGCAGGCAAGAGCGCTTGGCGCGACCAGGGAGGAGATGCTTGAGGCGGCTGCCATCGCGTCCCTGATACGCATGGGCTCTGGCCTGAACACTGCTGCAGTCATTCTGGAGGAGCTGGATGATTCAGCCGCGAGGTGACCCGGCACCGTCTGGGATCGATAGATCTGAGCAGGGCGAAATTGGGGTTCATCGATCGAAGCGCGAGAGCCGCAGGCACCTCCTGCCTGTGGGCTGAGGTCCACCCGGTTCTTTCTCTGCACGGTATACCTTCATAATGAGCGCGGGATCGTTGCGGGGTTTGCCAAGCTGGCCAAAGGCGCGGGACTTAAGATCCCGTCTCGCAGGAGTTCACGGGTTCGAATCCCGTACCCCGCATCCCAGCACATCGATTTCTGATTTATAACTCTAGTAGAATTTATCTCTGGGGTGCAGGATTCTTTTTCACGTGCTGCTTCAGGGAGGGCATGTGATGCCAAAGAAGCGGCTGGATGTGAACTGGAAGAGGGAAGTACGGACCGAGGACTTCAAGCCGGCATTGAGGAGGTATACCCGATATCTCAAGGAGAACGGTCTTAGGGAACATGCTCAATACGTTGAGGTGGATTGCCCTCTTGGCAGATTTCTGGATGAACGATTACGCCGACGATAGCGGCTTCACTTGATCAGCAGCTCAAGCACGCTCACGATATTGAACAAACACGTCTTAGGGAGTCAACGATATCCTCGTGCTGCAACACTACCACGCCATAATGCGACAAAATAATATAACATGTTGATCACTTAAAGATTTATGCTTTGAGGAGGTATTTGTATCCCAGAGTATAGCAAATGTTTTTGTCTGCCCTTCCGTTTATTTGTACTGATCGTATTAGCATCGATCTCCGCAGCAATGGCTGATACCTTTCCAGCCGAGCCCTTCAATGGTCTCCAGTTGGAATACTCTGTCTCTGGAGCGTCACTCGGATCCCCGAGGGACGAACCCGGGTTCACGTTCTACAGGAGTATTGAGGGTACCCTGACTGGAGATACGCTGACTGTCTCGGGCGTTGCCACAGCAGATGGTGGCTGGGGTGCGACCATCGATGTGGAGGTCAACGTCGAAGGACAGGAACCAGGAAGATTTCACCAGGAGAAGTTTCCGAAGAACGGTTTGGCAGAGGATCCCATGCGCCAGCCCTTCTCAGTGACAGTTCCAGTTCCACCAGACGCTAAGTCCGCAAGCTTCAGGATATCGCTCGAGGGAAGCTACAACGCAGGGTCCAGAGGTGTTGTGGTGGAAGGCAATCTGGGTCTACCCGCAGGCACCGGGCCATCCGAACCTGTCGGAGAAGAGCAAAAGCCAAAACCACCTGCTGAAATTGATACATGCTGTGAAGGTTGTGAACATGTAGGTGAGGATTCTGGAGCCAGATTCTCGGGATTGAGTGGTGAAGTTTCTATTCGGCCTCACAACAACGAACGCGCATGGAGAGGCGCCGGTCTTAAATCGATAATTAACTGGTGCGATCATATCCGGACTGGTGAAGAGAGCAGTGCTATAATATCATTCAATGATATGACTACGTTTACGATGAAACCCGAAACCGAGATAATTGTTGATCCTCCACAAGAAAGACAGAGCAAGTTGTCTCTTGTTACGGGCAAGATCTGGATGAATCTCAAGAAGATGTGGAAAGACGGCACTATGGAAGTGCAGATGAGCCAGGCTGTGGCCGGGATAAAAGGCACGACAATCGTCTGTGAGGAGACCGGATCCTCTTCTGTACTGAAGGTTCTGGAAGGACAGGCCAGCTTCAGATCGAGGTCCACCGGAGAAGAACGATTGGTCGATGCAGGGGAGATGATGATCGCCACGACTGAGGGGCTTTCAGAACCACAGCCGTTTGATATCGAGTCTGAAAATGAAAGCTGGAAAGAATACTCACCAACCGAAGAGAGGCCTTCATCCCCTGAAGGTTGGGATTTGACCGGCGTCTGGACCAGTGAAGATGGCGGAAAATACTATATCCGCCAGATTGGGTCGACCATCTGGTGGTATGGCGAAAGCGATCCTGGGTCGCCAATCTGGTCCAATGTCATGCATGGAACTATCAACGGCGACACGATAGATGCAGAATGGGCCGACGTGCCGAAGGGGCGTGTGATGGGGTATGGCATACTGACACTTCATATCGATTCGAGCAACAGGATCACGGCCAGCTCGAAGACAGGGGGTTTCGGTGGGTCTGTATGGACGAGATGAGCCCAGGGGCTTTTCCTTTTTAATTTGACGCAGCAGAGATGTTGCGCTTCTCAGTAAGAGGATTGCCGAGACGAGAGCAGTAGATGGCGATATTAATGAAGATCCAACACGCCTGGTATCAGTATTTGCGGGCTCGCCAGCGCAGCTCAGCGGTCGCCTCGTTGCTCCCACTGGTGTACCTTCGAACCGCACTCTGCGAACGGCCAGTTAACACCCCTCGCTCCAGCCTCGCTGTAAACCTCTATGACCCCGCGCATGTCCATGAACTCGCTTGTCGATCCCAGCGCATCACCTATTGCAATGCCTTTTGTCATCTCGATCGCTTATGCAATGCACTTCATCGATACTGAGTCGCTCGATCAGCATTTATGCCTTTGGAGGTCTGGTAAGATTGTGCCGGAGACCACGATCGGCGTTCGAATTTTAAAAGAGACGTAAAAAGTTCAGCAAAGATAACGCCAGGACAAAATTACTGAGCACTGGTGCCTCTACTTCTTCTCATGCACCTCGCACGTCCCGATCTGGCATGCCCTGCATACCTCCCTCTTCTCATCGAGCTCCCTGGTGGCGGTTGCGAGGACGCTCGCGTTCACGAGATTCGCCGCGAGGAACATCGCAGCAGCGATCTCCTCATCGCTTATCCCCATCCGCGATGCGACGCGAATGTGCATCTCCAGGCAGTGGCTGCATCTTATGGCAGCGCTGACAGCGATGGATATCAGCTCGATCGTCTTCATGTCGAGCTTTGAGCTGCGCACGATCGCGTTGTTGTGAAGGACCTTTGTCACGAGAAGCTCCGGGCTGTCCTTCATGAAGTGAAATATGTAGGGCACCTCTCCGTAGAGCTTCTCGATCGTCTTTATCATATCCTCAGCAGATCTCTGAACACCCTTCTCGAGTATTTCCTTCAGCTCGTCCTCAAGCATATCCCTAAAACACCATCCCCGTCTCGGACTCCGGAAGAATCCTGACAAGCGTGTAGTTTTTCATCTTCGATGGCACTATTTTCGCGATCTCTTTGAGCGTGACGCCCTCATCAAACCGCACAGCCCCTATGGCCTCGTGATAATCCTCATATGGAAGCTTTATTCTGCATCCATTGAGGTTCAAGGCGATCGGGAGCGGTGAGTAAGACCTCTCGATATCAGGAACCTGCTCGCGAACCGCGTCCATGACTCTCGGAGGAGACGTCGTCAGCGGATCCTTCTCTATATCTGCACGCATCTTGTCAAGAGCTCTGCCCACCGCAGCGACGATCCTGTCAAGGTTTCCTATCTCTGTTGCCTTCTTCGACCGGTGAGCAATCCTTCCCACAGATGAGACGTACTCGAAGGCGTATGGCATCTCCCCCTTCGGGATCTCAGGCCCGCCTGTGACCACCACGGGGATGTTTATGCCCTTGTACAGCTCCTCCTTCTTGATTATGCACTTTGCGAAGTTACCGAAGATGAAGACTGCAGCATCATGCTCGTTTATCAGAGCTGTCTCGTACTCGTTTATCTGGGCTATCTCGCGCCCGACCCCCCGTGCCAGGCCGATCATGTTGCTCTTCGCTCCATTCCGCCTCAGGTATTCAGCGATATCACATGCTGTGTGCGGCAGGTGGTGTATCGCGAGGGTCGGGGTCACCACGGCAACCTCTGTTCCGGCAAGCGGCGCCCGGGTGAGCTCTCCGCGAAGCTCCTTTGTGAGATCCTCCAGGATCCTGAGATCCTCAGCAGGTACTAGCAGTAGCAGTATCACCTCGCTCTGAGTGACGTTCTTCTGCAGAAGGTAGCCGCCCAGGTCCTCGACAAGCTCTATGACCAGGTCGTGCTTGTAGACGCCGCCGGTAAACATCACAGGCTCAAGCATTCTCCATACCCCTCAGTTTCTCCCTGACCTCCTCGATCAGCTCCGGTGTTATCGTCTCCTCAGAGGCGATAAAGAGGAAGGAGTCCTCGGTCATCTCGTTCCTTCTGTTTCTGAAGCCTTCAGGCGCTATTCTTATCAGAGCATCGGTGAGGTCCCTTCTGAACTCCGCGTCCACATCTGTCACAATCAGATCAGCCGGGCTCACATCTGAAGATACCGTGAGGAGGTCCCTGTCCGGCTGCTCCACCTTGTCGCGCCCGTACTTCTCCCAGAGGACCCTGAGCATATCGGCGAGATGCTCCTCCTCGTTCACCTTTACCTGATATCCCTCCTGGGTCCTGACGACATCTGCAACATCGCCAACACGCAGTGGTGGAAGCGAGCCGCGCAGCAGGCCATGGACGGCGAAATAGGGTCTTTCCATATCTATGTAAACGTAAAGCCTGCCTATGGATCTGACCAGGCCGAGGTCCTGGAGTATGTCGAGTATGATCTCGCGGTACTTCGCAGCGCCGAACTCCTCTCCCGGAGCCTCCACCTTGTAGACCTCGAGAGGATCCATATCAGACCTCCAGCATGCCGGAGACGAGCAGCGCAGCGCCGACAGCGCCGATGTACTGGGCATGGTTCGGAACGATGATCTCTATTCCCAGAAGATCCTCCATCGCTTTTGGGAGGCCCTCAATGAGGGATGTGCCGCCGACCATGATCACTGGCTGCTTCACCTCCACCTCCTGGAGCTGCTGCTCAAAGACCTGCTCTGCGACGCTGTGGCAGGCAGCCATCGCGACATCCTCCGGCCGAGCGCCCTTCGAGAGGCTGTTTACGAGGCTCTGTGTGCCGAAGACTATGCAGTAGCTGTTCATCGGTACGCTCTTGTACGATCCCCTGAGCGCGAGCTTGCCCAGATCTGTTATGTTCACGCCCAGCCTCCTAGCGGTGAGCTCCAGGAACCTGCCGGATGCGCCGGCGCATATTCCGCCCATCGTGAAGCTCCCGGGCACGCCGTCCTGCACGGATATCGCCTTGTTATCCATCCCGCCTATGTCTATCACAGTGGCAGGCCCCTTCTGGGCATTCGCCAGGAAGACAGCACCCTTGGAGTTCACGGTGATCTCCTCCTGGATCAGCTTTGCATCGAAGTGCTTGCCGACGAGGAATCTGCCGTAGCCGGTGACGCCTATGCCCTGGATCTCCTCGCGCTTCACCCCAGACTCCTGGAGAGCCTGCTGGAATGCCTCCTCCGCGCTCTTTATGACCTCTGTCGTTGGAACCCAGCCTCTGCCGATGATCTGATTGTCGCGCATTATCACTGCCTTTGTGGTGGTCGAGCCGGAGTCTATCCCGGCTGTGAGCCCTGTCTGCCGCTCCCTGGCGAGCAATCCTCTCATTCTGGCCGTCGTCACCAGAGCCTCCATTCTCGTCAGCAGTGTCTCTGCTGTTGTCCTCTCTGTGAACGAGTAGCTCAATACCGGGAGTCTCGAATGCTCATGGATGTAGCGCCTCACCTCGCCCCGGATGATGGCGCCCTCAGCGCATCTGAAACAGGTTGCCACGAACACGGCGTCAGCCAGATCTGGATTCTCCACCAGCCTGGTCGCCCTCGCCATGATCAGGTTGAGGTCTCCGCTCGGAACCGATACGCCGAAACGCTTCTCAACATCCATCACATCCTCGAGTGAGACCTCGGGCGAGATCATCTTCGCGCCAACGATCTCAGCCGCCCTCTCAAGCTCCCTCTGGATTCCGCTGTACTCAGCGCCGCATGAAAGCTGGGCTATTCTGATCATTTCAGCCCCTCCAGGAACATCCTGATCTCATGAACGAAGCGCCTGGCCTCTCCATCGTCCCTCGGGTACTTCAGCTCTATGAAAGGTATGCCCTTGATCTTTATCAGCAGCCTGGTGAGCTCATTCGTCCTGGCGCATCCGCTGCACCCCACGAGACAGTTGTTATCCTCAACTATTATCGCGGCCTCTGCCTCCTCTATCATCGGACCTATCAGCGACATCCGCCCGCGAACACCTGAGGGCACATCGACCGCTGCATATTTCAGCCCCTTCTTCGGGTCCTCTGGTGTGATGTTTAGCGGAGGGGATTCGAGGCTCGGCGTGTCTATCTTCTTTCTGATCTCGTTCGCCATGACCAGGGGAGTGTGCCCCATTCTGTCGACGAGATCCGCGAGTATCGTGCTTGTGGGGGGGTAGACAATGACTTTGACCATCAGGATACCTCAGGCAAACTCATCCTTAATAATCTCTACAAGTCTTTCCATGCTCACCGGCACCCTCTCAGGGGCAGCCTCTGGCAGGGGCTCGTTCCTGCTCTCCGCCTCGAGAGCCCTAGATATCATTGGAAGCATCTTCGACTCGCATTCCAGCATGAAGAAGCCAGGCCTCGGCCCTCCGCCACGGTGCCCGCGGCATCTTCTCGGATCTCCCGGTGGGAACCCACGGTCCTTGATGAATATCCCGTTCGGATCCATGGCTCTTATCTCCCTGACGAGATCGTCGATCTCGTCCTTTTCGCCGTTTATGATCACTCCGAAGCAGGTCTCCTTCACATGGACGTCGCGCTTGGATCCGTAGATGTGCATGGCGATGTCAGAGGGGAGGATCTCAGACTCCGGAGATGTTATCACGTACTTCGTAACTCTCATCTCTTCTCCTCCATTACATACACGATCTCCCCCTCCTTCACATCCCTGAGCTTGTCAAGATCTATAACCCTGCCGATGATGTTCGTGCCCTCGAACTTCTCTCCGGAGGGGCCGTACCTCCTGTCCTCGACGAACTTCACGCCAATCAATCCAGTCCTCTTCGCCACCTGGTTCGTGACGCCTATCGATCCCGCAGGCACAAGACCTGTGGGCTTGTTCTCAGGCAGCAGCTCCTTGTATCTGAGCGCGTCGATCACCGGCTTGAAGAGAACCGTGTTCTCATAAACAAAAAATACCGGAAGAGGTCCCACCGGCCGCTCCTTGAGCCCGACAACATGCCTGAAATAGTCAAGGGTCTTCGGGGCCAGATCGTCGTAGAGCTCTATCCTCACCAGCCTGGATGACTGTATCGCCTTCAGGGAGACCTTACCGGCCTTCAGAACCTCCATGGTTGTGGGCGGGTTCTGCTCGATGACGACCGCGTCATCTCCGGAGTATCCATCAACTGATGGCTCTATACCCCTGGTCCTGGCAAGCTCCACCGCCTCTCTGAGCGGCATGCCCAGCACCATGAACCTCTCAGGTCTGACCTTTGCTGTGAGCCGCTGGCCGGGGGATGCAAGCTTGAGGAGGTCCAGACCTGCAGTTACCCTTCCAACGACAGAGTGACTCGGATTGGATGTTCTGTCGGCCTTGTAGATGAATATGTGGCCCAGCCCTCTCCCGGAAGTCCTCACCGTAACCGCGCCCTCAAGCCGTGGCTCCCTGTGCTCGAACTCTATCGGCTCGCCCTTGAGGACATGCGAGGAGATGTATGAGCTCGATACCGCATCCACCTTCAGAGCTCCATCCTTCGTCGCTGCAAGGAAGAACTCCGCCCCCCTGGGAGCGTCCTGGATGAGATCGACCTCGAACCTGGAGTAGATCTCCATACCCTCAGCGAGAGGAAACGACATGTCGGATGTGACAAGCTTCTCGGTCAGATCCTCCCACTCGACGATCGGCTCCACTTTGAGTATGCGGTCGTTCTTATCCAGCCTGTCGAGTATGTTCTTCCCGCCGACAACCCTCGCGAGGATTCCCCTGCTCTCAGACGGCACACCGTAGACCGCGGAATGCCTGCGCTTGATGAAGATCAGCTGGGATTTCTCGCTTTCGAAGCCGCTGGCGCCGAGGAGCACATCGAACCTGCTGTACTCGTATGCGCCCCTCCCAGGAGATATCGATGATGGGAAGTTTCCAAACGCAACAGCGCCTGAATCAGACCATCTCCCCTCCAGGCCCTCTATACTCTCGACCGCCTCATGCCACGCATCCTTCAGGCCCGTATCCAGGAGATCGATCCTCACTCTCCCCTTCGTCGTGACAAGCCAGTAGGAGTCTGTGGCCCTCGCCTTCTCTCCGCGCCCTTTTATTATGCCGATCACAGCCCCTGGCGATAGAGTGGAGTTCGCGGCCTCCAGCGCATCGCCCAGGGTGGCCCCATCTCTCAGAGATATCTCCGAACCATCTACTCTAACCCTCATACGCCTCCTTGCCGCCGGGAAGCCCGGCAATAGATCAGCTCCCCAGCATCTCGCGCTCCTCCTCTTCTGTGAGCAGCTTCAGGACATCTGCCGGAGCGCCGATGGTTACTACTCTCCCATTCCTCATAAGCATAGCGCGATCGCAGACATTGCTGACGAAGTCCATGTCATGGCTCACTATGACGAACGTCTCCTCCAGCTCCTCCCTCGCGCTGAGGATCGACTTGCTCACCTCTATCTTCGTTATCGGATCCATCGTGCCTGTGGGCTCATCAAGAACAACTATCCTGGGCTCTTTTATGAGGACCTGAGCCATGGCGACCCTGTGCCGCTCGCCCTCGCTCAGCTCATCAGGATATTTGTTCAGAATCATCTCGGCCTCATCCTCTGTGAATCCGACGGTCGTTAGCGTGTGAATCGCCTTCCTCTCGCCCAGCTCATACGGAAGCGAGAGCCCTATAGCCTCTGTCAGGTTCTCTATGACAGTTCTGTACGGGTAGAGCGTATACTCCTGGTGCAGGACACCGATATACTTCGTGGCCCTGCCGCGGCCATCTGCTCCGAGCAGCGTCATATCCACCCATTCATCTCCGACCCTGACAAACGCGAACCCGCTCGTCGGGGTTATGAGCCCGCTGATTATCTTCGAGAGCGTGGTCTTTCCGCCGCCGCTGACGCCCACTATGCCGAATATCTCCCTCTCATAGACCTCGAAGGATACGTTATCCACTGCCTTGACAACACCACGATCTATGCTGATGTATCTCTTGGAGAGGTTTACGGCTCTGATTATGGGCTCGCCAACAGCGACCGGCTCCCTCTTCCCGACCTCTCCTGCCATGGCGATGAACTGGTCCGCTATCTTCCTGGGATCGCCTATTGCCTGAATCTTCCCGTGATCGAGAAGTATTGCCCTGTCAGCCAGATCCACCATGACATCCTGCCAGTGGCTGGTGATGACCATGGTCATCTTGAAGTCCCTGACAGCTCTTTTTATGGAGTCGTGGACAAGAGCTGCGGTCGCCGGATCCAGGGTTCCTGTCGGCTCATCCGCGAGGAGGAGCATCGGCGATTTTGCGAGCTGTCTTGCCAGCACAACTCTCTGCTTCTCGCCGCCGCTGAGCTCCCTTGCCACATGCATCATCCTGTGCGAGAGGTTGACCTCATCAAGGAGATCAGCTGCCCTGTGAACGCTTATCGTCTCTCCAGTGTCCTCCACAGCCCTCATGACGTTCACGATCACCCTCTCATCGCCGTAAAGGGCGAACGTCCTCTGGAGCATTATGGCGATCCGCCTGGCAACGGCTCTCCTGAGAGGATCGTTTATCCCCAGCTTTGCGAAATCTGCCTCAGCAGCTTTAAAAGTGCCACCGCATCTGCACTGACCGCCCACCCTGCTCGGCGGCTCGACGTATCCACATCTATCGCAGATTGCGATGTGATAAACAACACTTCCACTTATGTCTGGAAATACCTCAACCCCTCTCAGGACGTGCATCAGAACGCTCTTGCCCGCGCCGCTCCTGCCCAGGATCCCTACAGACTCACCCTCCTCGATCTCGAGATTCACATTGCTCAGGACCTCAAGATCACCGAACCGAACTGTCAGATCCTTGATCTCTATAAAAGGTGCCAAAGTATCAATCCCCATGGTGATTTATAAGATTGCATTCGGTCTCCAGGACTGAATCATACTTAAGTTTATTGTTAACAATTGCATTCTCCATGGCACGATTCCAGAGGCGGGCGCTGGGCTGGAGATGCATCAGTGTCCCTTTCCGCCCGTTCCTCCCTTAACCAGGAGGAACTCCTTGTCGAGGTATGCCTGATGGCTCAGCTCCAGGCACTCCTGGCAGATGTAAAACGTGGTATCCTTGGGACCAAATATCGTCACCTGCTTCGCCTTTACGGGAAATGTCTCCTTCTCCACCCCACAGAGTTGACACTTCATTCATTTCACCTACTACCGCTCTTCACCCGTATCATTATAAGCATTTCCACCGAAACCACGCCATCTGGGTGATATGCTGTTATCAATCCCCAGAATGTCCAGAATCCTGCACACCACCGTATCCACCAGCTCCCCGACGCTTCGGGGCCTGGAGTAGAATGATGGCGATGCTGGAAGTATTATGCCCCCTGCCTCTGAGACTGCGACCATGTTTCTGAGATGTATGAGGCTCAGCGGAGACTCCCTCGGCACCAGAACGAGCGGTCTCCTCTGCTTGAGACAGACGTCAGCCACCCTGGCTATGAGCGTGTCAGATATGCCACAGGCTATCGCGGCCATCGTTCTCATGCTGCATGGGGCCACAACCATGGCATCGAACAGATAGGAGCCACTTGCTATGGGCGATGTGAGATCGTCCGGCTCGAATACGCGATCCGCCAGAGAGATCATCTCCCTGTGGGATCTATCGCACTCTATCTCCAGTATCTTCCTCGCAGCCTCGGTGATTATGAGGTTGACAAAGCAGCGCTCACGAAGGACCTCTAGCAGCCTTGTCCCATACACAACACCAGATGCGCCGCTTATTCCAAGAACGATCTCCACGATATCCACCCCATTTTATCAGATGCTTCAAAGCCCCCAGTTACTTTCATGCCCTGCCTGGATTCATTGGGGCTCATCTGTTTCCTGCCAGCCATTCATCCTGTGCGCGCACCCTTGGAGCGTTCTGCATTGCATGATCCATCATCCAGTGGCGATCCCTGGAAGTTCTGGTGATCCAAATGCACGACCGAAAGTGCTGTGAATCTTCACACAATTTATCTCTGTCGATCTCTGCAGACTGGCAAAATGCAGCCTCCATGGAGATTCACGCCTCTCGCAGGCTCAGGGTCATGGCTGAGATCATCAGGGTCACGGCCAGGAATGCTGTCAGCGCTCCTCCCAAACCGCTGAGATCCGCTGTGAGGCCAGCTATTATCGGGCCTATGACGACCCCGAGCATTCTGGAGGTGTTGAAGATCCCGAAGATCTCTCCCCTCCTCTCAGGGCTTGTGACATCCGAGACCACCACAGCAGCTGCGGGTGTGCATATTCCAGAGCTCAGGCCGAGAAGTGAGAGGGCCAGAAGCTGCGTGAGAAGCCCCGGACCGTGGCCGAGCGCCGCAAATCCAAGAGCGCAGCCGAGACTCCCTCCGCTTATGAGAAGCCTGCGGTGGCCGAGATCCGCTATTCTCCCGAAGTATATATTGGAAAGAGCATTGGTGCCTGCGTACGCCAGGTACAGAATGCCCAGCTGAGATACGCCCACACCGACGCTCAGCGCCAGCTCCGGCAGCAGCGTCATGTTGAACCCTCCGATCAGGCCGGGAAGCATCACCACGCTGCAGCATATGATGAACGTTATCAGGGATCCATCTATGATCAGCTTGGATCTGTGTGTGTTTGAGGACAGCACCCCGCTCCTGATCGGGGGCTCTCTGACGACGAAGATCACTATGACAAGAGCTGCCGTGGCAAAAATGCTCCAGAAGACGAACGGCGCTTTTATCCCAAAGCCTCCATAGAGGAGGCTTCCGATGACCGGCCCCACAGCCACGGCGGAGTAGAATGATGCATTGTACCAACCCATCGCAAGACCTCTGTGAGATGGATCCACGCAGTCCACTATCAGGGCCATGGCGACCGGCCAGACCATCGAAGCCCCTATGCCGCCGAAGATTCTTATCAGTATGAGCTGATACGCGTTTGACGCATAAATGTAGAAGAGCGGCATTATCACAAATGTCAGGAGACCTATGAGAAGAACCGGCTTTCTCCCCCTGAGATCTGAGAGCCTGCCGGCGGGCACCTGCGTCAGCAGCTGAACCGCGCCGTAAACGGAGATTATTATCCCCAGCATGAGGTGCGTGGCCCCCAGATTGAGGACGTACAGGGGGAACACCGGCGCCACCAGTGAGAAACCCAGAACTGAGACGAAGACCGACAGGTACAGGGGAATTATGCTCTTTGGAAGATCTGTCATCTAGAACTTTAGCTCCATGCCGAGTATTGTTCTCGTGTTCGTCACGCTGGGTATCTCGCGAACCGAGAGAACTATTCTGTTGAGATCAGATATCGCCTCGACATCTGCTATCGCTATGAAGTCGTACTCACCGTAAACCGGCACGACCTCCTTTATGTCTCTGATCCTCTGAAGGGAGTCGAAGACCTGCTTCTCGGAGCCCGGCTCGACATTTATCATTATGAATCCTTTCATGCGCGCCCTCCATGCACCTGCCGATGGACCAGATCCTCACCCTCCGCTCTGCTCGGTGCCGCTGCTCTCCCGGGCGAGATCCTCCATCGCCTGGATCTTTCCGATTATGGCAGCCATCTCGACCTCGAACCTGGGGTCAGGGGTCATCTCATAAGCCCTGCCGATGCATTCGATCGCCTCCTGGAACCTGCCCAGAGCCACGAGTATGGTCGCCTTTGCCTCCAGGTCGTAGGCATCTCCGCCCCTCTCCATAACTGTCTCGTAGAGTTCCATCGCCTTCTCAAACTCACCCCGGGCGCGGTGGACGAACGCGATGTTCCTCATGGCATCCAGGTTATCTGGATCGATCTCAAGTGCCCTGTGGTAGCACTGGAGCGCCTCGTCAATCCTGTTCAAGCGGTAGAGCGCAACCCCCTTGTTGTTCCAGGCATCCGAGCTATTCGGGTTGATCTCCAGCGCTCTGTCATAGTACTCCAGGGCCTTTTCATGCATTCCCCGCTTCACCATGTCTATGCCCTTGTGTATGAGGACCTTCTCCTTGGTATGCATCCCGCTCCCCCTACATGTAACCCTGGAGCTGCGATGATCTCTCAGGCTCCTTCGGCTTCCCAGGGCGCTTGATCTCACCGAAGAGCTTCTCGTACTCCTTTATGTGGTTCATCAGCCACTCAGCGAGCTCCTTTGCCGCCAGCGGCGAGAGTATGACCTCAACCTCCATGCTCCTCTCGACCGCGCTCAGCTGCTTGCCTCCCTCTATGAAAGCTCTCGGCGAGTCGTTGTAGAATGATATCCTGAAATCGTACGGGCTGTGACCGCCAATGGCTCCTATCGCATAGACCTGCCGGAATGCAGGGCTCCTTGTTACCTCTATAGAGACTTCCATAGTATTCCGGTAAAACATCTATATTAAAATAGGTGTTGAGACTGCAAGAACCGGGCGCGCTCGGAGAGCAAGCTTCCAGGCACATCTCTCTGCTGGCAAGAGCATACGCCCTTCTTGCTGCGCTCTCAGGCAAGTGCTGGATGTTGCGCATGATGTCTGCAACAAGCAAAAAGCACGTGCTGTGCTCTGCAATCAATAGTTGCAGCAGCCGCAAAGGCTCTCGACAGAACCCCGGGAGCAATATGCAAAGGAAGCGGGTGAGAGGTTGGACGCAGATCCAGGGAGGAGACCCTCTCACCGGGTGCTATATGGCATCTGGAGTTCATCCAGATATCTTGAGTATGGACAATTTTACTTACTTAAACCTTCCGGATGAGAATGCATCGAACAACTGGCAGCGCGCAGAAGAGATGCTCCGGATCTGAAAAAATATCGCGAACATCTCCTTGGCTCGAACAGGAGCCAGCGGAGTCGATAGCCTTCGCCGGGATGGATGCTGTTGATCGATGAGATTCGGTAAGCAGTCAGCCCTCAAATGCAGCGACAAACGGATGTACTGCGAGACGCCCCCAAAACTGTCAGACTCAGAGGGCAAAACTCTCCGCTCTTATGTGTTTGGCAACTTGCGGGTCGTCCAATGCGGCTGCTGAACGCACTTATTCATTCACCAAGAATGCATGGCGTGACCAGCGCTTCTATGGGCAAGTATATGGATAAGAGCGAACTCTCATATGTGCACGCTCCGGATGAAGCTCTCGAGTCCGCAGGCGAAGGTGTCCGAATAAGGAAGAAGTGCTCATAACAATCAGCATCCTCAAGCCTCGAATATCTGGCTCCGGAACTCTTATTCGGACAGGTCCCTCATAATAATCAGAATCCTTAAACCTCGAATACCTGGATAAGAACTCTTATTCGGACAGGTTTCCGCAGGCCTCAGCTAAGGTTATATACATTAAAAACTTAATGATTAAGCATGAACTATGGCTACACGGGCTATGTGGCCACGCAGGGCTCTGAAGAGGTGGATATCGCCGATTTCCTCAGAAGTCTCGGATTCCTGGAGGACGAGATCTTCGGCGTTGTGTACGAGCTGAACTCGTACAGAACGATACCCGGCACAACTCTGGAGAGATACATCCACAGAGTCGTATCATCCATAGTTGATGAGGAGAGATTGTCATTCCTCAAAGGGCTCCTGGTGGGAATAGCCATACGTCAGGTCGTCGATACGGTCCAGGACGATGATGAGCCGCCGCTCAGTGATGAGGAGGCGCTGCTGCTGGAGGAGCTGAGGAGGCTCTCCCGATGAGGGCGCAAGCTTTTGTTTCAGCGCCCCCATGAAGTACAGCTGCTGATGAGCCAGCGTCTCCTTGTGTGGCAAACGCCACCATACCACAGTCGATGTAGCTGGGCCAAGGTGAATGCAGATGGTCCTCCAGCGCAGGAGGGTTCAGAGATCCAGCAGGTCTCTGTGAGCTTTCCTGCACGCGAACAGCATCTCTCTGTAACTCGGGCTGTAATGCAGGTGGCTCGTGCATCTGCAATCGCTGCATCCGAAACGGGGGACAGGGATGCAATTCACGCCGATCCTCCTGGCGGCCTCGCATTCTAGGTCCATATCAGTTGCCGTGGTGATGACATCCCTCAAAATGACATGTGGGAGGAGATAATCGATATGCCAGCGGCGTGTGGCGTTCTCGCCATTCATCACCGCAATATGGCGGTTTATCCGCCTGAAGCCGCCCGGGCCGCGGGCAGAGCCGGTGTACGCGTAGCAGCCCTGGGGAAACAGAATCTCGCCGAGGGAGCCCACCTTTATCCTGATCTCATGCTCCAGTCCCAGTATCAGGGTGTAGATGCCTCGCATCCAGATCTCCGCATTCGCGTTCTTACACGCCGAGGGCGTTGATCTCGTCGATCAGCTCAGCGAAGGCCTCGATCTCGAGCTCTATGACCTCCTCCGCTGTCATCGAGATGCTCATCTCGCCATCGACCGTGAGCCTGTCCGGGCCTCTCACTATCAGCCTGTCTATCCCATCCTTCGAGAGTTCCTTTTTCACCTCCCTCTCATGCGCAAGCATCCTCCCCGGAATGACGACGGTCCTTCTGACCCTGGAGAGATCTATGTCCCTGAGATCGTCGATCGTCATGAGGCATGCTACGTCCTTCTTCGTGGAGACAACATTCACGTCTCCTCCCAGTGCGGAGAATATCCTCTCCAGCAGCGGAGCGGCTATCGATCCCGTGATGATCGTCGCAGATCTCCTCAGCTCCGGGAGGGATCTGAGCCTCTCGGTGTTGTGGGCCAGAGCAAATGGCGCCTTCGTCTCCGGGTCCCAGAGTGGAGTTCCGGTTATCCTGATCCTGTACCTCTGATTCATCTCGGTGACAGTGTCCCTGAACTCCTCGACGGTGTGAACATCCTGCCCCGGGATTATTGGTGCGTTTCCCAGTATCAATCCCTGCTCAGGATGGTTTGCAAACCTCATCAGTATCAGGCCCTTTGCTCCCATATCCTCGAGATCCTGGCATGTCCTCTCGAGGACCTCCCCGTCGTTCACGCCCTTCAGCAGGACCGCTGCAGCATATACATCACATCTCTCGCAGAAAATCCTGAGGTTTGAGAGCGCTGCCTCTGGATGCTTGTCATGCATGTATTTTCGTCTCAGCTCAGGATCTGTTGCGAAGACTGTAAATGATACCTCTCTGACGCCCGCGTCCACAAGCTCGTATGCCTCATCGCCCCGCTTGAAGCCCTTGCCGCTGGTGTAGCCCAGATGTATCGAGACGCTCTTCTGGCCGAGAATTTTCACAAGCTTCAAGAGATCCGGGTAGCAGCTCAGGTCTCCACCACCGCTTATGGTCACCTTGTCCGGCGTGGCACCATAAGATGCCTGGGCGACATCGAACACCACTGCGTCAAGCGGCTTGAAGCCCGGGTATCCCTCGATTATGGCCCTGGTGCAATAATCGCAGCCCTTCCTGAACGGAAGACAGTGCTTGCAGCCGAAGGGGGGAACCGGCTTCACGCCCCTGAAGTAGCAGTAAGTGCAAAATCCACCGCAATCGATGCCGGGCCTGCCGCCAACATCTGCGAGTATCTCCATGAGAGCGAGTCTGGTCCGGGAACATAAAAAGCTTTGGCGATCGACGCTGCTCTAAGAGCTGCCTTCGACAAACATTTTCTCCGGATCTCTGGCCTCAAATGAATGAGATTCTGGGATGCCATTCGGCTGCACAGCACCTCATGCGGTTGCATGATGCTGGTCTCGGTTATACGATGATACAGCAGATATGCGCCAGATGGATATCGATGGGATTTGTTTGCACGAAAATAAGATTTAACGATTATCTGTTGTTACAATTGTTAAAGATATTCTTAAATAATAGTATGATATTATGCCTAAATCGGTGATAACATGATGAAATTTGTTTTAAGCAGTATTTGCATCACCCTCGTCCTGATATCGTGTGCGCTTGCAGACGATGCCGCGATTCAGGGGGTTGGTGTAAGAGCTGCGGAGAAGGCGATGAGCGAGCTCTCTTTCCAGAAAGGCGATGAGAATATACTTGTTCTGACGAATGCTGGTTATGCGATTGTGTCTGGAATGACCACTCAGAAGGCACTGAAGGGCCTCTCAGAGACAGCAGGCTGCTCTCGCGGCAATGGAAACCTCTTTCAGGTTTTAAGGCCGCACTGGAAGCCGCTCTGGTTCTACTTCTTCAACAGGGAGAATGGAGAGGCGCTGTACCTGCAGGTGAAGCCGGAGTCGCTCTCGATGAGCCCGGAGGAGCTTAAAGCTGCACCCGATGATGCTGTCTTCTCCAGGATCTCAAAGGCAAACGTGGATCTCGATCACATGCTGAACAACAGCGATGAGGGTAACAGAACTTTCAACGAGAAGATCTTCGACGGGAACGAGTTCTCGCTTGTGGGCATATCAAACGTGTGGGCGAGGAACGCCAGCTTCGACTTCATTCAGGCAGCCTCATTCCACGACCATCTCTGCCCTGGAGTCACCAGCGGGTACATGATCGCGAAGTATGTGGAGAAGGAGCTGCCGATAAACAGCAGCGCTGAGAGCTACAAGGTGATAGCAGTTCCGCCGTGGTGCAAGGATGATGCGCTCCAGCTGCTCTGGGATGCAACGGTCGGCAAGAGTGGCATCTTCGTCATGGCTCTGACAGATACGGAGAAGAACGCGCTCAGGGCGAAGTACAACCAGAGCGACGTCGCAGGGATATTCGTTAGATGGAACGATACCGCGAAGCAGGGGGATGCGCTGGTTCTGAGCTTCAACTGGACCAGAATGTACGAGCTCACAGAGACGAAGGACTGGAAGGGCCCCTCCTGGGCGCCGAAGCTCGTGATGGATGTTCGCATGATGGACTACTGGGATGAGCCGGAGGTTGCTGTGAGCGTTATAAAGAGATTCCAGGTTGATCAGAGCAAGCTGGCCCAGCTCCAGAACGCTGGCATGCATCCGCTCAAGGTCGCAGGAGTGATGTGAGGGTATGAAACCTCACCTCTCCCATCTGTTTAGCAACTTTGATGCATGTAACTTATGGAAACACATGCTTTATATGCTAATTAATGTGCTAACTTCGATATAATTGCTATCAAATTACAGTATGACACGACAGTATGTACAGAATTACATAAAAACCGAAATACTGTCAGCGCTAAATCAAGTGGCTGAGCCAGATGATTGAGAGCATGGTCACCAAGCATGGGGCATGCATGAATGAAAGAAAGATTTCATATATTTGGAGAAATTTTCATACTAATTGTGATAAAAAGGGGATACAGAATATGAACGGAATGATAAAGATCCTCTGTACTGCCATGCTGATATCGCTTCTTCTGCCGGCAGTTGCAGAGGAGATACCGGTATACACGATAGCGGACACGACTGGTGACTGGGGGTACCCGTCGCCGTACCTCCACTACTCCAGGGGTCCCGGATATGTGCGGATGAGCTTCATCTTCGATACCCTGGTCTGGAAGGACCAGAACGGCTTTGTTCCGGCGCTTGCGGAGAGCTGGGAGTATCTGAAGGACGAGAACGCGTATATCTTCAATCTGAATCCGAGTGTTAGATGGCATGACGGCGAGCCGTTCACAGCGGACGATGTC
>JAKPCO010000077.1 GCA_029553285.1 Methanobacteriota archaeon
TTCGAAGGAAAGCATGATTCGCGAAGTACGCAGGATGTTCACATTTTATACTATAATTTTAAGCGTATAACATTATGACGAAGATTCTTGAAAGAATAAGAGAGAATATATGAATATAAAGCTACTTATCCAACACAGCAGGTTTCTCTGACATGCAAATCTATGCTGTTATTTTATGAGAATGTTGAGAACACATCTGTGGGCTGGTTCCTGTAAAGAATCCATCTGTTCAGGTACATGAAAGGTATATCGATCAGAGCCACGAGCCATTTTGTTATCGTGATGCCTATGATGAGAGGAACCACTGGCATGACCCCGTAGAACGCGATTGTTATGAAGAGCGTTGAGTCGATAAGCATTGCCGGTATCGAACTCAACGCATTCCTCGCCCAGAGACGACGCCCTTTCGTCTTAGACTTGAACCACGCAAAGACCACTGCATCGAGGTTCTCGCTCACAAGGAAGGCGACCCATGATGCAAGGACGATCCTCGGAACCTGTTCCAGAAGAACCTCGATCGCATCCTGGTGGAGAAAGAACGGCGCTGGCGGAAGCTCCACCACGAGCCAGGAGAAGAGCGAGATCATTATCTGGGAGAGAAACGCTATGCCGATCATCCTCCTGGTCTCCTGGAGCCCGAACCTCTCGTTCACAACGTCTGTGAGAAGAAACGTCACGCTGAACACTATCACCACTGCAGGGGCGTAGAATGTTCCTATAACGAGATCAAATTCAGCCGTCTTGGCTGCAGCTATGTTTGAGAATATGCCGAATGCTACGTAGATGCCCATGAGCAGGTCAGATCTCCCAGACCTGCGGGCATACCAAGATCCAAGGATCGTGAATGAGCTCACAAGCCCGATCCAGAGCAGCAGGAGCGTGAACATGTCATCCTCAGAGCCGGCGCGTGCAAAGCGCAGCGGCAATTTTGAGCGGCGTACATTGAATGCGAAGTGTCTTCAGGGGGCGGTTTTCGCCTTCTGCAGGAAGCTGCGCCAGAGTCGCCCAGCGCAGATCTCCAGCTCTTGCTGATCATGCCAAAAGTTGATATGCCTGTCGGTTACATTTGTCCACGATACGGCTGCCTGTATCTCAGGTGGTGAGAATGAAGATACTCGGCATAAACTCCAGCCCCAGAGGGGAGAGGAGCCAGACCCTGAGGCTCGTCAGGGCGGCGCTGGATGGCGCCAGATCAGAGGGAGCTGAGGTCGAGCTTGTGGATGTCTGCAAGTTGCGAATAGAGTACTGCAACGCATGCGGAGTCTGCTATGCGAAGGGCGAGTGCACGCACAAGGATGATTTCCAGGAGGTATACAAAAAGCTCCTCGAGTGCGATGGATTTGTCATCGGCTCGCCGAACTACTTCAGGAGCGTGACAGCCCAGCTCAAGACGCTCATAGACAGAATGGCGGATGCGGTCCACTGCCAGCTTCTCCTGGGCAAGTACGGATGCGCTGTCGCCACTGCCGGCGGCCAGGCGTACGACGAGGTCCTGGATTACCTGAACAGGATAATAGTGGGATTCGGCGCATCCTATGTCGGTGGCGCAGGAGGGGCGCCGGCCATCCCGGGATCGATGGATGAGGCTGAGAGGAGGGCTCGCGAGCTCGGAGTGGACCTGGTGCGCGCGATCTCAGAGGGGAGACGCTACCCTGAGCAGGATAGGGTCCACGAGGAGATGAGATCCAGGTTTAAGGCTCTCGTGAGCATGAACAGGGACGTATGGACGCACGAGTACGAGCACTGGAAGAGCAAGGGCTGGCTCTGAGGGGGATACGAGACCACCAGCGAGACCAGTATCCTTTAAGGGGGCTTAACATCCGGGTCAGGGACAGATATCATGCGCACAGGCAGATCTGAGCTCAGAGAGATGGGGGCGTTTGCGGCCGCTGAGCTGTGCATCGATGGCAGCGGAGCTGCGACTGTCTCCACAGGCTCGGGGTTCATGGATCACATGCTCAACTCAATGGCGAAGCTGGGATCGGTCGATATCAGCGCGTCAGCGGGCGGAAATTCTCTTTACAGGTATTCGCTCCTGGGATCAGCGATCGGAGCCTCGCTCGATCAGGCGCTGGGCGACAGGAGCGGAATAAGAAGATACGGGTTCGCGGCCATCCCGATGGATGATGCGCTTGCCGAGGTGGCCCTGGATCTGGGCGGGAGGGCGTACCTTGTGATGAGGGGGTCGTTTCACAGGGATACAATCGGGGACCTGAACACCTTTGAGATAAAGTCGGTGCTGAAGGGGATCACCGACCTCGGAAGGCTGACACTGCACGTCAGGTTCGACGGGGAGAACGACCACCACATCGCTGAGAGCATCTTCAAGGCGCTGGGGCTCGCGATCCGCAACGCTGTGGAGCCGGGATCGCCCGGGGTTCTGAGCACGAAGGGAGTGATATGACCGGCAGATAGACTCATCCCCAACCCACCCGATGAGGCCGCAACAATGGCTTGCGCGATTGGATCTGCCGACGAGCCAGCCCCTTCAGCTCGCCTCTCTCCCGAACGCCTCGATCGCCCTCGCGCAGTTCCTCAGGAGCTCTGCTGCGAGGTGCTGCGACGGCCATGAGCCCAGGCCGCAGTCCGGGCCTGCGTATCTGACGAGATCACCAAACATCCGCACAGCTCTCTCAAGCCTCTTCCTGATGACCTCTGGAGACTCCATCCTGAGTATCTCGGCCTCGAGCCTCTCCGGCTGCTCCCAGAGGTTTGTGTTGAGCCGTTCGTTGAGCCTCGCAACCATCGAGAGGATGTCTGTCCTGGCTATGCCGGCTCTTATGAACGTATCATTCTCCGCAAGCACCTTGCGATCGATGATATCGAGATAATCAGGATGCGACGCTGACTCGACTCCTATGACGTTTATGCCTGGAACGCGGGCGCAGAGCTCCGCGTATACCGGAGAGTGTAGATGCACTTGGACATCAACCCTTCCCGCGCATCCCCTGCTCGCCACCTCGAGCGCTTCGATGATCACATCCTCTGAGAAGACTATGCTGGAGCTGATCCCCAGGCTCGGCTCGTCGATCGAGATTACAGCTACATCGATGCCGAGCTGCCGTGCCTTCTCGATGGAGCTGTCTATGAAGCGCGAGACGCTCTCTGCCATGTTGAGGAGCAGATCCGCGTACTCTGTCGAGCCGAACTCTGATATGTAAAGCTCGAGAGGGCCGGTGACGCAGACGCGAATGCTTCGCCCGATGGATCTGAGGGCATCGAGCTCCATTATCTCAGCTGCATCCCTGCGGATCAGATACGGCCCCTCTGTGGTCTCAGGGGATCTCATGGGGTCCATGAACATGCCTATCATGTCCCTGAGCTGCGGATACGTGGGCACCTGGACCCCAGCTGAGATCTTCATCTCCATTATGCTCCTCACAAGAGCGAGGTACTCCTTTCTGCTCGACCCCTCAATTCTTCCATGCGGAAAGCTACCTATGTCATCGAATCTCATCGCAGACCTCTGAGGTATGACTTGAGGGACTCATAGGATCCGCTTATCCCCTCGATATGCTCCTCCAGGCTGTCGAGCTCTGCCATCGCCTTCGGGAGCGGAGGCGTCACTCCAAGCACGCGAACGATCTCCTCAGGGAACTTCGCGGGATCAGCGGTCTCCAGCGAGACTGACGGCTCCCAGCGCTCAACCTCCTCGAAGTACCTCATGAGGCCTGCCCATCCGACAGCACCATGCGGCTCCAGGAGCACCCTGTGGCGCTCGTAGACCTCTTTTATCGTCTCTCTCGTCTCACCATCGCTCACCGAGACCGCGAACATATCCCTCCGCATCGCATCTATATCCGGATATCTCCTCACCTCGCCCTTCTCGTCCATCCAGCCGCCGTAAAGCGCGAATACCCTGGCGAGGTTGCTCGGATGGCCCACGTTCATCGCATTTGAGATGCAGTTCCTGCTCGGCCTGATGGGGCTGTAGGTGCCTGTGCGCATGAACACCGGAAACTCATCGTTCTCGTTCGTCGCTACCACAAACCGCCTCACAGGCAGCCCCATACGCATCGCGATGAGACCGCCCATCAGGTTGCCAAAGTTGCCGCTCGGCACGGATACTACTATCTCCTCCCCATCAGAGATCCTGGAATATGCGTAGAAGTAGTAGACCGCCTGAGGCAGGAGCCTTCCGACGTTTATCGAGTTCGCTGACGAGAGGTTGAGATCTCTCAGCTCCGGATCTGCGAATGCTCTCTTGACGAGAGCCTGGCAGTCATCGAACTTGCCATCAACCGCCAGAGCGTGCACGTTTCCGCCGAGCGTCGTCATCTGCTTCCTCTGCCGCTCGGTGACCTCCTCCCTCGGGTAGAGAACGACAACCCGAACATTGCCCAGACCGTAGAATGCATGGGCCACAGCGCTGCCTGTGTCTCCTGATGTTGCTGTGAGTATGATTATGCTCCGCCCCTCCCTTTCCAGGAAGTACTGAACGAGCCTGCCCATCAGCCTGGCAGCAAAATCCTTGAAGGAGCAGGTGGGCCCGCGATCCAGGCGCATGATGTGCGCCCTGTCGAAAACCTTCTCGATAGGAACATCGAAGTTGTATGCGTCCTCCAGTATCGATACGAGATCCTCTTTTGGGATGAGATCGCCTATGTAAGGGCCCACAACCCTGTACGCAATCTCAGGGTACCTCATCTTTGAGAAACACGAGATCTCCTCTGGACTGATCCTCGGGATATGCTCTGGCATGTAAAGGCCCATATCCGGAGCCTGGCCTGATAGCAGGGCCTGTCTGAAGTCGACGCGCTCGGGCGAGCAGTTTGTGCTGTAGAACATAAGGTTGGTCATGCTGGATGAGAGTTGCACGGGAACTATTAAAACCTGTGCGGCTTCAGGGCGACACGAACAGAGCCATGGGGCTGACGAGCCTCTGAAGATCGCCCCAAATCAGCATCCAGCAGAAGAGCCAACCATCGTTCTGCACGCTGTGGAATCAACGGTGAGGCACGTGGACCTTAACGTCGACCGGTAGCTTAAAGCAGTCGACAATCATGGCCGGAAGTTATCGATCTCACATCTCCGGAGGTTACTCAGGATCGTTCAGGCTTACGACCGCTTTTTGCCTGCTCTGGCATGCCAGCAAGGATCCGTCCGAATAAGAGTTCCGGAGCCAGATATTCGAGGCTTGAGGATGCTGATTGTTATTAGTACTTCTTCCTTATTCGGACACTTCTGCTAGCAAGAACCTGTCCGAATAATGATTAAGTACCGACGACATCCAAAAGCAGCAAGCTACAGATTTCTGGCCACAGCTCTTATTTGGACAGCCCCGCTAGCAACACCGTAATGATTATTAATTATTATTGCATTAACTAACATGTAAAAACAGGTTCGGAGGTGAAGGGAATGGATGCGTTCACAAGCCAGGTGATTGCGGTGATCATCTTCGGCCTGCTGGTGACTCTCCTGCCCGGGCTGCTCAATAGGTTCGCTGACTCGAGAAGCGGAGGCATCCGGACAACATAGAAAGCGGCACGCTCCCGAAGTTATATAATATTTTCAGTTTTTATTCTCCATCCAGCGCAGCGAATTTTGCGATCTCATCTGGCGTGAGGCGGTCGCGCAACCGCATCATCGAGGTCTGCGGCGCTCAAGCCGGCGAGGTCCGTGAACCTCTATGCCCGGGCTGCAGAGTCCATCCGCCTGATTTCAGGAGATCACACCCCCACAGATTAAATTCTTGTACGGCCAGGTTTCTCCATGTCGAGGTGATAGTATGCTCATAGGGATCATGTCAGACTCTCACGATAACTTTCGTGGCATCAAGGAGGCTCTGAGCGTATTCTCTAAAAGAGATGTCAAGCTGGTGCTGCATGCCGGAGACGTGATCGGCTCCGGGAACGCGTATCTATTCGATGGCTGCGGCATTCCTGTGAGACTCGTCTACGGGAACAACGACGGCGACCGCGTCGGTCTTTCCAGGTACTTCGAGAGGTTCGGGGGCGAGTACCTCGGAGATTTCGGCGAGTTGGAGGTTGATGGATTGAGGATCGCCATGCTCCATGGAACAGAGGAGTCTCTTGTGAGGGCTGTGGTCGCCTCGGGTCTCTACGATGTCGTTATTCGCGGGCACACGCATGTAGCAGAGGTCCGCCGCGAGGGAAGAACTCTGGTGGTGAACCCCGGAGAGATATGGGGGCATCTGACCGGGATCAGGAGCGTTGCGATAATGGATACCTCCACGACCGAGGTGGAGATCGTCGAGCTCGGGAGGTGCGAGACGTTCAGGGAGATTCTGCAGAAATGAGGAAGTTCAGCAGAGGGTGCGCGTATCTGGATGATCTCGATCTTCACGTCATCGTCGAGGTGTCGGGAGGAACCGTAAAACGCATAATTCTTTCCAGGAAAGCCCCCGACGTGGAGCGTTCAGGGACAGCAGCCCGGATAGCAGACCACATAAGAGGGGGCCCGCGTCCGGATCTCGATCTTGATTTGAGCTGGGCTACGGATTTTCAGATGGCCGTTTACCGTGCAGTCCTCAACATCCCCCGCGGATCGACCGCAACCTACAGTGGTATCGCGAAGATCGCAGGAAGGCCCGGGGCCGCGAGAGCTGTGGGTGCTGCCCTGCGCGTGAACCCATTTCCGGTCATGATACCCTGCCATCGTGTCGTGGCATCGAACGGCCCCGGCGGCTACAGCCAGGGGATCGATATCAAGCTGCAGCTGCTCGCGATCGAGCAGATGTCACGCAATAGTATCAGTTGAGGCATGCAGCTCCTCTGGCTCACGGTGTGCAGGTGAACGCCAATTCCGGACGGATTTTACAAGTGGCTCATCCCGTGGTTCGGCGGATCGATGATCTCGCAGAAAGATGTGGAGTGGTTGACGTTGGTCTGTTTTGCCAGAGCTCATCCATCTTCAACCCACATGAGCCACTTTTTCTCATGCAGCATGCTGCTGTATCCCCCCTCGCCAGATCCCGCTGACCTATACCCAGGCGGGCTCACACTAAGAACGCTGTAAAATGAAAGACATGGAGCGGGTAGGGGAGTGGGGGTTAATATGACAACAAGTATACCCGCTCAGCGGTGCTTCAGCGCATTGATTGTATAAATAACTTTTCTCAATGCTGCTCAGCTCCGGAAAGTTTTCTCCTGGCGATCCTGTTTGCTATCCTGGCTGCAAACGCGCCTGCGACAAATCCAGCATCTATGTTAACCACCGCCAGCACGGAGCAGGACTGGAGCATCGAGAGAAGCGCAGCGATCCCGTTTCCCCCAGCACCGTAGCCTGTGGAGACAGGGAGACCTATTACAGGAGCGTCTGTCAGGCCCGCAACAACAGCCGGAAGCGTCCCCTCACGGCCGGCAGCCACGACCATCGCATCCACTCCCGCCATCCGCTCCATCGCCGGAAAGAGGCGGTGTATGCCTGCGACGCCGACATCATATTCGGTCAAGACCTCGCAGCCCATCGCCTCTGCCGTGACCCTCGCCTCCTCCGCGACCGGTATGTCAGCAGTTCCAGCGCTGAGTACTCCAACTCTACCACCTGTCCTCTCGACTCGACCTGCCTTCAGAAGAACTGCTTTCGCATGCTCATACCACACCATCTCAGCGCCTTCGGGGAGATCCATCGATCTCAGCGCGTTAAGATGATCGGCAGAGACCCTTGTCACTATGACCTTACCCGCGGACTCGAGATGCGCCAGTGCAATCCTTGCAAGATCCTCTGGCCTTTTTCCCTCAGCGAGAACCGCCTCAGGCACATCGATCCTGTCCTCCCTTCTGTGATCTATCTTTGCGATCGATCCAACCTCTCTGTAGCTGAGAAGCCTTATGCCGCTCAGCGCCTCATCCAGATCCATCTCTCCACGCGAGAACCTCTCAAGGATATCACGAAGCCCGGTCACGTGGGAATGGTAGGGATGAAGGAATAAAGAAGTTTCCGCACCGGAATGATCTGAACGTTTTCGATCATGTGGCAGAAAGATCTGCGGACTCAAAAGCTATTTGAGATCGAATCAAAATTCAGCCTACTGCTAGAACTTCAAAATAAAATAGAGGCCAGGGAGATCGGCCTTCTCATCTCACTGTAACCCTGATGGTCTTGTCGAGCTGGCTTCCATCAATCGTCGCCGTTATCCTGAAGCTCTTCTCCCCTGGAGCGCCGAATGTCGAGCGCATCCTGTACATGCCTGTGGAGATTCTGGTGAGCGTGCTCCCCTGCCTGGCGGCATCCTGCGGGCTCCAGGTCATCTTCAGCGACGTCGGATCTGTGAGTTCGCCGTAGTTGTTGAAGAACCTCAGAGTCATTGTGTAGTCCCTGTTCGCCCTCCTGGTGCTGAAGCTCGCCCTGACGTCACACGGCGGCAGCGCGCTTGTTATCCTCAGAGGCGTGGCGTAAATGCTGTTGTCCTCCAGGTATGACAGCCAGTAACGTCCCTTTCCACAGGCGATTGATGGCCAGCTGAGATCTCCGCTCAGCACGAGGCTCCTCTCGATGCTGCTCCAGTCGCGCCTGTACCTCTCCAGCACTATCCCATCCTCACTCCTGTACACCAGCATGAACTCGCCATTGCTCCACAGCAGGTACGGCTGATCCTCATCTGTGGATCCTCCTGTCAGCCTCCTGGTGTCCAGCAGGTTGAGGTTCGTGTCGAGCTTCTTGACGATCACATCGAGATTCCCGCGATCCTCTGACACATAAGAGACGTAGATGTAGCCGCTGGCCAGCACCAGAGAGGGGATATCCTGGTAGTAGCTGTCGGACGTGAGCCTTACGCTTCTGATGGGCTTCCAGGTCGAGTCGAAGCGTGTCAGGTAGATGTCACCGTTGCTGCTCCTGCCGCCCTCCCACGACTGGTAGGCCAGGTAGAAATCATCCCCCACCTTCAGCAGAGCCGGAGAGTCCTGATCGCTTGCAGATGTTGTGAGCTGTCTGGTCTCCAGCACGTTCAGGCTCTGGTCGAGCTTCTTCATGAAGATGTCCATGTTGCCCTTCTCGCTGGAGACGTACACAACATAGTAGTTCTTCCCGTCATAGACAACTGAGGGCCTGTCCTGGTACGCAGCGTCGCTGGTCAGAAGCTTGCTGCTCAGAGGTTTCATGGACGCATCATATGTCTGTATCCTGATGTCGCCGTTGCTGCTTCTTCCGCGCTCCCAGGACTGGCAGACCAGCGCGAATCCACTATCTTTGGAGATCAGCCGGGGCGAGTCCTTGATCTGGTCCCTGACCTGGGCGCCGGTCACGATCTCCATCCTCGGCTGAAGCAGCCTGTAGACCTGGCCCTTCGCGCTATCGTAGGAGTTCGGTGTTGCATGCTTCCCGTCCCTCGCATAGACGAAGACCGTGTAATCGCCAGCATCTCCAGGATCCGAGCTCCATGTCCATGTGTTTGAGGTCGACCAGTCCCTGACTATCTGCCATGTGTTTCCTGTCGATGGGCCCTTCAGCCAGAACCTGTAGTAGATCGGATCCCTGTCAGGATCTGTGGCCACCGCGGTCCATTTGATTGCCGTCCCGCTGGACTGCGGGCTCGGTTTGTCGGGCGTTAGGGAGGTTATCACAGGCGGCAGGTTCGGCTTCACAACGATGCTGAACGCTGCGCTCGCCTGGTCATCCCAGCCTGTCGGTGGCGCATGCAGACCATCCCTGACCTGAACTATCACCTGAGACCTGCCAATGTCGATATCAGATGTCCTCCAGGTCCATGTATTCGAGAGCGACCAGTCCTGCACGACCCTCCATGTGTAGCCTGTGGACGGGCCGTTCAGCATGAACCTGTAGTAAACCTGGTATCCCTCAGGATCGATCGCCGTAGCACTCCATGTCACCGTGCTCCCTGCGTACTGCGGGCTCGGCAGGCTCGAGCCGAAGCTCGTTATCACCGGCGGCAGGTTCGGGCGCGGTATGAATCCCAGGATCATGTATCCGCAGATCTTCTTGTCATCATAATCTGGAGAGTGCTTGCCGTCCCTGACGTAGACCATTATCTCGTTGAAACCGATGTCAAAGAACGATGTCTTCCATGTCCAGATGTTCCTGGATGTCCAGGATGTCATCTCCCTCCAGGTGTATCCCGTCGAAGGTCCTTTCAGCAGGAACTTGTACTGCAGTGGATCCCTCTCCGGATCGCTTGCCACAGCCCTGAAGCTGACCCAGGCGCCAGCGTACTGCGGGCTCGGCCTGTCGACCATTATCAGCCTCAGCTCCGGAGGCCTGTTCGTCTCCCTGAGGGTGAAGCTCTTCGTGACCTGGATATCTCCGGTCTCGCTGTGATAGTTGTCTCTGATCCAGACGCGCACATCATAGGTGCCTGGCTGGAGCCCTGCTGTGTTCCAGGACCATGTGTTATCAGAGGACCAGCTCCTCCTCTCCTGCCAGAGCCCTGATGTGGATGGGCCTTTCAGCCAGAAGCTGTACTCCAGTGGCACAGCGGATGTGGCGCTCGCAGTCCACACTATCGTGGTGCCGACGTTCTGCGGGCTTGTTTTATCCGATGTCAGCGTCGCGCCCGTCGGGGGAGACTTGTAGTTGCCGAAGTCTACGCCGGTCTTTGCCTCGCCCGCGCTGAGCGTTATCGTGTAAGACCCGCCGCTCGGCTTCGTGACGCTCCAGCCCGGCTTCAGGGTCTCTGTGACTGTGTATGTTCCTGCATCAAGTCCCGTGAAGTTGTACCATCCGTCGCTGTCTGTGATCGCTGTCCTGGTGTAGGTGCTGTTGCCTATCTTTATCTCCCATCCCGGAAGGCCCTGCTCGCCTGCGTCCCTCACACCGTTGTTGTTCTTATCGTTGAACTTTGTTCCCCAGACGGATGCCTTCGTCGAGAGGTACCTGTTTCCGAAGTTCTTTCCTGATACGCTTGAGCTGGTGATTGTGACCGAATGTGATCCATCCCCACCTGGGTATGTCTGCGTCCAGCCAGGTCTGGAGAGCTCGCTGATCTTGTACGTGCCCGGTGCTATGTTACTGAAGGTGTATGATCCATCAGAGCCTGTGTACTGCGTTTCTGTTATGTGCACGCCCAGAGTCGTGGTGCCATCCAGGACTATTCCCCATCCCGGGATCCCAGGATCGCCAGCGTCGCTTCCATCCCCGTTAAGATCGTTGAACTTCCTTCCGGAGATGGTGTAGACGCCTGCTATACCGAAGCTCGCATCAAGGACTGTGTTTGTGGTGACTGTCACAGTTATAGTCGATGATGTCACAACCACATAGCCCTCGGGCAGAGGATCGCTGATCGTGTACGTTCCCGGCGCGACGTTATCGAATACGTATGATCCGTCCTCAGCGGTCTTTGTGCTCCTCACGACCTTCCCGTTCTCGATCAGGTTCACATCGCTCCCCGGTATTCCCGGCTCGCCCTCGTCCCTGACCTTGTTTGCGTTCAGATCGTAGTACTTCATGCCCTTTATCGACAGACTTCCGGCAACGCCGATATCGAAGCGCACGTCAGCGGTTCCGAGCTGTATCTCTCTGCTCTCAGTTGTCGCCCTCCAGCCGTCGTGGGGGATCAGCTCCACCCTGTAGGTGCCCGGGGACAGACCCTCGAATTTGTATGATCCATCAGCCCCTGTCTCAGTCATTGAGGTGACGTTCCCGCCCTGCCCGAGGGTCACACTCCAGCCACTGACACCAGGCTCTCCCTCGTCCCTCACACCGTTGGCGTTGATGTCATTGAATACCACTCCAGATATCGATCTCAAACCTGCATATCCGAAGTCGATGTTTGGCACGCTGGAGTCCCTGACCTCCACAGTGTGCACGCCGGTCTTCGGCGCGGTCTGGCTCCAGCCGTCCTGCTTCACGGCCTCGACCTTGTAGGTGCCAGACCTGAGATGATCGAACGAATAGAACCCATCATCAGCGGTGACAGCAGTCCGCTCCTCCCCATCAGACATCCTCAGCTTCACAGTCCATCCTGAAAGCCCTGGCTCGCCATCGCTGACGCCGTTAGCGTCAAGATCGCTGAATACCCTGCCGGATATCGTGAACCCGATCATCTGGACTCCGAAATCGACCCCGCTCTGATCAGAGTCTGTGATGCTAACCTCTTTAGAGGATATGCTCGCGTTCCAGCCGGCCTGCAGAACCACCCTGAGCGTATAGACGCCAGGCGTCAGATTACCGAAGCTGTAAGAGCCATCGTCTCCAGTCGTCGCAATGCTTTCAGTGGCATCGGGCTTCGTCAGGCGTACCTCCCATCCCTTCACGCCAGGCTCGCCGTCATTGACGCCGTTGTTATTCGCATCCTCGAACAGCTTGCCGCTTATGGAGTGTGTCCTGGCCCTGTTGCCGAAGTTGATTCCCGTCACATCTGTGTCGTTCAGGTTCACCTGCTGGCTCTCAGATGTTGTAGAATCCCAACCAGCTTTCGCCTGCTCCCTCACAGTGTACAGCCCTGGCGAGAGGCCATCAAACCTGTAGTAGCCGTCGAATCCGGTTGTTGTCTGAACTTCAGTCTGGTTTGGCATCGTGAGAACGATCGTCCACCCCTCCAGGCCAGCCTCGCCAGAGTCCATGACGCCGTTCCCATTTAGATCATTGAACTTGTAGCCGGATATGCTCATCACCGGCAGAACCACATTCTCCTCTGAGATCGGCGGTGTTGCATTTATCGGAACTGTTACGTTCACAGGCGCGGTTACATTCTCTGTGACATTGGCAGCCACGGTGACGTTCTCCGGGGCCGCAGCTCTGAGAACCTCATACTCCTCAGCAACCGTGCTGTCAGCAGTTCCGTTTGTGGCGTGCCTGTTGTCCCTGACGCCTGCGGTTATCGTGTGCACCCCGATATCCTGCTCCGTCGTCGACCACGTCCATGTGTTGTCAGCAGACCAGTCCCTCACAACGTTACCATCCACCATGAACTGGTACTCGAGCGCATCCCCGTCAGGATCTGATGCATTCGCTGTCCATGCAACCACTGCACCCGCAACCTGTGGTGACTCCGGTGATGCCACCAGACTATCGATCACAGGCGGATTGTTCGGTACTACCCTGGCCTCTACAGTGTACTGGGATGACGCGGAAACAGGCTCGTTCTTTCCATCTCTGACAACAACCGTCACACTGTGAGATCCAACATCTCCATCTGTTGTCGACCACGTCCATGTGTTGTCAGCAGACCAGTCTTTCATAACTCTGGTATCAAGCATGAACTGGTACTCGAGCGCATCTCCATCAGGGTCTGATGCACTCGCTGTCCATACAACTGCTGTACCCGCAACCTGTGGTGACTCCGGTGATGCCACCAGACTCTCGATCAAAGGCGGACGGTTCGGCACTACCCTGGCCTCTATAACATACTGAGACGATGCCGAAACAGGCTCGTTCTTCCCGTCTCTGACAGAAACTGTAACGGTGTGAGATCCAACGTCTCTATCTGTCGTCGACCAGGTCCATGTGTTGTCAGCAGACCAGTCCCTCACAACGTTACCATCCACCATGAACTGGTACTCGAGCGCATCCCCATCAGGATCTGATGCACTCGCGCTCCACACGACAGCACTGCCTGCAACCTGCGATGACTCCGGTGATGCAAACAGTCCTGTCACCTGTGGCGGACGGTTCGGCATGATTATCGTGTACTGGGATGATGCGGAAACAGGCTCGTTCCTTCCATCCCTCACAGCAACCGTCACACTGTGAGATCCAACGTCTCTATCTGTCGTCGACCAGGTCCATGTGTTGTCAGCAGACCAGTCCCTCACAACGTTACCATCCACCATGAACTGGTACTCGAGCGCATCCCCGTCAGGATCTGATGCACTCGCGCTCCACACGACAGCACTGCCTGCAACCTGCGATGACTCCGGTGATGCAAACAGTCCTGTCACCTGTGGCGGACGGTTGGGTGGAGCAGGCCGATTGATGACATATCTGGCTGTTTCTTTCACATCATAACCATCGTCCAGATCCTCATATCCATCTCTCACACGAACCTCGATCTCGTTGGAGCCAACATCATCATCAGATGTCTTCCAAACCCATCTCGGCTCGGTTATCCATCCGGTCATCTCCTTCCAGCTGTCTCCTGTCGCCGGACCCTTCAGCAGAAACATGTACTCGAGCGCATCCCCATCAGGATCAAACGCGCTAACAGTCCATTTCACCTCCACACCCGCATCCTGCGGGCTCTGCGGTTCGCATACAAACGATGTTATGGCTGGAGGTTGATTCCCGGCAAGACCCGGCCCGGTGAAACCGGGTTCCTGCCCAGATGCAGATACGATCAGGAATATGCCAAAGATGATCGAGATCGTGACAATAAGAACTCGATCTGCATTCCTGTAGCTGCAAATTTTATCATACAACGAGATCATCCTGCTCATAATTCCCCTGCCGATCATCCAATCCGTCACTCTCCTGCCCGCTCAGAGGTTCGCACCTCAAGCATGCATGGAGACTGACCGGCTTAAGTAGCTAATTTTCATGTAGGGCTTCCATTACTCGATTCTCTGACATCTATGAGTAATATGAATCATTTGTAGATCACATCTAGCTCATCGAGGCCCGTTACCAGGACATGCAGATCATCTATGGTGATCTGTATCAGAGAATCTTTTATTCAAACTCATGCAAACGGGTGCTTTGCAGTATCCTTCCTTGAGAGGATCTCATCAACCCCAGGTTCGGATCCGACCGCTCTCTTTATGGCCATCTTCGTTGCGAGGTAGTTGTTCTCATAGATCTTCCTCTTGTCTTTTGCATCCCACTCGATGAAGACAGAGACCACTATGAGAAGATCCTCAACCCTCTCCCTGGGTATAACCCCCTCCGCGACAATGTCCATCACAGCTTTTGCGACTGCTGCCTGGGCCGGCCCGAAAATCAGAGCCGCCTGCCTTGCATTTTTGATCGTCACCTTGTTCACGATCAGAGTTGAGGGCTTCGCAGGCAGATTCGGCTCCAGAACCGCGAGAAGAGGTGTGTGACCCCTTCGCGGCGATGCCAGCGATGTGACAAATGCAGCATCAACCGCCCCACCCTTCGGCCCGATGACCAGATCGATATGCGCAACCTCGGGGCCATCTCCAACCAGCGCCTCTCCGACGAGAGTCCTGCTGAAATCCCGATCCAACCAACCACTCCCTTGGAACTCTTTATACCGATCTGGTACGCTGATAGAATATTAACTTATGCTGCAAGTTCTCTGAAGCTCTGCTTTTATGAACGCTGGGCTATGACATCCAGCTGATGCCGTGGACCACATTCCCGGACTTCTCAGTCCAGTATGCCCTTCGGGACCTCTATGCTGGCGATGGCGTGCTTGAAGAGCAGATATGTCCTTGGCCCTGCATCGAGCACTATCTCGTACGCGTTGAACGAGACAAGCTTACCACTCAGCGGCCTGCCATCGTTCATCCTTACCATTACCTGCTGGCCCCTGAGCTTCGGCAGGAACTGCGGCATCTTTGTCTTTGATTCCTCCTGCTCCTGCGCTCCAGCCTGCGTGTCCGTCGTATATACTCCCTCCTTTTGTAGAACTCTTTCGATGCGCAGGCATATATATAGTTGTTCTCGAATAGTGGGTTGAAGGCAGATGAAAGATGACATGCTTCTCTGGGATGAGACGCTCTTCAAGGACCCTGAGGTTTTCGAGCTGGATTATGTGCCGGAGCATTTCGATCACAGAGAGGCTCAGATGAAGAGCCTGAGGTTCTGCGTGCGGCCCGCCATTCGTGGAGCCAGGCCTGTTAATGCGCTCTGCCTGGGCCCCCCAGGCACCGGCAAAACCACCGCGATAATAAAGCTGTTCGAGGAGATAGAGAAGCATACAAGAAGCGTGATCACTGTCCATATAAACTGCCAGATAGACGGGACACGGTACAGCATCTTCTCGAGGATATACAAAAAGATATTCGGTGTCGCTCCTCCCTCAAGCGGCATCTCCTTCAAGCGCCTCTTCGATAAAATAGCAAATGAGCTCGCATCCAGGGAGGCAGTTCTGATCGTGGCTCTGGACGATGTCAGCTATCTCTTCCCCGAGAAGGAGATCGATCAGATCCTTTACACCCTTCTCAGATCTCATGAGTCGCTGCCCGGATTCAGGGCAGGTGTGATGGCTGCACACAGCGAGCCATCCATGAAATACATCCTTGATCCCAGGGTAGAGTCCGTCTTCAGGCCGGAGGAGATCCTGTTTCCACCGTACAAAAGAGACGAGATATTCGCGATACTCTCACGAAGGGCTCAGCTCGGATTCTATCCAGGTGTTCTGTCTCAGGATGTGCTTGATCTCGTGGTGGATCTCACCACAGAATCCGGCGATCTCAGGGTGGGGATAGACCTGCTCAAGCGCGCCGGAATGGAAGCTGAGAGACGAGCATCCAGGAGCATATCAGAGGAGGATGTAAGAAGGGCGTTCAGCAGCTCCAGATTCCTGCATATCGAGCACGCGATCAGATCTCTTAGCGGGGACGAGAGGACCCTGCTGAGGATCATCGCAGAACAACCCGGAGGCAAGGCGCAGTCCGGGGAGCTGTACCGCACCTACCACGGGATCACGCAGGCAGGCTACACGAAGTTTTACGAGATCCTGAAGAGGCTGGAGGCTCTGAGGCTTGTAGAGACAAGCTTCACCGGCCCCGGTATGCGGGGAAGGAGCAGGATCATACGCCTGAGGTGCGATCCCGCAGAGGTGATCACCAGAGTCAAAGAGTGACAGAGCCTCTTCGCCTGGGGACGCCTTCTGCTTCGGCGAGGGCCGGACAAAGACGCATCGTGCTCCAGCCCGGGGTGCACGCCTCCGGCGCCCCACTCCCTGATCTTTTGTCAGACCAGAGGCCTTGGCTGTTTATGCTCAGGCAGAACCGGCAGGGGCATTGTGTTTATGAGTATGGGCTGCTCCACGTCCTTCGCGCGCTCTACGAGAAGCTCCTTGCCCCACCGGGTCAGGCCGAAGAGGGGCACCGCAGTCCCGACCTGTACAAGCGGTTTCACGAGCTCCCGTATGTGCTTCGATGCGCATCCCGTTACTATATCAGCAGCAGAGAGAAGCCGTTCGGCATCATCCCTCGATATGCCGGTGAGATGTACCCCCACGATCAGTATCCTGCATCCAGTCTCCTGCTCCAGCTTTCTCAGCTTAAATGCAGTTTCCGCATCTGTGACCGTGACCGCGAATTTTCTGTACCTCTGCGCAGCGATTCTCGCGCCTTCCACCTGATCGATCCTCGCATCCCTCGGGGAAAGCACTCTGCCGCCCTTCCGCTCGATGTACTCTATAACCTCTGGTATCGGCTCCGTCTCCAGAAGCCCAGAGATCCAGCCGCCCATACCCTGGACGAGCGAGGGCGAGTCGGATATCACCGTACCGGCTCCATCACAGACCGTGACCGCCGCCTCGATGAGACCCCTGGATATGCCTGTCATCATGGTCTCAGAGGCGCCAAAGCTCACGAAAGTCTCCATCTCGAGCTTCCGCCTGGGCGTGAACATCCCGTGCTCTCTTATGCGGAACTCAGCATTCCCGGCAGCAGCCTCGGATGTTATCTTCTTTATTCCCCTAACCTTGTCGAAAAGAGGGCACCACTCTATGAGCGGCTCTGTGGCCTCAATCACCTTCTCGTCCTTCACCTTCACCCTACATCTCCCGAGAAGCTCCATTATGTGCATCATCCCACCAGCTCGAAGTACACCCTTCTATTGCTCTTTCCCTTGTTCTCCGCCTTCACGAGCCTCATCTCACCGATCTCCGATGTGTTCCTGACATGTGTGCCCCCGCATGCCTGGAGATCCACACCCTCGATCTCAATTACCCTCACGCTCTCCCGCTCCGGAACGTTCATGGCCAGCCTTACGAGATCCGGTATCTCCATCGCCTCATCTCTGGTCAGAACCCTCACCCTCACCGGGTGACCCTCTTTTATGAGATCGTTTGCCATTCCCACGTACGTCTCAATCATGCTCCTGTCAAATGCCTCGAGGCTGAAGTCAACCCTGGACCGGTCAATGTTGATCTGGTTCCCTGTTATCAGCGCTCCACTCTCCCTGAATATCACCGCGCTCAGGATATGGCATGCTGTATGGCTCCGCATGATCCTGTACCTTCTCTCCCAGTCTATCTCCCCCCTGACCGCCTCTCCAGGAGAGAGTCCATGAGCGCGATGGCATATGCCACGCTCGGACAGCTCCACGCTTTCGACTCTGAACACCTCATCGCCTCTGATCAGGATGCCCAGATCCGATGGCTGACCGCCAGATCTCGGATAGAATGCAGTCCTGTCGAGATACACTCCCGAGTCATCAACACCGGTGACGATCGCATCAAAGCTGCGCATGTAGCTGTCATCCATATAAAGAGCCTGAGTCATGAGAATGAGATATCTGGATGTTGGAGATATCGGTTTCCCTCTGGTGCGATTCTGTGAATTTTATGCTGCGATCGCAGACGGCATCGAGATGCAAAAGGAGTGAGAGAAGTGAGAACCACAAAATCATGATGATAACGCTGAGCTCAGAAGAACACAGAACAAAGCATGCTTGATCCAGGCAGAACCTGCAACAGAGGCTAAAGCTTACCGCTCCTGATCGCATCCCACAGCGCGTGAAGGTGCTCTCCGTACAGGATATAAATTAATATGAATACCCCGAGAATTACGTAGAGGTTGGAGATGTACACCAGCCACTGCAGCAACCTCATCTTCTTCTCGGGGGTCCCAAACCACTCCTTTGCCTTGCGCTCGGCCCATCCGGTCATGCTCATGTGGCGGAGGCTGCAGCCTCGGCAGCAGCCTTGGCCGCCTTTTCAGCCTCCTCAGCCTTGGCGCGCTTCTGAGCCTTCGCCTTGAGCTTCTTCAGCCTGACTATGTTGTCCCTGTCCATCTCCTCCAGTGCGAAGCCTATGAACCTGATGGTGTCCTTGATATCGGGTATGACCTTGAACTCAAGGGCGTTGACACGCCTCTTGGTCTTCTCGATATCATCTATGAGCTTCATAAGCGAGGTCTCGACCTCGGCTGCTGTGATTATCTTGTCCACCAGGCTCTCATAGGCATCTGCAGCCTCATCTATGGCGGCGCTTGTTCCTATGATACCGTACCCTCGCTCGTACATCTTCTTGTGCACGGCCTCTGCGGATATCTTGGGAACCACAACGCCCATTATGTTTCTTGACTGCAGATCCACGACAGGCTCCTTCTGCAGGGCAAAGGCCACGCTCTTTATGGCTATGGTGCCATCCGCGGCCTTCGCCATGCTGAGCCTCTGCTCCGCCCGGATGTAATCCTGGACGAGCTCTTGCCGTATTGTCTTCGCCCTGTTCAGCACCTCAAAAAATTCGATCATGAGGCCGTCGCGCTTCATCTTGAGGAGCTCGTGACCGGTCTGTGCCACCTTTATCCTTCTTCGAAGGGCGATGAGCACGGCCCTGGTCGGCTTTGTCCCTCTTATTACGGCCATGATCTCACTCTTTCTTTGCGGTGCCTGCGTACTTCGGATGGTACTTCTTGATGTACTTGTCGTCGATCCTGGTAAGCATCGTCTCTGGCAGCATCGAGAGGAGCTCCCATCCGATGGTGAGGGTCTCTATGATGGACCTGTCCTCATCCCTGCCCTGGTTGACGAACCTGCGCTCAAACTGGTCAGCGAACTCCAGGATGAGCTTGTCACGCTCTGAGAGCGCCTCCTTACCGACGATCGCAGCAAGACCCCTCAGATCGCAGCCCTCTGCGTAGTACGCGTAGAGCTGATCCGATACGGCCCTGTGATCCTCTCTGGTATGTCCGGCGCCGATTCCTGAGTTCATCAGCCTGCTCAGGGAGGGGCGGATGTCGATGGGCGGATAGATGCCCTTCCTGTGGAGCTCACGCGATACAATGAGCTGGCCCTCTGTGATGTATCCTGAGAGATCCGGAATCGGATGGGTGATGTCATCGCCTGGCATCGTGAGGATCGGGAACTGCGTGATCGATCCCTTCTTGCCCTTTATGATCCCGGCACGCTCGTAGTTCGTGGCGAGGTCTGTGTACATGTAGCCCGGATAGCCGCGGCGTCCGGGAACCTCCTCTCGGGCAGCTCCCATCTGTCTCAGAGACTCGCAGTAGTTGGTCATGTCTGTGTAGATGACCAGCACGTGCATGTCCAGATCGAATGCCAGGTACTCAGCTGTGGTCAGCCCGAGCTTTGGAGTCAGAAGCCTCTCGACAGCCGGGTCGTCTGCCAGGTTGAGGAAGATCACGGCCCTCTCGAGAGCGCCTGTCCTCTCGAAGTCTGCCATGAAGTGCTGGGCCTCCTCGTTTGTGATGCCCATGGCGCAGAAGACCACCGCGAACTGCTCTGCCTCTCCCAGGACCTTTGCCTGACGGGCGATCTGAAGGGCGACATCATTGTGCGGGAGACCCGCACCCGAGAAGATGGGCAGCTTCTGCCCCCTCACAAGGGTGTTTGTCCCGTCTATGGTCGATATGCCCGTCTGGATGAAAGCCCTCGGCTTCTCCCTCGAGGCTGGGTTTATGGCAGCCCCGATGATCTCGCGCTCAACCTCTGGAACTATGGGTGGCCCACCATCCCTCGGCCTGCCTGAGCCGGAGAGGACCCTCCCTATGATGCTCGGAGAGAGCGGCATCTTGATGACGTCTCCGGTGAATCTCACGGAGCTATCCTTTGAGAGGCCACCGGTACCCTCGAAGACCTGGACGACGACGATCTCATCCGAGGTGTCCAGGACCTGGCCTCTCTTCACCTCACCGCTGGCCGTCCTGATCTCGACGAGCTCACCGTAGCCTACCGGCTCGGTCTTCTCGACGAACACCAGGGGTCCAGAGATCTCGGTTATAGTCTTGTATTCCTTGGTCATTGGCAACCCCCTTACTTCAGAGCCTCGAACTCGGCCTTCATCTGGTCCATGACCTTCTTGAGCTCGGGCTCGTAGTCCTCAACCATCTTGAGCTTGGCTAGTGCGTCTTTGGAGGGTACGCTCTTGATCTGATCGACCGCTACACCCCTGTGGAGAGCCTCGAATGCGTAGTCCCTGTATGTCAGTATAGCCTTCAGGAGATCGTACTGCTTCTTGTACGGGCAGAATGTATCCACCGGGTGGAACGCGCTCTGTGCCAGCCAGAAGTTGATGATCATCCTAGCAACCTCGAGTGTCAGCTGCTGATCCTCAGGCAGCGCATCCGAGCCGACGAGCATGACGATCTCCTCGAGCTCGGCGTTCTCCTGCAGTATCGCCATCGCTCTCCTCTTCAGCTGGTTCCAGTCGGGAGCGACGTTCTCAGCATACCAGCTCTCCAGATCCTTCTCGTACAGCGAGTACGAATCGAGCCAGTTGATCGACGGGAAGTGCCTGCGCTGCGTCAGCCTGGAGTCGAGCGCCCAGAAGACCTTGACGATACGGAGTGTGTTCTGGGTCACAGGCTCTGTGAAGTCTCCACCGGGTGGGGATACAGCACCCACGACAGCGACCGAGCCCTCGCCGCCGGCCAGGATCTCAGCCCGTCCAGCGCGCTCGTAGAAGTCTGCAAGCCTCGCAGCGAGATACGCTGGATAGCCCTCCTCACCAGGCATCTCCTCAAGCCTCGAGGCGAGCTCTCTCATGGCCTCAGCCCATCTCGATGTCGAGTCCGCGGTCATCAGCACATCGTAACCCATGTCTCTGTAGTACTCTGCTGTGGTCATCCCTGTGTAGATCGACGCCTCACGAGCCGCGACTGGCATGTTGGATGTGTTGGCGTAGACGATCGACCTCTCGAGCAGCGGCCTGTTCGTCCTCGGATCCACCAGCTCGGGGAACTCGTGGAGCAGATCTGCCATCTCATTGCCGCGCTCGCCGCATCCGACGTAGATGACTATATCGACATCAGACCACTTCGAGAGCGTCTGCTGCATGACAGTCTTGCCCGTGCCGAATCCTCCGGGGATGGCTGCGGTTCCGCCCTTTGCCAGGGGGAAGAATCCATCGATGACCCTCTGGCCTGTTCTCAGCGGGATTGTCGGAGGCAGCTTCCTCACGACGGGACGCGCCTGACGGACAGGCCACTTCTGGAGCATCGTGAGCTGTGAGCCATCTTCAAGCACACAGACTGTCTCCTCAACCGTGAAGTTCCCGCTGTAGATCTCCTTGACGACCCCACCCTTGTGCTTCGGTGGGACCATGATCTTGTGCTTGATCAGGAGCTGCTCCTGGACGACGCCTATGGGCTGTCCGGGCTTTACAGTATCGCCCTTCTTCACCAGGGGCTGGAACTCCCACTTCTTCTTGTGATCTACACCATCGACGAAGAGGCCTCTGCTGATGAAGTCTCCAGACCTCTCGGCCAGCAGGGGAAGCGGTCTCTGAACGCCGTCGTAGATCTGAGTGAGGATGCCAGGACCAAGCTGGGCCACCAGAGGCCCTCCGGTCTCCTTGACCGGCTCACCAGGCTTGATACCCGAGGTATCCTCGTATACCTGGATGATGTGCTTATCTCCGGAAATGCCGATGACCTCACTCATCAGGCCTTCCTCGCCGACCAGAACCAGGTCGTACATCGAAGCCTTCAGACCAACGGCCTGCACGACCGGTCCGGCGACTCTCTTTACTCTTCCTACTTCCATAAATCGACACCTATTGCCCTTTTAATCTTCTCTCTCATCTCTGTGCTTTGCTCGGTTCCGATAGCGATAACAGTAGGCCTAACGGAGTTAGATAAGGTCGACTGCAGCCTCTTAGGAAGCCTGTTATAGTCCTTCTGGTGCAGGACCAGAATTCCTACATTCGGATCAGCCATTACCTCATTTATCTTGTTTATCAGCTCCTCTTCCGAGGTGGCCTCGTAGGCTTTCTTGATCCCTGCGAGGCTGAATCCGATAACCGCATCACTATTACCTATAACTGCAATCTCCATTATGCCACCACCATCTGCTCCTCGATGAGCTCGTTAGGCAGTCCAGCCTCCTTCCCCCTGACGATCTTCCTGATGTTGGCAACCTCTGTCTCCTTTGTGACTATGTAGCCAAGCACAGGCAGGATCGACAGCGGATGGTAGTTGGAGAGAGACCAGGCGTATCTGATCAGATATGCCTTCAATCTTGCCTCTATTCTGCTCACGCCATCGAGGTCTGCGGTCGCCACATCTGAGATTGCGCTCCAGAACGGATAGCCCTCGAGCCCCCTGACGAAATCCGCGTAGGGTTGTCCTGCCATCCGGCTCAGCTCCTCGCCGAGCTTGCCGCCAGGTATCAGGTTCTCCTGAACGATGCTAGCCTCGATTCCAGCCTTGTTCATGCGGAAGAGGGTTATGAGGTTCTTGATATCGATCTCTCTCCTCACGTACTTGAGAAGGAGACCGCCGCCGACTGATAGCGTCCCGCCCACGGCACGCTCCATCCTGAAGTAATAGAGCTTGTCAAGGGCGTTCTCCACAGAGGCGAGGAACTTCCCGTCGTACTTGGAGAGAGCCTCAGCGAAGTCCGTGCCCTCGAATGCGGCTATGACATCATTGATCGAGTCCTTCTTGGCAAGCCCCTCCAGGAACTCCCTGTCCAGCTCGCCCGCAGGCACTATGTACTTCATTATCTCAGAGTCGCTGGCTCCATAGAACTTCCCGCGGAGGATCGTCTTTATGTTCCAGATGTCCCAGCGCCTCAGGTACTCCAGTATCAGGAACTGGGGCTCGTCTATCGAGACCTCAAGGAGCTTCCTGTAGGTCTTTGCCAGGTTTGCAAAGGTCGCATGCTCGATCAGCTCTGCACCAGAGTAGTCCTTGGCCAGAGCATCGATCTCCTCCTTGTACTGGGTCTCTTCGAGGTATCTTGCAATCTCTGGTATATCCATGTTCAGCATTCTGGCATACATCTCGTTGGGTATGAGCTTGGTCTTCATCGCCCTTACCCTGCCCGTGATGTATGCGTACTTCACCGGTTTTCCGAACTTCGGCAAACGTAGTACTGGCATCGCTCTCACCCGAACAAGAGCTTGGAGACCTCTTTGACCTTGGCGTTGAATATATCCCGCGCTAGAGTCTCATATGAGAGATCGAACCTCACTGACCCATCCTTGCTCTCGACCACCACGCCACCGATTATATCCAGCGTGCCTCCGTAATTGGGGACAAGAGAGGATACAAAGGCCTGATCTCGCTTGTTGGAGTAGACCTTCATATCCTTGAGATCATAGGGCTCCAGGAGCTTCTTTATAAGAGCCTCGTTCTTGTCCTTGGGCAGCTTTGCGACCGCATCGAGGAACTTCGTCCTCACCTGCTCAAGGAGTTCCTTGTGAACGTTCAGCTCAGCCCTCTTGAGCTCCAGGTTTGCGCTGGACATCTCCCTGCGCACAAGAGCCTCTATGTCGTGCTTTGCCTCTCCCTCTTTCCTGGACTTTATCTCGGCGGCACGTTCTCTGGCCTCACTAAGTATTCTGGCAACCTCCTGCTCGGCCTCCGCATTTATCTGGGCGACCTTGCTCTTGCTTGTTGCCAGAATATCCTCAACCACTGCATCTAGTGCCATTGCCTCTCACCCTTTTGGATGGGGGTGCTCAGAGTAACGCGGCGAAGGGTGACCAGGCGAACATCAGGATCAGCGAGACGGCAAGCCCGAAGATGATCAGCGTCTCGGGCAGCAGCATCAGGAACAGGCCCTTGCCCAGGAATCCGGGCTCCTCTGCAACGACGCCGACGACGGCGGCTCCGATGCCCTGCTCACCGACACCCGCACCGATACCGGCAAGCCCAGTCGCAAGACCTGCACCAACTGCCAACAGACCGTACATTACTCCTGCATCCGTTATAGCCATATTCCTCAAACCTCCTTACTATTATTATAACCATTCAATATATTTGTTCGTCCCGTTATACCTTCAGATACCTCCGGACATGTCCGAAGGGACTGTACTCAACTCCACCACCATGCTGGCTGTAGAACTTGGTGAACATCTCGACGTAATGCAACCTCAGGGGGTGCATGAACGGAGACAGTATACCAAGCAGCAGGTTGATGAAGTGCACCACAAGCAGCACGATGACTCCCACGATGTAAGCGACCATCGTGAGGTGCTCACCGCCGCTGAGCATCGGCATGATGACGCCAAAGGCCAGCTTGTTGGCTGCAAATGCGACACCAACTGATGCGAGGCCAATGGCCAGAAGCCTCAGGTAGGATATAAGGTTGCTCACATAGAACGGAAGATGCGTGGCACCCATCACACCCTCTGGGCCCATGACCATCATGACGATAGCCACCACAACAAGGAGCCCCATGAGATACACCAGGGGCATGAAGCCCAGAACCAGGCCGAGAAGCAGCAGCGCAAAAGCCACCTGGAAGATCAGCACCGGAAGCCGCTCGAAATACGCGTGCTTCTTCTCACCATAATTGAGCTCTGTCTTGACGCCGAGTATGGAACCGATTCCACAATGGAGAACACCGATGAAGATACTGACACCGATCAGCATCAGCACCGCATTAGTGGCCAGCCTGTACAGCGGGAACATTCCCATCGGGCCAACCCTGCCAAGCGGACCGAAGACACCCTCGCCGAAGAACCTTCCGGATTCCTCCAGCGCCAGTATCTCCTCATGCGGCAGCTGCCCGAAGATCTTGCCCCACAGGCCCATTGGCCCGAAGATCTCGCCGAAGATCAGGCCGAAGATTATAGACCAGACGCTTGCGATCATCACGATGTTTATCAGCTGTGTCCAACCCTCAGTTCTGAACTTCTTCTTCAGCATCATGAGCACGAGTATTATCATGATGCCATATCCGACGTCGCCGAGGATCATCCCGAACATTATCGGGAAGAACACGAATATCAGAAGCGTCGGATCGAACTCCTTGTACTCAGGTATCGCGAAAAGCCTGGTTATGAGCTCGTAAGGCTTCACGATCCCGGGGTTCTCGATCTTTGTGGGTATATCCTCGCCCTTCTTCTCGACCAGCTCCTCCATCTCGCTCTCAGAGAGTTTCTCAACGTGTATTCTGCCGCCGGTTGTGCTCTCAAGCGCGCTCTTGAGCTTATCATAGTCCGCTGACGGAACATAGCCATCTATGACAAACGCGTTCTCGCTTGTTGCAAACCTGAGAGGCGCATCGGTCTTCTGGGTCTGGATGCTCAGGTACTCATCCGCAGCCAGTATGATGTCCTCATACTGCTTCTTCAGATCCTTGAGCTTCTTCTGCAGTGGCTCCTTCTCGGACTCCAGACGCTTTATCTCCGCCTCCAGAGTGGCTATGGCCACATCAGGAGCTCCGGTGAGCTTTGGAACCGAGATCTCTGCAAACCCATGCTCGGCAAGGACCGCCTGAACCTCAGAGGCCTTCTCAACGGGCACGAACACCGCGACAACAGTGGTGTTCTTGACACTCCCTGTGAAGACCTCGCTCTTGGGAGCGACCTTTGCGACATCGGCATCAACTGCAGACTCAACCGTCCCCACGAAGACAGCCAGGGTCTCATAGCCCGAGTACAGCTCTATGGGCAGGTCAATCGCCGCCAGTGGCCGAAGCGCATTGATCTGATCCTGCTTTGATTTGACCTCAGCCTCGATCGCAGTTATGCGCTCGTAGGTGGAGGTCACCTCCTCCGCAAGCCTTCCCAGCAGATCGTCCATCTGGGATACTATCTGGGACTCCGCAAACCTGACATCGGGAGCCTTTGGCTTTATATCCAGATATCTCTCAATCGATCTGAGCTTTATGAGGTTCTCGGAGAACTCCTTGCCTTTGCCCATCGTCTTGCCCTGCTCAAAATAGTCTGCCCCACCTGTGTAGTTGACGATGTGCATGAGGTTGAGCTCATGGAGCTTCTCCACCACAGACTCCATCACATTCTTCGACCCGGCGACGACTACACGGCTCATCTCAACGGGTCTAAGCATGCAACAACCCCATAAACTCCTTTAGCATGTATTCAACCGCCTTGTCCAGTTTTGCGCTTGCACTAGACCTCAAGGCATCGACCTTTCGCATGCCCTCGCTAATAACCGATTGCTTCTTGGCCTTAACTTCGCCCTCCGCCTTGGCGAGTTCCTTCTCGTAGAAGGCCTGTGCTTCGGATTCGGCTGTACGCACTATGTTCGCTGCTTCGGTAGTGGCATCAGCGATGCGTTTTTCCTTCTCCTGCAAGGCCTGCTGGACACTGGCCTTCGCATCCGCCTCTGCCTGCTTGATTCTCGACAAGATCTCGTGTCTCGCCATCTGATCCCTCACTACATCCATGCTGTTTTTCAAACAGCGCGTGTCGCTTGATTCGTGACAGACTGTCAATCCATCCCCATCTACGAATATAAAACCTTCGGTTTCACTCCCCCTGAAGCGAGCTCAAACCCCCCATCGCTCAAGTGCGCGCTCAAGCTCTTTATGGCTCTTCGCATACTCGCTCACCGTTACGCCGCTCAGCCACGCCTCGACTGCCTGCACCATCGCCCTCGCCCCGGCGGTCGTTCCATCAGGATGCCCGTGTACGCCACCGCCGGCCTGCACTATGCAGTCTCTGCCGTAGCCGTCCAGGTTGCCTGCGACCTTCCCTGGATGTATGCCGCCTGAAGCCACCGGGAAGACCCTTTTCAGTCCATACCACTCCCCACGCAGAGCATCCCTGCACTGGTTGTTCTCCTCGATATCGCTGGCCATCTTCCCCACGTAGCTGCCGGTGTGCAGGTTCGTGCCTCCCGCCATCCTCACGAGCTTCGCTATGACGAGCATCGATATGCCATGCGCTCTGTCTCTCGTCATGGCTCCGTGCATTGTTCTGTGCACATGGATAGGCAGATCCACTCCTCTTCCGAGCACCTCGAGCGCAGAAAATCCGGCTGTCAGAACATCGACCATGAGCATGTTCGCACCACGGTCGATCGCCCTCTCCGCCCTCTCCAGGATTGTATCAGCGCCCGCTGTGACGTTGACAGCATAGAACGCCCTCTTCCCGGTCTCGCTCTCGACCCTCTCGAGCTCCGCCATGACCTCCTCGACTCTTTTCTCCATCGGGCAGAACTTCTGGTCTGTGAGGGTCTCATCGTCCTTGACGAGATCGAGTCCACCTCTCACAGCAGCCCCCGCGACCTCAGCGGTCTGCCTCGGGTTCAGCCCGACCTTGGGCTTGACTATCGTGCCGACAAGAGGCCGATCATGCACATCGATGATCCTCCTAGCATCCTCTATCCCGAACTTCGGGCCGCTGTGCGCTCTTATTAGCGACTCCGGAAAATCTACATCCAGCAGCCGGACCTTCTTCAGGGCCTCCAGACCGAAGAGGTTTCCTGCGATAACAGACAGATACTGCGGTATGTTCCCAGGCTCGAATAGCTCCACAGGGAACTCTATCTCCACGATGTTGCCCTCTATCGAGAGGACACTCGCCGCGAGATCGCTCTCAGCTCCCCTCACCTCTGTCCACGTCCCCGTCGACTGCTCAGCAGCTATCGCCTCAGCAGCCTTTCTCAGGGGAAGGTCTGTCTCGACGCGGTAGCGCGCCACAACATCTCTGTGCATCTTCTCCCACCCTTTTTGATGTTAATGAGATGCTCCGGCGCCGCAGGGAGATCCTCCTTCGGGCGTCCTCGACGCTCTCCCTCAGCTCCACAAAATCCTCAAAGCACCCCATACCCGGATGTATCGCTGTACGGATGCTCTTATAGTTGCCGATGCGGATCAAATAAATTTGGCCTAATCGATGATCTGCTCCACCTGAGGTGCTGGTATGGCAGTATGATCTCGAAAAATAACGAGTGCGTTCGGCACTCGTCTCCATGAGCCTGAGTTGCCAAACGCGCATGGTCTAATAAAATTATCGCTATTACAAGTCTGGAGGTTACCTTTCCCATTCCCAGTGTTCAGGCGCCAGGTAGTCGAAGACGCAGCATGACACAGCCACGGCTCTCTTTTCGTCGCTGCTGCCAGTGGCATAGTGATACAGCTCATGGAGAAGCGTGAGGGCGTCAGCACTTCCTGTATGACTACCGCAAGATACCCCGCCTGTGCACACAGCAATCCAGCTGCAGTCTGGATGCGGAGAGAGAAATGTTCTCCCGTACACACAATCGCACAGGGCTTTCCTGTTTGAAGGAAGTGTGCCCGCCCTGTAACCTCTTGGAAGTGTGTATGGCTTAATATATATCAGTACGTTCTCCATGGCACTTAGAATATCATCCGCCAGGCTGCCACTCCCAACACGGCCGCTCAGATAATCCATATCATCAAACTCGGGGAATTTGTAGTCCCTGGCACTCTCGGGAAGCTCTCCCCTCCCAATCCTCTCCTCTATCGTGCTGTTCCACTCCTCAACGAAATCCGGCAGATCCTCAAGGGCATTTGATCTCAGGCGCGCATCGATATCCTCCAGGTAATTCCTGATGGTGTTCAGTTCGTCCGTATTTATTGTTCCTCCAGCCGGACATCTGGCATTGTGATAGCGCACACCGACTGTCCAATATATGGTCTCATGCTCGTACACCTCACCATCCGCATTTCGCGCATGTAATGTCTGGATGATGGTACGACCTGCAGTGTCTGCATTGTAGATGTACGAGCTGCTGGAGGGCGTAACATGGGGGGAACATTCCCAGCCTCCCACATCTGTAAATGATCCGGGCTCCAGAACCTCTGCGCCTGGATAAGAGATGTGATCTTCCATCTCATCAGCACCTGTGATCTCCCAGCTAAGCTCGACCTCCCCCGTGTTTTTCGGCACCGATGTCCCGGGCTTCACAGCGCGCATTGTGATCACAGGCGGACTGTTGCCCTTCCTGGCTCGCTGTTCCTGCTCCGTGGCTTCCATGCAGTGCAGCTCAGGCACAAAGATTGGAGACCGCGTCTCCACGACCACATTGGCGATCAATACCTTCTTTTTGCTCTTCGGGTCCTTGCTCCAAAGCCGGATCGCGGCTGTACGCCTCCCACTGAGAGCTATGGGCCATCCGATATTCGTTTTCCCGAACCTGTATGGGATTCTAGCATAGCCATTTGCCTTGATTTTAAGAGTTCTGTACTTCTCAGGTACGGATAAAGCTTTACTGCCTCCAAGCTCGACTGCCAGCGTAACGTCTTTTTTGCCGGTGTTTTTTAAAAGCAATGCATTCGAGCTCTTCGTGATTGTGAGCCCTTTCAGCTGAGATGAAACTTCCACCATGAATTTAGCATCTACCTCAAAATATAAGTAATTTTGGAAGTTTGTATTCTGAACCGCGGTGCAGCAGGAGATGCATGCCAAAAGGATGAATGCTCATGTGGTCGAATCGTCGGAGAGGCGAACAACCTCAACCAGCAGCATTCGACTTCATGTCTTTCTGCCGCTCTTACGTATTCCGCAACTTTGCTGAATGCACTCATTCGCTCGCCAGGCCTTCGACTGCGTCGAAGATAAGTCGAAACGAGCGCACAGCAGGACCGGTGCCTCTGCGGACAAGTTATCAGATGGATGAGAGCGTTTTCTGCAATGTTTACTGGGCCGCCAGATCACAGGATGAAAGCTTTGATGTGCTGTCAGTTTCGTTAAAAATGGGTCGACGCAGGAGGTCGACCTTATCTCATGGTTTCACAATGACCCATTCTCAACCGCTAACATGTGGATCTCACGTCACCTCTCTGTGCAAGACCAGGATGGCAGATGCGAATGACAGAGTGAAGAAAACTATCAGTGCCGTGACATCAGGATAGAGAACATCCATAAGAGTGCTGCCCTTCAGCATAACTGCCCTCAGAGCATCAGTGGCATATGTCAGTGGCAGGATGTACGATACAGGCCTGACGAAATCCGGTATCGACTGAATAGGCCACCATACGCCTGAAAGTATGATCTGCGGTATCACGACCATCGGGATGAACTGGACCACCTGGAACTCACTCCTGGCGAAGTTTGAGAAGAACGTTCCAAGCGCCAGAGCCCCAGCGCCCAGAAGGATGACGATCGAGAGAAGAAGCAGCGGGCTGCCCTTAAGAGGGACGCCGAAGACGAAGATCACCACAAGCAGTGTGGTTGTGGACTGCAGGAGCGTGAAGAGCGAGAATCCCAGGATGTAGCCGGAGACGATCTCCGTGCTGCTCAGTGGCGATACCATGAACTTCTCCAGGGTTCCCTGAGATCTCTCCCTGACAAATGCCACTGCTGCGTTGATGAATGTGAAGAAGAACACCACCAGGCCGAGTATGGCCGGCCCGATCGTGTCAGTCATCTCCATATCATATCCGTACACGTATCTCTCGACGATTGGTGCGCCACTCCCCAAAACCTCACTCCTGGCCCCGGCAAGAGCCGCGCCCCTTATCGCGCTGGCTATCTGTGGGCTGGTGGCGTCCAGCAGCAGTTGTATCTCATCGGGTGATATCACCACTGCGCCGTTGAGCCTTCCATCAGAGACGAGCCTCTCAGCATCAGACTCTGATCCCAGGTGAAGAACTGTGAAATCCTTTACGCCCTCCAGATGCGATCTGAGCGCCGGATGCCCTCCCAGGTCCACGATCCCGAGCTGGATCCCGCTCATCTCTCCTGAGAGGGCGTAGCCGAAGAGCATCATCAGAACTATGGGCGCAAATGTGATCAGTCCGATCGTCCGCCTGTCCCTCTTGAGCTGGCGCACCACTCGGAGCGCGACCACGCAAACACGCCTGATATCGATCATGCTGCTCCTGAGAGCGTGAGAAACGCCTCCTCCAGGCTCGGCTCCCTGAGTCTGATATCAAGGGGCGTGATGATCTCCATGATCTCTTTTATCTGCGCATGTCTGTCGATCCTGATCCTCACCACCCCTCCTGAAACCTCCACATCATAACCTTCAGATCTCAGGAGGGATGCGTCGCGCTCCGGATCTTCGAGCAGGAGCTCAAGATGCGGCTTCAGACCAGCAAGCCTCAGGATCTCCTCAGGGCTGCCCTCCGCGGCCATTCTCCCGGCACGCATGTATCCCACAATCCTGCACCTCCCGGCCTCGTCCATCAGATGGGTGGTTATGATCACGGTCTTCCCCTCAGATGCAAGCTGATCGAAGTACATCCAGAAGCCCTGACGGAGCGCTGGATCCACCCCCACAGTCGGCTCATCGAGCAGCAGCAGCTCCGGCTCGTGTATGAGTGTGCATGCGAGGGAGAGACGCTGGTACATCCCGCCGCTCAGAGCCCCTGCCAGTCGATCCCTGTGATCGGAGAGCTCCACCATCTCAAGAAGCTCTGCGATCCGTCTCTTTCTCCTCTGGCCATCAATGCCGTAGAGGCCGGCGAAGAACTCCATGTTCTCCTGCACAGTCAGATCCGGATACAGGGCGCGGTGCTGCGTCATGTATCCGATTCTGTGATAAAGAGACCCGATGCTGGAGACATGCTCCCCAAGGACATACAGATCGCCGCCATCCAGGCGGAGAAGTCCCACGATGGCGCGTATGAACGTGGTCTTGCCGGAGCCGTTCGGGCCGAGCAGGCAGTACGTCACACCCTCCGGTATTCTGACCGTCAGGCCATCAAGGGCTCTCAGACCGCGAAATGTCTTGACAAGATCACGGGCATCTACAGCCTCCATGCACCACCCCTCCTCTTTCTTATGATGAAAATTATGGATGCGATGGCAGCGATCAGGAGCGCAGCAGCCCAGAGAGAGATGCGTCTCCAGTGATCGATCATGATGTACACATTCCCAGAGTCGCTCAGGTTGTCCCTGTACGTGTCGGAGAACTCGAAGAGAATTCTGAGAAGGTACAGCTTTCCCGGAACAGCATCCTTTGAGACATCCAGCTTGTAGACAAACTCTGCGCTCTCACCTGGCTCCAGGCGGGGCACTGGCGACTCATCCACGCTCACATAGATCCCGCTCTCAGGCCTGAGCCTGGCGACCAGATCCCTGGCTGTATCTGTGCCCACGTTCTTTATGGATATCCTCACGACATTATCACTGGAGCCGGCAGGAAGCCTCTCTGGATCCACTCCCAGAACATCGAACTCAACACCGCTCTTTCGCTCAACCCTGAGCTCAAGAGGTACCACCTGGCTTATTCTGTCGTACCAGTAATACACATCCGGGCTCTCAGGACGGTCCTCGTCGCTCTTAACAGCAACATCTCTTTGATATGTGCAGTTGATCAGCGCGTACATCCTGTACATCCCGGGGTATGTGTTTTTGTAGACCTCGATCGGAAACTCAAGCGGCGCTGAGGTCTGGCCTTCGCGAATGTTTCCAGGGAATGCAACAGCGCGTTTGACATCTATTGCGCTCCTGTTCTCTGCGAACAGCTCCACAGAGACATCCTGTGCTGTGGTCCTCTGTCTCTCCAGCTCAAGCTCCCGCTGCGCTGCCAGGATCTCATCCTTCCTGTCCGGCGCAGGCTCGCTGTTCACCTTTATGGCGGTGATCCTCCCGCGATTGGTCAGGGTCAGAAAAATCGATGTCTTCTCCCCCTGATATACGGACGATCTCTCCAGTGAGACTGTGAGATCCGGCACTCCATATACCTTGTAGTGGTCATCCCCGAACATCTCCGGAGGCACCGGAGCGCCCGTCTCAATGGCGGTGGATGTGTAAGAGCATGCGAGCAGAACACAGATGATGCAGACCGGAAACAGCAATCCGGGACGGTCCGATGGGGTTGCTGCATGGCGCCTGAAGATCCAGCGAGAGATGAGTGGCAGACCGAGGGATGGCATCTGAAAACTGATACCCAGGGCGCAGCACCTGATTCGCGATCGCTCAGATCTTCTCAGATCTTGCAGAAAACTCCCTCCATTCCCTCAGCTTATCTCTTATCAGAAGCCTGCACCTCTCAGGGTCTGCCAGGACCATCTCACTCTGAACCCACTCTGGCAGATACATCCTGACACCCCCCAGACCTCTGGATGCGAACCTGCTGTCACAGAGGAGTATGACACCCCTCTCGCTCTCCGCCCTTATGACCCTCCCGGCAGCCTGGAGCCCGCGGTTGATCGCTGGAAGGGTGTATGCTATCAGCGTGCCCCGCTTCTTCCCGTACTTTTGAGTGTAGTAGGTGATGACCTCCTTCTGGATCTCATCGAAGACAGAGAGGGGAAGACCGACAACAGCCACCCCGTTGAGCGCCTCGCCCTTGTAGTCTATGCCCTCTGCGAGCTTTCCTCCAGAGACCCCAAGCAGCACAGCGCCATTGCTCCTGCCCGCCCTGAAGAACTCCTCCAGGATCTGAGGAACATCCTCCGCAGATCTGGGCTCTGTGAACACCCGCTTGCCTGCGCCTCGTGCGAATCTCGTGCATGCATCCCTGTACGAGGCCATCATCGGGTATGAGGTGAAGAAGACCGCGACGTTTCCAGGCACCTCCTCTATCAGGGCGCTGATATATCCGGATATCAGACTCCTGTTCTCCGGGTTCTCCCTCGCGCTGAGCTGTGTCGTCGCCCTCTCAGCTGCTATGATCAGGCGGTTGCTCTGCGGGAATGGATTTGGCAGGGAGATCTTTATGGCCCTGCCTGGCTCGCCCAGACAGTACAGCTCATACGCATCGATCGGAGAGAGGGTGCCGCTGAGCATCAGGGTTGCGTTGACGTTATCGACGACTCTTCTTATCACGGGCGCTGGATCGATCTTCGTCACCTCCAGGCGGGTCCATCTCCTCTCCCCTGAAGATGTGGTAACGATCTTTCTCTGGTACGACGGGTCGTGCTCAGCCTCCTCGACCTCTCTGAGGAAGAGAACCATTGTGGCGAGGCTGGGCTGTACATCCCCATAAAGTGTTTCGTGATCGCTCTCCGCAAGCTTCATCTCCGCGATCGCAACCGCCACATCGCTAAGATACGACAGAGCGAGATCTATATCGTCGATGCCGTCGTACACGTACTGCCTGAAGAGCTCGCCATCGAGAAGCATCTCCCCATCCTTCGACCTGGCTTCCCTCGCGGCCATGAACCTCCTGATTCTTGGTATTAGCAGCCTGGCCGTCTTCAGACCCTCCCTGCGCCAGTCGTGATGCTCCTCTCCCAGTTTCGCCTGGCCCAGTGCCTTCTCGAACCTGTTTATCTCCCGTTCAGCCAGATCCAGGATCCTGGGCGTGAGCACCCTGGTGTTCATCTCCCTCACAGAGTCGCCAAGGTTGTGGGCCTCGTCCACCATCACCGTCATGCGGTCTGCCTCAAGACCGAGCCACTGGATTATGGCGTCCTGAAAATCCGGGCTGAAGAGGTGATGGTAGTTCAGGATGATGACATCACTGCTCTTCGCGTGCAGCGACATAACCTCATAGGGACACACCCCTCTGCAGGTCTTCTCGAGGGCATCGACAGGCACAATCCTCCTGCTCATCCTCTCTGCAGCATCCACAGCGGCAGATGAGGACCTGAAGTACACCTTCCCGTTGATCTCGAAGGCCTCTTTGCTCCTCAGGTAATGGGGGCAGACGGTCCTCTCCCCAGGAGGCTCATCAGGTATCTCATCCCTGGATGGATCGTACACATCGTTGTAACCCTTCTCGATCCGCGAGGCCATGTAGTTCTTCGAGCCCTCTCTGAGCCTCATGCACGCGTAGTAGATGCTCTCCCCCCAGATCTCAGATGCGAGCGGGCATGCCTTCTGTTTCCCTATAAGGTATGAGACTGTGGGTCTGTGTCTTGTGTTCGACCAGATCCTGTTTATCTCGTCAAGATAAACCCCTATCTGGCTAACGGTCCTGACCGCAACCACGATCTTTCCGGGCGCGGCTGCAAGTGCCGCTGATATGCAGCTCGTCTTTCCTGAGCCTGTGGGCGCATCTATCATCAGAACGCCGTGGTCGCCCTTGGAGACCACCTCGTAGACAGCATCGAGCATCTTGTCCTGGTGCGGGCGCAGCGATGGATAGGGGATGTAGTCGAGATACACAGCCTCAACTCTGGATCTTCTCGGAGATAAAAGCTTGGCTGCATTGGTTCTGCTGCGCGCGCTCGAGATCGGGGATGGCAGCACAGCGGAACCGCGCACGCCCGGGTGCACAGTACTGGAAAGCTTAATAAATGTTGGTCAGGATAATGATAATTGGTGGAAAAATGACCCATCACGAGAAGAAGGAAGAGGAGAAGGAGGAAGAGGCTGCCAAGGTTGAGCCTGTAAAGCCCGGCGAGAAGCGTGGCGGCAAGAAGAAGGGGCTCCTCGACACGTGCGTATGAGCAGAACCCTACCCCTCCGAGGGTAGGGGCTGATTGTTTCTGTGAGTTTTTATGTCCCTGGAGAGGATTTGTCTCTCAGCCTGTTCGAGGCTTACATGGATCCGGGTTTTTCTGCGATTTTGTGACTGCTTCGAACCAGCAGCGAGAGACAATCCCGCTGCTGTCCGGTTCTTATCCTGCATATTATATGCACAGGAGTCATATCATCATTAATATCAAATTATGCAATATCTATTATGGCCCCATGAGGCAGATACGAAGCGGGTCTTGATGGGAAGGGTAATAACTGATCAGCTCGATCTGAAGAAGGAATGTATGCCAGAGGTGGGTGCATCTCCGGGAGGAGTGCGGGAAGAGAAGCGTATGGGCGATTCTGTACAGGAGATTTTCATGATCATGATTGTATTCCGGTTTTGAGATCCACAGCAGACAACCATCGTCGCTTCGCATCACATAATCAGGGGAAGATCTGCAGAGCATGAGCGAATACAGGCTTCTCGCGCAGCGGATAGGTCTGATAGGCCTCGCGAATGTGCTGGTGAACCTCAGCGGCATATTTCTCCTTCCGATTCTGACAAAGAGCCTGCCGGTCGAGGATTACGGCATCTGGGCGCAGGTTAATGTCACAATCAGCCTCGCGTCAGTCGTAATCTGCCTGGGGCTCTCTGCCTCCATGGTCAGATTCATGGCCGCGTCGAGCAGCAGGGAGGAGATACAGGAGTGCTTCTACTCGATACTCGCTGTGGTGATGTTGACCGGCATATCCGCAATGCTTCTCATCTTCTGCCTCGCTGAGCCCATTGCCGGAGCCCTCTTCAACGGGAATGTGGCGGTTACAAGGGCGCTGTCGGTGATCGTTTTTGTGGAAGCGATAAATGGGCTTCTGTTCAGCTATTACAGGGCTACACAGAGAATGAAGCTATATGCGATATTCAGCGTAGCTGTGGTTTATATCACGATCGTGCTGGCGTACTCTTTCGTCAAACTGGGTTACGGCGTCTATGGTGCTGTTCTCGGATTGGGTGTCGCGAAACTGATTGGTTTTGTGTTTATGCTCACCGTGTTATTACAACACATTGGTTTTCGTCTACCAAACTTTTTACATCTCCGAGAATATGTGTCATTTGGAATACCTCTTTTTTCCTCGTATGTATTTGATTGGATTGTCAATTCCAGCGATCGGTATATAATAGGCATGCTTTTAGGCACTGTATGGGTGGGTTATTATAACCCGGGTTATCTGCTGGGTAGCCTAATTACAGTATTTATAAATCCAATTGGTACCGTGTTACCTATGGCGCTCTACAGATATTATGACTATGGAGATATTAAATCCGTTGAAAAATTACTGAGCTTCACAATTAAATACTTCCTTGCCCTAGCCATACCATCTGTATTTGGTTTGACTCTTTTATCAAAACCGATGCTGTTTATGTTATCAACCCACGATATTGCAGAGCACAGCTATCTAATTACGCCTTTTATTGCACTCAGCATGGTTCTCGTAGGTATTGCCACTATATTATCCAACGCAATATATATTGCTAAGAAAACTGCAATATCTATGAAGATCTCGTTAATAGCAGCGGTAATAAACTTGACACTTACATTCCTTCTTGTTCGTATGGGTGGTGTGATCGGTGCCGCCGCAGCAACTTTTCTCACATTTCTCTTTATATTTATAGTTACTAATTACTTCGCGAATAGATTTATTCGAATCAAATTTGATTATGAATTTGTATTGAAAAGTTTTGTTGCTTCGTTTGTGATGTCTATTCCACTAATTCTCTGGCCGCCATCAGGATTCATCGAGATTTTAAGAGTTATTGCAGTATCGATCGTTATATATTTGCAAGCGATGTGGTTGCTTAGAGGGATCAATAAAGAAGAAATTAGGTTTATTAAATCCTTACTTAACGTGTCAATGGAGGTTACGAATTGAGACCAATAGATTACATCATACCTACGTGGAACTCAGGAACTACTTTAGGTATTACGCTAGAATCTATAAAAAAATATGGTAATCCAAATAATATAATAGTTGTTGATAGAAACTCTGAAGATGATACACTTGAGATTGCTCGTCGATACGGTTGCAAAATAATAACATCTACATCGAATTTAGGAACCGCAAGGGTTGAGGGCGCTAAAGCTGCAGAGACAGAATTAATTGGATTTGTTGACTCGGATGTCGAACTAACTGAGGGCTGGAGAGAGCTTTTGAAGCATGCCTGGAGTGGTCAAGAGAGATACAAAGATGTAGGGGTTTTTGGTGCATATTGTGAGGGACCTATTATTAAAGATTCGCCTTTGGTTTTATACGGAAGAAACGGTGTGTTTGGCTCCATTATCACATACAGGTCGCTTATATTAGACTGCCCCGAAATGACGAAATATTCCAGCGACGAAGATTTCGCGTACGGACAGTGTATTTTTAAAAAAGGACTTAAATGGTACATATTTCCAATTGTAATGCGGCATCACCATGATCTTACTGGCATATCGGAGTACATCCGAATGCGGTGGTATGGTGCAGGCCTACGTATCCGTGATGGATTCAAATTGGTAAATGTTCGCCGGATAATTGGTGGAGCAGTTGTTGGCATTCCCATGCATAATCCAAATGCTAGCTACATAGAAAATTGGAGGATTAGGCTGAATTACTTTTTGGGATATATTATGTATAAAAAATATTACGAGCTCAATCGTAGTAGAGATAAATAATATTTTATTTATTAAGTTAATTTAATATAATTTTGATATACTATCTACCGCAACGCTCCACGAAAACATATCTCTTGCAGTTTTTTTAGCAATTAGACCAATCTCTTCCGCAATCTCTTTATTTTCGAGCAAGTAAATCACCTTTTCTGCAATCTTAACTTCATCTGGTTCCACAAGAAGGCCATTTTTCCCATCCTCTATAGCTTCTGGTATCCCTCCTGCTGGAGTAGCTATTATCGGCTTTCCCATGGACATTGCCTCCAGCAGAGCTACTGGCAATCCTTCGCCCAATGAAATATGTGTATAAACATCGCACAACGACAATGGAACATATGGATTATCCACATCACCTGTGAATATAACTGCATCCTCAAGACCCTCTCTTTTCGCGAAATCCCTCAGCTCGGAGGTGTATTTTCCTTCGCGCGTGGCTATGAGAATCGCATTCGGATATGTGCGCTTTATTTTTTTTAGAGCTTTTATGAGCAGCTTCAGCCCATCAGCTTTATATTTTAATGCAGTCAGACCAATTGCCAGAAGAATCGGATACTGATCTTTAATTTTAAATTTTCTCTTAAATGCAGAAATCTCTTCCTCAGATATATCTCTTACAGAGACACCCGCATAAGTTATTACAGCATTTTCAAACTTTAGACCCCATACTTCCCTGACGGTTGCTTCAAGCCTCTTTGAAACAAATGTAACATAGTCACATTTTTCTAAAAGTTTCTGGAGAGCAATTCTTTTTAAAAATGGAAATTTATTATCTTTTTCAGGTTCTGTATGAAATGTATAAATCAGTTTACATCTAAAAAATTTCTTATAAAAATATCCCGCCAGAAGATAATAGTATAATCCGCCATGCGAGTGGATTACATTCGGCTTAAATTTCAATAATAAGTAAAATGCTGATAACAACTTAGTGAGAATAAACTTTCGATTTTTGATTTTATAATTTTCTGGATCATATCCCTCTTTAAATGCAACTTTTACATCGACATCCCTTTTCTTAAGTTCCTCCACTAAACCTTCCACGTAGCTTCGTATTCCACCTGCGCATCCTTTCCAATATGTAGTAGTTATAAGAACTCTCATAGTGCCCATCTCAAAATTGTTATGCAAATCGATGTATCATCAATATTTGTTTATGATATCCGTATATTTTTATTGATTTTATTGCGAACTCCAGAGTTGCTCCGGAGTTCCATGTTGGTATTATATAATCGATTCTATCCATATGACCACTTCTCCTTCTCTAGTAATTCCTTTAAAAGAGTAACTAGTCTGCGTTCCCTTCGCTCAATCCCGAAAAGCCTCTCAATCCGATCTCTGGGGAATTTCTCAGAGACCAGTGCCATCCGTATCGCTTCAGCCGTTGCCTTTTCATCGCCATATGGAACATAGAAACCTGTATCCCCCACAACCTCAGGAAGCGCCCCTCGATCTGTGACCACAGGAACACATCCGCATGCCATCGCCTCTGCAAGAGCCATACCAAACGACTCGACATAGGAGAGCTGACAGTACACCTTTGCTCTTTGATAGCATTCCACGAGCTCATCCCGTGAAACACGTCCTAAGATCTTCACATTCTCAGGGCTTTTTGATCTCAGAATATTTAATACATCTCCACGAACTCCAATTATCAAAAATTTAACATTCGGAAGCAAATATGCAGCCTCAACAAAGGTATCCAATCCCTTCAGCTTGATTACATTTGTTGAACCTGAAGCGACTGTAAGTACCAGATCCTCTTTTTCCCCCTTCGGATGGAACTTCTCTGTATCTATGCCGTTGTAGACGACCTCTAAGCGTCTTGGTTTCGTCCTTTTGAGGACTTCATCTCTGGTGAATTGCGAAACCGCCAGAACCATATCAGCATTCTCCAATGCTAGATCTGTGTATTTTCGTTTCAGCCATCCCTGCGTATACTGACCATATCCAATCTCAGGAAGGGAAGTAACATCATAGCCGCCTGCCACCACCAAAGACCTCTTCCAAAATAGCCTGGAAAGCATCACACTCAGAAAAGAATGGCCAGAGGCAAACCAGCTGAATACGATATCAGAGCGCGAAATAGATGATGCCATCTTAAAGACATCACCCGGCTTCCTGTACTGCACCCTCTCCACATCGAAATGCCTGGAGAGAATCTCATAATCCTGCTCGACAAATGATGAATAATCGTAATATACGAATGCTACTCTCATAAACGACGCCTTTTAGATCGCGAAGAGCACATCAGCCACTTGCCTTCATCCCCACACCCTCTCGTACACCTCTTTCACCCTCTCCGTATTCTCCTCCCAGAACCTGTAGTCGCTCTCTTTCAGTTTCTCCGGCTCCCTCTCCATGCTCTCCTCCACCGCTCTTATCAGCTCCGTGCTTTTAACGACCCAGAGGTTCTTCCTCCTCTCCTCCAGGGTGATCCCTGAGGCGACAACCTGCCTGCCCAGGTTCAGGTACTCGTTCAGCTTCCATATGCTCCTGTCCGTGGAGTACGGCGTGAGCGCATTCTCCCTTCTCGGTATTATGCATATCCTCGCTTGTCTCACCAGCGCCGCGACCCTGCTGTGCGGCTGCCAGCCGAGCGCTTTAACGTTTTCTGTTTTTCTCCGTAGATACCACCACGCGAACGGCCCGCCTCCCACGACCCAGAACTCCCTCTCCGGCAGCTCCCGCGCGACTCTTAAAAGAGAATCGATGCCCTCCTGCTCGCACACCCTCCCGACGAAGATCACCACGTTCTCCGGCTCGATATCGTCTCCAGGCACCGTGAAGCTCCTCTGCGGGTAATTTGGAATCACGCAGATCTCCTTCCCTGGAGCATACGACATCGCCTTCTCCTTCAAGGGGGTGTTCACAGTGGTTATCACATCAGCTGCCTCAGCCAGCTGCCGCTCGAAGCGCTCGCATGCACTCTTTGCGATGGAGCCGAAGCGCAGCCCCGTCTCCACGCCCCATGGGGATCTGTAATCGTATATCAGGCGTTTGTACCCCGATCCCCTCAGAGCTGGAAGCCAGTGGTATATCACATCGGGAACGTTGAAGAGATGGACAAGATCAGGCCTCTCCCTCAGAACGATCTCTCTGGCTTTTCTTGCTATGGAGATCCAGTTGACTGTACCAAACCTCGGCACGATCGTTTCGTACCCCAGCTCCTTCAGCGTCGCCTCAAAGAGCCTGAGCCTCGTCGTCTTCTCCGGCTGGTTCGCGAGAAGCAGCACCTTCATCTGCACCCATCTCCAACATCGAGCAACTTTGGTTGCGCTTCATCCTCCATCATCAATCTTCTGCAGCCCTCCTCAGAACGCTCTCGTACCTGGCTGCCAGAGCGCGCCAGTCATACCTCTCAGCGATCTCCCTGTATCTCCTCTGATCCTGCGGGCTCTCCAGAATACGCTTCACCTGCGATATGAAGCTCTCTCTATCATCATAGTAGTACAGGCTGTCCCCGAGAAGCCGCTCGAGCGAGAGCATTCTTGTGGTGAGGACAGGCCTGCCGCATGCGAGGTAGTTGAAGATCTTCCCTCCAGCAGCATACTCGTTCTTCTTCATCATTCTCAGGGGGTTGAGGCCTATGTCCATCGCAGATATGTACCTGCCGAGCTCCGCGTACGGCACAGCTCCTGTGAAGATCACCCTCCCTCCAACGCCGAGCCGCTCGGCCATATCCTTTATGCGCTCGCCGTAATCCGTGAACAAACTCGGGCCCACAACGAGGAGCGTGACATCGAGATCCGGCAGAGCGCTCACAACGGTCTCGAGATCGACCCAGTACTCCAGGGAGCCCACGTAGCCGATCACATCCCCCTCAAGACCGAGAGCGCTCTTTGCCTCTTCAGAGTCAATCGGTCTCAGAAGGCTCGTATCCACACCGTTCGGGATCACCTCTACATCACGAACGCCGATGTTCCTGAGATACTCCCTGAGCTCCTGGGTCACTGTTATCACAGCCCTGGCATGCCTGAGGTTGTATCTGGTGATCGCCCTGACCCCAAGCTTTACAGCCCTGCCGAAGAGCGAGCCTGGATAGTATATGGATGCAGACTCCTCCAGATGATCAAGATAGTCGAAGACCACGGGCGTATCTGTGAGGTTCGCCATGAAGGAGGGGAGTATGTTCGCTGATAGAATCACATCGGATTCCCTGGCGGCATCGCGGATCACGCGGAGATGGGCCAAAGCGCTTGTTATGTAGTAAAGAGAGGGGTCCTCAGCTTTGGATGATCCTGCCTTCAAAAGAGAGCATCTCGTCCATCTCGGGCTGTTATCTCTGAACTTCGAGAGCTCGAAGTGCAGTACCTGCACGTCATGCCTCTCCGCTATTATATCGAATATGAAGTTCAGCCTGTTCGGAAATGGATGTCTTATCCAGTCAGTCGTCGGTATGACCAGTATCTTCATTGGCGATGGGAGGAGAATCACCAAAATATATAAACTAGCTGCATATCTGGTCTCTGTTCAGGGCGTGAGAATCTGAAGGCTGTCATACTTGCTGCCGGAGAGGGGCACAGGTGCAGGCCCCTGACCCAGACCAGGCCGAAGGTCATGCTGCCACTGGCGAACATGCCTTTCATGGAGCATGTCGTCAGCGCCCTTGTGGACAACGGGATAGATGAGATCGTAGCGGTTGTAGGCTATCAGAAGGAGCGGGTGATGGACTACTTCGAGGATGGCGTGAAGTTCGGCGCCCGAATAACATACGTCTTTCAGGAGGAGCGTCTGGGCACTGCGCATGCGCTCCGCAGGGCCCAGGAGCACATCGATGATCAGTTTCTGGTCGTGAATGGCGATAACATCCTGGACAGCAGGGCGGTAAGGGATCTTTTAAGCGCGGAGGGCGATTACGTCATCCTCGGCGCGCTCAGGGAGCACGCTGGTGATTATGGAGTTCTTGTGGTTGATGGGGATGTGGTGAAGCAGATCCACGAGAAGCCTGGGAGGGCCTGCGCGGGCATAGTGAACACGGGCGCGTACAAGATGATGCCCGATATATTCGAGGAGATACCGAGGACGCCGATATCAGAGCGTGGGGGGTATGAGATCACCCAGACCCTGAGCCAGATGATGGAGAGAGGGGTGAAGATCAGGACGGTCGTGACAAAGGGCATCTGGGGCGATGCGGTCTTCGCCTGGGATCTGCTTGCTGCGAACAGCATAGCAGCTGGTTTGATGAAGAGCGAGATTCATGGGGAGATCGAGGATGGCGTGGTGATCCGTGGGCAGGTCTCGCTGGGAAAGGGCAGCCTGATCAGATCCGGATCCTACATAATAGGGCCTGTGCTCATAGGAGAGGGGTGCGACATAGGCCCGAACGTCACGATCCTTCCATCAACAACCATCGGGGACTCGGTGCGTGTAGGATCGTTCACAGAGATAAGGAACAGCATCCTGATGAGAGGCTCAAGGATAGGATCGATGTCTGTCATATCAGACTCTGTCATCGGAGAGGACTGCTGCCTTGGAGATATGTGTTTGATAGAGGCAGGCAGCTCACTGGCAGAGGTCGAGGGAGAGTTCTACAGAGCTGAGTTCGGCGCTGTGATGGGCGATTCTGTGGTGGCGGGAAGCAGGGTTCTCATGCTTCCATGCAGCATCGTGGGATCCTCCGCCAAAATCGGATCCGGTGTCACGATCCGGGGCAGCGTGGAGCGGGGAAGCAGGGTGGTTTAGATGTGCGGGATAGTGGCCTACATAGGCACCGAGAAGGCTGGCCCCATACTCTTTGATACGCTCAAGAGGCTCGAGTACAGGGGCTACGACTCCGCAGGGATAGCTGTATCATCGAACGGCAGCATGGAGGTTTTGAAGGCCGCGGGCAGGATCTCAGACCTCGAGATCATCTACAGATCAAAGGGGGAGCCAGGGGGATCGATGGGGATAGGACATACCAGATGGGCCACGCACGGGCGGCCCAGCGATGAGAACGCGCATCCGCACACATCTGGAAGCATAGCGGTTGTGCATAACGGGATAATCGAGAATTATCTCGAGCTCAGGGAGCAGCTCAGGGATAGAGGGTTTGTCTTCACATCGGAGACGGACAGCGAGGTTCTCGCGCACCTCATCAATTACTACTACAATGGGGAGACAAACGGGGAGCTTGCAGCATCAGTCTCGAGAGCTCTGAAGGATGTCAGGGGATCCTACGCAATAGTCGTCATGGCCTCAGGTACGCCATACCTTGTATGCGCGAGAAAGGACAGCCCGCTGGTGATCGGCATTGGTAACTCATCCAACTACGTCGCCTCTGATGTCCCTGCGCTCCTGCCGTACACGCGCGACGTAATAAGGCTCAGGGATGGAGAGATAGCGGTAGTTCACAGGGATAAGATCGAGATAATGGATATCTCGGGAGCTGTGCGCGAGCCTGTAAAGGAGCGCATCACATGGGATGCGGATGCGGCGGAGCGCGGCGGCTACCCCCACTTCATGCTCAAGGAGATCCACGAGCAGCCGAGGGCGGTTCAGGAGACGCTTGCAGGCAGGATCTCAGAGATGGAGGGCGACGTCAGGCTCGACCTCGGGCTTAACGAGTGGGAGATACAGACCCTGCAGAGGATGTCGATACTGGCATGCGGCACATCCTACCACGCAGGCCTTCTCGCACGCTACTTCTTCCCTCGCACTGCCGGCCTGCCTGTCGATGTTGAGGTCGCGTCTGAGTTCCAGCACATGCAGCTCCGCCCCGGAACGCTCCTGGTGGCGATATCTCAGTCAGGAGAGACCGCGGACACGCTCATGGCGCTCAAGAAGGCGAAGACATGTGGTGTCAAGAGCATCGCGATTACCAACGTCGTCGGGAGCTCGATAACAGAGGTCGTCGATGCCACGATATACACTAGATGCGGCCCTGAGATCGGGGTCGCGGCCACGAAGACTTTTGTCGGGCAGCTCGTTGCGCTGTTTCTTCTGGGCATCAGACTCGGCCGGGCCAGAAACCATCTGCTTCCGGAGCAGGGGAGGAGGCTTCTCGGAGAGCTCTCGCGCCTGCCAGGGCTCATACAGGCCGTTCTTGAGAGAAGGGATCAGATAAGGGAGATAGCCCAGAGGTTCTCCTGTGCGAACATGTACTTCTTCATAGGCAGGGATATCCTGTATCCGATAGCGCTCGAGGGCGCTCTGAAGATGAAGGAGATCGCGTACATACCGGCGGAGGGATACCCTGCGGGCGAGCTGAAGCATGGGCCTCTTGCACTGATCACCGAAGGCACACCTGTCGTCGCGTTCGCGACCTGCGGGGAGAAGATATACTCCAACATGAAGGAGGTCAGGGCCCGCGGCGGAGAGGTGATAGCGTTCGCCGGCGAGGGCGACAGGGAGGCAGCAGAGATCACCGACACTGTCGTCGAACTCCCACGTACACTGCCGGTATTCTCCGCGGTCCTCTGCACCGTGGGGGTACAGCTCCTCGCGTACTACACCGCACAGATTCTTGGAAGGGAGATAGACAAGCCCAGAAACCTGGCGAAGAGCGTCACGGTGGAGTGAAAAGCAGCCGGCACAGGTCGAACCGCCTGGATCCTGATGATCTGGATCCATGAGCGAGCGGGAACCAGAGATGCTCGCTCGGAGAGCCCGCGTGAATCCCGATGCCTGCGTGTGACCCTAAGCGATGGGATCGTGGTCCCATGCCCAGAGCGGTTCAAGGCCGATTTGCGAGAGATCAGGCCGTTTTTATTACCATAATCCTTAAATATAAAACTTAGTAATCACCGATCGGTGATTAGTATGAAGAAAGCGATATTGCTCCTGATTTTATCGCTGATCGCTGTTCACTCAGCATATGCTGAGCCGATCAAGATAGTGGCCACGACCTCCACTCTTGAGGATCTCATAAAGGGCGTGGGCGGGGATAATGTAGATGTCACCTACATAGTCTCCTCCGGCGTATGCCCAGACCACTGGGACCTGAAGCCGTCGCAGGTCGCCGCCCTGAATGAGGCCAGCATAATATTCCAGCACGGTATGGAGGGATGGCTTAAGAACGTCACGAGGCCGGATCAGAAGGTGATAGTCCTCTCCGGCCCATGGAACACGCCGCAGATGGCGATAAACAAGACGATGCAGATCGCGGCTGCTCTCAAGGAGGCCGATCCGGAGCACGCAGAGGAGTACGATAAGAGAGCGGAAATGCTGGTCGAGCGCTTCCAGAACGTCTCGAAGATTCTGAGCGAGAGGGCGAAGGAGGCGGGCACTGAGAATGTGAAGGTCCTCTGCATGGAATGGCAGTCCGGCTTCGTCTCATGGATGGGATTTGATATAGTGAAGACCTACGCCTCTGAGGAGAAGCTCTCGCTGAAGGATGTTAATGATTTGATAAAGGTGGGCAGGGAGAACAGCGTCTCCATAGTCGTGGACAACCTCCAGAGCGGTGTCAATGTCGGGGAGCAGATCGCCAGGGAGATAAACGCCACGCATGTCGTCCTGACCAACTTCCCCGGGGCGGTCGAGGGAACAGAGACGCTCGATAAGATGATGCTTTACAACGGCGAGGCGCTGCTTGCGGCAGTCAGCGGAGCCGCTTGATTGCAAATGGAGGATATGCTCCCTCCCCGACTTTTTTGTGCCAGGCCGATCAACGATCTAGCCAGGCAGAGCCCTTCAGATCGGGGGTTCCACAGAGCGTGGCTGAAAATCAGCGAACCGCTTCCACAACACTGCCAGCCATTCAGAGCAGGCTTCTCCTGTCAGCCAGCCCCAGAATATTCAGCAACCCCAGCAGGTTCTCTCGGGATATCGACCCGTCGGAGACCTTCTTCAGCACATCCTTAGCATTGAACGCAACTCCGAGGCCTGCGTTCTGTATCATGAGACAGTCGTTTGCCCCGTCTCCGACAGCAACTATGTTGTCCGGGCTTATCCCCTCCATCTCAGCGAGCCGCTTGACTATCTCTCCCTTCGCCTCTGCATCGATGATCTCTCCCTTGATCTCTCCCGTCAGACGGCCGTCCTCTATCTCGAGCTCATTGGCGAATGTGTAGTCGAAACCCAGCCGCTCCTTCAGTACATCGGTGAAGTATGTAAATCCCCCACTTATGAGCGCTATCTTGTAACCCATCTGCTTCAGGTGGTGTATGAGCTCCTCAGACCCGGGGGTGAGAGAGAGCTGATCCGCGATCTCCTTCAGTGCCGAGACTGGCATCCCTTTAAGGAGTCTCACGCGGCGTCTGAGTGACTCCTCGAAATCGATCTCGCCGTTCATCGCCCTGTCAGTTATCCTCTTCACCTCATCATCGACGCCGGCGAAGCTTGCAAGCCTGTTTATTATCTCGAAGTCAACGATCGTCATATCCATGTCGAAGACGATCAGGCGCTTCTCCTTTCTGGCCTTGTCCAGCCTCTGGACCACAACATCAAGGCCCAGACGCTCGCATTCAGATCTGATCCACCTCCTGCACTCATCAGGATCCGCATCCCCGAAGTCCATCACGAACTCTATTGAGATCAGATCGCCGCGAGCGGTCACCGCAGCCCTCTCGATGTTTATCTCCCTGGCGGATGCCACAGATGCGACATCTCTTATTATCCCCACCCTGTCCCTCGCGAGGATTGTGACCACATAGAGATTCTTCCTGCTCCTCCTTATTCCCCGGTATTTCTCCAGCGGCAGGAACATGCACTGCACTCCCATGGAATCAGAGCGCCTCTGCATCTCCATCTCAAGCTCTTTTGGGGAGATCTTTGCTCTGGAGAAATCCGCGACAACAGACATGACGAACAGCCCCTGGAGAACCCTCTGGTCCATGTCCACTATGTTCACGTTCCGCTCTGCAGGGAGCTGGAGTATGTCGCGTATGAGGCCGGGCCGGTCCCTGCCCACGAAAGTTATCACCCACAGGTCTTTAAAATGAGATTCAGGATCGGCGCTCATAAACACCCCTTTCTCCATCCCGGTGAATCTGCTGTCTGATCCGCGGTGCTGCGCAAACCGCGGATACAGCTCCTGAAATGATGCCTGTCGGTTCTCGATCCCATATCCGTGCACCCCTGAGCGCGCCGGGAGCAGCCTTCAGAGGGCTTCTTCGAGCCTGAGATCTGATCCGATCTGTACTCAAGCGTGCGCAAAAGAAATCTGCAGCCGGGCGACATCTGGCGTGATGGATGCATTTCTAGTATTTAGATTTGAAGCCATCCGTGTTCTGAGCCATCCGGGGCACATCGGTCGGTGTATTAACAGACGCCCTCCACACTGCCTCTCCGAGGTCTCTGTACATCCTGGAGAGAGCATCTCCTGTTGTTATCGCCATTACACTCTGCTCACCTGAGACGATCACGAGCACATCGCCTCTGTCAGGTATCATCGCGCAGATCCCCTTCTCGCTCCACGGGTAGATCCTGCGCTCAATGCCAGGGATATCCAGGGAAGGTGTATCTTCAGAAGATACAGATCTGATCGATATGCTACGACCCAGAGCGTTTCTGATGGCATCATTCACATGAGATAATATGTTGTACAGACCTCCCAGACTCTCGAGCAGGGATGGGTTGATTATGAGAATGTCCCTCTCAGCTCCTGAGATCACCTCCATGACCTTCTCGTACACCCTGCCTGCTCCCTGATGCACCCAGATCCCCATCTCCTCCTCGCGTCCGGAAGTATCGGCAGAGTACACCTCCTCCAGCGCGTGCAGCGCAGCCTCTGCATCGGTCATGAAGCTGCTCTTCAGCCGCTCGAGCGCCGCAGCTGGATCCGTCACCCTGTACTTCATGGGCTTCGAGGGCTGGACCTCCACTATGCCCCTCATCACAAGCCTTTTCAGAGCGCCATAAACTGCAGGCCTGGGTATTCCGGAGATCTGATGGATCTCAGAGGCTATCCCTGCCTTGAGCCTGGTGAGTGCTGTGTAAACCCTGGCCTCGTACTCTGTGAGCCCGAGGTCGCGCAGAGCCTTGATCGCATTCTTCTCTGACATTCAGTACGTATCTTTGATAGAAGGTTTTATATGTCTTTCTGCAAAGTAACAGTATGGTCGTTATGGCATTAAATACAATAGACAGGGATGTGGCTTCCGTCTGTCCGGTGTGTCTCAGGACTGTAAGTGCGCACATATTCCAGCGGGAGCAGGCGGTCATGATTCGGAAGATCTGTCCGGAGCATGGAGAGTTCGAGGATGTCTATTGGTCAGATGCCGAGCTTTACAGAAGGTTTATGAGATATGTCGAGACCGGCAGAGGCATAGAGAATTTCATCACAAAGGGAGACTGCCCGTTCAGCTGTGGCCTGTGTGACAACCACAAAACCTCAACGCTTCTCGCAAACATAGATGTTACGACGAGATGCAACCTCTCATGCCCGATATGCTTTGCAGATGCCTCTCCAAAAAAAGTCTACGAGCCCACGATGGAGCAGATCGAGCGCATGCTGAGGATCCTGCGTGAGGAGCGTCCGGTCCCGTGCTATGCGGTGCAGTTCTCGGGTGGAGAGCCCACCGTGCGCGATGATCTTCCGGATATAGTGGCTCTCGCCAGGAGCATGGGCTTCACTCAGATCCAGATCGCCACAAACGGCCTGAGGCTTGCGGCATCTCCAGACTTTGCGCAACGGCTCAGCGAGGCAGGACTGAGCACAGTCTATCTGCAGTTCGATGGGGTGGATGCAGGTCCGTACATCAAAATGAGGGGCAGGGATCTGCTCGGCGTGAAGCTCCGCGCGATAGAGTCCTGCAGAAGGGGGGGGCTGAACAGCGTAGTTATGGTCCCGACGGTTGCGAAGGGAGTGAACGACTTCCAGTTAGGTGAGATCATCAGATTCGCGAGCCGCAACCTAGATGTCATCCGTGGGGTCAACATGCAGCCCATATCCTTTGCGGGGAGGGTCGAGGAGGCGGAGAGAAAATCAAACAGGATCACGATACCCGACCTCATAAGAGCGATCGAGGAGCAGACTGATGGGGAGGTATCGAGAGAGGATTTCTATCCGGTCCCGTTCGTCGCCCCGGTCTCGAGGGTTGTGGAGATGCTGACCAATGAGCCAAGGCTGGTCTTCACAGTCCATCCCTGCTGCGGTGCAGCAACCTATGTCTACTGTGAGGACGAGAGGCTGATACCCATAACGAGGTTCGTGGATGTGGAGGGCATGATGGAGAGGCTCACGGAGATGCTCCAGGAGTACAACGGATCGAAGATATCGAGGCTCAGGATCCAGGCGGCACTCCTGAAGGACCTGCCCGGGTTTATAGACGAGAGCAGAGCCCCAAAGGATCTGCAGATCACAAAACTCCTGATGAATGTGCTGAGAACAGGCACCTTTGACGCCCTGAGGGAGTTCCACTCCAGGAACCTGTTCATAGGTGCCATGCATTTCCAGGATCTCTACAACCTGGACCTGGAACGGGTGAGCAGATGCGGTATACATTACGCCACTCCGGATGGCAGGATCATACCCTTCTGCACGTACAACACGATCCACAGGAGCGAGGTGGAGGATCGGTATTCCATCGCGGAGGCATGCGCACCTGCACAGCGTGTGGGAGTGCCTCCGGTCACGTAAACACTCTCACAAGATCCAACACGCGGATCGATACAGCGACTTCGTCATTCGAACCGGCCGATTTCTGATGTGCAGCTGCATGCCAAGCACTCACATCTTCGCGAATTCGTCCGGAGACATGGTGGCGAAAATGATCTCATAAAGGAGGATAGCAGCGTGAGATACTCTGTTGAGTTGATATCCCCGGAGAGAAAGATCGAGCTCGCCGAGGAATATGCGGATCAGGTTCTGTACGAGGTCAAATCCGAGATATACGGATGCTGCATAAAGCTGCTCACAGGCATGCGTGATGTGAGAAACAGATGGGAGGACAGCTTCTACTTCATGTCGCAGAGCGTCCGCTCTCACGGGCGGATGTATGTTGTGAATGAGCCGGGGGATAAGAACCGAGTTCTGTATGATCCACAGTCGAAGACCGCGTTCCTTGTGAACTTCGATTACTACGGGTGGATAAAATCTCTTGCCTTATCGCTGGCGGGAGACATCCTGGAGGATGAGCACGGGATCCACTCGGTGCATGGCGCATGCCTCGATCTCGATGGCAGGGGGATATGCATCATAGGAGGATCAGGCACGGGAAAGACGACACACACCTACGGCCTTCTTAGGGATCCCAGGGTGCGGGTTGTCTCGGACGACTGGTTCTTCGGGAGGATCTACGGCAGAGACGTTCTGGGCTACGGATCCGAGAAGAACTTCTACATAAGGTCGGAGCTCGCGAGCATCTGGAAGGAGTTCTCCTGGCTTGTGGAGAGGGCGGAGCTCGACTCGATGGGCAGGGGTGTGGTCGACCTCAGATGGGCCATAGGTAAGGGCAGAATACTCCCTCTCACCACGATACGGCATGTTTTCATCCTCAAAAGAGATTCCTCGGACGACCGGATCGTGCGCCTCTCTCCAGAGGATGCACTCCAGACAGTCGAAAAAAACGGTTACTTCAACCCCCATCTGCTCGTCGATGGGGATCTCAAGAGGAGGATCCGGAGCGGGTTCTTCAGGGCGATGCTATCCGGCGCATCTGTATGGGTGGTCAACACCACAGGAACGCCTGAGGAGACCCAGTCCATGATAAGAGATGCGATTGGCGTTTAGTCTGATGTCTGTGAGATTCACCTTATATCCATCTTGACCTTTCCCATCGAGGAGAGGTAGGCCACCTCCTTTCCGGGCTCGAGCTTCGGCTTCATATCCTCTGTTATAGGCACATCTATGGTGGTGTAGTCCTTGAGATCCATGAGCTGAACGCTGGTCTCACCCACAGAAAGCACCTGCCCGGTCTTCCGCTCGACTATCGGGGCATAGACCTTTGTGGTGACCGGCGCGACGATGGAGCGCTTCTGGTTGTCGAATATGCCTATCGCATCTATTCTCGCCTTGGCAGCTCCGTGCTTGCCGGGCTTCGAATGCGCTATGCTCTTGATTATGCAGGGCTCGTCATCGATTATTATGTACCTTCCTTCCTTGAGCGTCCTTATCTCTACTTGCTCCTTCATTTGAGATCAACCCTGGTCTTTCGTCTTCCGGTGGAATGATCAGATCATATATTTAAAGGTGAGGAAGATGCTTCATTCTGCATCATCCTGAATCTGCATGGTCATCAAGTGCAGGCTCGGTGATGCGCTCAGATCACCGAACAGCCAAAAAGGCTACGCTCTTATCTATTCAGCAACTTGAAGGGACATGCAACCGGTTGCTGAATACACTCATTCGCTCGCCAGGTCTTCGATGCAGTCGAAGGTAAGTCGAAACGAGCGCATAGCATGACCCCTGCTCCTTCGGGCAAGTTATCAGTTGATAAGAGCGAAGATACTTATCCGATCGAATGCGCACATAACTCGGTGGCGAATGATGAGTTCTCATATAAAGATCCTGATCGTCCTGATCGGGGTAATCCCGCTCTCAGAGGCTGCAACCATAACCGTGGGGGAGGACGGGTGTGACTTCTACAGAATAGAAGCGGCCCTGTCTGCAGCCAAGATCGGCGATGTGATCGAGGTGCACAGCGGCGACTACTGGGTAAACCTGAACATCACAACGCCCTCTATAGTTCTCAGGGGAATTGACACAGGAGGTGGAAGACCGGTTCTTCATGCGGGGAGCTCAACCGCAGAGATTGAGGAGACGGTAGGAGGTACGACATTTATGACAGAGAAGTCCGGTGGCACTGCCGTGGCAATCAGGGCGGATTTCGTCACCGTCGAGGGGTTTGTGATCACCGGTGTCACCTGGCCGAGGCCATACGGTTCAGGCGAGCATAACGATCTGATAGGAGATGCTGGGATAAGGGTCTACTCGGACTTCAACAAGATCATGAACAACACGTTCGTCGGAAACGACCTAACCGCCATCGGGCTGTGGAACTCCAGCAACAACCAGATCATGAGAAACACAATCAAGGACATCCCCTATGGCTACGGAATAAAGCTGTACAACTCCCACTACAACGTGATCAGGGAGAACTTCATCGCACATAACGACTGGGGGATAGAGGTTCAGAGATGTGATGGTACAGATATCGATGAAAACGAGATCGTGGAGAATATCAACGACGGTATAAGCATCTACAACTCCAACTCCACATTCATAACAGGCAACATCATCTCGAGGAACGGCCGTGAGAGCGAGTTCGATGCTAACGGCATGGGAATCCGCCTCCAGGGATCCCGTTCGTTGATCTCACGCAACATTATATCCCACAACAGGAACGCGGGTATCAAAATACACAGCATCTTCTGGGATTACTGCGCTTACCCGCCATGTGGTGCCGAGGAGTCCTATGAAAACTTGGTCATAGACAACCGGATAGAGGGCAACGGAGATGATGGGATTCAACTGGAGAATACCTGGCAGAACTACATAATGGGAAACAACATCACCTCCAACCACGGAAAGGGCATAGGTCTGATGCTCAGTAATAACAATACAATAGATGAGAACAACATCACAAAGAATAGCTACGGCATATACCTGGACCGGTCCAACTATACGAAGGCGAACAACAACACCATGCGTGATATGGAGAAGGCCGGGATATACATGTGGTCGTGCATCAATTCATCTGCATACAATAACACTGTGATCGGCGGCCTGGATGGTATAGCTCTTGAGGAATCATCACAGGATAACTCACTGATCATGAACCGAATCTCAAACGCGACTGCAGGGATCAATATAACAACCGGCTCCTGCCGGAACAGACTCGAGCAGAATCTGGTCAGATCATGCCAGACAGGAGTGAGGCTGAGCGGCTCGAGCCGTAACTTCCTGACAGGGAATAAAATCGTGGAAAACGCAATAGGTCTGACTGCAGATGCCACCTCCAGCGGCAATGTGATCACCAAAAACGATCTGTCCTCCAACAGAGAGGCTGCAAGAGACGAGGGGGACAACAGGTGGGACGATGGATTGGTGGGGAACTACTATGGGGATTGCAAGGATTCCGACGGCGACGGTATCTGTGACTCCACGTGTCGGATTCCCGGAGGTGATAACACAGACAGTCGTCCTCTGGCAGCCCCCATACTCTTTTAAAATAACGATCCAGGTACCTCAGGCCCCTCTCAGTCCACATCGGTACGTCTGGAACTCCAAGGTTTTGACATAGGCACTGGCTCTCAACCGCTTTACCATATGGTAAGCACTCTTGTAATTGATACCAACTGTCTTCGAGATCTCAAGAATGCTCACCTTGAACTGCAGCACAAACGCAACGAAAAACCATAGCCGTAAAGGCAACCTCGTATCCTGTAATATCGTTCCTGTCTTGTCGTTGAACCACTTATCGCAACTCCTGCAATGGTATCGCTGATTTGGTGTGTCACGCCATCTACCGGTCCTCACAACATACTCAGAACCACAATACACGCATCTTACGCCATCTGACCATCTCATCTCACGCAACAGATTGTAACACTCTTCCTCGTCTGGCATGAATGATTCTATGTCCATACAAGACTTACATTGTCAATCAAAAATAAATAAGTTGTTATGAGGTGATGAGCGAACTCCATATAAACTTTGTTCGGATCGAGACGATTAACATCATCACGTGCGCATTACTCCAGAACAGTCGGTGGCATGCCGAGCGCGCTCCCTTTTCCAGTTCACATTCATGCGCTTCCTGGACATGCCACATCATCCCTGAAGCAGCGAGCGTGAAAGAGAATCCTGCATCCCAGATATAAATTCTCTGGGATTTATAAATCAAAAATCGATATGCAGGTATGCGGGGGACGGGAGTCGAACCCGCGAACCCCTTCGGGACAGGGTCCTAAGCCCTGCGCCTTTGACCTCTTGGCAACCCCCGCATCTCAGAGTGGCCTGCGTCCCACCAGCCATTCTAGGACAGCCTTTGATGTGTGAAGCCTGTTCTCAGCCTCCTCGAATACAACGCTCTGTGGGCCGTCCATGACCTCGTCCGTGATCTCCTGACCCCTGTGTGCCGGCAGGCAGTGCATCACTATCGCATCCCTCCCAGCGATCTCAAGAATCCTCTGGTTTATCTGGTACCTGCTGAAGCTCCTGAGACGCTCTGCCTCCTCTGCCTCGTCACCCATCGAGATCCATGTGTCTGTAACGAGAACATCAGCGCCACGCGCAGCCTCTGATGGCTCATCCGTGATCTCTGGGACGCCGCCGAGCTCTCTGGCCCTTTCTAATATTTGGCCCTTTGGCTCATATCCCGCGGGCGACGCCACGATCATCCTCATATTCAGCATGGCTGCCGCGAGGATCAGTGAGTTGCATACGTTGTTCCCGTCCCCGATCCACGCTATTCGAAGGCCCCCCAGACGGCCGAAATGCTCCCTTATCGTCATCAGGTCCGCCAGTATCTGGAGCGGATGCTCCTGGTCTGAGAGCGCGTTTATCACTGGCACGCTCGAGTGTGCTGCAAGCTCCTCCACAGTCCTGTGGGAGAAGACTCTGGCGGTTATCCCGTGCACATATCTTGAGAGAACTCTGGCTGTATCCCCGATCGTCTCGCCGCGCCCAAGCTGCAGCTCACCTGCGCTGAGATAGAGTGGATGTCCGCCAAGCTCTGATGCTGCTACCTCCAGGGATACGCGGGTGCGAGTCGATGGCTTCTCGAAGATCATCGCAATGCTCTTTCCTGCAAGAGGCAATCTATCGCCAAACGCGCATCCACCCCGTCCGGAACGCTCTGCCTTGAGGTCCTCAGCCCTGTCCAGGAGCGCCGCGATCTCCTCAGGAGAGAGATCTGCTATCGATATCAGAGAGCGATTGCTCATGAGACCAGCTCCCTGAGTAGATCCTCAACCGTTGGAATTTTATCGTCTGTCACGCTTATCGTCGCGCTGATGCTCTTGTAGCTGGGTATCCTGGTATCATCTGTCTTCGCTGGAACCAGCTGGTTCGACCAGGGGCTGTTCGGCATGAAGGCCAGACCTGGATGCGTATCCTCCGAGATTCTGGCCACAACAACAACCCTCCCGTTATCGCTCTCCACGAGTACATTCGATCCGTCTTTTATTCCGGCCTTCGCTGCATCGCTTTTATCAAGGAAGACAACAGCGCTCATCCTTCTGTAATCCTCGCCGAACCTGTCGACCTCCTGTGCCTCGCTCTGGAATATGTCTCTGAACGTCACGATCGTAACCTTCATTCAGATCTCCTCCAGGATCTTCGAGAGAACCTCTTCATCAGATGGATACTCGCTCTTCACGATCGGATCGAACTCGATCCTGACGCCGTCCATCCTGAGAGCGCTTCCGCCCGCCTCGATGCCCGACAGGGCCGTGGGTATAACAACCCTCGAGAGCTCGGTGGTGAGAGTCCTGTGCGGATCCAGGGTGATCATCGGGACCCCCGCGAGCGCCTTCGCAATCCCCGCTGGAAGGGATGATATCGGATCAGATCCCACAACCAGGGCGAGATCGCAGCTCTTCGACGCCTCAACCACGCTGTACACCGGACCGTGATCAACACCATCAGCGAAGGATACCCTGTTTATGAAGCCTGTCTCATCGAAGAGCAGCTGGTTGAACCCGCGCATGTTGTAATGCCCCACCATCGGGATGACATTGTATCTGGTGGTCTCATTCAGCCTGTCCACCAGCGCCTTCATGCGGTCCATCCTCCCCTTGAGGGAGTACGCGAGCCCGAGCCCGGGGAATATCACGCCCATATCCGCTTTTTTCAGTCTGTTCATCATGGAGATCATGGCCTTCTTGTCTCTCACCCTGGGAATCTTCCCGTCAAGGACAGCGAGCATCGCCTCGATGAGATCTGCATCCCCTCCCGGAGAGATCTGTATGAAGTTCCCGGCGAGTATCTTGGCTGTGGGAGATGTTCTGATGTCTATGAGAAAAGCGGTCCTGTCCTCCTCATGCCCCCTCTGGAGCTTCTCCCCGCGCGGGAAGTATGAGAAGCGTGACATGTGTCTCGGGTGGCTGCTCGACGGATCGCATCCCCAGAAGATCAGAGTGTCGCCGTAGTTTCTCACATCATCCAGGGTGCAGGTCGGGATATCCTTGCGGATAACCATATCCATGATCTCCCCCTGGCATATGGAGGAGGTGTCGTCGATGATCGCCTTCGTCCTCCTCGCAAGCTCGATGCCTTTACGCTGCGCCTCCAGCGTCGAGCACGACCAGCCGAAGAGCAGGGGCCTCTTCGCGTTCCTCAGCATCTCCGCAGCTCTGGAGATGGCCTCCTCGATGCCAGCCTGCCTCCCATCAACCCTCGGCACAGATCTGTCTGAGGCGAGGGACCTGTACCTGCCGAATCCCTTTCTGCATAGGTTCTTCGTCTTGGTTATCCTTCTCCCATCAATCGAGACCTCGATATCATCGCAGAGAAGGGAGCATCCAGTGCATACAGCCATTGAATCACCTTAGACGAACTCTATAGCCTTGCTCGGGCAGGTCGCTGTGCACAGATTGCATAGTATCCTGTTCGGGCCGAATCGCCTGCACTCCTTCGGGTTGAGACACCTCACGACTCCATCCTCAACGACCAGTATGACCCTATCGCTCTTCGGCCCCAGCCCGATTGCAGATCCCTTCGGATCGTTTGCTACGTTCACCGGGCAGGCCACCACACAGTTGCCGCAGCCGTAGCACCGATCCTCGTGGATTACCAGCCCGGTCTCTGTGGCGCCCGCAATCGGGGCCATGACCTCTCTGAGCTTCTTCAGCTTCGCCTCGTATTTTGGCTCCAGCAGAGGTGTGCAGTCCTCGATCTGCTTCTCCCTGGCAAGAAGGGCAACAGCGAATGCCATGCATGTCGGAAGGCCGCACTTCTTGCAGTTCAGCTTTGGTGTTAGCTGATAGATCTCCATAGCGCTGACCATTAAATATCACCTGCCCTGCAGGGATTCTATTTGCATGTGTAATAATAGTATCCATTGACAGACATTGTGGTATGCCCACCGCCAGAAAACCCCAGCGCTCTTATCCCTATGATGACTTTTCCGGAAAGACACTTGTCCCGCTATGCGTTCTTGAAGAGTGAATTACACAGATACAAACTGCTATCCGGCGCACGAAAACAGCACAATTAATATAAAACTGATGCATCTCTTCGGAGAGTCACGTCTTCCTTATGAGCATCCTGCATCCGCTCTCAGAGAGCTCGGTCTCCAGGCTCATGCCCATCTCTCCGAATGCCAGTTTCCAGTGGGTCTCTGAGCATGTCCTGCAGTGCTCCCTGGCGACAAGTGATGCTCCGAGCCTTGAGAACGCCTTGGCGCCCTCGAGGATCGCACACCGTTCTCTTGTTATAACCACACATCCATCGCCCTCTGACACCTCAATCTCTGAGCCGAACATGTTCTTCTCGTTCGTCGCTATCGCCACCGCCACATCCAGAGGCTCTGTGAGATCGAGACGCTTGAAGGTCGCCGCAACCTGCCTGGCGCCGAGCTCCAGGAACTCCCTGATGCCCTTCTTCCCGAGCCTCTTTCCCACGTAGCCCATGCTCCCGTAATAGTTGCCAAGCCACCATCCGACAACGCGCTGCTGTATCTCTGACAAAGTCAGTACAGGTATGTCTGTCATTTTGCTCTACCAGGCTCTTGCCCTTCAGCTATAAGAGCATCGTGGTGAACATAAAGCGCCACCAACCGTAGAAGATCACTGCCGGCGACGGTAAAGAGGTCAATACCACAGAACCCTTGCCGGTCCAGAGCCTCCACTCACGGTGCAAAATCTCTGCTTTAAAAATACCAGACAACAAATTTTTGGCAGAGGCCTAATGGGCCTCGCCGACGATGTCCTTTCCTGCCTCCTTGCCAACAACAGTCTCCAGCTTGCAGACGTCCTTGCAGACGATCGTATCCTGCTCCTGGTACTTGGTGTAGGGGTTCTCCGGGATCGTCACATCTAGGCCCATCGCAGCTGCCACGAGCTCCACGACATCCAGGACCTTTATCGGAGAGTTCACAGAGTTCCTGCCGTCCATTATGTTGCGCCTGCAGAACGGGCATGTGCTTGCTATGATGTCCGCCCCAACCTGCTCAGCATCCCTGAGCCTGTTCACCGCGCAGTCGAGCGCCAGGTCTGGAAGCCCTGCCTTCACGCCGCCTCCGGCGCCGCAGCACCTCTGGAACTCCCTGCTCCTCTCCATATCGATGAACTTCAGGCCTGGAATAGACTGGAGAACATCTCTCGGAGCCTCAAACGCCCAGTCTCTGCCATTTATGTGCATCAGGTGGCGACCATTGTGGCACGGGTCATGATATGTGACCTTGTAATCCACGGTCCTCTTGTAATCGACTGCCCCCTCCCTTATCTTCTCTCTGAGGAATACCGATAGGGGCATGTTCTTGTACGGTATGTACCCCTCATACCATCTGGGCCAGTCGATTGTCGCTGCCCTGAGGCATCCAGCACATGCATAGAGGACTGTCTCGACGCCTCTGTCCTTCAGAGCGTCTATGTTGTGAACAGCATGCTCCTTCATCACAGGCCTCTGCCCCGTCCTCACGAGAGCTGAGGCGCAGCACCACTCATCCTTGCCCAGCATGCAGAAGTCCACACCGAGCGCATTCAGCACCCTCACCGTCGCAACGCCGAGGGCCTGCTGCCTGTATGCCGCTGTGCATCCTGCGAAGTAGGCGATCTTCCCAGACTCATCGACCTTGGCGTCCTTCGGAACCCAGCAGAGCCTCTCCTCCTGCTTCGCCTGATACGGGTTCCTGTCTGTCTTGAGCAGCTTCGGGAAGAATGACTGCTTTCCGTATGGACCGTTGCCTCTGACCACTAGATTCGGCCTTATCGCCTCCCAGAGCTCCACGGTGAGTATAGCGGACTCGCAGACCGTGCCGCATACACCGCATGTTGTGCACATGTATGTGTCTTCTGTGTATTTGTTGATCTCATCCTCATGGAGCGGCTTGGGTCCAAAGAGCTTCGCCCTAAGACCGTACTGGCTGTCGAGGAGCTCCCTGAACTTGGCGATCTTGTACATCGGGGTTATCTCAGGCCTGTCCGGCCTCACAGCGTAAGTCGGGCACCAGTTCATGCACTCCTTGCATCTCGTACATCCGTTCAGCTCCATGAGCTGAGTGGACATCAGGAATCCTGATATGAGGGGCTTATTGTTGGTCTTGTTATTCGCCAATTTACTCGCCTCCTCTGTTTGCGAGGATCGTCATCGGCGCTGCTATGACGTGAAGGTACCTGCTCCACGGGAGTATGAATGCGAATAGACAGAGCGCCAGGATCGTGTGTATCAGTGCGAAGTGTGGAGCATAAACCGGATTTGCGAAGACATCTCCCACCAGGAACGCGTTTCCGCGCATCCACTCCGCATAGAAGCCCGTTATTGTTATCAGGAACACTCCACCGATGAGCACCACATCGTAACCAGTTGTCGCGTCCCTGACCTCTTTGAGCAGGATCCTGCGAAGTATCGAGATCGTTGAGCCGAAGAGCAGCAGATACCCAAAGATGTCGAAGGGCAGCTGCATAGCATCCTTGACCATCTCAGCCTGATGGGCCATGCCAAGAATGTTAAAGTGCTCTATAATATCCATGAAAAGACCGAGACCCGAAAGCGCAGCAAGTGTCACAAATCCATAAAAGATGGCCATATGCATGACCCATCTGACCGGGCTTCTTCGCAGAGTTCTTCTGAGGAGAAGCACATCCAGTATAAGTGTTCTTATAAAGACCCATACTCCGTCCTTGAACGCCTCATGAATCCAGGTGGCAATGAACAGCCAGAAGCTGTGGGCGAGCGGCTCTTGATATCCTGTGGAGCCAATGCCCCACTTTTTGAAGTTGAAGTACATGCCATAGAGCCAGACCGCCAGCACAACGACTGTCAAAGCTATCACGATGGAGAAGGTGAGGCCCAGTGTGTAAAACGCCATCTGATTTCCTCCTACGCCAAACCTGTTTTACGAGCAGCCGTTATCGGCGAAATAGTTACCTGTCACTAATACTTAAACATTCCTCCAAGCGGGCTGTGATGGTCATGAGGTGCAGTAAATAATTCCAGCGCGCGCAACCGCCAGCTACAGGCATCATGCAGATCGCCATCTGAGGCATGATGTTGCAGGTTTCTTCTGAAGATCGGTCGTGTGTTCAATTCACTGAATGGAAATTCCGGAATCTCACACTGGCATAACAGATCACAAATACTGCGATGCCACTGCTGCTGGGTCAATGATCTGAGTAGACGACCTGGAGATCCAAGCGCTGCGGTCGTGGGCTCGGATGGTTGAACATGCAGTCAGGAATCAGCGTGAACTGGCATATCGCAAAATGACCTTCACATGGTCGCATGCTGTTGATCTCAGCAGCACGAGTGCACAGACTACAGCAGACCACAACGAGTGAGATTAATATTACTAACATATAGATTATGACGACACAAAATAAAGTATTTATATTATAACAACAATAGACAATGCTAAAAGAAGATTGTGATGTGCATGAGACAGTTCTCCGTAAGGGTTCTCGATGAGAGGGACGCCGAGTTTGTGGAGACGCTGGTCTCCGTAGGCATACCCAGAAATGTGGCTGCCATGATAACGTATCTCTCCAACGTTGAGGAGGCCACGTCCAGGGAGATCGAGATAGGCTCAAACCTGAGACAGCCTGAGGTCTCAGTTGCGATGAGGGTGCTCAGAGCGAACAACTGGGTTGAGGAGAGAGAGCTCAAGAAGGACGGCAAGGGCAGGCCCATGAAGGTGTACAGGCTGACGGTGAGCCTTGATGAGATCATAAAGCACTTCGAGGAGGAGAAGAAGAGAGAGGCCGCAAAAATAATGGAAAGCATACAGAGGCTGAGGGAGCTGAGCAAAAAGATCAGCCCGAAGGGATCTAGCCAGCAGATACAACCCGGATGACCTCGATCTCGCCTGGAAGCACCGTGTCGTTGAACGGAACGGGCACCCCGTCCCTTGTGATCACCACTGTCTCAGGGTTTATGCCAAGGAGATCCAGAAGCCCGTAATACGAGGTCCCCTCAGGCAGAACGAGCTGCCTCTCAGCCTCAACATCGCCGAATATCCTCACGGATACAGATATCAAAACCTCTACTCCTCACCGCCTGCGCCCTTCAGCTCATCCAGGTGTGTCTTCAGCAGCTTCTCCTCAAGGCTCTCCATCTTCTTGCCACCCTTCCTCTCGGTCTCGCGCTTCTTGAACTTAGGCACAAGCACCACCAGAAAGTAAGATGTCATCAACTGTATTAAGTTTTATCCCTGTTCTCAGGGATCTGTCCGAATAAGAGTTCCGGAGCCAGATATTCGAGGCTTGAGGATGCTGATTGTTATGAGCACTTCTTCCTTATTCGGACACCTCTGTTCTCAGTAATACCAGCATGATTTCGAGCACATCTATGGGGAGAGGCTTTTTAAAATATGAGCTGCATCTTTTCACTATGGGAAGACGAGCAGAGCGCCCCATGCTGTGGATGCTTCTTCTGATAATCGCGGTTCAGATACTCTCGCTGGGCATGATGCCCGCGCTCTCGGCGAGCGAGATTCGGGTCTTTGAGGATCCGTCCGCGACATCGAATGCCATACTCTACATTGTGCTAGTGCTGATATTCACGGGATTCCTGCTTCTGGCAACGAAGCTCGGATGGAGCTGGCTCATATCCGGGACCATCCAGCTCTGCCTGTTCCTCAGCGTCTTTTACGTCCTTGGAGTCTACCTGCCGTGGATGCTGGCACTCGCGATCTCCCTTGCTCTCATGCTTGCGATGATATGCTATCCAGAGTGGTACGTTGTGGACTCGCTGGGGATTCTTGTGAGCGCAGGAGTCAGCGTTCTCTTCGGGATCAGCATGGAGACTCTGCCTGTGATCGTCCTCCTCTCAATTCTTGCTGTCTACGATGCGATATCCGTCTACAAAACAAAACACATGGTCACGCTGGCTGAGAACGTGATAAAGATCAGGGCACCTCTGCTCTTTGTCATCCCGAAGAGCAGAAGCTACAGCTTCCGGGTTCAGGGAGCTGATGGGAGAGAGGCATACTTCCTTGGGCTGGGGGATGCGATAATGCCATCAGTGCTTGTTGTATCCGCGAACTGGTCTCTTCCAGTGAGCCATGACATCCTCGGCGTTGCCCTGCCAGCGATCGGCGCGATGCTCGGGACGTACGTGGGATTCATGGTTCTGGCAGTGAGCTCAGGAGAGAGACCGCAGGCCGGACTGCCGTTCCTCAACGGCGGAGCTGTGATCGGATTTCTCACAGGGTGCCTGCTCTCAGGCGTGTGGCCGTTCTGATTGAGATGCATCCAATTCTTCCCGGTGGTGAACACCGCGCGGTGCTTCGATACGCCGCCACATGATCCCGGAATGCTCTCGTCAGTCAGCTCCGTGGAACGCCTGGGGTCGGCGAGGCACAATCTGAAAGTCCACCCTGCTCCTCCTCCCCAGAAGGTATGGGGCAGATGGCGAGCGCGCCACGACCGGAAGACCATCCTGAAGCGCCTCTGCAGGGTCCAGGGGTTCCACGATGGAGAGCTCGAGAGCATCCCCCTCGATCTTCCGCACGACCTCTGATGCCAGGCGGAACCTCTCCGAGTAAGCCAGATCGACGATCTCTCTGTTATCTATGCACACTGCATCCCAGATGATGATCGATGGCCTGATCGATGACCGCCTTGAGCTCCTCCTCCGGTTGATCAGCCGTGTTATCTGGGAGAGGTCATTCCCCGCACGCATCTCGCCCTCGAGCATCGCAGACCCGATCAGCCCTGCTCTGAGCCTACTGACGATATGGCTGACATCCCTTCGCCTGGTGGTGAAGAGCCAGGATCTCCCCTCAGATAAATGAAGCTGGACCCGGATGCCCCTCCTCGCACAGAAGATGAGATCCGATCCGGTGAGGGGAACCTGCCCGGAGGCGATCTCCAGCTTGGGGATCTCCATCATGACGAAAGGAACACCTGGCGTGAGCCTTATACCGTCCAGAGCACCGGAGGATGCGGCTTCAGCCACCCGCCCCATCTCAGGGTGCCTCGAGTAGGCTGCCCACACCTTTTTGATATCCACTCCAAAGGCCCTTGATATCGCCGATGCAACCGTCCTCGGCCCTATACCGGATCTGATCCCGGTTGCTGTTAGCGCTATGTATCTCCCCTCAAGCGGCGCTGAGGAGAGCAGCAGACCTGTTAGCATAGACCTGCGCCTTTTCTCAGAGCCACGCCCCTTTGAAATCATGACACTGTTAAGCACGCTGTGGACATAGCCGATGGTGAGAGGTGCCTCGTCTATGCCACTCTGGCGTTTGTGGCGGATCGCGTGCTCTGCCATCTCCCCCAGGTCGCCGCCCTCGATCTGATCAGAGATGGAGAGCAGCGCGTCCATCACGACGCCCCTTCCGGTGAGTTCCCCCGGACTCCAGCTAGGCCTTATGCCACCTGTCAGGAGCCGCACCGCAGGGCAGATCTCCTCCTGAGGCAGCGATCTAAGAAGTGATGCCAGGGCGCTGATCCTGTCTCTGCTCCTGGAGCTCAGCAGTTCCGCGATTCTCATGTATTCGTTCATAATTCTCCGGTGCGCGGTGACGGCAGAAACTCCCGCACCGAGCTGGTATTACTGTCTGGCTCAACAACCGCTGTACTCATCTGAGCAACCTCACGATCACAAAGACCCCACATGCATTTATGACAAGTATCAGGAGAGCTCCCAGGAGCCATCTCGGGATAACCCCTGAGCCGGTCTGGCGGAGATCCAGGGTTGTGTCGTTGCAGATAACAATTGATCTCAGACCTCCGGCGAGATACAGATCGTAAACCCCTCTCTCCAGCCCACGGAAGATGTAGCTTGTGGAGCCGCTGTCCCCTGCAACAACCGAGCCGTTTCTGCGAACCTCCACACCGCCCGGGCGCGGCAGCTCCACCCGAAGGCTGTACGTCCTTCTTATAGGCAGACTCCTCCCATCGCTGATCGCCAGACAATCCTCGATCCCGAGCAGTGCAAGGAGTGTGGGGGCGATATCCGCCTGCGACCATTTGCCGCCCAGGATCACATCATCCACGCCCGGGCCGATTGCCATCAGAGGTATCCTCAGGCTCTCCAGGTGGTTCGAATAGTTCTCTCCGGCATGCCCTCCGCGGGATCCTGTGAATGACATGCCGTGATCCGCGGTAACGATGAGCAGCACACCTCTCTCCCTGCAGGCGCGAACGAGCTCTCCCAGTCCCACATCCAGCGCCCTCACAGCCCTGATGTACTCATCAAACCCTCTGTAATGACCGGCGGAATCGATGCCGCCGATGTTGACGGTGAGCAGAAATGGCCGATCCAGCCTTCTCACAATGTCTGTGGCGGCATCGAGACCCCAGCGGTTGTATCTTGGATAGCTGGAACTGTAAAACCGGTAGGCATGCATCCACTCCTCCATGATCTCACGCACATCCTCCGGGAGGCCGGCTCTGGCTCCCATCGTCGGATCCCCTGAGAGAGAGTTGTTCTCAAAATAAAGAACCCCGTCCTGCTTCAGAAGCATGCTCATGAAGTCGCCGCGCTGCATTATGGCGATACAAATGTACCCGCTGCGTCGAGCTGCATCGAATATCGTGGCGTTATCCATTCCAACCATGATCTCATCCGCAGTCGAGCATCCTGTGAATATCGTGCTGTGCGCCGGAACAGTGGATGGGATTGATGCCCTGATGTCGAGAACCCTGGCGCAGTCGCTGATGTTGAACAGCACCGCATGATCCAGGACTCTTCCATCTATCGAGTACGGCGTGTGCTCAGGGTAGATATAGCTCGACCCGAGCCCGTCGACGATGAGAAGAACTGCTCCCCTGGGCAGCGCTTCACCGACCGGAGATACGCTATTGCTGGCGCAGATCGCTGGGGATATGAGGAGAAAAATGATGAGCGGCAGCATCAGAAGTCTGTCATGATCCTGTACTGATCGATCTCGCTCTTCTTCAGCTGGCTCAGGAACTGCTCTGTCATGTCTCTGACATCCTTTGATCTCGTTATCGCCCTGCCGACCACGATTATGTCTGCTCCAGCACGAAGCGCATCCCCGACGTTGTCCACCCTGATCCCACCGGCAACCGCGACGAGCAGTCTCTTCCCGAGAGATTTTATCTCAGGGATGCTCTGCCATGCATGCTCGCTGTTCTCCATATCTATCGCTCTGTGGAGCTCAACGACATCAGGAAGCACCGAAAGGCCCCTGAGAACCTCAACCGGATCGCTCACGTTTAGCATATCCACTATCGAGTATATGCCGGTCTTCCTCGCCTCCTTGATCGCGAGCTCGATCGTCTTTCTGGGCGCCAGTCCTGAGATGACAACAGCATCCGCGGATGCGTCAGCAGCAAGCCTTACCTCGAGATTCCCCGTGTCCAGGGTCTTCAGATCGAGTATGACAAATGATCCTGGCCTTGCTCTCCGCACCTCCCTCACGACCTGAACACCGTGCATCTTCACCAGCGGCGTGCCGATCTCTATCAGCAGATGATCGCTCTCAGGGATCTCGGATAGAACCCGCCTGACCTCAGCGAGATCGACGATATCGAATGCTATTTGCAGGTACGGTGGATCCCAAAGCCTCATCACCCTGTAGCCCATCACAGGATGCATGGATCTGTCCTTCTCGTAGAGAACCTTATCGACATCCGGGAATCCCTCCATCGCCCTCTGTATGGCGAGCTTCGTCGCGCCGTAGTTGTACCTGTAGATCGCGTCGTAGTCCTTCGCATCCGGATGTATGAAAACGGACACTACGATCACCAGCTCCTCCGCACGCTCCTTTGGGATCACACCCTCCTCCACGGAGTCTGCCACTGCCTTCGCCACAGCACTCTGGGCTGGGCCGAATATGATCGCCGCCTGCTCCATGCTTTTCACAGTGACCTTCGGAACTATCAGCGTCGATGGCTTGGCCGGCAGATTCGGCCTAATGACTGAGAGAAGTGGGGTGTGCCCGGCAGAGAGCTGCGTGAGGCCATTTGCAAACGCAATGCCCACCGGACCGTTCTTATCCCCGATAAGCAGATCGATGTGAGCTACCTCGGGCTCCTTCCCGATAAGAGCCTCTCCTACTAAAAACAATCCTACACCTCTCATCCCGAAGAAGCCTGCTGACGTATTAACCTTTCCGCCTGTCTGATGTCGAGCTGTGTTGGTGTTCAAGGCGGCGTTACCAGCCGTCCCGCCACAGCTCGTGCGATTCAAAGAACAGCTATTCGGAGCGCACCCCAGCCGCATCTCCACGATTCTTAATCGATCCCTGAAGGAGAACTCTCCGGCCCGGTCTTCGTGATATCACAGATCGCTCTCATCCCTATGATGACTTTCCTGAAAGACACTTGTCCTGCTATCCGTTCTTGGAGAGTGAATGATTGTTTCCACCAGATTGCAGATCATCTAAGTTGCTGAATACACAAGAGCGTCACAGATTACACCCCATCCGCCAGAGCATCTCTTGTATAACCCCAGACATCGCTGCTCTCCTTTTCGCCTCGCTGATGAGCACCCTCGAGATGCGCTGCTTCGTGTAGTGATCTTCCACCCACTCAAGATCACTGTAGCCGACATCCATAAGCATCAGCCCCTCTGGCGGAGCTGTGGGCGCGCCGTGGGGTGTCGATGGGTCGAGAAGCTCCCTGATCCAGCCCACCGGCTTCTCGCCGATGCCTATCAGCTCGAGGGCCCCGACGATGCGCCGGACCATGTTCCAGAGAAACCCATCCGCCCTTATATCGAAGACGATGATCCCTCCGCGCTCGTTCACATCAATGGAGATTATCCTGCGGATCGTGTCCACCTTCGATGTGGAGAAATTCCTGAAGTCGTGTGTGCCGACAAGATGCTCTGCAGCCGCCCTCACAGCGCCCAGATCGATATCAGGCGAGAAGAGGAAATACCTGTACTCCCTCCACAGGGCGCTCCACCTGGCGCTGAACCCGACCGGCGCGACCGCCCTGGCCCATGCCCACACATCAGACGGTAGGAACCCGTTGATCACCCTGGGGGATGCGAGATGTCCTATGTCATCATCAATCCAGAAGTCGATGACCTGGCCGAGCGCGCTTACGCCTCTGTCCGTTCTTCCCGCATAGCAGAAGTCCCCATTTGCGATCCCGATCCTCAGGAGAGCATCTCTTATGACAGATTCCACCGTGCGGAGCCCCGGCTGCCTCTGGAATCCGTAGTACCGATCCCCGAGATATGCAACCTTCAGTGCAACCTTCATCGCATCATAAACGACCGCGCAGAGGCCATTCGCAGCCTCTGGCCTCTCAGATCTTCTCTTCCGAAGTGGGTTTTGCAGGTCTCAACCGCCATCAGATCTCCCTGGGATCTGTGATCTCCCCTGTTATGGCGCTTGCCCCTGCGACCGCGGGAGAGCAGAGATAAACCTCTCCCCTTGGACTCCCCTGCCTTCCGACGAAATTTCTGTTTGATGTTGACAGCGAGACCTCTCCAGGCCCGATCAGCCCGAAGCTTCCGCCCATGCAGGGGCCGCAGCACGGTGACTCGACGATCGCGCCAGCCTCCATGAACTTCTCTATGAGTCCTGCCCTGAGCGCCCTAAGATACTCCTTCCTGCTCGCAGGGATGACGATCATCCTGACGCCCCGTGCGACAGGCTCATCGCCCATCACCTCTGCAGCTAGCTTCAGATCCTCAAATCGACCATTCGTGCACGATCCGAGGAAGACCTGATCGATCTTAACGTGGGGAAGCCTGCTTACAGGCACCACATTATCGACGCGATGGGGCATGGCCACCTGTGGCTCGAGATCGTTCACGTTCCAGTGTCTTTCTGTGAAGATCGCGTCCTCATCGCCACTGATCGGATCCTCGGTGACCCACTCCCTGAGGTATGTCATGGTCATCCTGTCCGGCTCCACAAGCCCTGCCTTCGCGCCCATCTCTATCGACATGTTGGTCATGGTCATCCTCTCTGCGACGCTCATCCTCTCGACCGCGGACCCAGCGAACTCGCATGCGAGGTAGTTCGCACCATCCGCGCCGATATCCCCGATGATCCTGAGAATCACATCCTTTGATGTGACCCTCCTCGGCAGACGCCCGTCTATCACAAGCCTGAGGGTCTGGGGGACCATAAACCAGAGCTTCCCTGTGGCGAAGACGCTGGCCATATCTGTCGATCCGATGCCGGTCGCGAATGCTCCCAGCGCACCGTAGGTGCATGTGTGAGAATCCGTGCCGACAATGAGCTGCCCTGGAAGCACATGGCCGTTCTCGGGCATGACTTGATGGCAAATTCCGCTGAATACATCGTAGTTTATGATGCCCTGCTCTTTTGCAAATGCCCTCAGCATCTGGTGGTTCTCAGCCGCCTTTATGCTGTCTGCAGGCACCTGGTGATCGAAGAGTATCACGATCCTGGAGGGATCCCAGACCCTTGCCCCCATGCCTGCTATCTCGTAGAAGCCCCTGACAGCAAGGGGCCCGGTTATGTCATGTATCATCGCGCGATCTATCGAGGCCATGACGAACTCGCCCGCTCTGGCCTCCCTGTTCGCGGCCCTTGAGAATATCTTCTCCGAGAGGGTTTGACCAGCCATGCTCAGGCCCATCACGCCCATGATAGATAAATCTTGACCCTGAAGCCGCTTCGAATCTCATTACACCAGCACAAACACAAACAGGTTGTCGCTCTTATCCATATGATAACCTGCCCATAGAAGCACTGGTCCTGCCATGCATTCTTGGTGAATGAATAAGTGCGTTCAGCAACCACATTGGACGACCTGCGTGTTGCCAACACATAAGAGCAACTGGTTGTTTATGTGCCAGGCAAGCGCCAGAAATAGCTTGATGTTTAACAACGTGGCTTATGCGCCTGAGAGCAAAAGAGCTGTGAGGATGAGGCGGTGAGGGTTGAGCCGCTACAGGATCAGAGGGCCCTGTAGCGCACCTCCCTGTGGTACTCGTCCAGCGCCTTTATCGTTAGCTCTCCCCTCAGAGCCTTCTCTATCGCCTCGGCTGCAGCCTTCGCCGCCTGGACTGTTGTTATGTAAGGCACATGGTAGTCAACTGCGCTTCTACGTATCTGGAAGCCATCCTTCACGGACTGCTTTGTCGTGGGCGTGTTTATTATCAGCTTCACCTCGCCCCTCCTGATGTAATCCAGAACGTTCGGGCTGCCGTTGTAGATCTTCCTGACACGCTCCGCAGGAACACCCGCTCTCCTCAGATACTCAGATGTGCCGTCTGTTGCTATTATCCTGAGACCGGCGTTTGCAAGCCTTCTGGCCACCTCTGCCATCTCAGCCTTGTCCTCGTCCCTCACAGAGATGAAGACGATTCCATCGAGCGGCAGGCTGTTCTCAGCGCTCATCTCAGCCTTGAAGAACGAGAGGCCCATGTTGTAGTCGATTCCCATGACCTCTCCTGTGGACCTCATCTCAGGGCCTAGAAGGACATCTGCGCCTGGAAGCTTGTCAAACGGCAGGAGCACCTCCTTTACAGCGACATACGGTATCTCAGGCTCGACGTTGAGATTCATCTCCCTCAGAGTCATTCCTGCCATCACCTTTGCAGCGATCTTCGCCAGGGGCAGCCCCACAGCTTTTGACACGAATGGTATCGTCCTGGACGACCTTGGGTTCGCCTCGAGGACATAAACGATGCCATCCTTGTAGGCCATCTGAATGTTGATTATTCCCCTGACATCCAGCGCCAGGGCTATGCGCCTCACATAATCTTTCACTCTCGCGATGACATCATCTGGAAGCGTCTGCGGCGGGATCATGCACGCGCTGTCGCCTGAGTGTATCCCCGCCTCCTCTATGTGCTCCATGATTGCTCCGATGAGAACATCGCGACCGTCGCACACAGCATCCACATCTATCTCGACAGCGTTCTGGAGGAAATCGTCTATCAGCACAGGATGCTCATGTGATACGCGGACAGCCTCACGCATGTAGAGCTCCAGCCCGGACTCGTCGTAGACTATCTCCATCGCCCTGCCGCCGAGGACGTAGCTAGGCCTGACCAGGACGGGGTAGCCGATCTCCTTCGCGACCCTCTTCGCCTCCTCCGGGGAGTATGCTATTCCTGCCTTGGGCTGCGGTATTCCAAGCGTGTTCAGGAGCCTGTTGAAGCGCTCCCTGTCCTCAGCGATATCTATGCTGTCTGGAGATGTTCCCAGGATCACTGTCTTCAGACCGCGCCGCTTCAGCTCTTTCTCCAGAGGAACTGCAAGATTCACAGCAGTCTGACCGCCGAACTGCACCATCACCCCCCAGTAGTTCTCCTTCTCGATCACATTCATCACGTCCTCGAGGGTGACGGGCTCGAAGAAGAGCTTGTCAGAGGTGTCATAATCTGTGGAGACTGTCTCTGGGTTGTTGTTGATTATGTGTGCCTCGATCCCCATCTCCCTGAGGGCCGTGACCGCGTGGACTGTGCAGTAATCGAACTCTATGCCCTGGCCGATCCTTATCGGACCTGAGCCAAGTATCAGGACCTTTTTCTTATCTGAGGGGGTCAGCTCGCACTCCTCATCGTATGTCGAATAGTAGTAGGGAGTCGATGCCGCGAACTCGGCTGCGCACGTGTCCACCATCTTGTATGTGGGTATTATCCCCAGAGAGAGCCTGTAATCTGTGACCTCCTCCCTGCTCAATCCCACAAGCTCTGCGATCCTGCTGTCAAGGAAACCCATTTTCTTCGCGCGCCTGAGCCTGTCGGGGGTAAGGCCATTCTTAAGCTCGTCCTCCATCCTGATTATGTTCTGGATCCTCTCGATGAAGTACGGGTCGATCATGCTCAGCTGCGAGATCTCATCCACCGAGAAACCACGCCTGAGAGCCTGGTATATCGCAAAGAGCCTCTCATCCGTCGGTATTCTGAGAAGCTCTCTGACATCGTCATCACTCCATGGGGTGTACTTGCCGTTGTATCCCAGATCTATATCGATGTCGAGAGACCTGATGGCCTTCATGAGCGCCTCCTCGTAGCTCCTGCCTATGGCCATCACCTCTCCTGTGGATTTCATCGATGTTGTGAGAGTCCTGTCGGCCTTGACGAACTTGTCGAACGGCCATCTCGGGATCTTTATGACAACGTAATCCACAGTTGGCTCGAACGATGCTGGCGTCTCCTTTGTCACATCGTTTCTGATCTCATCTAGAGTCATACCGATGGCTATCTTGGCGGTGACACGCGCTATTGGATATCCTGTGGCCTTCGAGGCCAGAGCTGAGGATCTCGATACGCGGGGATTGACCTCAATAACCCTGTACTCGCCGTTTCTGACCGCGAACTGTATGTTGCATCCACCTTCGATGCCCAGAGCCCTTATGATGTTTATCGCAGCAGATCTCAGCATCTGTATCTCATGATCTGAGAGCGTCTGTATGGGTGTGACGACTATCGACTCTCCTGTATGGATCCCCATGGGATCCATGTTCTCCATGTTGCAGATGGTGATGCATGTGTTGTTCGAGTCCCTCATCACCTCGTACTCCACCTCTGTCCACCCTATGACGCTCTCCTCGAGGAGTACCTGATGTATGCGGGACCTCTTCAGACCCATCTCGCATATCCGCATGAGATCCTCGCGCGTCCTCGCGATCCCTCCGCCGCTGCCTCCTAGTGTGTACGCGGGTCTCACTATCAGAGGGAGGCCGAGCTCCTTCATCGCCTCATCAGCCTCCTCAAGGCTTGTGACCGCAACGCTCCTCGGCACAGGCTCTCCGATGCGCTCCATCGCCTTCTTGAAGAGATCCCTGTCCTCTGCCTCCTGGATCGATCTCACCTTCGTGCCGAGCACCTCGACACCGTATCTCTCCAGAACACCCATCTCTGCGAGCTCGCTAGTTATGTTAAGACCGGTCTGACCGCCTATTCCAGCTATTATACCATCAGGACGCTCCTTCTCTATGATCTTTGCAACAATCTCCGGCACCAGCGGCTCGATGTAGACCTTATCCGCCATATCGGGGTCGGTCATTATCGTTGCCGGGTTTGAGTTGACTAGGACGACCTCCACGCCCTCCTCGCGGAGGGATTTGCACGCCTGTGACCCGGAAAAGTCAAACTCCGCTGCCTGTCCGATCTGGATGGGGCCTGATCCTATCAGCAGGACCTTCTTGATATCTGGGCGCTTCGGCATCTCAATCGCCTCCGGACGCGATCTTTAAAACAGAGCTGAAGAACGGATCCTCGGTGCACATCGGTCCTGGATGCGCCTCGGGATGGTACTGGACCGCCAGGATCTTCAGGTACCTGCTCCTTATCCCCTCGACGGTCCCATCGTTCGCATTCAGCTGCGTTATCTCAAGATCTATACCTTCCACAGATTCGGGAACAACTGCGAAGTTGTGGTTCTGGGATGTTATGTAGACAATCCTGCTCTCGAGGTCCTTCACCGGCTGGTTGCCTCCGTGATGGCCGAACTTCAGTTTGAACGTCCTCGCGCCCAGCGCCAGCGAAATGACCTGATGGCCGAGGCATATGCCGAATATCGGCATCGATCCTGCGAAATGCCTGACAGCCTCTATTGCGCTCACCGCCCTCTCAGGGTCTCCGGGTCCGTTTGATATGAAAAGACCATCAGGCTCGACCGCCTCTATGTCTGAGATGCTCGAATGTGCAGGAAGAACGTGCAGATCGAACCCGCGGCACTCCAGGCTCTTGAGTATGTGCCGCTTTATCCCGAGGTCTATCACTGCCAGCCTTGGGCCCGATCCTCTTATCCTGTACGGGCTTCTGCACGTGACCTCGCTCAGCAGATCCAGGGACGATATCGAGGGCTGATCCCTGGCGAGCTGCACGATGTCGATCCCCCTCACCTCAGACTCTCCAACTGCGAGAGCCGCCTTCATGGCACCCAGCCTTCTTATCTTGACCGTGAGCATCCTGGTATCCACCCCATGTATCCCGGGCCTGCCCTCATCAACAAGAAACTCCGCGAGCGTTCTGCTGGACCTGTGATGCCTCGGGCTCGGCCAGATGTGCCTGCAGACCATCCCCCTGGGCCACATGCGATCCGACTGGAACTCATCCCCGCTCACGCCGTAGTTGCCCTCCAGCGGGTATGTGAAGAGCAGGATCTGCCCGTTGTAGGAGGGATCTGTCAGCGCTTCCTCATATCCAGACATCACCGTGGTGAAAACGATCTCTCCGGTTACGATCCCAGGGGCACCAAAACCGTAGCCCTCTACCAGAGTGCCATCCTCTAACCCTAAGACCCCAATCATAGTATCGCCACCACAAGCAATGAGGTGATCTAAATATGTTTCGATGATCCGGAGAGAAGGGGTACTCCTGCGAGGCATTCAAGCAGTGCGACCCCTCAGACGCTCCCTCGCTGCCTTCTGGACGCTTGGATCCGGATCGCTGCTGAGCCTCTCCACGATCGACGCTGGCGTGGATCTGTTCTTCGCAACCGCTTCCCTAACCAGAAAAGACCAGTGGCCTGAGAGCGCTTCCAGAGCCCCCACAGGTGTGGAGGGGTTCTCAGCCACAGCACGCCTGACCTCTATCATCCTGTCCCTGGAGAGGGCGATCAGCGAATCAGGAGGCGATTTTACATTTGCCGCGACCGCAGCCCTCACATCCGTGATCCTGTCATCCGCCAGACGGCCGAGAACCTCCGGCGGAGTCACTGGATTCCGGGCGACTCTGTATCTCACCATCCAGCTCTGATCCCTGGAGAGTTTCTCCATGATCTCCACCGGCACCATCGGATTCGATGCGACCGCAGCCCTCACATCATCGCTCTGGCTGGCTGAGAGCCTAAATACATCATGATCCGGAGTCCTCGGGTTCTTTGCCACAGACTCCATGACTATGTAGCGCAGCCGCTCATTTGTGGTATCAAATTCGACCATCTCATCCTCTGAGAGCTCCGAGAGCAGGCTCTCCGGTGTTGCCGTATTAAGAGCAACAGCAGATCTCACATAGCCATCGGGATCCCTGGCGAGGATCTCCAGGACATCCAGAGGTGTGTTGGGGTTACCGGCGACAGCCTCTCTGACCCACTGGACCCTGTCCCTCGAGAGGGCCCTCAGAACCGGTACGGGTGTCGAGGGGTTCCATCCCACCGCGCGCCTGACACGCCACGAGATCGATCTCGATAGCTCCTCCAGCACCTCAGGCTCTGTATCATGTGACGATGCCCTGCGCTCCAGCTCTAACTCTTCCATGATCGTGGGTATATGTGCAGATTTTTGATTCTTACCACAGCAACGATTCTGGACCGCGTACTTCCATCACCAGAATACACAGCATGCAACCCTGCATGCCTCATGGAGTCTGGTTCTGATTCGTCCAGCTCGGTGATTCTTGGCCCGATCCGATTTTGACAGTGCATCAATTACATTCTGAGGAGCGTGTATGTGTACAGCTCCTCAAGCGTCCTCTCCGGGTTCCGCTCATCATGCCTGCCCAGCCTGGCTCTGAGTGCAGGCAGGCTGAAGCACTGATGCAAATGCCTGATGAGCTCGGGCTCACCGCTCAAGGCCACGTATTTCACAAGAGGAGCATATCGCTCAGCTGCTTTCTCCACCCTCTCCCTGAGATGCTCGCCATGCCTCCTTATGTCCTCCTCCCTGAGCCGCTCGAACCTGCGCTGCGACCACCCCCCTTTCGAGTGCTTCTCCTTTACAGGCGTCCTCACGACCTCAAAGCTCTCGATGTGGTCTGCCCCCAGTGTGACCATGATCATGCTCTCGCCGGCATGTGCCGATACGAGGAGCACAGGAGTCTCCATGATCTCCTGGATGGGGGAGAGCTCAAACCTGCGCCCTCTGGTCATGCTCTCAGAACCGAACGGCAGAGGCGGGACGATTATGAGCGTGAAGACGTCCGGCAGGCTGAGAAGAGACATGCCCCTTTCAGATGCCAGAGTCTTCAGGGATCTCGGGAGGCCAGTCTCAGGAGCGTTCTCCAGGCTCTCCCCAGGTTTGCGATACTCGCTCAGGATATCCTCTTCAGCTGATTCTATGTTATCGAGACGCCTGAGCAGCCGCTTCACCGCCCTTGAAGAGAGCCTCTCAACGCCAGGGGCCTCAGGGGTTTCATCAGAAGAGATCTCAGAGGACCCTCTCTGCCTGAGCTCCGCCTCCTTCAGGGCGCGCCTGGCCTCCTGATAGGCGCTTGTGATCCTCTTCAGGCGCTCCTCGCGCTTCTGAAGCGCGCGCTCAAGCTCCTCTTTCTCGAGGGTGAGATCCTGGAGCATCCGTTCAAGCTCTGCAATCCGCTCCTGATATCGCTTTTTTCCGAAGAGATCCACAGAATCACACCTACCCGGGGCTGCTGTTTCTCAGAATTCTGACGAATGGCCAGGATATGAGATTGAAGACCGTACCATATGCTCTCCATCAGAGCAGTCCGAGGTTCTCGAGCTGCTGCCTCACGATCCTCACACCCTCCTCGCACTCCTCAGGGGATTTTCCGCCTGTCACTACCAGCTTCCCAGAGCTGAATATCAGCACCACAACCTTCGGCTGCCTGATCCTGTAAACAAGCCCCGGAAACTGCTCAGGCTCGTACTCTATGTTCTCAAGACCGAGGCCAAGGGCGATGGCGTTGAGGTTGAGATCTGTCTTTAGATCTGCGGAGGCCACAATATTCTGAACGTGGATCTCCGGCTCAAGGTTGATGTTATCAAACCCTATCGACTTCAGCGTCCGGGCCATGTTTGTGATGACGGTCCTCACATCCTCCACGTTCTTGGCGCCGGTGCAGACAACCTTGCCGGATGTGAAAATCAGAAAAGCTGCCTTTGGAGACCTGACCCTGTAAACAAGCCCGGGAAACTTCTCCTTGTTGTACTCAGCGCCTTCAAGCTCGGACTCGATCCTGACGAGATCGAACTCATCAGCAAGCTTTGTGGATGCCACCACGTTCTCGATATTTATTGTGGACTCCATATCGCGCATCTCCTGGAGAGTTTTTAAACGTAGGGGTATATAAAGGTAGTATATAAAGGATATAAAGGCGGGCGCTGCCCCTGCATTGCGGGAGTGTGCTACTGCACCAGCAGGATGCGGCATCCCGCGAAAGAAAAGCTGTGAGCCCGGATCGCCGAATGGTTTCTCAGGGATCCGGTTATTATAGTATTCCACATAAGTTGATATAATATTATGTTAAAAAAATCTATGAAGTGCGACATATCCGCCAGATTTTAAATGGATTTACATGAAGTGATGCAAAGGACTAGACTATAATGACTCCCGGTCCACATGCCCAAAATACATGCACAACCGGAAGAAGCAGCATGTCGCAAAACGGACTCGCTGGGAATCGAACCCAGGTCAGCGGGTCTCCTCGATGAGATCTCCGAAGCCCGCTAGGATATCCTCTACCCCACGAGCCCGCGTGATCACCTCGTGCTCCCTCTGTTATTAACCTTTCCAGGCACTGTACGGAGATTGTCTTGGATTCCGGAGACAGCGCGGGATACGCATATTAATGATGTCGTGTCAGAACTGATACGGAATGCGTTTGAAGAGATCGAATGAGATCCCGGAACTTCTCGCCCCGGCTGGCTCATGGGATGCTCTGGTCGCGGCTGTTGCAGCCGGAGCGGATGCTGTCTACCTTGGAGGAAGGCGTTTCAGCGCCCGGATGTTCGCCGAGAACTTCCCCTGCCTGGAGGAGGCTGTGGACTATGCTCACGCAAGGAACGTCAGGGTCTATGTGACTGTGAATACACTAGTTCATGATGGTGAGATCGACGAGCTTGCGGGTTACCTTAGAGAGCTCTGCGAAATCGGCGCGGACGCGATACTCGTGCAGGATCCTGGAGCGATAATGCTCGCCAGGGAGATCGTCCCGGAGCTGGAGCTTCATGCCTCAACCCAGATGACGATCCACAGCACAGAGGGAGTCGTCTGGGCCGCGAGGAATGGGCTGAAACGTGTGGTGCTTGCCAGAGAACTGTCTGTTGACGAGATAAAAAATATTAAAATAGTTTCCGATGATCTTGGCGTTGGGCTTGAGGTCTTTGTGCACGGCGCGCTCTGCTACTCATACTCCGGACAGTGTCTTTTGTCATCATCAATGGGCGGGAGAAGCGGAAACCGCGGGATGTGCGCCCAGCCGTGCAGGAAGCCCTACACCCTGCTCCGAGGCGCTGCGGACGAATACGGGAGGCTGAGAGATCTGAGAAAGACAGGAATGGAAGGATATCTCCTGTCCACCCGTGATCTCTGCACGTATCCTTACCTCGATAAGATCGTCGCAGCCGGCGTCGACGCACTCAAGATCGAAGGTCGGATGAAGTCTGCAGAATATGTCGCTGTTGTGACCAGTGTCTACAGAGATGCTATTGATGCCATCGCGAGAGGCGAATGGGCCCCTGATGAGAGGGGGGTCGAGAGGCTCGCGCTCGCGTTCAACAGGGGGTTTACAGCGGGATACATCCTGGGCGCATCGGATGTGATGGGAAGGGATATGCCGGACAACAGGGGCGTCATGGCGGGCAGGATCCTGAACTGCTCAGGCGATGTGGCAGTCGTATCTCACATCGGCGGGAGCCTGCCAGAGCCTGGAGACGGGGTCGTGCTTCGCTCAGGAGCGGAGGAGATCGGATTCGTTGTGAGAGAGAGGATCCATTTGAGGGGTGGCGTGTTCAGGCTCAGAGTGCCTGAGGGGGCTCGGGCAGGAATGGATGTTTACATAACGCGATCTGCCAGGCTGAGGGACGATGCTGAGAGGATCATCAGAAGGGGCAGAGATCCGATCCCTCTGGATCTGAGGATATCCTTTGATAACGGGGTGCCGGTTGCGGATGTCTGTCTTGATGGGTTGTCTGGACGGATAGAGCTCTCTGTGAGGGGGAGCTTTGTCATGGAGGCTGCGAGAACGCTTCCCCTGAGCGCTTCACAGATAGAGTCCCACCTCCGGAGAACCGGCGGAACCCAGTTCGTCTTCAGAGAGATCATCATCGATTATCCCGGGGGACTTTACACCACGCCAGCGAACCTCAATCAGCTCAGAAGAGATATACTCAGAGCCGCGGAGACCGCTCTTGTGCATGCGCACAAAAGAGAGTGCACCAGAGGAAATCCGCCCACTTTTGAAAGAACTGAGAGAAATGCTGAGCGACTGAGGGTATCGGTTTATGCCGACACTCTTGATGTGATTGAGGGGGCGCTGGAGGGTGGCGCGGAGAGGGTGTACTTCGAGCCGCTGGTCACAGATGGGCATGACCTTGCCTCTGCCCTCGAGAGGGCCTCCGATCTCTGTGAGGGACGCGCAGAGCTGGTCTGGAAGTGGCCCCGGATCACAAGGGATCGTTTTCTCTGCCTGGCCAAGAACATTTTGCGCGAGATTTCAGTCGATGGGATCATGGTGGAGAACCTGGGCGCTCTCGAGGCAGCAGAGCGATGTGGATGCGAGATCTTCGGAGGCCAGGGGCTGAACATATGGAACTCACTGAGCGTGTGCATGCTCTCCGGAGCGAGAGCCCTGACGCTCTCACCTGAGCTCTCTGCGAGACAGATCTCCTCCATCGCATCTCTCCGGGAGAGACCTGATCTTGAGGTGATCGCCCAGGGGAACATCGTGATCGCTGTTACCGAGGACAGGCTCGCCTCAGAGGATGACGCCTGCGCGATTCGGGACAGGAGACACATCTTTCCCGTCATGAGAGATTCCACAGGTGTTACGAACATACTGAACAGCGTGGAGACCTGCCTGCTGGATTACCTCCCCCAGATATCCTCGATGGGCGTGGATTCTGTGGCGATCGATGCCAGATGGAGGACCGGAAGGCATGCCAGGGAGATGGCTGAGATATACGCGATGGCTGCGAGGGAGCAGTCGGATATCCAGGAGCTCAAAAACAGGATCCGGCGAATGGCCATGGGCGGGATCACCTCAGGCCATTTCCTCAGGGGCGTGGCAGAGGCAGGCGAATGAGCGGAGCGCTGAGTCAATGGTCCTTCATGAGCGCTGAAATTCCTGCCGCTCTTATGTGTTTTGCAACTTGGAGACTGTGCGGCTTGAAGACTGTGCGGTGTGGCAGCTGTAAGCACTCATTCATCTGCCATGCCTTCGACGCAGTCGAAGGTAAGTCGAAACGAACGCATAGCATGACCATTGCCTATTCGGGCAAGTCACAAGATAGATAAGAGCGATTCCTGCCGTTAATGCGGCCGGATTTTGTGCGTAAGTACATGCAATCTATGCGTGCCTCCCCGCGGTATCAATCGTGGCGCTGCTCCACCGGATGTCCCTAACCTTATCGACAACGTTGGTCTGAAATCACATTCTCTAAGGCGACAGGTTCTATATACATGCAGATATTGCTTGACCACCATGAACGAGAAGCTTGAGGAGATCGGATCGCGGATACGTGAGCTTCGAGAGCTCTCAAAGATATCACCTGAGGAGATGGCCGGCTATCTCAAAGTGCCGACTGAGACATACTGCGGGTACGAGTCAGGCCATCTGGATATACCGGCGAGCCTGCTTTTCAAGATCGCGCAGCGCCTCGATGTCGATATGAGCCTTCTGCTTACAGGCCAGGAGCCGAAGATGAGCATCTTCACTGTGACCAGAAAGGGGGAGGGCGTCGAGGTAGAGAGGAGGAAGCAGTACAGGTACCAGAGCCTCGCGGGGAGGTTCGCTCACAAGAAGGCGGAGCCGTTCATAGTCACCGTCGAGCCGAGATCGGAAAAGCCAGCAGTCTACAGCCACCCCGGCCAGGAGTTCGACTACATCCTCGAGGGGACCATAAAGATATACATTCACAACAACGAGATCGTCCTCAACGAGGGAGATTCGATATTCTTCGACTCGTCATATGATCATGCCATGGAGGCTCTCAACAACAGGCCTGCCAGGATGCTTGTCATTGTCATGTGAGGGAGGGGCTTTATTTGGCATCGCTTCTGCACAAGTTTGTGTCAAGGGTCGAGTTCGACTCATACGAGGATTTCAGGAACAACTTCAGAATAATAGTTCCAGAGAACTTCAACTTCGCCTATGATGTCGTCGATGTTTACGCTCAGGAGCAACCTGATAAGATCGCTCTGGTCTGGTGCAACGATCACGGAGATGAGAGGATCTTCACATTCAGGGATATGAAGCAGTGGAGCGACAGGGCGGCCAATCTCTTCAGGAGCTACGGGATAAGGAAGGGCGACACCGTGATGCTCACGCTGAAGAGCCGCTACGACTTCTGGATCTGCATGATAGGGCTCAACAAGATAGGGGCTGTGGCGATCCCGTCGACACACATGCTCAAGGCGAAGGACATCGTCTACAGAATAAAAAAGGCGAACCTGAAGATGGTTGTGTGCATCGTAGAGGACGGAGTGCCTGAGGAGGTCGATCTCGCTCACAAAGAGCTTGGCGATATCCATCTCATAAAAGCATTTGTGGGCAGAGATGATCAGGAGAGAGAGGGATGGATAAACTTCAGGCGTGCGCTTGCTGAGGCATCTCCTGATTTCGCAAGACCTGTCGGGGAGGAGGCCACCAGGAACGAGGATGTGCTCATAGCTTACTTCACCTCCGGAACTACAGGCTATCCAAAGATGGTGAAGCATGATCAGACATATCCGCTGGGACATATACTCACAGCGAAGTACTGGCAGAACGTCATGGATGATGGGCTGCACTACACGGTCGCGGATACAGGCTGGGCGAAGTGCGCCTGGGGCAAGATATACGGCCAGTGGATAGCCGGCTCAGCGGTTTTCGTCTACGACTACGACAGGTTTGACGCGGGAAGGATGATGGAGAAGCTATCAAAATATAAGGTCACAACATTCTGCGCCCCTCCGACGATCTACAGGTTCATGATCAAGGGGGATATGTCGAAGTACGATTTCTCCACATTAAAATACGCGGTCACCGCAGGCGAGCCCCTGAATCCATCGGTGTATGAGAAGTTTCTGGAGGTCACAGGCCTCAGGCTGATGGAGGGATACGGCCAGACAGAGACCGTGGTGACGATAGCGAACTTCCCGTGGATGGAGCCGAAGCCGGGATCGATGGGCAGGCCTGCACCTGGCTTCGATATCGTTCTCCTGAAGGACAGCAGGCAATGCGAGGTGGGAGAGGAGGGCGAGATAGTCATCCGCACGGATAAGGGAAAGCCGGTCGGGCTCTTCATCGACTACCACCTCGATCCGGACAGGGTGAGAAACACTTGGCACGATGGATACTATCACACAGGAGACACCGCGTGGGTTGATGAGGACGGATACATCTGGTTCGTTGGAAGGACAGACGACATGATAAAGACCTCCGGCTACAGGGTCGGGCCGTTTGAGGTCGAGAGCGCCCTGATGACACATCCGGCGGTCCTGGAGTGCGCCATAACAGGCGTTCCAGACCCCATAAGAGGGCAGGTGATCAAGGCGACTGTGGTTCTCACGAAAGGATACACCCCCTCAGAGGAGCTGAAGAGAGAGCTGCAGGAGCATGTCAAGAGGATAACAGCCCCGTACAAGTACCCCCGGATCGTGGAGTTTGTGGAGGAGCTCCCGAAGACGATAAGCGGGAAGATAAGAAGAGTTGAGATCAGGGAGAAGGACAAGCCGTATCCAATTATAAATATAACGGAATGCAAGGGCTGTGAGCGGTGCGTTCTCGCATGCCCTGTGAACGTGCTCAGGATGAGTGAAGTGCTGAACAGCAGGGGCTACAGGTACTCGACGTACCTGGGCGACGGATGCATAGGATGCGGCGCATGCTACTACACATGCCCCGAGCCAAACGCGCTTGCTGTTCACATACCATCGAAGGGCGAGTGAGATCATGCCATCAAAGCTGGTAGCTGGAAACACAGCTGTTGTGATCGGGGCGATGTACGCTGGATGCGACTGCTTCTTCGGCTACCCCATAACCCCTGCAAGTGAGATCCTCCAGGAGGCGTCCCGGTACTTCCCGATGGTGGGGAGGAAGTTCGTCCAGGCAGAGTCTGAGGAGGCGGCGATAAACATGGTTTACGGGGCTGCTGCTGCCGGACACAGGGTGCTTGCCGCCTCCTCAGGACCCGGCATGAGCCTCAAGCAGGAGGGCGTGAGCTACCTGGCAGGGGCCGAGCTCCCGTGCGTCATAGTAGATATCAACAGAGCAGGACCTGGCCTGGGCAACATAGGGCCGGAGCAGTCGGATTACAACCAGACAGTCAAGGGGGGAGGACACGGGTGCTACAGGAACATCGTGCTCGCTCCAAACTCCGTGCAGGAGATGTGCGATCATACCATCAAAGCATTCGAGCTCGCGTTCAAGTACAGGAATCCGGCTGTGGTGCTCGCAGATGGTGTTCTGGGGCACATGGTCGAGCCGCTGAGGTTCCCCGAGAGCGCGATTACCCCGGTGATAGACACATCGTGGGCGGTCTGCGGCACAAGGGAGACGAGAGGGAACGTGATAACATCGATCTTTCTCAACTTCGATGAACTTGAAAGACACAACCTCAGGCTCCAGGAGAAGTACAGGCGCATAAGGGAGAAAGAGGTCTTCTATGAGACATACAGGGTGGACGATGCAGATGTGGTTCTTGTATCGTATGGCATAAGCAGCAGGATCGCCAGGTCTGCGGTCGATGCCGCCAGGCGTGATGGCATAAAGGCAGGTCTGTTCAGGCCCATAACGCTCTTCCCGTTCCCGGACAGGGCGTTAAAGGAGATCGCGGAAAGGGGATGCAGGCTCATATCTGTGGAGATGAGCGATGGCCAGATGAGGGAGGACATAATTCTCGCAACAGGCGCAGACGTTGAGCTTGTCTCGAGGTACGGAGGCAATCTCATCACACGCGAAGAGATCATGAGGAAGATCAGGGAGGTGAGCAGATGAGGAGAGATCTCGGAGGGCATCCAGGCCTTTACAGCGAGTATCCCAGGAAGGGAGGGAGCGCACCGGCGGCGACGCACTACTGCCCCGGCTGCGGCCATGGTATCCTGCACAAGCTCATAGGCGAGGCGATGGCTGATCTCGGGATACAGGACAGATGCGTCCTTCTGAGTCCTGTCGGGTGTGCTGTCTTCGCCTATTACTACCTCGACTGCGGCCATGTCCAGGCAGCCCATGGCAGAGCTCCCGCGATCGGCACTGGAATCTCCAGAGCTGAGGACGATGCGATAGTGATCTCATATCAGGGGGATGGTGATCTCGCGTCCATAGGGCTGAACGAGACGATACAGGCCGCGAACCGTGGGGAGAAGATGGCGGTATTCTTCGTGAACAACACGGTCTACGGGATGACGGGCGGCCAGATGGCCCCGACCACACTGGTTGGAGAGGTCACATCCACGACGCCAACCGGCAGGGATCCAAAAGAGGCGGGCTACCCCCTGCACATCTGCGAGATCCTGGACACGCTCAAGGCGCCTGTCTACATAGAGCGTGTCTCTCTCTCAGACATAGAACACATCAGGAAGGCCAGAAGGGCGGTAAGGAAGGCGCTGGAGATACAGAGGGACAAGAAGGGATACGCTTTTGTGGAATTCCTCTCCCCCTGCCCGACGATACTGAGGATGGATGCGAAGGGCGTTGAGCGCTTCATAAACGAGGAGATGGAGAGGGAGTTTCCGCTGAAGCGATTCAGGGACAGATCCTCAGAGGTTGAGCCGATAGTGAGGAGCAGGAGCGATTTCTCAAAGGACTCACTGGATCGCATATTCGGCGTGTCAGGAGAGGAGACGATAGAGCCGGTGCCTGATCCAGAGTTTGGCACGCGAAGCGTCAGGATCTCCGGTTTCGGAGGCCAGGGGGTTCTCAGCATGGGGCTCGCGCTCGCCCAGGCCGCGTACCTCTCACGCAGGTTCGTTTCATGGTACCCTGACTACGGTCCGGAGCAGAGGGGCGGCACATCGAACTGCACCGTGGTGATATCAGGAGAGCCGATAGCATCTCCGGTCGTGGATGAGATCGATCTCCTGGTGGCGTTCAACCGGCCGTCTCTGGAGAAGTTCTCGTCCAGTGTGAGAGAACTCATACTATACGATATGCTCGCGGGCGAGTTTCAGGGAAGCATTAGATCGATACCGGTGCCTGCTACGGAGATCGCCACGCAGAAGGGGGCACAGCAGGCTGCGAACACCGCGATGCTCGGCGCCCTCATGGCCTCCGGCCGTCTCGGGCTCCCGGAGGATTCGTTTGTGGGCGCGATAAAGGATGCGTTCTCGAAGAAGCCGAAGCTGGTGCCGCTGAACCTGGAGATATTCAGGGCAGGGGCGGACTGGGTGAGGAAGATGGTCCGATGATCGAGTCTGTGAGCCTGCATCTCGTCAGAGGTCTTCCTGTTATCAAGGAGGGCGACAGCCTGGCGGATCTGATTCAGTCGAGATTCGAGCTCCTCGATGGGGATCTGATCTGCATCGCAAGTACTGTTGTATCAAAATCCGAGGGCAGGGTCAGGGAGCTGAGCTCTTACACTCCAGAAGAGAGAGCTTTAGAGATAGCAAAAAATCTCGGAAAGGACCCCAGGTTCGTTCAGGCGGTTCTCGAGGAGTCCGCTCAGATACTCCTGGACCACCCGTTTCTCCTGGTCGTCACCAGGTTCGGTCACGTCTGCGTCAACGCTGGCATAGACCAGTCGAACGTGCCGGCGGGGAGGATACTGCTCCTTCCGGAGAACCCATCGCTGAGCGCTGAGCGGATACGTAGAGAGCTGAGCAGGGACTGCCCGGTCATAATAACAGATACCTGCGGCAGACCGTTCAGGTTCGGGGTCGCTGGCGTGGCGATCGGCTGGTCCGGCCTCTCCCCCATCAGGGACTGGAGAGGTGCCCCTGATATCCACGGCAGGAAGCTAGAGATAACCCTGGAGGCTGTGGCTGATGAGATAGCAGGGATGGCGAACCTGCTGATGGGAGAGGCGGGGGATTCAACGCCTGTGGTCGTCGTTCGAGGGCTGCCGCACTTCGATGGCGATGGCAGCGTCTTCATGCCGGAGGAGCGGGATGTGATAAGGGCTGTGCTATCAAGGTGCGGGTCCCGAAGAGCCTGACTGAAGCACTCATAACGCAGGCTCATGTACTGGAGCGATTGATGCTGAGAGTTCAGCTCTCGCCGCCGGAGCAACGCAAATCATTTATCCCAATCATCTGAGATCAGCGTGTGCTCAGACCCGTACACTGCGTTGTTCCATTCAAATCGAGCGGTTGCAAGACACGCCTCTCTCCCATCCTCTCCGCTGAGCAGAGATGGCTTCTTGCAGTTGCAATGCTCAGGGATGTGCTCAGGGCGCTGAGGTCGATCGGGATGGTGACCGTCCTGGCGCGCCCCGGGATGAGTGAGGATCTCATTTTAGATCTCAATGCATCCCTGAGGTTCTCCGAGCTGGAGCTCGGCGATGCTCTCAACGTGTTTATCGATGAGAATGCAGCAGCAGGATGGCCTGCGGATCTCCTCATAGTCATGGCAGATCTCCCCCTGATCTGTGAGGAGGATGTCCTTGGAATGATCAGTGTCCCGGGCGACGTCGTCCTGGCTCCGGGCCGCGGGGGCGGGACAAACATGATCCTGATAAGGGATGGTAGGTTCAGGACGAGGTACAGAGGCCTCAGCTTTGCGAGGCATCAGCGGGAGGCAGAGGAGCTGGGAATCGAGGCCGGATACTATTACTCATACAGGGCGGGCTGCGACATAGACGAGCCAGGGGATCTGATAGAGATAATGCTGCACAGCAACGGCGAGTCTAGGGCTCTGCTTGAGAGGTTCGGGCTCAGCATAGTCGAGAGCGAGGGGCGAGCCAGGCTGAACCATATCCAGGCGGATGGGTGGAGCCTGTGAGGTCTGGAGGTGACCCCCTCAGCCGGAATGCGTATGCGTCAGGGAGCAGTCGTAAACGGAGAGCTCCTCGACATTCACGGCAGAAATGAGTTCTGTTCATCCATCCGATGTGCTCGCTGACACACAGACCTCTCTTTGAGCGCATCAGCGATGTCTTTTATGATCTCCCTCGTATCATCCATTCTCGCAACGATTGAGACCTCGTCCTCAGCCAGATGTTTGAACTGCAGCCCCCACATCACAGCTGATTCTTTGATGGCGATGGCTAGATCCGCCTTTCCCTGGATCACTGCCAGCGCCGCGCCTGTGTGTGTCCTGACCTCCAGAGATGTCCTGACTGAGGGCAGCATCGAATCCATGATGGATCGTACGCATGACTCTCTGCTCCATCCTGCGAATGTTGCACCATCTGGATTCAAGAGAAGATTTGGAGTCGTGGAGATGAGGCCCAGCTCTCTTCTGTATGATGCGGCGACCCTGAGACCCTCAGGCAGCTCTCGTGGAGATGTGATGCACGCGATATCAGCCAGCCCATCCTGGAGATCTGATAACGCTCTCATGGATCCCCTTACAAGGTACCTGAATCTGAGATTCATGCGATCGAGGGTAGACTCCAGCAGGGGGCAGCTCTCACCGCTGATGATGAGATCGAGATCATCGCAGGAAAGCGGATGCACTTCAAAAACCTCCCCTGCATGCAGGTACTCCCGCTCCGCGGGGATATCGATGATGCCATCAGATGATGCCAGGGTCGTGACAGCGCCGCTCCCCCTATCGAATGGATACGCCCTGCCCCTGTGCAGTATAACAGGAAGCATCTGCCTCCTCGATTCTGATCTGAACGGCCTGGCAAGTGTTGCTTTCACGGAGACCGGTCTCGATCTCAGGCCGAACGAGCGCTGTATCATTGGTGCCACGAGCTGCCAGAAGACGGTCAGCGCGCTCGTCGGATACCCTGGCAAACCGACCACAGGCTTTCCTCCCACCCTGCCGAAGAGCGTTGGCTTCCCCGGCTTGAGGTTCAACCCGTGGAAGATCAGCTCCCCCAGATCGCTCACAACCCTGTAGAGCATATCACCCCTGCCCGCAGACGTCGATCCACTCAAAACCACCATATCGCAGTTTATCAGAGCGGTTGCGATCGTCTCTGCAAGCGCATCGTAGCTGTCCGGAACGACGCCATATACCACAGGCTCTGCGCCGAGCTGTGAGAGAGCGGCTGAGATCGTGTATGTGTTCACATCATAGATCCTGCACGGCACGAGATTTTCATCAGGCGAGAGGATCTCATTTCCCGTCGATGCCACCCCCACCTCAAGAGACCTGATGTTCACTCTGTTCATGCCGAGGGCTGCGAGCATGCCTATCTCCCTCGGGCCGAGATATGTGCCAGAGCTCAGCACTCTCTCTCCCAGAGAGACATCAGCACCCCTTCTCTGGACGTTCTCATATGGGTGCACCGGTCGCCTTATCATAACATAACCATCAGCCGCATCAGCATGCTCCACCATCACGACTGCATCAGCGCCCTCAGGCATCGCAGCGCCTGTGGAGACCTCGACAGCCTCGCCGGGGCCTGCAGATGTACCGGGAATGCTGCCAGCTGAGACCGATCCCGCGATCCTGAGCCTGACTGGGGATGACTCAGATGCGCCGATGCAGTCCTCAGATCTCACAGCATATCCATCCATGGCGACTCGATCGAAGTGAGGAACATCGATCTCCGCGATCACATTCCCGGCGAGAACCCGGCCGAGCGCGTCATTCAGATGAACACTCCTCACCCTGGGCCTGGGAGCATATTCGAGCGCGAGCTCGATCGCTCTATCCAGAGATATGAGCCGGTGGAACTCCTTATGCAACAGGATCACCTCAGCCTCGCGGACCTCTGGCGGAGGAGATGGTCAGCGAGAACCAGCGCAACCATCGCCTCTGCAACAGGCACGATTCTCGGGGGGATTGAAGGATCATGCCGCCCCCTGACGGAGATATCCACAGGCTCTCCAGACCGCAGATCCACAGTTCTCTGGGAGGTGGCGATGGATGGGGTGGGCTTCACCGCCATCCTGCATATGATCGGGGCGCCCGTTGATATCCCTCCGAGGATCCCGCCGGCGTTGTTCCTCTCGAAAGAGATCCTGCCGTTCTCATAAAATAGAGGGTCATTCATCTCGCTTCCCCTCAGCCGGGCGCTCTCGAGGCCTGCCCCTATCTCGACTGCCTTTACCGCGCCAATGCTCATCAGGGCCTTGGCGAGATCAGCGTCCAGCTTGTCGAAGACGGGCTCACCAAGTCCGGGGGGCACGCCGATAGCGATGACCTCAACCACCCCGCCGATGCTGTCCCCATCTGATCTCACGGACTCCAGGAGCGAGAGCATTCTTGAAGATGCATCTCTGTCCGGGCATCTAATGGGGCTCGATTCCGCTCTCTCTCTGATGCTCAGAAGCTCCTCGCGATCCACGCTCCCCATCGAGGCCCATCCTGGGAGAGACGCCCTGATGCCGCCAAGCTCGATGACGTATCCCACAATATCCACTCCGAACTCTGAGAGAAGCTTCCTCGCCACAGCCCCTGCTGCGACCCTGCCCACGGTCTCCCTTGCAGATGCCCTCCCTCCGCCACGGTGGTCCCTGATCCCGTACTTCGCATGGTACGTGTAATCAGCATGCCCCGGCCGCGGTGTGTGGCGAATGGAATCGTAATGGGAGCTTCTTGCGTCCCTGTTCCACACCAGCATCGATATGGGCGTGCCGGTTGTGACTCCCTCGAACACTCCGCTCAGGATCTCAACCCTGTCCGCCTCGCTCCTTTCCGTTGTCGCCGTGCTCTGCCCTGGGCGCCTCCGGTCGAGCTCCCTCTGCACGTCATTTTCGCTTAGCTCCAGCCCTGCAGGGCATCCATCAACCACAGCTCCGACGGCTCTGCCATGCGATTCTCCCCATGTTGTGACCCTGAAGGCAGTTCCGAATGTGCTCCCGCTCATCTTTCACTCCTGGCGCCCTCTCCTGTGCATCTCGTAAGCGTGTTTGGAGAGGGCATCGGCCTCCACATTCTCCTCTCTTGGTATCCAGACGAACTTGTGATCGATCCCCTCCAGCATGCTTTTTATCAAGGGGACGTACCGCCTGGATGTGTCTGACCTCACATTCCATTCGCCGCTCATCTGCTTTATGACAAGCCTGGAATCACCCTTGAACACCACACTCTCCCCGTGGGCGTTCTTCTGGATCCACCGGATCGCAGCGAGCAGTGCCTCGTACTCAGCCACGTTGTTCGTCATGCCCCTGCCCTCGCCCACCACACCCCACCCTCTGTGTAGCAGCTCGCCGTTGCGATAGATGAGGTAACCGTATGCCGCCACGCCGCCCGGATTTCTTGGACTGCAGAGGCCATCGAAGAATACAGTGATCATTCGCTGCTCCAGCATCCGCCCTTCTTTTTGAGATCCAGCAGATCGCAGAGCTTGCTCGCGGTCGCCTCCACTGTTGAGATGCCCACATCATCATTCTCCGCGGGCCTGACCGCGATCCCGCCGAAGTGGCTGTTGTCGCCGACAACAATCATCCCATGGATGTGCATCCATGAATGTATCACATCTATCGTCTTCTCCTGACCCCCGTTCCTCGATCCCCCGACGGCTATCGCGCAACCGGCCTTGTCCTTGAGCCTGAATCCCTGCCGGCGGAGGGGCAGAGTGCGGTCGAAAATCGCCTTGAGCTGAGCTGTGACAGAGCCGAAGTAGACAGGAGAGGCGACCACGATCCCGTCCGCGCTCTGGAGCAGCTCGCAGATCTTTTGCATGTCATCATCGATCGGGCATTCCTTCCCTTTGCCGCACTCGCCACAGTCGGTGCAGAACTCCACCCTGACCCGGGAGCAGAGCACGCTCTCTGTCCTGTACCCCCTCTCCGAGGCCACCCTCAGCGCCCTCTGGAGGAGGTACTCTGTGTTCCGTCCGCTCTTCGGGCTTCCAGATATTCCAAGCACCATCGCCATCGTATCACCTTTTTAAAGGATGACACACACCTATATGAGATCTCGGTCTGGATCCTGAACTCCGGCGATATCATGATTGCGGATGTGAGTGCCGGCGAAGGCCAGAGAACCATCTTGATGTTCTACAGTGGAGAGCACGATCTGATCACATGCTCACACAGCGAAGAACTCAAGTATCCTTCTTGAGACGAACTCCGCCGCGCTGTCAGGATCCATCGTGGTGGTGTCCACAACTATCTCCGGGCTCATCGGCTCCTCGTATTCCACCCCGACGCCTGGGACCCTGGCTCCAGAGGCGGCTTTTCTGTATATGCCCCTCGGCGCGAACTCTGCCTTTCTGGAAGCCTCCCGCTCAATGCACAGCTCGAGGGGGGCCTTTATGTAAACCTCCGCGAAGTTCTTCACGAGTTCTCTCGCAAGATCTCTGTACCTCCTGCGGTTTGCAGTCGCATCGATGATCACATTGACCCCTGCATCGCAGAGCAGCTTCGCCATGTAGGCGAGGCTTGCATAGACGATATCCCTCTCCTCATCCGTGTACCTCGGGTTTGGCGTTATCACCTTCCGTATCTCGTCGAGCTCGAGTATCATTGCCTCGACGCCCATCCTCGAGAGGTGCTCCTTTGTCCTTCTGGCGATCGTGGTCTTGCCACAACCGGGAAGTCCGGTGAACCATACTGCCCAGGCCATGGAGGGACTGTGGTGGGCGATACAATAAAAAAGTGCGCCCCTGTCAGCTTGATCTCCTCGACGATCCGGCCACGGGATCTGACGAATACGTGCGTTCAGCACCAGACCTGTATGGCCAATCATGATGCATGAGAGCGATCGATACATACAAATGCAGTAAAATCCAGATCTAGCGATCTATTAGTAAAATTTATTAACAATCGGTGGTAATAATAAAGTGAAGGCCTATGGCAGAGAAGCTGATACCCGCTCTCCTGACGAAGCTTGGAGTTTCCTATAACAGGGAGACGATAATGCATCACATAATAATATTAATAGCATGGCTGCTGCTTCTTCTGCTGTCCATCATGTGCAACCCGAAATTTCATAATTAATTTTAATTTAAATACCACCCTGGACTGTATGCCTCGATCAGCGGGTGGTTAAGCGAAACCGGCCGTCGGATCGATTCTTTCACGGATCTGTTGAGCGGATGGCGCGGATTTCGGTGCTGCGCAAACCATCATATTTTGGCAGTGTTGCGCCATCCGGCCCCCCCAGAAAGTTGGGGCTGCCCGGGGAGCAGAACCCCATCAGGCCAGTTCACGCTTCAGGAACTCGATCACCCTCGGCCAGGAATCCTCTGCAGCCCTCGCAGCACCCTCAGCTGTTCCTCCCAGCCCCTCCCAGACGTTTACGGTTGGCAGATAGAACTGACGCATCGTTGTCGGGTAATAGGGATACGTGATCAGCATGTGCCCTCCCTGATCGTAGGAGAGAAGCTGGTACGTGCGGGAGTGATTGTGGGATCGCAGCCTGTCGATGACTATCTGTGAGAGCATATCAGATGGCCAGACCCCGTCCCCAGGGTTACCTATGAGCAGAAAGGCCGCCTGCGAGTCCTCCACATGTATGGTGGCCTCCCCGACCCTGGATCTCTGCATCTCCAGGCTGTAGAGGAAGGATGGCGCATCCAGATAGGGTGTGCCATTCTTCTGAGCCTCCAGAAACTGCCTCCCCTGCTCCTCACTCATCATCGCCTTCAGATACGGAAACGCCCTGCCCTGGTAGGTCCATGCCGGTGCATCCGGGTTCTCTCCGATGCCAGACCAGATGACTCCGCTCGGTGTGTACCCCACCACAGCTTTGATCTCTGGATATATCGAGGCTGCGAGAAGGGCCAGCTCACCACCACGCGATGCCCCGACGATTCCGATGTGGTCTCTGGCAACCAGGGGCTGCTGATTCAGCAATTCGATGGCCTTTCCCACTGTCTCCACAGGGATGTTCTCAAGGGTCTGCGGCAATCCCGGCGCGCCGAAGTAGGCGAGCGCCAACGTGGGCATGCGCGTCTTGGAGGCGATCACGCTCGCCCAGCCCTCCTTGTAACCGCCCTCGGAGCCGCCCAGCACTATGATCGCCGGCGTGGGCTCCGTGATCTCTTTGGGTATCAGGAAAACACCCACGATGGGATCTGTCACATTCTCCCTCTCAAGATCGATCTGGGCGATCCGCTGGACCACCCTGCTGTCCACCTCCCGGCCGTCAACATACAACCCCACAGTGAGTTTGTGTATCACCGGGAACGCAGAAACAAATTCTCCTGTACGATTGACACTCATGGACCAGAAAAGCCCAGCCTGATCGATCCCGTGGTACGAGCCCTCCACCGGCGCGTCACGTGAGGTGTCTATCGTTCCCGCATCGTCCGCCCGGAAAGACGCCTCCGATTGCCAGGTGTTTCCTAAGACATCCTGGCCAGAAACACGCAGCGTGGCAATCTGCCCCGCATTAAGCCCGCTCGCCCTTATGCTGATCGGATCGCCGATCAGCACATATTGTGGTTCCACATCCAGTCTCATAACACCCTCATCCTGTGCAGCGAAACCCGGGATAAGCATGCTCCCGATAAGGATAAAACACAGAAGAGTTCTCTCCATGTGAGAAACTGTTAAAAAATTCGTGATGAACTCTATTTCAGTCGTAACGGACCGTCTCATGCTCTTTGCACCCTGCTCTGACAACCGTCTTCTCAATGATCCTGTCTCAAAACAGCCAGCATCCGCAGATGCCCCTTATGCCACGATCCTGAAGTCGTGGGGATTCCTTTATCTTCCCCAGATTGCAAGCGTATTTTTGAGACAAATTTAATGGAAGTTGTGCGCGCCTCGTCTATTTAAAGATTTGGCTCGAATCCGCATACGGGCGTGGGCTATGGATCTGGTCCTCCTGTACAAAGCTCAGACCCAAAGCAGCATCTCTCTTCATAACTCACATTATCCTGAGATCCTCATCGCCAGTCGACCAAGCGACGAAAAAGGGAGGTAGCGGTCGCTTTTACTTCAAATGGAAGTGTCATCATTGCCCGCATAAATCGATACGCTGTAGCCACGTATGTCTAAATAACAGAGTGGTCTTGGTAGACCGCCCGTAAATTATTTATATAAGTTAAAAAAATATCTTTTGATGTATTTTGCAGGGCGACATAAATTATTTAATTTATTTTTTATCTATTTTTGGAATTTTTCTTATTGTATCGATGTTTTTATTCAGAGACTCCCTTATGTCGGCCAGCTCTGGGACATTTGCAATCGCCTCGACCCCCTGCGTCATCTCGTGTAAAATTTCGTCCTCCCGGAGATTTCCGGCAGCCAGCATGGTTCGCGCGGTGATTGCAAGATGTTCCTCAGGAACCAGGCGGCGTGCTGCCCCAAGAATCGCATTTATGTCGCGTCTAACACAGTGTATTATGGGGGGAACAAACAGATTCACGCATTCCATCTGTCCGCAGCCCACTATTACTATTGCTCGATCGGTAGGGCCGTTTCTGTATCCTCTGCGGTCTTTTTCACACACTTGGCCCTCAACAATATAACATCCTGGTGGAACCTCTGTAACCACATTTGCAGAATCCTTTGGAATCGGAAGCTTATCAGTAACTGCTTCGCCCATGCAGTTATAGACACACACATCCAGTAGCTTTTAAATGGATTTACATGAAGTGGCGCAAAGAACTATAATTTTATTTCTATACATGTGACCACATGAGCTCATATTGTCATTATGGTCAGCAGCAGGCTGATCGGTAGCATACCTTTGTTGGGTTGATCCGATGGGGTTGGCTCCCCAAAATGTGTTTATTCTGAAAGGTATCGGCATCGAAACCGATATCCATTGGGCTGTTAATTTTGTACGACGCCCACTGCTTGGTTGATGGCCATAATCGCCTGCAATTATTGCTTTTGCGCTTATCCACACATTACAGGCAGGCTGCCGGCTGATCTATCCCGACGGATCCTCAGAGATACGTCAAGGCTCACTGCATAGAGGGATAAGTTCATATCTCAGTATTCTTCCAGGAATACCAAAAGAACGCCAGAGGAATACCATGCCGAAGGTCACAGTTGAGATCCCCCAGCACATCATAGATGATGTGAACAGGCATGTGGGCGATGGAAAGAAGTTCGTGAGCTTCTCAGATGCGGTGCGCACTGCTCTCAGAAAGATGCTCGATCAGCTCGATGAGATAGACAGGATGCGGGGACGCCTCGAATGAAGATTGGCATATCGATGGAGTTCGATGCGGCTCACCACCTCCCCATGCATGAGGGCAGATGCTCCCGGATCCACGGCCACACATACAGGGTGGAGGTGGTTCTGCAGGGAGAACCAGGAGACGATGGCATGATCATAGATTTCTTTATGCTGAAAAAGATCGTTGGCAGTGTGATCCAAGAGCTCGATCATAACGATCTCAACAGCATTCTCCAGAACCCGACCGCTGAGATGATCGCATCTCACATACAGAGAAGGCTGCGTGAGGAGCTGTCCGGTGTATCCGGAATAGCATCTCTGATCTCAGTCAGGCTCTGGGAGGGTCGCGACAAGTGGGTGATGGTAGATGGGTAAAACTGTATGCCTCTGCTCCGGCGGCCTGGACTCGACCGTCGCCGCGACGATCGCGCGCAGATCCGGCATGGATGTCTATCTCATACACGTGAGCTATGGACAGCAGGCTGAGCAGCGGGAGATAGAGGCGATCGAGAGGATCGCAGATGCAATCGGCGCGTCAGATCTGATGTGCGCCAGTATCGATCTGTTCAGGAACCTATCGGCACTGACCACCCAGGGCGCCAGGATACCGACAGGCGCTGAGGTCTCGCTCGATTCTGATTCCACACCGCCGACATGGGTTTACTGCCGCAACACCGTGCTGCTCTCGATGGCCGCCGCATACGCTGAATACCTCGGAGCTGAGAGCATCTACGTCGGGTTCAATGCAGAGGAGGCGATGTCATATCCCGACAATAGGCGGGAGTTCGTAGAGCGGTTCAATGCGCTTCTCGAAAGAGCGGTCGCGTCGTTCAGCCGTCCGCCGAAGGTCGTGGCGCCGCTTGTGGATATGCGTAAGAGGGAGATCGTACGTCTCGGCGCCGAGATCAAGGCACCTCTGGAGCTCACATGGTCCTGCTACCTTGATGGAGAGATCCACTGCGGCACATGCGAGTCTTGCCAGCACCGCAGGAGAGGGTTCATGGAGGCTGGGGTCCCTGACCCGACAGAGTACCAGCACTGAGGGATATGTGGGAGAGATCTTCACCAGCCTGCAGGGAGAGGGGCCGCTTCTGGGTCGCAGGCAGGTTTTCGTGAGGTTCTCCGGATGCTCCCTGAGATGCAGCTACTGCGATACAGGGGCGTTTCTGAGACGAACAGAGGGCTGCAGGCTCGAGACAGCTCCGGGCTCGCGCATGTTCATCGATCTCAGAAACCCTCTCAGCGTGGATCTTGTCATCGAGTGCGTGAAGCTCCACGCGGCTCCAGAGGTCCACAGCGTATCGATAACCGGCGGTGAGCCGCTGGAACAGCCGGAGTTCGCAGAGACCCTCGCAGGAGAGCTGAAGAGCCTGGGGATGAGGGTCTATCTGGAGACGAACGGCTTCTCATGCGATCTCTTCTCGCGCATCGCAGAGCACATCGATATCGCGGCGATCGATGTGAAGCTGCCGGGCACAGTTCGATGCAGCAGAGATCAAAGCGACCGTCTGATAGAAAATGAGCTCGCCTGCCTGAGGAGATCATCCGAGATGGGGATACGCACGATAGCAAAGGTGGTGGTGCTGCAGGAGACCGGCGAGCGCGACCTGGAGCGCATCTGCCGTGAGATGCCATCCGTGGACGCCATCGTGATACAGCCGGCCACAGGTCAGTGTATGAGCGAGCTCAAGCTTCTGGCGCTCCACAGCATCGCATCCAGGCATCTTGGAGCGGACAGGGCGATGGTGATCCCGCAGATGCATAAAGCCCTGGGCATGATGTGAAGATCCGTAATCAGGGGATGCCAGGATGCACCGTGTAAATCAATGGCCTCAAGTCAGACCAGCTGACGCTCAGCAAGATGTTCCCAAATGAAAGAGGTTGTGGGGCATAAGAGGCGTTTTCAGCGCATCATGCCGGTGCTGGAATCCAGAGCGCTCCCGCCGACGTCCTCTGCGGCCTTCTTCTCGCGCTCCTCCTTGCTGAGGGGCTTGTACATCTTTCTGTATTTCTCGCCCCTCTCGTCCCTCTTCCACTCCTCTAGCTTTCTGTCCAGCGCCTCGAACATGTACTTCTCGGCCTGCTTGATCGTATCGAGATCTCCACGCAGCACGAGTATCTCCCGCTCGTCGACCTCCCCGATCACATCGACCCTGGCGCGCCTCTTCACAAGATCGACCTCGAACTTCTCCACGAGCTCCCTTATGACGCTCACGGGTATGCCCGGAGGTATGGCAAGATCGTAAAGCCCCTCCAGGTCCTTTTTACCGCTCTCCATCGCAAAGACCTCTGATCAAATTGAGAATCGCGGGATTTAAGATTGTCGAGATGGCAGGTCTCCGCCTGAGTGAAATGATACAAGAATGCACATCCACTGCACTTTCGAGAAGAGGATCTCTAAAAAGTTTGAGACTTGGCCTGAGTTCAAATCACCTGCTGCGTTGGCACGGACCGAGATCCACACTCTGATCAGAGATGCTGGTCCTCACTCCACCCCAGCCTCGCGGAGTATCCTGGCTGCCTTCTCGCGCCACTCTGCGATATCCTTCATCGTCATCACATCTATCGAGCCGCCCTGGAACCCGCCCTCTCCGACCTTGTCCTCGATCCACCCCTCGATCTCGAGGTACGCGGATCTGAGCGAGTCCAGAACCTCCGGATCTGCATCCCACAGTCCCCTCTGGTGGGCCTCAAGCAGCCTCCTCCCGATCTCCTCGAGCGCCCACGGGTTGCTCTCCTCGAAGAACCTGCGCATCTCCTCATCGAGCACAAAGGTCCTCGCTATATCATCGAAGATCCAGTCGTCAACCTCCCTCGTCGTGGCCTCCCAACCGTAGACCCTGCCGACCCTCTTCGAGATGTCGCCTGCGCCCTTGTAACCATGACGCTTCATCCCATCGATCCATTTGGGATTGAGAAGCTTTGTTCTCACGACTCTGCGAATCTCATCGGCGAGCGTCCTTATCTCGATCCTCTCGCTGTCCCTGGTATCCCCGTAGTACGTGGAGATTTTGTGGCCTGAGAGGCTCTCCGCAGCGTTCGTCAACCCCCCGTAGGTGCCGAAGTAACAGCAACAACCGAGGAGATCGTACTCATCGGTGACGGTCTTGTTGAACGCCACATCCACTGAACTGAGCATGTTCTTCAACGCTCCGGGCGCTGGATCCCCGAAGATGTTCTTCCCGTAGGCGTAGCTGTTCCACTGCAGGAAAACATCCGAGAGATCTTTTTCACCCTTCCAGGCTGAGGCATAGACTGCCAAATTCACGCCGCTCCCGTAGGTCCCGGGCGGGCTGGCGAAGATCCTCAGAGCCCTCCCATCCCCGCTCTCGATCATGTGCTTTCTCACATAATTCATCTCAGCCGGTTCATCGAGAGATGCCACATCCTGTATCGCGGAGTCGAGGAGCTCTATGCACCCCATGAAACAGTCCCTCGTGATGCCAGAGACCCGAACTGTGAGATCAATCCTGGGCCTTCCAAGACCCTCCAGAGGCATGATCCTGTAGCCACTTACCCTTCCGCCCCTCCACACCGGCTCCACGCCCAGGAGGTAAAACATCTGGGCGAGCTGCTCTCCGTCAGCCCACATTATGTCGCTGGCCATCCAGTACATCGCCACGTTCTCAGGCCATCTCCCGTGCTCCTTCCTGTATCTCTCCAGAAGCTTCTCGGCGAGCTGTTTGCCCACAAGAGCTGCTGCCTGCGTGGGGATGTTCCCCGGATCCAGTGAGTACATGTTCCTGCCTGTCGGGAGCACCTCAGGCCTTCCTCTCGTGATCAGTCCAGATGGCCCCGGCCTGACGAACCCGCCCTCGATCGCATGCATCAGGCTCCCCATCTCATCCGAATCATCCATACGCCTGGATATGTCCAGGACGATCTCCCTCACCTCAGGATCTGCATCCCCGCCGCTCAGAACCGCCCTCACAGCATTCCTCAGATCACCCGAGCTCCGAACCAGTGGCTTTGCGATGGCGCTTATCATCTCCACCCGCTTCTCGCCCTCCGGAACCTCTCCGAAGATGTGCATGCCATCTGGAATGTACGAGCTGTATATCTCAGAGAGCTTCGCATGCGCTCTCTCGATGATCTCCTCGAAGTTGTGATCAAGATCAGCCCCAAGCTCCCCTGCGAGATTGGATCTCTCAAGAATCTCGAGGATTATGTGCTTCAGAGCATGTTTTCTCCCGTGATCCTCAGCCTTTCTGTACTCCGCTATCCTCTCATCCAGCTCCTTTAGCTCGCCGTAGAGGCCTGCGGTTGTCATCACTGTCTGCATGTGATCCACGATCACCGCGTAACTCCTGCGTTTCGCAACTGTCCCCTCCGGCGGATTGTCGGAGTTGTAGATGTAGAGGTGCGGTGTGTCGCCTATCGCCATGTCCGGGAGACAGTTCGCCGAGAGGGCGACGGACTTGCCGGGCAGGAACTCGAGGTTCCCGTGCGTCCCCACGTGTATTATGACATCCGCGCCGAACTCCTTCTGGAGATACCTGTATGTCGCCAGGTACTGGTGCGGCGGCGGGATCTCAGGATCGTGGAGTATCCTGCACGCCTGGCCATCACATCTCGCTCCGGCGCATCCCCTCTTCGGCTGGACGCAGACCACAACATTCCCGTATCTCCTTCCGGTGACGACGATCTTTCCCTGGTGAACCATGGGCACCGGCACCCCATCCCTGGGCTCGCCCGGCGGCCTTCCCCATGCGCTGCAGATCTTCGACCTGCTCTCCTCAGGGAGTTCATTGAACCATTCGCTGTACTTTTCCTGATCCACAAGCGCCAGAGCTCCGCCCCTGCTCACTATCTCCTGTACCGTCGTCCACCTGAACTCGGAGATCGCCTTGTGATTCAGTATATCATCAATCAGCTCCTTCCCGCTCTTCGGGAAGGAATCCAGCGTGTATCCGAGCTCTGCGAGTCTGGACATTATCCGCGCCACGCTCTCAAGAGAGTCGAGATGCGCTGCCGATCCCACAGTTGCCTCGACCGAGGCGCAGGGGCTGTTGTGCAGTATGAACGCGATCCTTCTCTCAGACCTGGGCTTCGATCTTAGTCGTATCCACGCTCGAATTCTTCTGATCAGCTTCTCAACACGCTCTTCAATGGGCTTATGAACCTCGACCTCGTCCCCCCACATCTCCCTTCTGGCTGCAACACCCACCGGTATGTTCTCTATCAGCCCCTCGAACTCGGGGAGGGCTATGGACCATCCGATCTCGCCCGGGTCCATCCCCTTTATGTCCTCCCTCCACTCATCCTCTGTCTTGTGATACAGCGTCAGAGGATGCAGGACAGGCACATCGATCTCCTCCAGAGATCTCAGGGAGACCTCAACGCTTCCAGCATGGAAGACAGACTGGAGATTTATGATGAGATCCGCACGCCCCGAGAGGAACTCCCCGACCACCTGATCTATTGGCTTCGCATCCATCTGCTTCGATCCCACGCTGCCGAGACCGAAGGCGGCGATCACGTTGAACTCCCTCTCCAGGGATCTTATGAGATGATCCACGATCTCCAGATCCCCGTTCGCCCAGTACGTCCTGAAGAAGAGGATCCCGACGGTGTGCTCATGCCTGAACGGCCTCCACTCCAGGTACTCCTCAACAGTGGAGAACACTTTCCCGGAATCCGGATGGTATATCCCCTGCCAGAGCGTCTCCTGCGGAGGTTTGAAGGGGAGATCGAGGCCAAGGACCTCATTTCCAACATAGAGAAGCATGTTCCTGATGTTCTCCAGGCCGCCGTAGACCACATATGCATTCACACTGGCCACGACCTTCTGAGACACATTCCTGGAGAACGACCAGAGCGCAGGATCGAAACCAAACGCTATGACCGGCTTATCCGTATCCAGCAGCTCATCAAACCTGCCATCATGCGTTGGATGCACGAGGATGACATCCGCATCGTTCAGAGATCGCCTGCACTCCTCCAGTGTGTCCGGATTCAACAGCTCCTGGACAGACCAGGCCCTGAGATCTATCCCTAGCTCGGCGCCGGCCTGGACCAGCAGCGCCTTGTCACTCGCCCATGTCAGCGCCCTCACTCGCATGCCATCCCTCCGTTGAGTGATCTTATGGGGATCACAAAGGGCCGCTCGAGCTGCATGACCACCGCCTCCACGCTGTAGACCTCACGCAGCATCTCAGGTGTGAGGAGTGAGGATGCATCTCCAGCAGCCCATATCCTGCCGTTTTTGAGCACTGCGAGCTTGTCGACGAATCTGGCAGCGAGATTCAGATCGTGTACAGCCATGACCGCGGATATCTTCTTTCTCTGAACCATCTCCCTGATGATCTCCATGACCTCGAGCTGGTGCTTCATGTCCAGGTTTGATGTTGGTTCATCGAGAAGAAGAACAGACGGCTCCTGGGCCAGGGCGCGGGCTATCAGAACCTTCTGCCTCTGACCGCCGCTGAGCTGGCCAAACTCACGCATCGCGAGATCCTCTAGATGGAGGAGTTCTATGACCTCTGTGACGATATCCAGGTCCCTATCAGAGACGCGCCAGCTGATGTGCGGCCTCCTTCCCATGAGTATCGTCTCGAAGACTGTGGTGCCCATCGCGCCGCTTCCTGACTGCGGGACGTAGCCGATCTCCCTTGCGATCTCACCCCTGCTCATCAGGGTGAGATCCTTGCCGTCGAGGAGTATGCTCCCCCTCGGCTTCAGTATCCTGTCGATGCACTTTATCAGGGTGGTCTTTCCGGAGCCGTTCGGGCCGACGAGCCCGAGAATCTCGGAGTCACCGACGACCAGGTTCAGGTCGTTCAGAATCAGATTTGAGCCGTAGCTGAATGATACGTTCTGGATGGTGATCTTCACCAAAACTCCTTCCTCCTTTTCAGGAACAGATAAACAAAGAACGGCACCCCCAGGAAGGATGTCATTATGCCAACAGGCAGTATCACGGGCGCAAGAACAGTCCTCGCGAGCGTGTCAGCGGCGAGAAGTATCAGAGCGCCCATCAGCGCGGATCCCGGGAGGAGAAACCTGTGATCCCCGCCTATGACCATCCTGGTCATGTGTGGTGCCACAAGGCCTATGAATCCGATGGTGCCCGTGAAGCATATCACGCTCGCTGTTATTAGAGATGCGAAGACCATGGAGAGAACACGTATCCGCTCTACATTCACCCCCAGGCTCTTCGCTGTCTCATCGCCCGCGCCTATCGCGTTTATGTCCCATGATTTCAGGATCAGATATGGAAGACAGATGAGAACCATGATTGCAGATGCGTAGACCTTCTCCCACGAGGATCTTCCGAGCGAGCCCATCATCCAGAAGACAACCTCCTGGACCTGCTCTGCCCTCCCGACGTACTGGAGAAAGGATGTCATCGCCGAGAAGAAGTACATGATCGCGATGCCCGCGAGTATCATCGTCTCCGGTGTTATCCCCTTGTACCTGGCCAGACCGTAAACCGCAAAGGTTGCAAGGAGAGTGAAGACGAACGCGTTTCCTATTATGAGGTACTCGCCGCCCGCGAACCCCGCTCCCAGGATTATGGCCAGTGCTGCGCCGAATGATGCTGCGGATGATATCCCGAGCGTGAACGGGCTAGCCAGCGGATTCTTCAGTATCCCCTGCATCACAGCCCCTGCGATCCCGAGACCGGCGCCTGCCACCACACCCATCAGGATCCTGTGGAGCCTCAGCCCCCACACGATCGTGTCCGCAAACCAGGTCGTCTCGAAATATCCCGAAAATGCCCTGGCGAGTATCGCGCTGTAGACCTCAGAGACTGAGAGGTTCGCAGAGCCTAGCGTCGCGGAGACGCCCGCGACTGCTATTATGCAAAGGGAGATCGCTGCCAGAAAGAGCAGCTTCCTCCCCACGAATCTGGTGTATTCCTCCTTCAGGCCAATTCTCGATTCCATGCACTCCATCTGCGCTCAGAGTCTCCGTTACATTTCAGGGTAGACGAATATCCTGTTCTCCGGATATTTCACGCCCAGGAACTGCAGGTACTCGCTGTAAACACTCTCAGGATCCAGGTTCACATCAGGGTGCAGGATCTTCGCAAGATATGTGAGACCCACAACATCATCCAGTCCTGCCATGATCTCCCAGTTGACCACGTAGACCCTGTTGTTCTTCACAGCGTTCACGCTTGCTGCACCGCTTCTGCTGAGGACCTCGTTTAGCGTGTTCTCCAGATTGACGGAATCAGATGATGGCGGCCTCTCCCAGCCGAGACCTGTCGATGTGGATCTCTTTATTATGACATCCGGATTCTTCGAGATGACCCACTCCCATCCAACCTTTGGATATGCATCCTTCAGATCCTTCGCTATGCTGTAGCCCCTCGCCATTGATACAAGCTGAGCTGCGCCGGAGCCGGTGCCCATCGTTGTGAGCTCTCCGCCCTTGGATGTCCACTCCACGTAGACCTTCGGAACGTTCTTGTTCGCTACGGCGTTCTCGACATCCGCCTGCTTCTCCTCATACCACTCTATAAAGCGCTGTGCCTCCGCCTCCTTCCCGAGGATCCTGCCGAGAAGCTCTATCTCCCGGGTCATGTTCTCCGGCTTGTAGAAGTCCAGGCCGATTGCAGTGATGCCCGTGAAAGGCTCCAGCCTCTTTGCCACCTCCACTATGCCGTAGGGCTTATCGGGATACGTATAGCTTATCACGATTATGTTGGGAACAATCTCATCACCGCTCCTTGCTATCTCTCCGATCATCTCATAGTCAGGCTCGTTCCACTTTCCCACGCTCTGCCTGTTCTTCAGGGCGGGGAAGTAGTACGCCTTGTTCTTCACGCTGTCCGATATCCCCACGATCTTATCCGCTGCCCCCAGAATGGTCACAGCCTCTGCCGCGTCGGAGTTCAGCACTATGATCCTCTCCACAGGCATCTGTATGGTGACCTCGCGCCCTGCGGAGTCTGTGATCGTCATCGGGTACTCGGCTGCTGAGCAGAATGATGTAGCAATCAGTAAAAGCAATACTGAATAAGCAAGACATTTAATCATAACAATTTCCCCTTTATTCGATATTATTATCACCCAATGCGTTCTTTGCAGTTTAAGTTAATAAGTATTTTGTATTCTGTGTCAATTAAAAATAAATTGATATCCCCTCAGGGGACGTACTGATACTTTCCTGTCGGGAACTGCGCGATCGTGCCGTTCCAGGCCGGCTTGAAGGTGCTTATTGAGGTGTTCCTGCACGTACAGTCGAATATCCCTATCTGCCCCTTGTTCGCCTTGCTGTAATCCGGAACATCGAAGAACCCGCCCATGCAGCACGGGAGCCAGTCCTCCATCGTCACCGCCCTGGATTTTGTGACCTCGAGCTTCATGTTCCTCTGTATATCGAAGTTGCCGATGTAGTTCTCATCCATCTCAATCAGCGCACCCTTCACACCCAGAACCTTACTGGATTTCGTTGGCACATACTTCTTGGTCTTGCTATCGTACTTCAACTGCTGTGGATTTGTGAGCAGCTCCGCGATATGCACAGTGCCCTGTATTACCTTGTCCTCGAGCTTCATGCTCGCGAGCCCATATCCGTCCTTCGTCTCCGTGGGCCCGGTGCAGTTCAGCTCGACAGCCATATCACCCACGAATCCACGTGCGTACTCGAGCTGGTGGAGCATCATGCTCCCCTCCTGGTAGCTCTTCGCGACGGTCCTGTCCTTAAGAAGGGAGTTGTATGTTATCGGATGAGATGCATACCATCCCGTGCCGTATGCGAAGGTCATGGGCGACTGTGTCATGTCGCTCTGCCTGGTGAGCTTGATCACGCTGTTCGCGCCGGTCCACTGCTGCTTCCACTCTGGCACAATCTTTCCGGTTGAAAGGCTCTGATAATAATAGTAAGATCCATGTGTCGTCTTCTGCGCTGAATCTATTATATCCGCCACATCGAATGACCCGCTGCCGTGCATGTACTCGACAGCTGAGAGGTTGTTCGTGTTGATGTTCTGATACACCATCACAAACCCATCACCCTTCACATCACCCTCCGAGTGATGCGTGTGCTTCAGCGCCTCCTTTCCGGGGTTGAGATCCCATGGACCTCCATATGAGTTTCCCAGTACGAGGATGATCACCCAAGAAGCCATGAGAACATGTTTTTTCAGACTTCTCATTTTCGTCCTCCCTCTTTTTAATACATATTTACAATAGCATTTGATTAAGTGTTATTTAAACATTACTAGATATCATTTAAAAAGATTTTAAAATAAAATGTAGTACAGAATGGCAAACTCATAGCTGCTGATTGACGCTCTCTTCAAATTTGTACAAATTAAGTTTATCTTTAGCATAGTTATTTGATTAAGTTAATTGGATTTTACTTAAAATTTTTGGTGCGTGGGGCCGGCCTATAGGTTTTATAGTTATAAAAAAGACGAGAGCGAGATTCTTAGAGCGGGAAGAGCAGCCGTCTCCCTTTTATCTCGAGCATCTCTACATCGATCCCATATGCTTTTCTGATGTTCTCAGGAGTCATCACACTCACCGGCTCACCCATGGCCACTACGTTGTTCATATCAGAGCAATCGCCATCTATCTTTCTCATAAGCACAATTCTATCAGAGAACATGAGCGCATGACTGGGATCGTGAAGCGACATCACCACAGTCATAAGCCCGCTTTCAGCAAACCCCCTCACAGTCTTCAGAATCCTTATCTGGTTTCTGAAATCGAGATAAGATGTCGGCTCATCCAGGAGCAAAAATGATGGCTCCTGCGCCAGCGCCCTTGCGATCATGGCAAGCTGTCGCTCACCGCCGCTGACCTGGTTGTACGGTCGATCCGCAATGTGAAGCGCACCAACCATCTCCAGAGCCCTGTATGCCTTCTCAATATCGCGCTCGCCCGGCTTTGATAAAGGAGAGATGTAGGAAAACCTGCCGGTCAGCACGACATCGAGAATGGTGAATGGAAAGGTGGACCTTTGGGCCTGCGGCACGTGGCCCATGAGCTTTGCCATCTCTCCGGGCTTCATGGAGCTGGTGTCCCTGCAATCCACATAAACCCGTCCAGATGTTGGCGGCAGCAGCCCGTTGATTACCTTCAGCAAAGTCGTCTTGCCACATCCGTTGGGCCCCAGAAGGGTTATCACCCTTCCCTTTTCGATCTCCATGCATATGTTGTTGAGCACAGACCTGCCGTTGTAGCTCAGCGATACGCCATCGATCAGGATTCCCTTGCCAGAGATCATTCCCATCCTCCGCTGCGCGTGCTTCTGAGAAGATAAGCAAAGAACGGCGCTCCAATCAGAGTGGTGATCACGCCCACAGGAACCTCAAAGCCCATTCCAGAACGCGCAATATCATCAACAAGAACCATAAACGCTGCTCCGAATGTTATGCAGAGCGGTATCAGATGCGTGTGGTCTGGACCGAATATCATTCGCATCATGTGCGGTATCACAAGCCCAACAAAGCCTATTATCCCGACAACTGAAACAACAGACGACGCGGCGAGAGATGCCGCCACGACAAATACGGCCTTGTAGAGTTCAGGGTTCATGCCCACAGATCTCGCTTCCTCATCTCCCAGAGCCAAGACATTGAGCCTCCACCGGAGCAAATATATCACAGCACAACCGGCCAGAGCCAGGGGGAGCGTGCTGTGGATCTTTGACCAGCTCGCGGTTGCGAGGCTCCCCATGAGCCAGTAGACTATGCTCTGTAGAGCCCTTTCATTCACAGCCATCTGGATGATTGAAAGTAGAGAGTCGAAGACCGCTGAGACGATCACACCCGCAAGTAGCAGGGAGATCACAGGAGTACTCCCGCGGGATGTGGCTATGTAGTATGCAAACCCAACCGCCAGGAGACTGAAGAAGAGAGCTGAGAGCTGTACTGGGAACTGGGGTGCGAGAGCGATTGACAGAGCGGCTCCAAATGCTGCACCAGATGAGAGTCCCAATATGTACGGGCTGACAAGCGGGTTCCTGAATATGGCCTGAAACGCTGCGCCAGATACAGAAAGTGACGCTCCGGCAAGCATTCCAAGAAGAACGCGAGGGAGGCGGACCTCAAATACCACTGTTTTATACACACTTGGATGTGATGTCTCAGCACCCATGAGGTTGAAGATCACCATCTGAATGATATCATCTGGTGAGATCGTGAATTTGCCTATGAAAAGCGAGAGAACCATTGCGATCAGCGGAGAGATTATAAGAAAAATATAAAGATATTTTTTATAAGGCACCGGACTACCGACCATCACGCCTTCTCCATGCTCGGGTAATGCACTCCCCACATGTCCACGTGGAAGTCATCTATGATCTTGTCCATATCTACATCCTTGAATCTATCTGGATGGAGATCCATTGCCACATGCAGCAGCGCCAGAGGCATGCGTGGAGAGAAAGCATCGAATAGATATGGATTCCTGATCTCATAGACCCGACCGTTCTTCACAGCTTTGATATCCCTCCAGCCCTTGAATTCCTCACCGGTCATGATATCCTTCGGATCGAGGTTCTCGTTATACCACATGTATATCACATCTGGATTGAGCTTTATCAGCGTCTCCAGGTTTACGACCGGATGCTCCATCGTCATGGCGGTCTCATTCTCAGCGAACTTCATCACATTGACACCACCAGCGAGCTCGATCAGATCGTTTATACCACTGTTAACACCTGCCGTCCCCAGAACATCTGTCCACATCCAGTAAACCTTTGGCCTCTCGCTCTCCGGGATGCTACCTGTCACATTAGTTGTTATGTTCATATAATCGTGCATTATCCCCTTAACCTCTGCAGCCCGTTCCATCCTGTCAGATATAACTCCCATTGTATCGACCTGGTGGAGCACGTCTTCGATCGATCTGACGAATATCGCAAAGACCGGAACACCAAGTGTCTCCTCGATTGCCTTGATGTTGACATCATCGGGAGTGGTGGCCCATAGAACCACAAGATCCGGATTTGCCTTGGCCAGGGATTCGAGATCTACACGATCACCTGTTATACTGACCGTGAGCTTCTTCTCGAAGTCAGGATCAATCACTGGGAATATGTCCTCAAGCAGCTTTCGCATCCATTTGTCGTCCTTCAGGGCCACGATCTTCTCAGGATCCCCCACAGCATAGTATGTCTTAAGCGCATTCTCCATCATGAAGACCACACGCTCGCTCGGGGAGTTGATCTTCACCTCACGGCCCAGATCGTCCTTGATTGTAACCTCCGCGCAGCATGCAGCAGATACAGCCAGGACAAGGCATGCAAAAGCTGCAACCACGGATCTTTTATGCATTTTCATCACCTATATCCTACTTAAATAGATGTTTTTCATTTTTAGTAACATTAAGTGCTATTTAATCTTTGCCAGCCTGTGGTTCTGATGCATCAAGCATTCCACTACCGCATCTGACGAGGCTGGTATGTTCGATTCCTGTATTGGTAATGCATTTAGTTGATCGGCAGCATACTTTAGGATTACGAGGCGAAAGCTGTATTCAATATCCGTATGACTAATGCATTAAGCAGATAATTAATCTGCAATAGGAGATTGGTTTCACATCTTAATACCAAAAACCTACTTATATGACGAGATGTGATCGAACCTCAAAGAGGTATAAAGGATGCATCATCTCAAGAGGCGCACGATTCCGTTCACATCGATCGTTGGCCAGGACATGATGAAGCTGGCCCTCGTGCTCAACGCCATCAACCCGAGAATAGGCGGTGTTCTAATACGTGGAGACAAGGGCACCGCGAAATCGACAGCAGTTCGGGCCCTAGCAGATCTTCTCGATGAGATACCGGTCGTTGACGGCTGCCCGTTCAACTGCAACCCCTTCAGCGAGGATGAGATGTGTGATATCTGCTATCAGAAGAGCCAGAATGGCGATCTGCGGGTTCTCATGAGAAGAATGCCTGTGGTGGACCTGCCGCTTGGAGCAACAGAGGACAGGGTCGTCGGCTCTCTGGATGTGGAGCGCGCGATAAAGGAGGGGATAAAGGCGCTGGAGCCGGGGATACTTGCTGCAGCAAACCGGGGTATTCTATACATAGATGAGGTGAACCTCCTGGACGACCATGTAGCCGATGTTCTTCTGGATGCAGCGGCAATGGGGGTGAACATCGTCGAGAGGGAGGGGGTGTCGGTTGCGCACCCCTCGAGATTCATGCTCGTCGGAACGATGAACCCGGAGGAGGGAGAGCTCCGCCCGCAGCTTCTCGACCGCTTCGGCCTCCAGGTGAATGTCGAGGTTCTCTCGGATGTCGATCTCAGAGTTGAGATCGCAAAGAGGGCGGAACGGTTTGAATCCAATCCTGAGGAGTTCATCTCGGAGTGGAGCGAGGAGCAGAACCTCCTGCGTGAGAGGATCCGGCGGGCGAAGCAGATGCTTCCAGAGGTCGTGATGGAAGACTCCCTCATGAGGCTCGTAGCACAGACATGCATCGAGATGGGGGTCAGAACTCACAGGGCTGAGATAGTCACTGCCAGAACCGCCAGGACAATAGCTGCTTTTGAGGGGAGGAGCGATGTCACGGAGGAGGATGTCAGAAAAGCAATGATCCTGGCGCTGCCTCACAGGATGAGGAGCAGGCCCTTCGAGCCGCCATCGATGGCCAGGGAGAAGCTCGAGCAGGCGATCTCGAAACACCAGGAGCAGAAACATCAGCAGACGCATCAGCATGAACACCACCACGAGCATCACGATACATCACAGGAGGAAAGCTCTGAGCCCCCCAGCGAGCAGAGCGAATCCAAGCCTGAGGAGAGGGTATTCGAGATAGGCTCCCCGATAGATGTGAGAGAGCTCAGGAACAGCCTGAGGCGCGACAGGGTTCTTAGAAGGATGCCCAGGGGAAGAAGGGTGAGCAGCCTGAGCATGCGCAGATCCGGCAGATACCTGAGATCAAAGCTGCCCGTGGACGGGAGGGACATCGCATTCGATGCGACGATCAGGGCGGCTGCCCCCTACCAGCACCTGCGCGAGAGAAGGTTCGCTGTGAGCATCCTACCTCAGGACATAAGGGAGAAGGAGCGCGTCAGGAAAACATCTGCCACAGTGCTCTTTGTCGTAGATGCGAGCGGCTCAATGGGCGCGATGCGCCGGATGGAGAGCGCGAAGGGCGCTGTCCTCTCGCTGCTCATGGACTCGTACCAGAAGAGGGACAGGATAGGAATGGTAGCGTTCAGGGGGAAGGATGCAGATCTTCTCCTCCCGCCGTGTTCCAGCGTCGATCTCGCGCTGAAACGGCTCTCAGAGCTTCCTACCGGCGGCAGAACTCCGCTCTCTGCAGGACTCTCAAAGGCCCTCACGGTCATACAGGGTGAGCTGAGGAAGAACAGGGAGGTCAGGCCGATGATGGTGCTCATATCCGACGGCAGGGCGAACGTCTCGATCTCAGGAGACCCGAAGAGGGAGATCGTTCAGCTCGCTGAGGAGGCGAAGAGGCTCGGGGTCCATACAGTGGTCATAGACACAGAGGTCGTGGGATCATCCTTCATGGAGATGAGGCTTGGATTCTGCAGAGACCTCGCAGAGGCGGCCGGCGGCAGATACTATCCCATCACAGAGATCACGCCCGAATCCCTCAGCAGGATAGTGGAGCAGGAGCACATGGGTCTGTTCCAGGGAAGCTGAGAAGCCTTTTATCTCTGCAGCAAGATCTCCACACATGCCATCCCTCTCGGGAGATGTTGGCGGCCTGAGGCTTGAGAATCCTCTGATACTGGCGGCCGGCATTCTTGGAACTACAGGCGCATCAATGCGCAGGGTCGCGCTCGCAGGCGCAGGGGCTGTGGTGACAAAATCCATCGGAGTGGAGCCCAGGGACGGCCATCCCGGGCCGACGGTTGTCAGGCTGGGCGTCGGTCTCATAAACGCCATGGGTCTCCCCAATCCGTCGTACAGGGTATTTCAGGAGGAGATAGATGTCGCAAGAGAGGGCGGGGTGCCTGTGGTGGCGAGCATCTTCGGCTCATCCCCGGAGGAGTTCGCAGAGATCGCCTCTGCTCTGGATGCAGATGGCTTCGAGCTTAACCTCTCGTGCCCGCATGCAGAGGGCTACGGGATGGAGATCGGCTGCGATCCCGCGAACGTCGAGGAGATCACGAGGGCTGTGAGGAGGGCTGTGAGCGTCCCAGTCTGGGTCAAGCTCACCCCAAATGTGACAGATATAAGAGTCCTGGGGATCGCGGCGCAGCGCGGTGGCGCGGACGCGGTCGTCGCCATAAACACACTGAAGGCGATGGCGATAGATGTCGAGTCAGGGTACCCCATACTCGGCAACGTGATCGGCGGCCTCTCGGGTCCTGCGATCAAACCTGTTGCCCTTAGATGCGTCTACGAGCTATCCGGCGCTCTGGAGATACCTGTCATCGGAGTCGGCGGCGTCTCATGCTGGCAGGATGCTGTTGAGATGATCATGGCCGGCGCCGCTGGCGTCCAGATCGGAACAGCGCTCATGGGCGGGCTTGAGGTAATAGGGGAGATCACGAATGGGATCTCCAGGTTTCTCGATAGAAAGGGCTGGAGCCTGGATGATATACGCGGAATCGCACGGAGGCGTGGATCGAGTGCATCCTCGAAGGAATATCCCCTCTCAGCATCTTCAACTACGTCGAAGAGTTTCGACGAAGGCGAAACGCACAAGGAGGTCCTATGAGGTTCAGGCCGGCGAATCTTGTTATAAAAGATGTGGTGCGTGAGACAGCATATGTCAGCACGATACGCTTCGACAGATCGCTCGACCCCACCCCGGGGCAGTACATCATGGTGTGGGTGAGGGGGGTGGACGAGATACCTATGAGCTTCTCCGCCCCGGACTCGATCACAGTCCACGCGGTTGGCGATGCGACAAGAGCTCTCTGCGCCCTCAGGCCAGGAGAGAGCGTGGGCATCAGGGGGCCGTTCGGGAATGGTTTTAGGCTCACCGGCGAGAGGATCCTGCTCATCGGCGGGGGTGTTGGAGTGGCTCCGCTCGCTTTTCTCGGGGAGGATGTGAAGACAAGAGGAATTGAGGTGACCTCCCTGATAGGGTTCAGATGCAGGGAAGACATCATATTCCTGGACAGGTTCAGGCGGCTTGGAGATGTGATACTCACCACAGATGATGGTAGCGCTGGAATCGAGGGGAGGGCCTCAGCAGGGCTGAGCGAGATCGATCTCAATGATTACGATCAGATATACATGTGCGGCCCTGAGATGATGATGATAGATATAATTAAAAGATGCAGAGAGCACGCATCTAGGATCCAGGCGAGCATCAACCGGTACTTCAAATGCGCCGTGGGGATCTGTGGATCGTGCTGCCTCGATCCTGAGGGCATAAGGGTGTGCGTGGAGGGGCCGGTGATCACCGGAGACAGGCTTCTGGAGAGCGAGTTCGGGAGGTACAGGCGCGGCCCATCCGGGATGAGGGAGAGCTGCTACTAGAGGTTTTGCCATGATTGCGCGCTTCATATACGGGGATCGTGTGTTTAATGGAAATGTTGAGGGTGATCGTATTTCTTCGAACGGTGTTTCATACGAGCTGAGGGCTGTCAGGCTCCTCCCTCCCTCAGTCCCCACAAAGGTTGTCTGCGTGGGTCTGAATTACCTTGAGCACGCGCGGGAGCTCAGGATGGAGATTCCAGAGGAGCCGATCATCTTTTTAAAGCCGCCATCTGCTGTTGTGGGCCACGACGATGAGATAATCCTGCCGGAGATGAGCAAACGCGTCGACTACGAGGGCGAGCTTGCTGTTGTCATCTCAAAGAGATGCAGGGGGATATCCGCGGATGAGGCTGACGATTACATTCTCGGATACACATGCTTCAACGATGTCACAGCCCGCGACCTCCAGCAGAAGGACGGTCAGTGGACCAGGTCGAAGAGCTTCGATACATTCGCTCCCTTTGGGCCATGGGTGGCTCAGATGAGCGTTGAGGATGCAGAGGACCTAAACATATCCACCAGGGTCAACGGGGAGACGAGACAGAGATCGAAGACCTCAGACCTGATATTCGGGATCGCGGAGCTCCTGGAGTTCGTGAGCTCGATAATGACGCTGGAGCCAGGAGATGTCATAGCAACAGGCACGCCTCCGGGGGTTGGAAGGCTCGAGAGTGGCGACATCGTTGAGGTCGAGATAGAGGGGATAGGCGTGCTCAGGAACCGGGCTGTGTCATCCACACCGGCATGAGACTCCGCGATCGCGCCTGCGTGACGACGTAACTCCTCAACCAGCGATGCTCAGAGCAGTGCCTTTGCGGTTGTTCTCTGAGCTGCCTGGGTAAATCTTTTATGATATAACGCGGAGTAACTGCCAATGCGCCTGTTCATATCAGTTCTCATCATGCTGCTCCTCCCAGGGCTCTTCGGTGCCCTGGCTGGCACAGAGGATGGCTCGTTCTGCCCGACATGCCCTGACTGGACAAACCTGGATGGATGGTACAGGCAGAAGGAGGCGTACTCGCAATCGCAGCTTCCGCCTGCGCTCAGGCAGACCGCAGAGGAGAGGACGCTTGAGGTCAAGAGCGTGGAGAAGAGCTACGAGGTGCGGGAGATCATGGCAGATGTCGAGGATCTCACAGGATCTGTGCTCATCGATTCCCGCTCGCCTGAGGAGTATGCAGGGGGGCATATCCCCGGGGCCAGGAACATATGGTGGAGATCTGTGAGATCCGGGGAGAGCATAAATGCATCCGCGCTCGTCGAGGCCTTGAGGGGGAACGGCGTGAACACCACGGACAGAATCGTTGTGTACGGAGAGGAGAGCGATGCATCATACCTCTTCTGGTCCCTGGAGTACATCGGCCACAGGAACATCAGCCTCCTGGATGGCGGGGTCGACGCATGGTTGAGAACAGGCAAAGTGCTGGTGCGGAACTCACCCTCAATGCCTAAATCCGACTACAGCGGGAATATCAATGAGGATCTCCTCGTAAAGCCAGAGGATCTCGAGGATGTGATCGATGGAGCTCAGATCATAGACACGCGGGAGAGCTTCGCAGACTTCGGCAGATCCAGGATTCGGGGAGCGATACAGATACCGGTCTCGACAGTGATCGCAAACGGGACCGTCAGGGACGCGGCATCACTGGAATCGATATTCTCAGGCCGTGGGCTTGACAGAGGAAGACTGCAGATCGTGTACGGGGACCTCCCGGATGCGAGCATCATGTACTACTGCCTGCGGCTGATGGGCTACAGGGCCGCGCTTCTGGACGGCGACTGGAAGAAGGCCGGCGCGGTCGTGGGCAACATCAGATGAATGCTTCTTTCCGGGCGGTCGGCCGCATGCTACTGCAGCGTCTGGAGCATCTCGTCGGAGATAACGCCCCTGCACACGGTCACAGCCGGCCCCTCCATGAAGGCTTTCTCTCCCACAAAAGAGATGCGCAGGGGCCCTCCTCTGGTCCTGACCTCGACCGAGTCGCCCACAAGGCCGAGCCTGCGGGCGACTGCAGCTGCTGCCACAGAGCCCGTGCCGCAGGATAGCGTCTCGGCCTCGACCCCGCGCTCGAACGTCCTGACCTCCAGATGGTTCCCGAGCCTGACGAAGTTCACATTCGCCCCATCAGGGAAGCATGGGCTGTGTCTGATATTCGGGGCGATCTGCTCCACAGGAAGATCGAGATCATCGACGAATATCACAGCGTGCGGGACGCCTGTGTTCACCGCAGATACCTCGAAGCCGTGGATCGGCACCCTAATAAACAGCCCCTCGCCCTCAGCTGGAATCTCAGAGCGCTCAAATCTGGGGATGCCCATCTCAACCCTCGCCCAGAATCTGTTGCAATCCTTTCTGACCTGGATGGGTATCACCCCAGCCAGCGTCTCAACAGAGAAGCTCTCCCCCACATAACCGCTCTCCCACGCGTGCTTTGCAAGGCAGCGTATTCCATTCCCACACATCTCAGCCTCAGACCCATCCGGCTGGAAGAGGCGCATGCCGATATCTGCTTTTTCTGAGGGCACCAGAAAGAGAACACCATCGCCGCCAATGCCGAAGTTGCGGTGGCACAGAACCCTGGATGCCTCGCTTTTCTCATCCTCTGGCATCCTCTCCCCTTTCAGCTCATCTATGAGTATGAAATCATTCCCATTCCCATGAAGCTTCACGAACTCCAGCTGGTTCATGTCTTCTCCATGGGACCTCCCTTTATATCCCTCTTCCCAGAATGGTATCAGGGTGGTGATGGATATCAGGCCGATTCTGCAGGTTGCGCTGGATCTCCTGGAGATCGATCGGGCTGTAGAGATAGCCAGGGAGGCGATAGCGGGCGGAGCGGACTGGATCGAGGCAGGCACGCCGCTGATCAAGAGCGAGGGCATGGACGCGGTTCGCGAGCTCCGTCGCTCTCTTCCCGGAGTCAGGATTGTTGCTGACATGAAGACCATAGACACGGGCGCCATGGAGGTCGAGATGGCTGCGAAGGCCGGTGCAGATATCGTGGCGCTGCTCGCCATATCCGATGACTCGACGATACAGGACGCGATTCGAGCTGCGAGGAAGTACGGAGTGGAGATAATGGTCGATCTCCTATCCACGCCGGATCCTGTGAAGCGGGCGAAGGAGCTTCAGGATCTCGGGGTGGACTACATCTGCGTCCATGTCGGCATAGATCAGCAGATGGTCGGAAAGAGCACAATAGATCTCCTCAGGGAGGTCGTCCAGGTCGTCAGCATTCCGGTGGCTGCGGCCGGCGGCATAGATGCATCCTCTGGAAGGGATGCGATCTTCTACGGGGCATCTATAGTGATAGTCGGAGGCAACATAACAAGATCCGCGGATGTCACAGGCTCCGCCCGGAAGATCAGAGAGGCGATAGATCATGTTGAGGGCGCTGGCACCTCCCGGAGGAGCCTGGAGGAGGAGATGATCTCCATATTCAGAGAGGTCTCCACCCCGAACATAACCGACGCGATGCACCGCAAGGGCGCGATGCGCGACATACTCCCGATAGTCCCGGGGACGAAGATCGTCGGCACCGCGATCACGGTCCAGACATTCGAGGGAGATTGGGCGAAGACCGTGGAAGCGATAGACGAGGCTGGGCCGGGTAAGGTCATTGTGATCTACAACGGCAGCCGCTACATCGCGCCGTGGGGAGGGCTGGCGACGCTGAGCTGCATGCAGAAGGGCGTTGAGGGTGTCGTGATCGATGGTGCTGTGAGAGATGTGGATGAGATCCGCAGGCTCAATTATCCGGTATTCGCAAGCGCCATAACCCCCACAGCGGGAGAGCCGAAGGGGATGGGAGAGATAAATGTGGAGATCGTCTGTGGAGGGCAGGTTGTGCGTCCGGGGGATTACATCGTGGGAGATGACTGCGGTGTCGTGGTCATACCCAAAGAGAGGGCCTACGAGATCGCGAGAAGGGCGAAGGAGGTCGAGAAGAACGAGAGCAGGCTATTCGAGGAGATAAGAAGGGGAAGGACGCTGTCTGAGGTCGCAAAGCTGAAGAAGTGGGAGAAGCTCTGAAAGAAGGCCCGGTCGAAGAGCGCCTCTGTGGCTGTACGCTCATGTGTGGCAGCAGAACGGCCTACATGGTTGCTGAGAGCACCCCAGCCAGAGGTGTACAGCAGGACCAGTGCCCCCACGAGCGAGAGAGAGAGTCGCGCATCCATGATCTGATGGCATCTTGTGCTGAATGCGATGCCTCAGTGATTCATTTCGCGATCCAGCTGTACAACACCATGGATCCTCATTGCACTCCTTGGCGGAGGACCTCGCGCCTCAGTGATTCGCTTCCGCGATCCAGCAACAGGAATGTAAATGCGACATTTCCGGCGGAACGCCGGTCATTCACTAAATAATTTTATCTAGTTGGTTCTGCATATACTCTACTGTACGCCTTACATGCAGGAAAATTTATGAACTTGACCGGAGCGAGATGACTGGATGCTCGCCGCGATCATGGTGGATGCGATGTCCTATAAAGAGAAGATTCTCAGGGCGATCCAGGACTCCAAGGATGGTCTGACAACAGTAGAGGTGGCCAGGCAGGCTGGGGTGAGCAAGACGACAGTAATAAAGTACCTCTCCGTTCTCAGATCTGAGGGCAAGTGTGAGTACGTGGAGGTCGGCCCCTCGAAGCTCTGGCGCGCTGTGACCCCCAAAAAGGAGATATGCAAGCGCGATATAGAGCCATGTGAGGTGGAATCTGTCTCCGTCAAGCCGCCGGACGATACCGGGATGGTCTCCATCTCATTCAGGGTCCGGGCTGATCAGCTCTCTGCGCTTCTCAAGCAGATACAGTCGATAGAGGGCAAGTGCTGAGATGATGCGCCAAACAATCGTATAAATAGTAATACTATAAATAGAATGATTGCTACAAGAGGGGGGGGGACGGAGGGAACCCATGCGCATACCTGCTGAGATACACAGGTTTTTCGATATCGTCGAGGGTCAGACCCTCCTGATAAAAGGCCTGCCCGGAACCGGCAAGACCACGCTCGCATTTGAGATACTGAATGAGATGTGTGAGAAGAGAAATGGGATGTACATCTCCACGCGTGTCGACCCTGAGAGGCTTTACAGGACGTTTCCCTGGATAAAGGAGATCGTGCCGCCGAGAAATGTCGTTAACGCAACTCAATCAAAGCTTCTTCAGACTCTGAGAGACATCGCCGGAGGGATACCGACATACGATACAGTCCTGGATTTCTTCCGCGTCCTCTTCGAGGATGTGGAGGAGATGGAGAGCCCGATCATAGTCTTTGACAGCTGGGACGCGCTGATGAACTACGTATCTCCGATAATAAAAGAGCAGCAGAGCTTCGAGCAGAACATATGCGAGTTCGCAAGAGACATGGGGATCCACATGATATTCGTCAGCGAGTCCGCTGATCTGATGCCGCTCGACTACATAGTCGACGGTGTGGTTTACATGGAGCACTTCAGGATCGCCGGAACCCCGTCTTCCGCTGTGCGGGACAGCATGCGGACGAGATACGCCCGCGAGATAAGGCTTGAGAAGCTCCGCGGCGTTGAGATACTCCAGCGCACATTCACAGCAACGCTTCACGGTGGCAGATTTCAGTGCTTCACCCCATGCGTTGAGGAGGTTGATGCCAGGATCGGCGGAGATCACATGAGAATCCCGGATCCGACAGAGGATTGCGCATCAACAGGCATCCCACAGCTCGATGAGATAACCGGCGGTCTCAGGTACGGATCCTGCAATGTACTGGAGATCAACCACGGGGTTGGCAAGCGATACTACCACATACTCACAGCCCTTGCTTCAAACGCTCTGAAGAACGGGAGAGCTGTGTGCATAATCCCGTCGATAGGATACCAGCTGAGCCCCAGGGAGATCTTCGTCCCGACGAATGTCCGTGTTGTCCAGCCTCAGGGGGACGATATCGTCTCATGGGGAAAAGAGCTCATCGGCATATGGGATGAGCTGCGAGAGCGCAGCGGCCGGCCCATCCTCAACATAATCGGCATGGACGCGATGGAGTTCGCCTTCGGCTACAGGCAGCTCCTGAACATAGCGAACCGGCTGATCAACCAGTGGAAGAAGACGAACGACATCAACCTCCTGGTCGTAAAGACCGGCCAGGAGAGCATCAACATGGCGATTCACGTTGCAGATACGTACTTCGTCGTCAACGAGCTCAATGGAGGGCTCTGCATATACGGCGTGATCCCGCGCACCGAGCTCTACAACATGAGCATGGAGGGCGAGAGCAGGATCTGCCTGACGCCAATAGTCTGAAATCAGACTCCTGCAGAATCATCTCCATTACACATTCTCAGTATTGCCCATGCATGTGAAGCCCGTATCTGAGCTTCGCCCTGCGACGGGGTGCAGAGCTCATCTCACGCATAGTTCGGGAGATCCGGCTCCTCGCACGCGCCATGCGTCTCTGCCTGAAGCACCCTGGCGATCGCGCGCTCGAAGTCCCTCTGGAGCACCTGCGTCCGCTCCTCGCGGATTGCAGACATCCCTGCCTCTGTGACGATCGCCTTCAGGTCCGCACCGCTCGCGTTCTCTGTGAGATCAGCTATGCTTCTCAGATCCACATCAGGGCCGAGGTTCATTCCCTTTGTGTGGATGAGGAGGATCGCATGCCTGCCATCACGGTTGGGCAGGGGGACGTATATCGCCCTGTCGAACCTTCCCGGGCGGAGGAGTGCTGGATCGAGCATATCGGGCCTATTTGTGGCGCCTATTATCTTGACCTCTCCGCGAGGATCGAATCCGTCCATCTCAGCTAGCAGCTGCATCAACGTCCTCTGAACCTCACGATCACCGCTCGTCGCCCCGTCGATGCGCCTGGAGCCTATCGCATCGAGCTCATCTATGAATATGATCGCGGGGGCCCTGCTCTTTGCGAGATCGAAGAGCTCCCTGACGAGCCTGGCTCCCTCTCCTATGTACTTCTGGACGAACTCGCTCCCGACCACCCGCAGGAACGTCGCCTCTGTGCTGTTTGCCACCGCCTTGGCGAGAAGGGTCTTGCCGGTGCCCGGAGGTCCGTAGAGAAGAACGCCCTTTGGCGGCTCGATCCCGACCGCCTGGAAGAGATCCGGTCTCTTGAGGGGAAGCTCCACGATCTCCCTGAGCTCGGAGATCTGGCTGTCGAGGCCGCCGATGCTCTCAAATGTGACATCAGGCACCTCCTCGACCTCCATTCCGAAGACCATGGGGTCGCGCGGCGATGGTAGCACGCACATCACGGCGAACGTCTGCTGGTTCAGGCCGACCTGCACCCCAGGCCTGAGCTCCTCCTCGATGAACTGCGAGACGCTGACGACAAGTCTCGGGCCTGTGCTCGACTTCACTATCACCCTGCTCTCGTCGAGAACCTCCACGACAGTGCCGACGATCATGGGCCCGACGCGCAGACGCTCCAGCTCGCTGCGGAGCTTCCGGGCCTCGCGCTCGTACTTGAGCTTCTGGTTCTCTATCAGCCGCTTCTCGCCCTCCGCGCGGTCCTTCTGCTCCCTCAGGGCGAGGTTGCGCTCCTCAAGCTGCTTCATCCTGTCCAGGATGTACTTCGAGAAGTCGGGTCCACTTTGAGGCTCGTTCATCCCATCTCCAAAGCTTATTAAACTCCGAGGGCTATAAAAGATTTCCGAGATGAGAGAGATGAGCGATAGGCAATGTGAGATCTGCGGCGCAGACATCTCTGGCTCTCCCGAGAGGATAGTGATCGACGGCTCGGTTCTTGAGGTCTGCAAGAGCTGCGCCCGCTTCGGCAAGCCTGAGGACAAATGGTCTCCTGTCCCGAGAAAGATCGTGCCTGTTGAGAGGAGCTTTCGCGTGCAGAAGCCAAAGCCACGCGACCACTTCAGGGATCTGGTGGAGGTAGTGCCGGATTACGGTAATATTATAAAAAATGCCAGGGAGAGCATGAATCTCTCTCTCGAGGATCTGGCTCTCAGGATAAAGGAGAAGGCATCTCTTCTTAGAAAGATTGAGCGCGAGGAGCTCGTCCCCGAAGACGATGTGAGGAAGAAGCTGGAGAAGGAGCTGAAGATAAAGCTCACCGAGGAGACGACCGAGGAGAAGCTCAAATCCCGGGGAGGATCGAAGGTTCTGACGCTCGGTGATATCGCAAACATCAGGAAGAGATGATCTCCAGATGGCTGTCGTTTGTGGCACAGACGAGGCTGCAAGATGCATACTCTCAGGCGGCATTGTGGTATACCCCACAGAGACCGTCTATGGCATGGGCGCGAACGCTCTTGATGAGAGGAGCATCGCAAGGGTCTACGAGATCAAGAGGCGCCCGCTCGATAAACCGATATCCATAGCTGTATCAAGCTTCGAGATGCTCTGTGAGGTGGCAGACGTCCGGCCCGAAGACCTGGATGTGATGAGAAGACTCCTGCCCGGGCCTGTGACATTTCTCGTGCGGAAGAGATCGATCGTCCCGGATATGCTCACAGCAGGATCTCCTCTTGTCGGAGTCAGATACCCGGATCATGAGATCGCGCTCAGGCTCATCGAAATGACCGGGCCGATCACGTCCACAAGCGCGAACATCACTGGAGCACCCCCGCCATCTGATCCAGAGGATATAGATCCGGAGATTTTATCCCGGGTGGATATGCTTATCGATGGAGGGAGATGCAGATACGCCGTACCATCCACCCTCGTGGACCTCTCCAGCAGAAGGATCCTGAGGATGGGCGCGATGGCGGATCGAGTTCTAGAGGTAATCGGTGATGAGAGCCAGAATCAGGGACTTTCTTGAGAGCAGGGACGGGTGGATATTCTCGGTCGTGGATTACATCCACACCGATGGCGTGAGATCCCTGCTCAGATACATCCCGGATGAATCAGGGGAGAGGATCGCAGGCGGCAGAAGATACAGAAAGCTGGATTTCGACGATGCGTTTGAGTTCCTGAGGGCGGCGCGCCCTGAGTACGTCAGGGATGTTCACGTGGTTCCATTCGATGATGTGAGAAGGTTCTTTAAGCCGGCTGATGAGCTTCCAAGGGTGAGAGCCGAGGATGAGAGGGTCGGCAAGATCGCTGACATACTGGAGGAGCACGGCATCCCTGAGAGATGCATCGGGATCACGGGATCGATGCTCCTGGGGCTACACAGCAGATCATCAGATATAGATCTGGTTGTTTACGGAAGCGCCTGGTGGAGGGCGAGGGATGTTATAGCAGATGCAAAGCGCAGCGGCTTGATCCAGGAGCTCGACAGCGCAACGTGGATGAAGATCTACATGAAGAGGAAGCCCTCGATCCCCTTCGATGAGTTCGTGGCGCATGAGATGCGCAAGGGCAACCGCGGAATGATAGACGGCACGTACTTTGACCTTCTCTTTACAAGAGACTGGGACGAGATCGAGCCGGTACCCGCAGGCAGGCCCATCCGGAGAGGCAGAATAGTCGCGGAGGTCACTGACGCGAGATACTCCTTCGACAGCCCTGGTATTTTCAGGCTTGATCATGAGATCGGGGAGATACTCTGCTACTCTCACACATATGCAGGCCAGGCATTCGAGGGGGAGATGATTGAGGCATCCGGGGTGATCGAGGAGACTCCAGACGGCCTGAGAATGGTTGTCGGCACGACGAGAGAGGCGAAGGGCGAGTGGATACGCTCGCTGACGCTCATGTCGAGCCTGTCCAGAGGGTGTGGATGAAGAGGTGCGGCTGAAGAGGTGGTGCAGATGTTTGAGGTAGTTCCTTTCGATATAGAGATCGGGCAGCACAAGGTCATGCTAAACATCGCGGATGCCAGAGCAATGGGGCTCAACCCTGGAGACAGGGTTCGGGTGAGAACGAAGGGCGCATCTCTGACCGCGATTCTGGATGTCACCGGACAGATGATCAAACAGGGGCAGGTCGGCATATTCACAGAGGCTCTCAGGGACCTGAAGGAGGCGAAGAGCGTGGAGATATCGCCCGCTCCAAGGCCTGCCTCGATATCATACATAAAGATGCTGATGGACAGGCAGAAGCTGAGCGAGGACCAGATCAGAAGCATAGTGAGGGATATAGTCAACAACAACCTCAGCGAGATCGAGCTATCAGCATACATCACAGCATCCTACATCCACAACCTGGATCCACAGGAGACGGAGTGGCTCACCAAGGCGATGATAGAGACGGGCGAGAGGATTTACTTCGATAAGCATCCCGTCGTCGACAAACACAGCATAGGTGGGGTTCCGGGAAACAAGGTCTCGATGCTGGTGGTTCCGATTGTCGCAGCCTCGGGTCTGCTCATACCTAAGACGAGCTCGAGGGCGATAACAGGCGCTGGCGGGACCGCGGATCTGATGGAGGTCCTCGCGCCTGTGGAGTTCACCGCGGATGAGATCAAGGAGATCACGGAGAGTGTGGGGGGTGTTATCGCATGGGGCGGCGCCACAAACATAGCTCCGGCGGACGACAGGTTGATAAAAGCGGAGTACGCCCTCGCCATCGATCCCTACAGCCAGATGCTCGCCTCGATAATGGCGAAGAAGGGGGCAGTCGGCGCTGACGCTGTCGTGGTCGATATGCCCACCGGCCCTGGAACGAAGCTGGAGACGCCGGAGAAGGCGAGGACGCTCGCGAAAGACCTTACAGATCTTGGAGAACGGCTGGGGATCAGGGTGGAGTGTGCGATGACCTTCGGCGGCTCTCCTGTCGGCCGGACAGTGGGACCTGCTCTCGAAGTGAGAGAGGCTTTAAAGATGCTGGAGACAGGCGAGGGGCCGAACAGTCTCAGGGAGAAGAGCCTCGCCCTCGCAGGCATCCTCCTGGAGATGGGGGGTGTTGCGGCCAGGGGCGAGGGGTACAGAGTCGCAGAGGAGATACTGACGAGCGGAATGGCCCACAAGAAGCTCATGGAGATCGTAGAGGCGCAGGGCGGGGATCCCAAGATAAGGAGTGAGGATATCCAGATAGGAGAGCATCAAAAGCAGATACTCTCCCCGACGAACGGTTACGTTGTGGCATTCTACAACAAAAGAATCGTGGAGATCGCAAGGGCCGCTGGCGCGCCTGCCGACAAGAAGGCGGGCGTGATAATACACAAGAAGATGGGAGAGACCGTGAAGAAGGGCGAGCCTCTGCTCACGATATGCTCCAGCACAGACTGGGAGCTGGAGTGCGCGGTGAAGATGTGCTCTATGAGGGATGCCCTGGAGCAGCCGCCGATAGTTGTTGAGGGAATGCTGCTCGAGAGGTATCCGACCGAGAGGTACCCGAGAACGATATGAGATTCGCCATGTTTTTAACAAGCTGGAGGCGTGCAGACTGTTTGCTGGTAGCACTCATTTGCCAGAGCTCTCAGCAAAACCACTGTCTCTAGAGCAATTTATCGCGTATACAAACGGAGGAGTTTGGATGGAGAAGATGAAGGTAGCTGTTGTGTACCACGAGGACTTTCCGGTACACGGATACTCTGTGCTGAAGGACAGAATCAAACCATCGTTTGAAGCTCTCATGAGCTCCGGGCTTGTGGATGGTGTTGAAGTGCAGGTGTTCAGGCCCCAGCCAGCGCCTGTGGAGCTTGTGGCAGAAGCGCATACAGAGAACCACATGCGCAACATGAGGCACGACCCGCACTGGAACGTCGCTCTGCTCTCAGCAGGAAGCGTGCTGATGGCAGCTGAGCTCGTCGTCTCCGGAAAGGCGGAGTCCGCCTTTGCGTACACAGGAACAGCAGGTCATCACGCATCCAGGGGAAGCTGCTGGGGGTTCTGCTACTTCAATGATGTCGCGATAACGATACTCAAGCTCCGCAAGATGGGGCTCAGGCGCTTCCTGATAATAGATGTGGACCCGCATTTTGGGGATGGGACAAGAGACTTCTTCGGGAACGATCCTGATGTCTTCCACATCAACTTCCACTCCGGATCGCAGAAGGAGTTCGATCGCGAGAGGAACAACTACGACTTTGGCATAGGGTGGAACGCGAATGACGAGACGTTTCTGAGGGAGATGGAGAACGCGCTGAAGCTCACAGAGGGCTTTGACTACGAAGTGTGTTTCGTGATCTTCGGGCATGATTCACACACAGATGACTACGGCGGCTTCGACCTCACGCTGAATGCTTATCCGAAGATGGCGAGTATGATCAAAAAGGCGGTCGATGGCAAACCTCTCGTCTTCGTGCTCAGCGGCGGCTCGAATCCTGACGTGGCGCGCCGCGCGATTCCGGATGTGATCGCTGTTCTGGCGGGGCGGTGGCCGTATTGAGGATGGCGTCGAGCTGCTACATATGCATCCTGGAGAGGGCCGGATTCGAATGCGAGCTTCTCTCACTCCCTGAGGACCTGAGGCTAGAGCTGGTGGAGGGTCTCCTGCAGTTTATGGCAGAGCACATGAGGGATGTGCCTGCCACTGTTGGAACTGAGCGTGAGATCATGCTCAAGCGGATAAGCGGCGTCGCGGATCCGTACAGGAAACTGAAGGAGGAGAGCAATGCTGTCGCGCGCGAGCTTCTTCCTGTGGCTGAGAGGTTCTACGATCTCAGCGAGGATAAAATGGAGGCTCTTGTCAGAATCGCAGCCGCCGCGAACTCGATGGAGTTCGGGGTGAGGGGTCATGAGTTCGATAACAGGTCGTTCTCATCCATATTCGAGGATACCCTGAGAGAGGATCTGGTTGGGGATCTTGATGCACTGAAGAAGCTCCTGGCCGGATCCTCGAAGATATTTTACCTGACAGACAACGCTGGAGAGGTCGTGTTCGATCTATTCGTGATGGAAAAGCTCAGAGAGATGGGGAAGAGGGTGGTCATCGGGCCGAAGGCAGAGCCTGTACTGAATGATGTCACAGCGGACGAGCTGAAAGGAATGACCGATGCGGAGATCGTGCCCACGGGCGGCGTGGTTGGTATCTCCCTGGAGAGGATGAACCCCGAGGCGAGGAGGCTGCTTTTCGATCCTGATTGGCTGGTGATCGCGAAGGGCATGGGCAACTTCGAGACTATAAGCGAGTTTGAGGGGTCTCTCAGAGGAAGACTGATCTACATCCTCAGGGCGAAGTGTGAGCCGGTCGCGCGCGCGAACGGTGTTCGCCAGGGTTCGCTGGTCGCAAGGGCCTACCTGTAGAGCATATCCTCATCCGCGTACTCCTCGGCCTCCGGGGCCTCGATCTCCTCCGCCCCCTCTTCCTCCTCGATCTCGAGCTGCGAGACGTCTATCTCCATCTGGAGGAGGTTTTTGAGGGAGAGCAGCAGGTTCCTGGCCGCGTTCAGATCCACAAGTTTCTCCCCTGAGGTCGTCCCGAGGATGCAGAATCCCCTGAGGCCGTAGAGAGGGGCCATTCCAGCTATGATCCCGTTCATCCCACCTATTATGCTGCTGGGCATAACAGCTATGCCTGCGCTTTTCAGCAGCTCCACGCCATCAGCGTCTGTGGCGGTACCCACAACATTCTCATGAACAGCTCCCACGTATGCTGCGAGCGTCACAACATCCCTCACGCCCATCTCCCTCATCTCGCTCAAAATCTCGCCCGCGAGCCTGTTCATGCCCAGGACCTCAAGCGGCTGGGCATCTGAGGTGAGCAGAATGATATCCTCTCTTCCCTCCGGAGAGAAGACGTCAAGCGTGAAGAGCCTGGCTACCCCCTCCTGGATCAGAACCTGCGGAGGGAAGCCGCTGAAGGGCAGCGTCATGATCATTCTGGAATTCGTACAGCTTATCAGGTAATCGACCGCAACCTTCCCGACGCTGCCTATCCCCGGGAAGCTCACAACAGCCACCTTTCTCTCGAAGAGCATCGCCTCAGGGTTGGAAGTGGAGATATAACATGGTTTCGATAGAAAACAGGATGTTCGAAAGAGAAAGCCTTCCGGGAGCCATCTGCAGCAGATTCGATCTTGAAAACGCTCTCATCCATCTGATAACTTGCCCGGATTGGCACAAGTCATGCTAGGCGCTCGTTTCCGACTTACCTTCGACGCAGTCGAAGTCCTGGCGAGCGGATGAGTGCTTTCAGCAACCAGCCTGCATGTCCTTCAAGTTGTTTAATACATGGTCATATGCTCAGATCATTGAACCCAGCAGCAGGTGGCATCGCAGGATTTGCGATATGTTACGTCGGCGTATGCAGATTCCGGAATTTCCATTCAGTGATCCGAACACACGACTGAATACATGATAGAAAATATTGGAGAGATCACTCTCCAACAGCCCAGATGACCCAGTTAACCGGAATTGTCTTGTTATCTCCGACCGGGAGCACGCCACGATAGAGGTTGCCTGTGGATCTGTCGAATATGAACGATTGATCCTTCACGTTATCCAGCTCTGCAAATGTCATCACAGCTCCACGCTCGTATAGGACTACGTAGAAATCACCGCTGACCGCCACAGAGGGCACCTCAATTCTCGCAACTCCAAGACCAGCCGGGAATGTGAAGTACTCAAGCTGGATATCCGACCAGTGATACAGGAGATTGAAGTTGCTGTCTCTTATCTCAAGCGCAATGGTCCTCGCTGCTGGCAGCTGTGTCTGCGTCTCGTTCCAGCCATCGGTTCCAGGGATGAGCACTGCCTGTACCTTCCAGTTCTGGCTCGGCGCGGTCAGCTTCACCGCCTTCCCAACACCAAGATCGAAGAAGTGAAGTGTTGCGTTCATCTCTGTCACATTCTTTCCGCTATCCGCCCTCAGAAGCACCGGCTCAGCAGCGACAATTCCTGTGAAGAGCAGGACTGTGACGCAAAACAAAGCCGTAAACATCGCAGGTTTACTCATATTGGTCACCCATCATAATTTTACAGCATACTTATATAGATACTGCTCTGCTGCAGTTATTCGATGAATAAAATACCAAATCCTCAAAGCCCCCTTGGCTCATCCTTGGATGCGATCTTTTGTATTAGCGCGATTATGCCAGGCTTGCTGCTCTGCAATCCGAAGGCGCTGAGCATCTCTCTGTTGAACCTCTCTGTGATCTCGTCGAAGATTCTTTTGTAAGCGATGCAGTATGGATCCACGCCTCTTATCTTTCCATCTGTGTGAGATATCGCATTGTAAGGACACCCGCCCCTGCAGTATTTGATATGCCTGCATCTCCTGCAGTGCACCTCAACGCACTCCCTGAAGCGGTTCATCCGCATCCAGGCGTCCGATCGCTTCAGATCATCCACTGATGGATGATCTCTGACATTACCCATAATGTAATCCGGCATCCCGACAAACCTGTAGCAGGGATATATGCTTCCATCCGGGCCCACAGCGAACGTGTTGTCAATGCAGTCCACGAATGTGCACACAGTCCCCCGACCGCTGAAGACGCATCTGCAGAGATCGTTGATGTTCCTCACCTCGATCCTGTCCATGTTCTCGAGGTATCTGTCGAGAAGATAAACGAGAAGCTCTCCATACTCAGATGGATCGAGAGCCCACCGCTCTGGCTCGTCGCTGCGGAGCGATGGGAGCGCTGGATGTAGCTTCAACGTCAATCCGTTGCTCATGAAGAAATCGAAGATCTCCTGTTTATACTTTATGGAGTGAGATGTGAATGTGCATATGAACTGCACACTCAGGCCGTGATCACGGGCGATGCTGTAGCCGCGCATGGTCCGATCGTAGTAACCCTCTGACCTCTGAAAATCGTTTATCTCCCTCGGACCGTCCAGGCTGGAGCCGATCGGCACATCATACTTCTTGAGGACATCAGCCAGCTCAGGCGTGAGCCTCCAGAGGTTCGTCTGCAACGCAAACGATGGAGTGAGATGTGAAAGGCCATCTGCAAGCAACGGCAGCGCCTCCCTGTAAAACTCCACACCCGCAAGCAGCGGCTCCCCGCCATGGAAGGTGAAGGTCACAGGATCATCACGAAAAACCTTCAGCCACTCGACGATCTCCTTTACAGTATCAATGCTCATCACCGGAGAGCCCTCCTCCGAGCTCCAGCAGTAGCTGCACTTGGAAGGACATCCCAGAGTGGGAATGATCATAACATGAAAAGGCCTTTTTCTCTGCATTCAGGCTCTGAGAGCATCTCACCGTATTAATAGATTTCCCGGAGGAGACATCACAATGTTAACATAAGGAAATACAATGTCATGATATAAAAATCCCGATACACAAAAAGGCCATATTGAGTAAAGAAAATAATAAAATAAAAATTTATTTGATGCCCTTGAAGCATCTGTCGAGATGTGCGCTGTCCGGCGGTCTCGTGATGATGCTCACGATGATGGTGATGAGAAACGCCAGAGGGAGCGCGACAACTATCGGATCCACCACAGGCCAGGGCATCTGGGTTATCAGCACGTCCCTGCCGAAGATGAATCTGGATATGCCGAGGGCCTCAGCCTCCTTCTTGTGGACGAAGACCATCCACAGGACGCTCGAGAGGGTGCCGGTCACAAGCCCTGCGATCGCGCCCGCTCTTGTGGCCCGCCTCCAGAAGAGAGCGCATGTGTACATCGGGAGGAACGCGGCTGCACACAGTCCGAAGAATATGGATGTGCCTCTGGCGATTATGTTCTCAGGAAGTATGTATCCGAGGACGACAGCGATAACCACAGCCGCTATGATACCTGCCCGCGTCACCAGTATGGATCCTGTTCCCCTTCTTCCTGTGAGCGTCTCGTAGATATCCCTGCCGATCGCGGTGCCCTGCGCATGGAACTGTGAGCTCGATGTGGACATCGCTGCTGCCAGAAGAGTGAGCATGAAGAGATACACAAACCACTCCGGCATCGCCGCGTTGATGTAAACAGGTATTATGCTGTCAGCGTTCCCCTTTGCAGCCTCTATCGCTATCTTGCCCTGTGTGGTGTAGAAGAAGACGTTTGATAGAGCCCCGACATCGAATGCAACCCCAGTCATTGCAAGTATGAAGATGCCGCCTATCAGAACCCCGCGGTTCAGCTCCCTGCTGGATCTCACTGTCATGAATCTCACCGCGAGCTGCGGCATAGCGAGAACCCCAATCCCGACACCGAGAACCACGGTCGATACCAGGGTCCACCACCATGCGCTTCCGAGCGCTGGCATGCTCGTCCATCCTCTATGACCCTGAGCCGCAAGGCTCTGGGGAACCAGGTTTGCCATGTTTGTGAGCGCCTCGTGGGCGGCTGTCACCCCTCCAAGATGGACATAGGTCATGATGAGAAGAAATATCATCCCCAGAAACATTATCGTGCCCTGCATCGCATCTGTGTACATGACTCCCTTAAGGCCACCCCAGACCACATAGGCAGCGATGATGATGGAATACAGAAGCAGCGCGAGGTTGAAGTCTATGGAGAGAGTCGTCTCCATGAACCTTGCAGCGCCGATCAAAACGACGGATGCGTACAGAGGCATCCCGAGGAAGATCACAAGCCCGCTGAACCACTGGATGAACTGGCTGTCGAACCTCCTGCCCATCAGCTCTGGAAGCGTCATGGCCCCCAGGTTGTAGCCCATCCTCCTCGTGCGCTTTCCGTAAATTATGAACGCTATGAATATCCCCACGAAGATGTTGAGAAACGTCAGCCAGAGGAGACCCATGCCGAAGAGCCCCGCCATGCCGCCGAATCCCACGATCGCGGAGGTGCTGATGAAGGTTGCGCCGTAGCTCATCGCCATTATGTACGGATGAATTCTCCTGCCTGCCACCATGTACCCTTCAGTATCCCTGGTCGTCGCCCAGCCCCTGTAGCCCAGGTAGAGCGTGACAAGCAGATAGACCAGAACTATCACATTGAGCAGCAACAGATTCATAAAAATCACATGCCCAGCTCTTTCTCCTGCATCTCCAGCTCCTGGGCCTCCCAGGCAGCCTCCTCCATGATCTCCTGTTTCTCCAGCTCCTCGCCTTTATTCCAGTTGGCGATGCCGTATGAGACGCACAGAACTGTGCTCAAGATGCACAAAAGGTAAACCCCCCATATCCAAGGATCTTCTATTCCAAGCACATCGGCACCCTCCTGCAGCTCTCCCAGAGCATGTATATTGACAGCATGTTACATATTATCATGATATAAGGGTGTCGGTCAGGAATAAATGTTAAAAATCGCTCTTAGGTGTTTGGCAACTTGGAGGGGACGCGATGTGGCTTCTTGAAGCATCCACTCATTCGCCGCAAACTCATAGCAGGACCAGTGCCTCTCCCAGCAGGTCATCAGATGGATAAGAGCGTAACTCACCCGCGGACTGCGGGGTAGTGCCTGTCTGAGATACTGGAAAACCAGATCTGTGAAACCCTCAACTAAAGTCGAAGGGTTTCGACAGAGTCGAAACGCAGGAAGCCCTTCCCCTTTAGGGGAGGAGGTCACTTAAAAGAGAACGAGCGGATCAGCAGATCTGCCGCTCGATCTCCTCCTTCACAAGCTTGTGTGCGACTGATGGATCTGCCCTGCCTTTTGTTCTCTTCATGACCTGCCCGACGATGTAGTTTATCGCTCTGGCGTTTCCGCTGAGGTAGTCCCTCACCGCCTCCTGTGAGTCTGCAACCGCCTCCCTGACAGCCCGGACGACATAATCATCATCCGCTCTCTTCAGGCCCATGCTCTCGACGATCTCCCTGGGAGAGCCGCCCCTGTCGAGTATGGTTCTTATAAGAGTGACCGCAATCTCATCTGTGATCTCCTTCTCGGAGAGCATCCTAACTATCTCGAGCATGCTCTCTCTCTTGAAGCTCTCTATCGTCAGATCCCTGTAGTTCAGCTCACCTTTAAGAACATCTGCGATCCAGACAGCAGCAAGCTTCGGATCGGCTCGAGCAGCAACCCACTCGTAGAAGTCGGCGACCTTTATATCAGATGTGAGAGACTTCGCGTGATCATCGGTTATGCCGTACTGCTCCCTGAAGCGCTCCCTCTTCGCATCCGGAAGCTCTGGAAGCTCGGCCCTTATCCTTGGAACCCAGTCAGCGATCCTGAGAGGGACGAGATCCATCTCGGGGAAGTACCTGTAATCGTGAGCCTCCTCCTTTGTTCTTATCGATACTGTCACGCCACGAAGCTCATCGTAGTGCCTGGTCTCCTGGACGACCTCGATCCCCCTTCGCTTCAGGTTCCTCTGTCTTGTTATCTCATACGATAACGCCTTCTCGACACCCTTGTGGCTCGAGATGTTCTTGACCTCTACTCTGTCCCCCCCTGCGAGCGATATGTTCGAGTCCACTCTCAAAGAGCCCTCGAGGTTGCCATCGAATACATCCAGATACTCCAGAATCGTCCTGAGCTTGTCCAGAAACTGCCTCGCCTCTTTTGGAGACCTGAGATCAGGCTCTGTGACGACCTCAAGAAGCGGCATGCCGCATCGATTGTAATCGACCAGGGTGTACCTTGCTTTGTCTATTGTGCCCGCATGCACCAGCCTTCCTGGATCCTCCTCCATGTGGACCCTGGTTATCCTTATTCTCCGCTCCTGTCCATCATCGCCCTTGATGAGGACATACCCTCCGGTGGCCAGAGGATAATCGTACTGGCTTATCTGGAATCCCTTTGGCAGATCCGGATAGTAGTAGTTCTTCCTGTAGAACATCGTCTCCTCTGCGATGCTGCAGTTCAGCGCCAGCGCGACCTTTATCCCGAACTCAACCGCCCTTCTGTTGATGACAGGAAGTGAACCGGGAAGGCCGAGACACACCGGGCAGGTGTGCGTGTTCGGAGGCGCATCGTGATAGCTTGTAGAACAACCGCAGAACATCTTTGACCTGAGCCTGTTTAGCTGGACGTGTATCTCCAGGCCGATTATAACATCGTCCATCAGACCACCTCCGGGGATCTGAGATGATACGGGGTCGATTGCTCGTAGGCGCTGGCAACCCTCAGAAGCAGAGCCTCGTCGAACGGCCTTGCCATGAGTTGGAGACCAACAGGAAGACCATCTGAGAAGCCACACGGCACGGATATCGCGGGGATTCCTGCCAGATTTATGGGCACCGTGAACACATCCGACATGTAAAGCGATAACGGATCCGTTATCCTCTCACCGATCCTGAAAGCGGGGAATGGCATCGTGGGGGATGCTATGATATCAACCTCTTTCAGCGCATGCTCGAAATCTCTTTTGATGAGAGTCCTGACCTTCAGAGCCTTCAGGTAGTATTTTCCGTAGTAGCCTGCGGAGAGAGCATATGTGCCGAGCAGGATCCTGCGCTTCGTCTCCTTCCCGAACCCCATCGCCCTGATCTCGGAGAAGGTCGTGTGCCAGTCCCTGTCCTCTCCGACCCTCAACCCGTATCTCAATCCATCAAACCTGGCCAGGTTGGATGACGCCTCGGACATCGCTATTATGTAGTACGCCGGAAGCGCGTACTTCGTGTGCGGCAGGCTTATCTTCCTCCAGCTCGCGCCCAGATCATCCAGGACTGATACAGCGTCCCACACAGCCCGCTCCACTCCTGGATCTACGCCCTCGCCGAAGTATTCCTCCGGAACGCCGATGCGTATGCCTCTGATCTCACCGCCGATGCTGCTGAGATAGTTCTTTTCAGATGCAACTGATGTGGAATCTCTTGGATCATGACCTGCTATGACATCGAGGAGGAGAGCCGCATCCTCAACCGTCTTTGTGATCGGCCCGATCTGTTCGAGAGAGTTCGCGTAGGCTATAAGCCCGTAGCGCGAGACCAGCCCGTAGGTAGGCTTCAGCCCGACGGTGCCGCAGAAGGATGCAGGACATCTGACAGATCCGCCCGTATCAGAGCCCAGTGCACATGGCGCCTCGTTTGCCGCCACCGCGGCTGCAGATCCACCGCTCGATCCCCCGGGCACCCTCTCCAGATCCCATGGGTTCCTCGTGGGGCCGAAACAGCTTGTCTCTGTCGATGTCCCCATGGCGAACTCATCCATGTTAGTCTTCCCGATGATTATGGCGCCCTCTGCCCTGAGCCGCTCTATCACATGGGCATCATACGGCGGGATGAACCCTTTGAGAATCCTCGAGCTGCATGTCGTCTCTATGCCCTTCGTGCATATGTTGTCCTTTATCGCGATCGGTATGCCAGCGAGCGCGCCACCCCAGTGCCTGGCATCGAACTCCCTTGCCATTTCCAGGGCGCTCTCCTTCGCAAGCGTGGTGAATGCATTCAGCCTGCTGCGCTCTATCCTCTCGAAGAGCCTGTGGAGATAATCCTCAGCAGAGCCTGAACTGATCTCATCCTTCAGCTGTAAGAGCATGCTCACACTATCCTCGGGCTTCTGAAGTATCCTTCCTCTCTTCTCGGCGCGTTCATCAGTGCCTCCTCCTGGGGGAGAGAATCTCTGGGCACATCCTCCCTGAATACGTTTGCAAGGTCCACGACTCTATACGTCGGCTCGACGCCCTCTGTATCCACCTCATCCAGCTGCTGGAAGTAATCCAGGATCGTGTTGAACTGTGCAACAAGCTCCTCCCTCTCCTCCTCGGAGACCCTGATGCTGGCAAGCCAGCTTATGTGCTCGACATCCTTGATGGTGATCATGGTATCCCCACATCCGAAGTGTAAAGACCACAGGCCATGCCGACATGTGACTCTACTGAGTAATATAGCTATCTGGATGGTCTGGATAACTCATGTGGGGACGCGGTGGAGATGAGGCTCGAGGCCGAATGGAAGAGATGCGAAAACATGCCCTGGGCGTGGGCTCTGTAGAGGTGCTGCAGAGCAGTGCGATTATCCGGCAATCACCTGAACCGCTCCTCGAACGGCATGGACCTGAGGTAGAACTGCCTGGCATGGACCAGGAGGTCCAGGAGGTAGGAGTAGTTCTCTGCGACCACAGAGATGGACTCATCGCCCACCGACCACTCAACCCCCTCATAGAGATCCGCGAGAGGCCTCCAGAACTCAGCCGGCTCGAACTCCATCCTGTATTTATGCCTGTCCGTGAAGCTCAGGTGTATCCTCTTATCACTCATGCCTTGCCCTTCCGCTCAACGATCTCAGCAAAAGCAAGCGTCCCGCTTATCTTCTTCACCTTGGCCTTGACGATCTCGCCCTTCGATGTGTTCGGCACGAAGATCAGGTACTTGTCCACCTTGGCTATGCCGTCGCCCTTGCTCCCCACAGACTCGATTCTGAGCTCGTAGGTCTCGCCCTCCTCTATGACATCCCTGGCCACGACCGCCTTGGCCTTCCGCTTCTTTACAGGCCTGTGTGCCCCACACGCGTCGCATTTCAGCATCAGAACGCGATCACTTTTTATGAGATGCGTATCAGGGAGCTTGCACTCTGAGCAAATAACATACTCATCTACATAGGCCGCGATCTGGTTCTGGATCGCCTGCTCTGTGAACTTTCCCTGAAAGATGCCGCGATGCCCCTCGATCTTTCCAGCGGTGCCCAGCTCCTGGAGAAGGAACTTCATCAGGTGGTCAGGATCTCTGTTCAGAGCATCAGCTATGGCTGAGAAGTTATCGAGCACGGTCGTCTTGCCCTCGTAGAATATCCTGGGCACAGGGATCTGAAACCGCTCCTTTGTGCCCTTGGCGGCGGGCATGGATCGCATCGCCCGCTCAAGTCCTTCTATATAGTCCTCCAAGCCTGGTCACCGTTCAGGAGCCCACGATGATCTGGACCGGCGAGGGCAGCTTGTGTCCGGCCCTCCGGAGGGCTGTCTTGGCCTCCTCGATGTGCTCGGGGTGCACACCCAGCGTGAATATCCGCTGTCCGGGGTAAACCTGTGCCGCTGTGCCGACAGGCTTCCCGAATGCGCGACGCATGCCGCTGGAGACGCGGTCCGCGCCCGCGCCTGTCGCCTGCTTGTTCTCCCGTATGACGTGGTGCGGATACACTCTCAGCTTTAGATGGAAATCGTTCCTGCCAACTGTCTTGAGAAGATAACGGTTTGCAGCAACCCTTGCTGCCTCGAGTGCAGTGTGTCTTATCTGACATGGCTCTCTCACAACGAGAGATAGCTTCACAGGAAAGTTCTCCGTGAGGTTCCCCATGTCGTAGTGAACGACCTTGCTCCCAGGGACGCCTCCGATGTACTCCCTGCGTGTGTAAGGCCGCTCGATCCTTCTGTACATGCTTCCAGGTTTTCGCGCCAAATAACACTCCTCCGATGAGCTTGATACCTGCTACCTGCCACCCACTAGTTTATAAGTCTTAGTATCCGAGACGCTCTGGCAGATCATCCGGCTTTGTGAAAAAATCCGCTCCGGGTCGCGTGCTGTGAGATCCTCCTGCCAGAGCGTCTCATACACATGCAGAGCCAGGGGATCTTGACCACTCAACTGAAGACAGGGGCCTCCGCTATTCTCCACCCAGGGAGATCAGCGGACTACCCGCATGAGCCCGCTTCATGGATCGTCATTCACCTGAACTCCAGCCTGCACTCCTTTGTGACCTCCATCAGGTACGCCCTTCCCGGCTCCATCGGCTCGTCCATCTTCAGCGGCTTCCAGTCGTCGTCCTCGTACTTCCACATGAACGCTGAGATCAGACCCTTCTCGACCGCCTCTGAGAAGCTGTACCGCCGGTGCTCTGTGTTGACGGTGATGTTCATGGGAGCAAGCGATTCGTTCACAGGCAGCCCGACCAGATTCCAGCCGGGTCTCAGCTTGAGCCTGTAAGGTCGCTCCACAGGCTTGCCGGAGATCTTCATGGTGAAATCATCATAGCTATCGATTATGTAGCCCATTCCCGGCTCGAGGGTTGTTATGTTTGTAATCACCGAGTCCTTCAGCGAGTAGCTCCAGGCGTCATCTGTCACCGTGAATATTCCCCGGTACGGCTTGCCCTTGATGTACTTCTCCACGCGCGGATCCTTGGGCTTGACGTAAATCGAGATCGCATTCCAGCCGGCGGTGATGTTTATGATCTGGACCTCCTCGGGGACGATGCGGTATTCCACTGAGAAGCTCCTCGTATCTCCGAGCCGCGGGTTGATGAGAGGCCACATCACACGCTTGTGTTCTCCTGATACATCCTCCGCATGCCACACGACCCTGGACCCTTCTTTGACCACGACATCCTCCGCATCCCTGGGGAGGAGCACCTCAGCTATGATTGCAGGAGGCGCGTTGAGGCTGATCTCCCCGTCAGTGCTGTCAACGCCGAACCAGTAGAGCCAGTCCGTGGCCTGCTCTGAGATGGGGGAGACGGAGACTGCAACAGTATCGTTGCCCTCAACCTCCTCCACCCTGTATGGGAGCTCCGGTGTCTTCGGGAGATACGGCCTGAACTCAGGATCGCCGAAGAGCATGAAGCTGCTCGCGGTCTGGTTCATCATCTCCTTCATGGAGTACTCCCACGGAGGCAGCATCTCCTCTATCCTATCGAAGGATATCTTCTCCGCGCCCTTCATCTTCATGATGTACAGGTTCTCGGCCCGGCTCAGGGCCTCGCCCGCGGTTGCATTCTCGAACACCAGCGCCTGGTAGAAGCGCTTGTTGTAGTCCTCTGAGACGTATATCCACACAAGCGCGGACGATCCCACATATCCCACGGCTCCAGCCCTGACAAACGCGAGGGCTATCGAGTCGTCAAGCCTCATTGGTATGTACATCTCCGTGCCGCTCACGTTGATGCTGAACCCTTTAAGCCGGGAGCTCAGACATGAGTTGCTCGTTGTGAGCTGCGGAGCGAGAACGAACTGCTTGACCTGTGTCTCATCCAGGAATGAGTCTGTCATCACCCAGCTCGAGAGAGCCCACCCCTTCTCTGAACCATGATGATCGAAGTGGACTATCCCCACGCCATTGTTCATGAATGCCGAGACCCTCTGGAATGTCGCCTCCTCCCATCGCAGGTCTCTCGAGTTCAGGCCGGCGTCCGCAAGATACTCCTTTATCCTGATCGGCACGGGGCTCCAGGGCCACTCAACAGGCGTGGCAACAACAAGCGATGTGTTCTTCCAGTTGCCCTGAAGCCTGTCGTAGCTCAGCGTCCTGGCAACCATCTGCGAGACGTCATATACGCTGAGACCTATGAACCGGCCGGTCGCCACCTCTGTGTAATTGTCGTCATCCATCTCTATCCTGTAGTCCCTGTAGATATCGTAGGAGAATGGATCCCCCTCAAACCCCTGCTTCAGGCCGGTCGTCGGGAATGGGAGCGATCCGGGGTCTCCAACCACCAGGAGGTACTCCGGTCTCAGATCCATCCCCTCCACGCTCTCGCGCAACCACTCCTCGACATCGCCGGGATCCACATACTGCGGGTCCTTCGCCACGTCCATCACTATGGCGCGCTTTGCTGCTGCAACCTGAATCGATGCCAGAGATAGCTTCGGCACCTTTGTGTGGCTGAACGCTGTCACGTTGTTCGGCGGCAGTGTCGACCTCACCTCTATGGTCATGTTCTTCGTCCGGTACTCTGTGCCGCCGCCGACCTCAATATTGAACAACCAGCTTCCCGGCTCAGGCATCGGAAGAGCTACGCGGTATCCGTTCGACCTGGCGCTGAACCTCACGTAGCCTATCAGCCCGTGCGGGCTGTAGAGCCTGAGGGCTGTGTAGCTGTGCGGCTCGGTGACGTTCCATGTGACTATTGCGGTCCCGACGGGCATCTCTCCAGGGTACGTTATCTCCGAGACCGGCCCATCGTTCTCGGTCTTCACCGTGACGTTATCCTCAACGCCGGTGTATCTGACAGTGATGCCCCTGTCGAGAGGCTGCACCCATCCGGCATCCATGGGATGTAAAACCACGACCTCCAAATTCAGAGAGACCGACTCGTCCGGGTCGATCTTCTCTAGATCCCAGGTGAGTATCGAGCCGTTGAAGAACGCGCCTGCTGGATCCGAGGGCTCTTTGGATATCGGGTCGGTGATCGAGAGCTTCCCCTTGTAGTATATCGGCATTCTCACATACCGACCGCTTGCGAACATGTCGACGAGGCTTACCCCCTTCAGGGGCTCTGTGCCGGTGTTCCTGAGAGTTATGTTCATCCTCACGACCTCACCGGCCTCCTCTGAGGGGATGCTCGCAGGCGTGGTCTCGACAGTGATCCAGAGATCCTTGACGATCGCTCTCTTTATTTTGCTCTCCGGCTTTGGAGGTATAAGAGAGATGTCATGGCTGTTCGTCAGCACAATAAATCTGGCAGAATCGTTGCGCGCCCTCATCTCTCTCAGAAGAAGATCCAGATCGTATCTGTGGACTGTGAGGTTCATCTCCTCCAGACTCCTGACCACATCAGATGGCGCGTCCCCTGTGATGATCACATCTGTGCACCCAAGCCTCTCGATCTCCGAGAGCGTGGTGTTCGAGATGTTGGAGGAGAAGAAGAGAACAGGCCAGTTCAGGTAAGAGGCCACTGTCGCTGCCTGGATCCCTGCAGTGTAGTTCTCTCCGACCAGGACCGCGCCTGGGGAGTATCTCCACCGGCTGCTCACAAGCACCGCCAGCTCCTCGCTGTTATTGTATCTTATCGTATCATTGCATGCCCAGGAGACATCCCCGATGCCGAGCGTCCTCATGCCGAGCGCCTTTATGAGCCACTGAGCTGCCTTCGAGGGCGGCTCGAGCTCAGACCAGAGCGGTGTGTAAACGACGTTGTGCTCGAACAAGATGCCGCCACATCCTGATCTGATAAGACTCTCGATGTAGTTCAGAGCGCCCTCGACGTTCTGCGTGGAGAGCATGTACTCGACGTAATCATCGCTGAGCCTCACATATACCGGCGTATCACTCACCCTGGCGGCGAGCTCCGCATCCTGCACCGGCACTGAGGAGATTATGACGAAGTCTGAGGTACCGGCGAGATCATGGAGATTGTAGCCCTTCGATTTGTCAAAGGGTTCGTCTATGGCGATGCCGAGCTCCACCGGGCCGAGATTTCTGGTTATATTCCGCGCCTCTTGCGCGATCTCCAGGACCTTCTGCTCCCTCCACGAGAGCCACTTCTGGTAGTTGTAACCTGAGGACTTTATCCTCGTCAGGTCCAGCCCTGTATCTCTGTAGAATTCCTCCTTGCAGACATCGCAGAAGCAGTAGTCTTCTCCCTCGAAGCCGAACCTGTAGAGGACAACGCCATCAACCTTGTACTCATCTATGATCTCCTCGATCCTGGCGTAGAGATCCTCCCTGACATTGGGATTCACGGGGCAGAGCAGAGAGCCCCGGTTTCCGTTTGCATCCAGAGAGTATCCGTCGATCTCTGTATCGTTCCCCTCCTCCAGGCTCTTCCTGAGCTCTAGACCGCTGAATGCATCGCGGATCATCCCGGCCAAGGTCGAATCGTTCGCATTTATCAGCGGGGCTGATGTCCACCTCCCCCCATCGCTTTCCGGCTCAAGGGACACAGTCATGTACACCTTCATTCCCTGCTTCTGAGCGGTTTTGACGAGGGTCTTGACGTCCTCACCGGAGCCGTGGATCACCATAGCGGAGACGTTGCCAGATATCATGGACTGGAGGATGGCGTCCATGCTGTACCTCTCAAGATCTGTGCCCTCCACCCAGCCAAGCCGCCTTCCGGTCTTCACCTCCCTCGGGAGTATCAGCATCGGCCTCACCACTGTGGTGTTCTCCTCGCTCCATGTCGAGAGCGGCACCGATGCCACAACAGCATGCCAGTCCTGTCCGCCGACGAGTATCATCTCATCGATATCTGATTTCGCCCCCCTCTCGAAGACAGCACCTGCCTGTGATACCAGAAGCAGTAGAAGAACTCCAAGACATATGGCGCGCATCACGACACCTCCACTGAGAGGCCAGCTGCTTTGAGCGCTTCCACCGCTGAATCGCTCACGCCGCTTCCTATGATCGCTTTCTCCATACCTCTCGCCATCATGCTCTCCATTGATGCCCTGATCGAATCTGTGAGCGCATCGCCACAGACAACCAGTGGCAGGCCTGAGCGCTTTGCGATCTGATATGATCTGAAGACATCCACCTCGCCCGGCCCTGAGACGACCACTGCCGTCTGGTTGGACCACATCCGGTCTGCGAGGATCCAGGAGGTCTCGGCGAGATCTGCGCCTGCGATCCTCGAGACGTTGAAGCCGGAGAGCTCAGACTCGATCTTTCTGCTCACCGTCGATTCATCGCCCAGTATGATCACATCCCTGTATGGGAGGAGACTGTCTCTGATATCCCTGGTCAACTCATCCCCCACCTGAATCACAGGCACGGTCGTGTTGTTTCCTGAGAGCAGAGAGGCAATGGCCGTGTACCTTGGATCAGCCGATGCGATTATCGCGAGCCCTGATGGCTCTATGGCCTCCAGATAAACAATCTCAGGCGGGAATGGCACGCCGTTCGAATCGACCATCCTGAAGACTATTGCGTATCCGGATGGCTCGGTCGCGATCAGAGAGAAGTTGGCAGATCCAAACCTGCCGTTGATGTCCAGAACCATGCTCGATGGCACGATCAGAAGAGATGGATCTGATACGGCATCGACCGACACCCTGACGTTGTTCTCCAGAAAGAGGGTCAACCTGCCCTCATAGCTCCTGTTCACGACCACGCGCTTCGGGATATCTATCCTGACGTCATAACCCTTGACCACAACCCCGACCTCTAGATTCACAGCGACACTGGCGTTCTTGGATCTGTTGCCCTGTGATTCCGCCACGATCCTCATTGAGCCGCTCCTTGCGTTCTCATCCACCTCAACCTCCAGCCTCAGAATATGGCTTGTTCCGGATGGGAGCGGGAGCGAGTATGGCATATCCACCTCCTCATCCCCATCGAAGAGCTTCGGGTGCCATCCCTCTGGGACCTCAGGAATGTACACCTCGATGAGATCCCTGAACCTGCCGGTGTTTCTCACCTCGAGATCGAACTCTGCAGGCTCATCAGGGGTGACCTCTCCGCCTGCCTCCCTGGCATCGTTTATGTAGAGCCCGACGCTGTAGCTGTCCTTCTCGATGACGTTGAGGTTGAAGCTTATGGCTATCGGAAGAGCAGGAGGCGCGGTCTCATCGAAGATGTAAAAGAATCCCGTGTACGATCCGGGCTTCGTCTCAGGAGGCGCCATGAAGAATATGTCCACATCCATATCATCGCCAGGATCTATCGCTTTCTTCGGTATATCGATCATTATCATATCCTTCGCATCTCCACCCACAGAGGTGGCTCTTATCCTTGATACCGACTCCTCGCCCGTGTTTGTAAGGGTCAGCGTCTTGTGTATGACCTCTCCAGGGTGGATCTCGATATCGAAACGCTCCCGATCCGGCTTCAGCTGGGCGGAGGCGATCCCGCTCAGAAGCAGCATGATGAGTATGAGGTAAATGGGCTTCATTAGGACCACACAGTGGCAACGATTTTCTTTCGCCTCACTCTTTCCATCAAGGTATAAAACAGTATCTAGAGTCGAGGATGCCCTGAAGATTTGGATCATGTGGATGCTGGAGAGGTTCGATCCTCTGCACAGAGCCAGCTTCTTAATATTTCCTTCGATGGGGTCCCGCTGCCCCCTGCACTTCCAGAAGGTGCTTTATGAGATGCCTCGCCTGCCCTTGCCTCCAAACGAAGAGATTATCTAGTGGGACGCCAACCTGTATGTTTCAAAGGATTGAGGGGAGAAAAGGTCGTAGTCATGATTTCGAAAGAGGAGATTTTGGAGATACTGAACGGGTATGATCTGAAGAACATCACAATAGCCACGGTCTGCTCCCACAGCAGCCTCCAGATATTTCACGGCGCGAAACAGGAGGGCTTCCGGACGCTCGGCATATGCATAGGGCCGCCTCCGAGGTTCTATGATGCCTTCCCTCTTGCAAAGCCGGATGCATTTCTGTCGCTTGACAGCTATAAGGCCATGCTGGATGAGAGCGATCGTCTGATCGATGAGAACGCCATAATAATACCTCACGGCTCGATGGTGGAGTATCTCGGCATCCAGAACTTCGAGGCTCTGCCCGTCCCCACCTTCGGGAACCGGAGGTGTCTCGCCTGGGAGAGCGACCGCGAGATGGAGCGGGAGTGGCTTCTCAGGGCAGGTGTGAACGTCCCCATGAGGTTCGAGAGCGCCGAGCTGATAGACAGGCCTGTCATAGTCAAGTACCACGGCGCAAAGGGCGGGAAGGGGTTCTTCATAGCGAAGAACAAGGAGGAGTTCCAGTCGAAGATCCAGAGGGGACAGAAATACACAATACAGGAGTTCATCTTAGGAACAAGATACTACATCCATTTCTTCTACTCTCCAATAAGGGAAAGGGGCTACCGTCTGCGGAGAGGCACGCTCGACATGCTCGGTATCGACAGGCGTGTTGAATCAAACGCTGACGAGATATTCAGGATAGGATCCGTGAACGAGCTCGAGGCCGCAGGGATATACCCGAGCTTTGTCGTGACCGGGAACCTGCCGCTTGTTCTGAGAGAGTCGCTCCTCCCGAAGGTATTCGACCTGGGCGAGAGGGTCGTCGAGACGTCGATAGAGCTATTCGGCGGCATGATAGGTCCGTTCAGCCTCGAGACGATAGTGACCGATGACCTGGACTTCAAGGTCTTCGAGATATCTGCAAGGATCGTTGCAGGCACGAACCTCTTCATAAGCGGATCGCCGTATTCCGATCTCATTGAGAAAGGTCTCTCCACAGGGAGGAGGATCGCCCAGGAGATCGCTCTCGCAAGAAGCATGGGGGCGCTGGGAGAGGTCATAAGCTGAATGGATGGCACGTCTGCCTCTGCCGTATCCCCATGGATGTGAAGGTGAACGCCAACCAACCGGTGCCGTGCGATCCTTTCCCTGGCAGCATGCACTGAGCAGATATCAATCTGCCCAGGATATCTGCTCATTACATGCTGGTCGGTATTTTCTGGACCTCTGTCTTCTTTGATATCTGGGCACAGGAAAAGCTTATCTTCAGACATCCTCATAGCAGGGTCCACCATGTCCGGCCTGTTCGAGATATTCCGGGAGGCAACACTCCTGCAGTGCGGGTTTCTGGAGAAGCTGCTCCGCCTCGATATGTCCGAGGTTGCGGCATTCTCAGAGTCGCTGGCGTCCTTCCTGAGCGATACCAAGAGAAACAAGTTCGTCTACGGGCTCGCCGCGGGCAGAAGCGCCCTCTCGCTGTACAGCTTCCTCCAGCTCCTTCAGAACCACTTTGACAATGTATTCCCATGCACCCTGGAGGATCCAGTCCAGAGGCACTTCAATCCGAGAAAGACGAATCTGAGCATAGCGGTCTCGGGCTCGGGAGAGACTCCGTCCGTGAACAAATACATCGAGGACGTCATAGGGCAGGGTGGAGAGATCAAGCTGATCACAGCCAACAGAAACGGCACCGCGTACAGGCTCGTGGAGGATTACGAGAACGGCTCGATACTTGTGATAGAGGGGAGGACGAAGTACAGCACCGACAAGGAGAGGCGCTCCCGGCTATCGCCACTGGGCACGGAGTTCGAGCTCGAGGTCCTGGCATTCCTCAACGCCCTCTTCAAGAACATCCAGGCGAGGCTGGATGGTCACCATGATGATCGATGTCCTGAGTACTGCTCCACAATACAGGACTTCAGAGAGAACGGCATGCTGATAGCTGATATGGATCAGGAGCATCTTGAGAGGTGGTTCGGCAGGCTCTTTCCGAGATCGGGACGTTATGTCATAGGAGGGGTCGGCAGATCCGGGCTCGTCGCAAGGGCGTTCGAGATGCGATTCACGCATCTGAACAAGATAAGCTACTGGGAGCGGGACTTCAACACGCCGAGCTTCCAGATAGGTGATGTGTACATACCGATAACAGGCGGGGGCAACACCTACGAGGCGCTTGAGGGCGCGAGGAACGCGTTCAGGAACGGCGCGGACGTGATGCCGATCACCGCGAGCAGGGAGTCGAACCTGATGGCGCTTGTGAGGGAGAAGGGCAGGCTTGATGATGCTGTTTTCATACCGGTGAAGCAGGAATACGAGAGCCTTTTTAAGGGCAACAGAAGCACCACAAGCTGGCTGGTCTCCGAGTTCACGAAGTACAGATACCCGATATTCGAGATAAACACATCCATATTCACAAACAGCGTTGTCGCAGTGGGCGCTGAGTTTCTGGGTATCGTCGAGGCCGGGATGCGCAGGCTTCATGTTTAGTATAGCTCTGGATCTATCAACCGCATCCCCGGAGGCATCATGAGGGTACTTCTGATATCGGATACACATCTCGATAGCATTCCAGAGGGTCTCCTGGAGATCCTGTCAGGGTACGATATGATACTGCACGCCGGTGATCTTGTCAGCATGAAGGTCTGGAGGGATCTTGGGTCCCTCTGTGAGACGCATGCGGTTGCTGGAAACTCCGATCATCCGGATGTCAGGAGATCCCTGCCCGAGCGCCTGAAGCTTGATGTCGAGGGGATGAGTGTGGGCATCATACACAGACCATCTCACTCGCCCGATTCCCCCGGCACAGCCCTGATGGCGCGAGAGATGGATGTGGATCTGCTCGTCTTCGGCCACTTCCACAAACCGATCTTCGAGCGCGATGGGAGCCGGATGATGGTGTGCCCCGGGAGCCCCACATCTCCCAGGCTCTCTCCGCCATCCGTCGCAGAGCTCATTCTTGAGGGAGGGAAAGCATCGCTCAGGATCGTGCCTGTGGGTAAGCCCATGTGCGGTTACCTCCAGTTTGCTGAGACGCTTTACCTGGGCGGATCGGATGAGTCGGCATGAAAGCGTGAAGAGAAGAGCTGCCTGAAGCGCCCAATGCGGCATCAACTGCATGCGCGATCCCGGGAGATGACATCCACATCCCACAAAGTCAGGCTGCTGACCTCCGCCAGGAACCAAAATGTTTATCAGCGATCAGTTTGGTACCATCATCGCGGTGGTTTTATGGATACGGCTACGGCTCTGGAATACCTGCAGTCTCTGATCGTGCTGGCGATATTCCTACTGATACTGGGCGCTGGCTTCAAGGTATGGAGATGGAACTACGTGGTCCCTCCAAAATGACCTACAAAGCGATTTTGTTAATATGAGAATAGCCGGGCGGAGATCTGAATCCGCACTTCCTCTTTTCTGGCATTGCTCTCCAGCAGTCTGCCAGACTGTCGGGTTGTGATCAGGAATCTCGCGGCAAAAGCAAAACCCTGCCGGGCCGGATTCAGCTGTGCAGGCCGGCCCCTGAGCATGCGACTCAGAAACATCAGAAGGGCCAAAATTCGGGTTGTATCATCGCAGCCTGCAGGCAGACGATGAAACATTTTTAACCACACCCACGCACCGGTACCACATGCCAGATGCGGTGATCCTTTGCGACAGGTCGTTTCTCTATGAGAAGCTCTTCGAGGAGGCAGGTGCTGATGTCCAGTTCATCAAACCTGAGATGCTCTGCAGCCCGTTCCTCCCCAGGTTCAGGGCGCTGATCATTCCGACTGGATTCGCAAACCAGCAGTACTCCAGAGCCCTGAAGCACCTGAGGGCCTGCAGTGAGGGGATAAAGAATTTCGTGCGCTCCGGTGGCGCCGTCGTGGTCTTCGGCCCGCTCGTTCCGGAGCACGACTACGACTGGCTGCCGCTCGCGATAAAATACAGAGGTGAATACACGGAGGCGGCACAGATAAAATTCTCCTGCGACGAGGCGCCACTCTGCGACGGGTCTGGGGACTGCGACGGATACCTGGAGCCCGGCGAGGGGGTCGAGGTGCTCGCCAGGGATCCTGCCGGGCGACCGGTCCTGTGCGCGGGCAGATATGGCGAGGGCAGGATATTCATCACATCGATCCATGAGTTCCCATCAGCGGATTTTGTGAGATATGTTATCTCGATGGGGAAGCCATCGAAGATCGCGTGAAGGCCTGCACACCGCCCATCAGGTCTTGGGAAGCAGAACATGCTTTCAGCAATAACAGCTGCATAATGCCATATCACCAAAGCTGCGTATGTCTGAGCCCGGTGATACGAGTACACGAGCAGAGATTAAAGCTGTCACCAATAAATCACGTCGTGCCAGTGGAGGGATGCGATGTACAGAAAGCAGAGCAGGCTGAGAGATGAGATCGAGTCGCTGAATGTGAAGCCCTCGGGTGGAGTTCTCCTTGTGAACCTGAGCACCGGAGAGCGCTGGAGCTTTGATTCGTACCACGATGCGATCGAGTTCATGAGGGGGAAAAAGGGAAGATGGTATCTGACAGCAAATATAAATAAAAAATGAAATTACAGATGGAACTCTATGTGGAAGGGTATGTAGAATATCCACACGAAGTAGAGAACCATCAGTATCAGGCCGAGCGGCACGCCAAGCCTCGCCCACTCCTTGCTTGTGATGTTGAGCTTGCCTGCTGATATGATGTTCGGGATGTTCCCGGGGATCAGCATGCCGCCTGAGATGAGAAGTCCCATCAGCACAGCCTGGATCTGGGTTATCTCCATCGACGGGCTCAGCTCCGCTGCAGTGAGTGTGGCGTTGTCGAGGATCGCAGATACCATGTTAACCCAGTACAGAATCTGGGGCGGGATCGTGAGCAGGTACTTGTCGATCACTATCTTCATTCCCGCGCCAAGGAGAAGCAGCGCCATGACGAAGATGTAGACCTTCAGAGCCCTGATGAAGACGTCTCTCAGGCCTGCAGCCTCCTCAGCTGCAACAGCACACGCCTCCTTCGCCGCCTTTCCTGTGAAGAACATCGCAAGCAGTCCCATAGCCAAGCATCCTGGAATTATGTACACCGCCAGCCTGTTGAAGAGGAAGAAGAATCCTGCGTGATAGGGCGGCCCCTGCAGCTTGGTGATCGCTATCGTCGAGAGTGGCTCGCCTACTGGAGTCAGAACAGCGCCGAGGCCTATCGAGAAGCATGCGATGATCACGACGTTGATCTTCGTCTGCCTGTCAAGGGGCATGCAGTTGACGAGCTCCACCAGGAGAAGAGATGCTATGATCGCAGTTATTATGCTCGATGAGAGGCCGAGAATCACAACCATAAGGAAGACTATAATCTTCAGGGGGACGACCTCAAGGATCTTGGCCATGGCCCTCTGAGCTGTTGTTCTCCCATAGTGGAAGAGCAGCCCTGCAACCAGGACAGCAGGAACTATGCCCTTTATGATCGGCTCCTTTACGGCCTCCATCACAAGCTCCATGTGCCAGCCGATCTTCTCTATAGCCTCAGGGTTGTTGACATATATCTGCTCAAGAACCCCCTTGCTCTCTAGTCCGGAGAGAGTCACTGCGAGCACACCCATCACGAAAAGAAACGCCTCAAGGTTGTGCTCTATCTTTTTCACCATGAACGGACCAACGAGCACAATCAGAACTATCGCAAATAGCCCGATATCAACGGGCGTCGGCTGTAATGCCATTGAATCACCTCTTTATTCTACACCCACAAGACCGAAAGTCTGTTGCCAAATGGTTTTTATCTATTAAATGGTTTTGGTTTTCAAAAGCCGATGCTCGATTTCAGATGCTCTGAGGAGATCAGTGTTCAGAAGGGCCTCGCTGGCGCCTCCCTGTGTGCCTGAAATGCACAAAAAGTGGCTGATGCCCCGGAGGGCGTCAGCTTGATTTGAGCCGGAGATTTATGTTGTCCATGAAGTCGCATGCTCCGCCGATGCATCCTCTCCTGAGCGGCTGGTCCCTGAAGAGTATCTTGCGCATTATCTCAAACGACCCCAGGTACTCCTCGTGCTCCTTCATGCTCCTCTGTCCCGGTTTGGATTGCCGCGCGTCGAGCATGAAGTAGCCTGTGAAGTTGTCTGCGGTCTTGAATTCAGCGCTTCTTCCCAGCGTTCCCGTCTGGTAGAGATTGAAGTTCTGGTTCTTGAACTCCATCGCCTGGAGGTTGTAGCTCTCCCTGACCTTCGCGCCGATCCCGCCGAAGGCGATCGAGCTCCTGAAGCTCTCGCTCCCCATGAGCGTGTCTCCGGGCGCCAGAGCGACATAGTCATCGACAGCGTCCTGCTCCTCGAAGTTCGGATTTCTCCCCTTCGCCCTGTCCACCAGATACTCGTTCTTCACCAGCGCCTCGACGCTGCCGCTGAAGTAGACGTCCTTGTTCGATTTTATCCCGGAATTCATCGACCTGACGTCCTTGCTGAGCTGGAACTGGCCGCTCCCGCTGATCATGGTCTCGGATGCGTAATCGTATCCCTGGACCTTGAACTTCTCTGTATACGATGAGGATTCTGCGCCTGGTGCTGTCGCCGTGACCCTGAATCTGTAATCACCGCCCATGGCGTTTGTGGGCGGCGTGACCTGGAGCGGCTCCGAGACCTCGCCGCCGGCAGGTATGAACACCTCCGTGGAGGTCCAGGTGAACCAGTCCATACCGCAGGTCTCAGGGCTGACTGTGATGGTGGCGGTCACGTTTGTGTACCCCTCGTTCCTCACGTTCACAATGTAGTCCAGTGTCTTCCCCGGGGTTGTGTACTCCTTATCCCGCTCGTTGATGGGACCGGTCTGGTTCACGGAGACGACGAGCTTCCCAGGGGCGATTGGTGTGGGCGGAACGGATGGGACGTCAAAAGAGCTTGATGGATACGATGGATACACTGAGTCCGCTGCGTACGGCGGGCCTGTCGGGCTCTCCTCAACAGTGGCTGATGCTGGAATCAGCAGAAGCGCCAGGATCAGAATCCAGATCAATTGAACCACCTCAAAAAAAGAGAGGGAGATCAGCAGTCTACGCCCTGGCACGGGCTGGGCTTCTCCTCAGCGAAAGGCGCCTCGTGGAACTTGATCAGCTTCTCGACCTCGAATGTGCCTGTGAACGACTGGTGATCCTTTATGTCCTTGTAGAATATCTTGTGCCACTTGGAGTCGGTGCCCCATGTGCCGTTGAAGTAGTTCCTGGTCTCAAAGCCGACGAGATGCGTCGGGCTCACGTTGTACTTCAGGTTGTACTTCTCTGCCTCGGCCTTTGTCTTGTCCACTCCACTGCCGGTCCATCCCCACGGGTTTCTTGTCGCAGGGTTCGCGGTCCAGTGGCCTGTGGGATCTGTCGACGAGAAGAAGACCTTCTGCTCCTTCTCCATCTCTGTTACGGAGAAGACCTCCTGAACCTCAGCCCCTATGCCTCCGTAGAATGCCTTGGAGTGGAGGTACTTTCCACCGACGAGCGGTGTATCTCCTGAGTAGGTCATCTTCGAGTTCTCATACAGGTTTAGCGGAAGGCTCTTTGACTCGTTTGGACCTGTCCTGTTCAACCGGCTCGCATTCTCAGAGAGGAGATGCTCGGAGTCGAGCTCGAAATCGCCGTCGCCAGCCATCACGTTGTAGTACTCGAGAGCGATCTTCTTGTCCACGATCGATGTGCTTATGTCTATAACACCGTTCCCTGCCACCTTCTGGGCCTCGCAGTACTGCTCGTACTGCTTTGGCTCTGGAAGTGGTGGATTTGCTGAAGCCAGATTACATGCTAAAAGAGCAGCTATAAGCATTGCCGCTATTACTACTCCCTTCATTCAGTTTCACCCCCTTAGGTTTATCTCAGATGTTCTCTCTCTTGTTATATAAATTTTATTTATCCCCTCCGGCGCGCATGAGGATGGATGCAAAGAGCGGACGTGAGTGCGGGAGGGATATAATCAGGATATAATCAGGAGAAGAATTCGATCGAAGTTGGATAAAAATAGTTCAGACCCCATGTGGGGTCTGCGTCAGGCTACGCGCTCAGATGCACGGGAGCCAGTCGACGCTTATCGCGCCGCATGTCGAGTTGCCCCAGAGCTGGATGAACTTCTCGATCGAGAAGACACCAGTCAGGTCCTCAACGCTGCGGCCGTACTCGACGTGCCTGCCCTTGACCACGGCCTCAGCCATGGGCTCGCGGGACATCCAGCCGATGTGAGCGACGCCGATCACATTGCTGTTGAAGTTCGCCTCAAGGACGCCTGTGCAGCAGCCGGTCTGGAGAGCTTTACCATACAGCCTGGTCTTGACCTCTGTGTACTTCTGCAGGTGCTCCGCATGTGTGTACATCTCTGTCACGACAGCGCCGATCCTGTAGTTCTGGACGCAGAGCTTCTCGATCCACTTCTGGTCGTATGTGCCTGTCTGGTAGCTCACAGGCATGTACTCGAACTCAGCTTCCTTGGTGAAGTTGATGTAGTCCATCGGGTAATCGCTGCCAGTCGGATAGTCACACTCGTATGGCAAGGGCGCATAGTTCCTCTGCAGCTGCCTCTCGGCCTCGAGCTCAGTCCTCTCGATGATCACGTTACCGGATCCGGACTCCTTCTCGACAAGCTTGGCGCCCGCATATCCGTACTGTGTGGAGATGATCATCTCCACGTTCTTGTAGCCGACGCCCTTAATGGTCGCCTTCTCGTACATGTAGTTGGCTGCGCTGGCCATGCCGACAAGAGCCAGAGCAACAACTACGAGAACAGCCAGTTCTCTCTTCATTTCGTTCCCACCTCCATTTTGTTACCCTCAGTTAAAGGATCGATACCTCAGCATATGCCCCGACTGGGTCGAGGCCTCCCGAAAGGATCGGGGGATGCTGAAGCTCCCTGAGGCCCCGGGATCCAGACCTCCCGTCTGGCAGATGAACGCAGAAAAAGCAACTGCGCCCATCACCTCCGGCCATGCTCCACCGCACACACCGGAGCCCCCAAACGACCTCTCAGGTTCAGGGTACCTGATCTTAAGACACACGTCAAATATTTCAGTGTTTTGCTCAGGCACAAATCCTGACTTCATATTGATAGCATATAAACATAACGGGCGAGGGCACCATATCGATGCCTCCATATTTCAGCCAGTATTTCTGCATCAGTGGAGGCTGATCCCACGTGTGGGCTTCAACCACTCTCTGACATTTCTCCCCAGTGCCCGAGGGATAGATTAATACGTTGCGAGCAGCTCTTAAGCTAGAGCTCCGGTAGTGTAGCCAGGTCAATCATTCCGGCCTTTCGAGCCGAAGACTCGGGTTCAAATCCCGACCGGAGCATGATCCGCACCCACTGTATGTTTTTCATTATGATGATAGTCGCGGAATACTGGAAATAATATT
>JAKPCO010000081.1 GCA_029553285.1 Methanobacteriota archaeon
CTTCGAAGGAAAGCATGATTCGCGAAGTACGCAGGATGTTCACATTTTATACTATAATTTTAAGCGTATAACATTATGACGAAGATTCTTGAAAGAATAAGAGAGAATATATGAATATAAAGCTACTTATCCAACACAGCATGAATATCAGTATTCAATTGGTTAACCTGAAGAAACTCATCAAAATCCTCCTGAACTTTTGTAATTATTGGTCTGAAACTATATAGCCATTTTGGTGATGTGGGAATCGGATGGCGAGATGAATCATCTGAGAGCCATGCGCCAGTGGAATCCGCGCACTCAATCTGTCACCGATCGTATCCATCTGATAACTTGCCCGAAGAGGCACTGCCCTGATATGCGTCGTTTCGGCTTGCCTTCGACATAGTCGAAAGTGTGACAAATGAATGAGTGCTTTCACCAACCACAGGTCGTGGCTCGCATCACCGAACAATCTGCCATGATGTCTATGTTCATCGGCACGATACCTCACAGCTCCTGTGAGGCTATGTGCTGGTGCTACGAGTACACGACCCTGACGACTTCTTTATAAAAATCTGGATCAGAGCAGGCCTCCGCAGCAGAGGATGCCCCCGAACTCAGTCGGGGGATGGTCATGGATCTACGATTGTCGTGACAAACTCATGCCTGCCATCATGCCTGCCGTCATGATACCAATCGCGCCTGCCATCATGCCATGTGTGTCCTGTTGAGCTCCACTCCCACGTGTACTTGTAGGTCCATCTTATCGGCTCATAAACTATGGGCCTGTAGTAGTACCTGACCGGAAGCGTGTAGTAGTATGTTGTGAACGTGTAGCCTCCGTACCACCACGGCCAGTCCTCTCTGACGTAGTACCAGACGTAGTTGCTCCTGTAAACGCCATCAATCACATACCATACCTTGTAGACACCAGGGAACGGCCCGTAGAACCATGCCCAGTATCTGTGGTAAGGACGGACACGACCCAGATGCTGCGTGACTATCTGGCCTGTCGGATACTCATAGTATATAACTAGGTCACCACCTACCGATGGCACTATCTCCTGGTTCGCCCAGCTCTTTGTCGGCACATTCAGGCTGACCGTGTGCTCGTAATTCAATCCATCAACTATCCACAGCCCGTTCCCCTCAGGCACACTGCTCAGGACTGATGGATCATCCACCGCGCCCTGATCAACCAGGCTCCCGGCATCTGCCGGCTCCTCATTTGTGAAATATGCGCTATCAGGCGGCGGCTGGTAGTAATCTACCGGCTGATCCGGATACTCTGTCGGGTAGAGGGCATCATAATCCTCTGGATTCATCGCAGCAGACAGGCCTGCGACGATCACCAGTCCGATGATCAGTTCTTTAAGCATCATACATGCAGAGGGAGGGGACCAGAGGATAAAAGGTTGATTTTTATATGTGAGTCAGATAAGATCTAGAAGCGATCTACAGATGATCTAGGTGATGAGCAGCATCGCTGCATGCTGAAATCCAGGAACCACACAGATCCAGCGGAGATCATCATCGCCCTGCTGTGAGAGAGTCTCCGTGAATGAGCGGAGATGCACAGCCCTCAGCAGGCAGGGCAAACCTGCGGCCTGATTGACCTTGATGCATTCCACAATATCATCGGCCATCGCAGCGGATGACGGAGATGATGCGATCTCCCGCCGCCTCTCTTACCATATCCAGTGCCTCATCCAGGCTGGCTGGCCTGCGATTCTCTGATATCGATTTTATGGCCTTCCCGATGATATCATCGTTTCCTGCCCTCACCCTGACGATCACGCTCCCCTCCGGCAGGACAAGACCGCTACAGATGCCATCGAGATCCCCGTCCACTATCCCCAGTACCGGTATCCCGAGCCTGGACAGAACATCTCCGGCGATGGCTGTTGTATCATCGCCTATCGTTATTACAAATGATGCATCCGATGCGAGCTCGAATGAATCCTCTGCAGCATGATCTATGATCGCGAACCTGCCGTTCCTGCTCGTTCTCATGGAGCCAAGCCTTGGCTTCAGCATCCCTGCAGTTCTCCGCACAGACCCACTTCGAAGGATCGCGGATCGAAGATCGACATGCGGAAGCTTCTCCAGCCCATGCATTTTGAGATCTATTCCTCTTGCGCCAACGATCCTCCCGTTCCGCGCCACGATCTCTACGCAGGTATCAGTGGCCGTGCCGATAACCGTGCCGTTGACAGAGATCCTCTCTCCTGGCAGAACTCCACTCATCCTTCTCACAATCGCATCGCCTTCCTGGCGCATATTATCATCGGTCACGCATGCATCAAGAATCTCAAAACCGAAGTGTGATGCGAGCCCCTCTGCGATGGCATTGCTGAGATCAGATGGATTCGAAAGAGCAGCGACGAAGCGACCGCCGGAGTCCGCCTGGATCAGGGGATTTGCGGGCCTGGCCCGCCCAGCCACGATAGCTCCAAAAACAATCCCTGTCTCCCTGCTCTTAGCGTGGTTCAGGAGAACTGTGAGGTCTGAGTGCTGGAGGTCCTGCACAGACTGGCTGGGAGTCCTTCGCCTGCTGATATCGATCCTGTCAGCAAGCCCGGCATCGATGACCGCAACCCTGCCCATGGTACCGCCGAGGACTGCAACCACATCGCCATGCCCTTCAAGCCATTCCATGGCCCGGAGAGCAAACCCAGTATCCACTACCTCTGGACCGTGAATCACAACACCTATCGAGAGCCTGCGCTCATCCGCCGCATTCGAGGTTCTCATCGTGGAGCCTGGCACGTTCCATCAGCTCTTTCTGCTCCTTCATCCTCTCCTCTAGATCCCCAAGAGACATGCCGCTGAGCTCCTTGCGCTCAGGGACCTTATCTATGGGTTCCAGGTGGGATGTCAGATAGTAGAGCTCTGTGGAATCCAGAAGCGCCCAGGTCTCCCCGTCCTCCTCTTTTATGAGCTTGACGACCCCGACAGTCCCGGTACCGTTGTACCTGACCAGGGATCCTTCCTTTATCTCCATCACAACCACCATACGAGCCGGGAGGTGCACCGGCACGAATATTTTCGCGTCTCTCTGGTTTAAGCCTTGCGATTTTGCTGAAGGACCTCTGCGATTCAGAATCCATTCCTGGGCTCGAATCACCGAATGTCATTTCAGGAACCGGCATTCTCTGAAGATAGGAATCTGCGAGATGAAATGCTGTTGATCTCAATGATACGAGTAACATGACCCGGCATGATGGCGCTCAAGCGCCTGTGGTCAATTGATGCCAATCCAAACGACACGACCCAGTCCTCTGAGATCCAAGGAATTGCTGAATCCCATGATCGCCTGAAGGCAACCAGCTTCCAAAAGATTAAATTGTATGTGTCCGAGTTGAGCTGGGGCTGGAGAGATAGATGTCAGAGGATCTGAGTGGCATTTACGCAAGGGCACCTGCAATATTCCGGGGGATACGTGGGGAGATAGAGAAGGTCATGGTCGGGCAGAGGGTTGCGATAGAGCAGCTTCTCGCCTCCATAATCGCTGGAGGGCATGCGCTGCTCGAGTCCAACCCCGGCCTCGGGAAGACCCTGCTGATAAAGACCACAGCGAGGACCATGAGCTTGAGCTTCAGCCGGATACAGTGCACGCCTGATCTGATGCCGGCTGATATCACAGGAACCACGATCATCGAGGAGGTCGACGGGGAGAAGAGGTTCAGGTTCGAGCCCGGGCCGATATTCGCAAACATAGTCCTGGCGGATGAGATAAACAGAGCTTCGCCAAAGACACAGTCTGCGATGCTCGAGTCGATGCAGGAAAAGCAGGTGACTGTTGGGAACAGGACATACAGGCTCGACGATCCGTTCTTCGTCCTGGCGACACAGAACCCGATAGAGATGGAGGGGACGTTCCCGCTGCCTGAGGCGCAGCTCGACAGGTTCCTCATGAAGATAAAGATGGACTATCCCTCGCCTGACGAGGAGTTCCAGATCATGGAGAGGTACACCGGACGAGTGGAGCCCAGGGTCCAGAGCGTTGCGAGCAAGGAGGAGATCCTGGGGCTGCAGCAGATAGCAAGGGAGGTGCCGATATCCGAGGATCTCAGGAAGGCCGCTGTGCAGCTCGTGGTATCAACGAGGAGATGGGAGGGGGTGAGATACGGGGCCAGCCCCAGGGCCAGCATAGGTCTCATCCTCGCAGCCAAATCAAGAGCTCTGCTCGATGGCAGGAACTACGTATCCAGGGAGGATCTCCATGTGATGGCTTATCCTATTCTGAGGCACAGGCTCATACTGACGTTCGAGGCCGAGCGGCGGGGCCTGACCCAGGACCAGGTGATCACCGACATACTGAAAGAGTTGAAGATCTGATATGGACACGGATTTCTTCAGGGAGCTTGAGCGGTTCAGTCTGCTTGTGAGAAAGAGAGTATCCACAGCCCATATAGGGTCCAGAAGGTCCATAAGGTTCGGCCACGGGATAAGCCCTGTCGGGTACCGCGAGTACAGGAAGGGAGATGACTTCAAGCTCGTCGACTGGAAGGTGTATGCGAGGACAGAGCGGCTCTACGTAAGAGAGCACGAGGAGGAGAGGAGCCTTCTGGTCCACATCCTCCTGGACTCGAGCGGCAGCATGCGCTTCAACAGAAAGTTCGAGCTTGCATCGAAAATTGCAGCAGGCTTTGCGTTCATAGCAGCACAGGAGAACGAGAAGTTCTCCGTCTCCACCTTTGCAGAGGAGCTCAGGGCAGGCGAGCCTGTGAGGGGTGTTGGAAACCTCCTGAAGATGATAGATCTTCTGGATGGCACAGAGCCCTCTGGCAACACGGATATCCTGAAGGCATCAGACCAGTTCGACAGGATGATCTCCACAACCAGCCTTGTCGTTCTCATATCAGACATGCTGGACGATCTTGATAAGGTGGAGACCGCAATCTACAGATTATCACGCCACGATCTCATCGTTGTGCAGATACTCTCGCCTGCGGAACGTGATCTCGAAGTATCCGGGGATGCGAGGTTCATCGATATGGAGAGCGGGGAGGCTCTGATAACAAGGATCAGCCAGCGGCTCAGAGACTATTACAGATCCAGGCTCGAGGCGCACAACTCCAGGATATCGGAGGTCTGCGATTCCGTCGGGTGCAGCCGGTTTCTATTCGATTCGGAGATGCAGGTCTTCGATGCATTCTCGGAGATACTGAGAGCCGGAGTGCTTAAGATCTGAGGAAGGCTGGTGAGCACCTGAACGCTCACAGAAGTCATAAAGAACCTCATGGGTGCAGTGGTAGCAAAATCCGGTATTCAGGCCGGAGCAGTTGACGCTCTGTCTCTGTTTTAACGGTTTCTTGCTCAAAAAAGATACTATCCGCATCGAGAATGCATGCGAGCCCTGCAGGCCCAGTGCCCTCCTTTACTGAGTTTGCGCCCTGCTAACCCCCATCAGCAGAACAGACTCCTCACCACCTCTGTCAGTATCGGACCTGCTGTGTCTATGATCTTCGCCTCGAAGATCCAGCCTCTCTTCTCCGGCAGCTCACCGGTCACCATTATCGCGCATCCCTCATACTGGCTCAGATCCAGCTCATGCGATGCAGCAAGCTCCTCTGCGGAGACTGCAGGTTTCACTATCTGAGTCAGCCTCACGGTACAGCAGTGCTCCCGTGGCATCATGATATTCAATCTGCCATTCTCGACAATCCCCAGAAACCGATCCATGTGTATCAACCTCCAGGTAACGTACATGTATGAAAGGTATAGTTAAAAAAACCTTGCGATGAATTCTGGGGAGACATAAAGCGTGAACCACTGTGTACAGCTTCATGCTTTTTATTTTTGCGTATTGTCCAGATGCGGCCCCGAATCACTGAGATCAGCAGCATGTGACATGCGGGATTCAGCTGCTGTGCTGGATGAGTCCTGAAAATCAGTAAGCTGAAGACGATTCCAGAAATGGATGGGGAATAGACCGGAACCGACATCTAGAGACGAAAATGTGGAAAAGTTATCCAACACAGCAGATTCAGCTGATGTTTACACGTACGCCAGTATCTGGCAGATATCTCCAGGCTGCTCAGCGATCCGAACCTCTTATCGTTTTTCAGACATGACCATAACGATATCCTTAACAGCACCGCCGCTTAATGACGATGCATGCGCTATATTTCAGCTGAGGAGATGGGCGCGATAGATGCGAACTGCGCGTATCTTGGCATATCCACGCTCCAGCTCATGGAGAATGCGGGAGCAGCGCTCGCGGGTGAGATCAGGAAGCTCGGAGGAAATAGAATCGCCATAATCGCAGGCAGAGGGAACAACGGCGGAGATGCTTTTGTGGCCGCACGACACCTCGACGACCTCGATGTGACCGTATTCCTCATAGGGCGCGCGAGGGATATAACCACGGAGGAGGCCAGGAGAAACTGGGATGTTCTGAAGCGCCTTGAGTTCGATCTCAGGGAGATCGCTGATGTGAGCGAGATCGATCTGAGCGGGTATGATCTTGTTGTCGACGCACTCTTCGGCACAGGTGTTCGCGGCCCGATAAAGGGGCTTGAGGGGGATGTTATAGATCTCATAAACGCATGTGGAAAGCGTATTGTCTCTGTAGACGTTCCGAGCGGAATGGGCACCGGAAAGGAGGTCTCTCCAGATATCACAATAACATTCCACCGCCCGAAGATCGGGATGAGGGGAGATTTCAGAGTCGTGGGCATCGGCATACCGGGAATGGCCGAGTTCCTCGTCGGCCCTGGTGATCTGAAGCTTCTGGGGAGAAGGGGACCTGAGAGCCACAAGGGCGACAGCGGGAGGATACTGGTGATCGGCGGCGGGCCGTACACTGGCGCCCCAGCGCTCTCAGCGATGGCTGCCCTCCGCGCGGGCGCTGACATTGTCACAGTCGCAGCGCCGAGGAGCGTCGCGGATACGATATCCTCGTTCTCGCCGAACATGATTGTCAGGCCATTGACATCTGACAGGCTGTGCATGGCCGACCTTGAGATCCTGAAGGGCCTGATACCGAGACATGACGTGGTCGTCATCGGCATGGGTCTGGGAAGGGACGAGGAGACGCTGAAAGCGGTATCGCAGATACTCCCCCTCTGCAACAGGGTCGTGATAGATGCCGATGCGCTCCAGCCTGATATGCCGCTGAAGGGGATAGTGACACCGCATGCTGGGGAGTTCAGGCGCATAAGCGGGCTGGATCTCCCGAAGGGCAGGGAGAGGATTGAGGTGGTGAGGAGATTCGCCCGGGAGAGAGGGCTCGTGGTCCTTCTCAAGGGGAGGATGGACATAATCACGGATGGAGAGACCGTGAGGGGGAACACCACAGGAAACCCGGGCATGACCGTCGGAGGAACAGGAGATGTTCTTGCAGGCATAACAGGAGCGTTTTACGCGCGTGCGGATGCGATGAGGGCTGCTGCAGCGGCTGCATTCGTCAACGGAAGGGCGGGAGATCTCGTCTACCGCGAGAGGGACTTCGGGATGGTGGCCACGGATCTCATCGATAAGATCCCCGAGGCGATGATGGTCTGAATCCCGCATGAGACAGGATTCTGCACGTCTGGAGGTATTATGATGATAAGAGACAACACTGGGATGGTAGATATCACAGATAAGCCTCCGGTCAGGAGAACCGCAACAGCATCCGGCCTGATAAAGCTCAGGCGCAGCACTATCGAGGCGATCGCGTCCGGGAGGGTGAGCAAGGGAGACGTCCTCACGACAGCCAGGATATCCGCGATAAGTGCCGTGAAGGAGACCCCGCGTCTCATACCGATGTGTCACAACATCCCGATCACAGGGGTAGATGCTGAGGTTACCCTGGAGGATTCAGCGGTTCGCGTCAGGGTGAAGGTGACATCTGTCGGCAGGACGGGGGTCGAGATGGAGGCCCTGACAGGTGCATCTGTGGCCCTCCTAACAATATGGGACATGGTCAAATCACTGGAGAAGGATGAGCATGGTCGATATCCGGATACATCGATCGAATACATACGCGTCGAGGAGAAGGTAAAGGATCTGTGAGCAAAAAGGCGTCGCTCGTATCCATTTGATGACTTGCCCAAAGGAGCATGGGGTCATGCTGTGCGTTCGAGGTGCGCTTTCAGCGACCACATTGCATGTTTTACAGCTACGCACATAAGAGCGAAAGGCGTTTGTGGTCTGAGGATGTATAGCCCTGGATCAGCATCTTTCAGTCTGTCCGGGCAGCAAACGTGTGGGCCTCAGCGATGCGAATGCACCCGGGAGCGGATCTCATCCTGTGAGCCGTGCTCGTATCCGCTCCGGGGTATGGGCACCCGTATCCCATTCCTATTGAGCCAGATGCCATTTTCCACAGCACGCCCAATCACAGTGAATTCACACGCGCCTCTCACATCGTCGATCATATCCTCTCTTACGGTGAAGAGGAGCTCGAAGTCGCCTCCTGCGCTGAGAACCATATCCAGGACCTCCTCATCGCTCTCAGCGATCGCTCTGACCTCGTCCGCGAGTGGTATGTGCACGTACTCGACCACGAACCCAGTACCTCCAGCCTCGGCGAGATCGTGAAGCGATAGAGCGAGACCATCGCTGTTGTCCATCATCGCTGTCACGGCTCCTGTCCTCGCGAGGGCGATGCCCTCCCTCACCCTGGGGCGTGGCTCAAGAAGCCGGCGCGCAAGATCCGTCCTGCCGATCTTCAGCGCCTTCAGTCCAGCTCCGGCCCCGCCGAGAGAGCCGGTGGTGCAGAGGAGATCTCCTGGTCGCGCGCCCCTTCTCCTCAGGATCCTCTCCCTGGATGCCCTCCCGAGAGCGGTGCCGCATATTGTGAGCTCCCTGTGCGCGTCTGTATCTCCTCCTAGCACCTCTGTGCCATGCGCCTTCACACAGTCCCTGATGCCCCTGAATATCTCCTCCACGAACCCAAGATCTGTTTCGGGCGGTATTCCAGCTGCGATCAGAACTCCGAGGGGCTCCGCGCCCATCGCCGCGATGTCGCTCAGGTTGACCGCAGCGCTCATCCAGCCGATCTGCCACGGCGTGGCCTGGGCCGGGAAATCAGTCTCCCTGTGGAGCATGTCCGTGGTTACCACAAGACAATCTACATCGAGTTCGATTACCGCACAATCATCATGCTCCAGCCCGCCCAGCAACTCCGTTATTCTGGATATCAGCGAGCGCTCCCCGATGTCAGAGAACCTCATGTCATAACTCCCTGAGATTTACAGGTCTCTGATGACCATCTTTCCAGAGCTTCAATCCCCATCTGGCTCTCCCCTGCTCGCAGCCCCTTTCTCGTACTCTGATCTTATCGCCTCGATCATCGCGCTGTCGGCCTCCACAACCAGCGCGCCGATGTAGCCGCACCTCTTGCAGTGGTACACCTTGCCGGTATAACCACCCGCCTCGTAGTAGATATCAGAGCTCCCGCAGACAGGGCAGACCTCTATCAGATGCTCCTTTCTATCCATGTATATTCCTGGGGTGCATTATGTACAATCATCAGTTATCAAGATACTCCATCCTGGTAAAGATCCATGCTGTGCAGGTCGCGGCTGGAAAAGCTGAACGAGATGTGTGGAGTCGAGCGCCTCTGGCGATATGTCCAGTACAACCAATGAGGATCATGAAATCCGGTTCGCTCTTATGTGCGTAGCTGTAAAACATGCAATGTGGTCGCTTAAAGCACTCATTCATTCGCCACGAACACGTGGCGGAATAAGTGCCTCTTCTCGAGCGTCGTCAGATGGACAAGAGCGATCCGGTTTTCCAGCCTCTGTCCATATCTAACGCGGATCTATGATTGCGGATCCGATCTGGAAGCATCCAAACCGCTCACTTTTTAGATGAGTATTGCGTACCGGTTAACAATGCGGGTGATCCGGTTTGAAGGCTGTCATGATCTCCGGAAGGACCCTCGCGCAGGGAGCTGGCTGCGAGGATAAGATGTCCAGACTGTACATCGATGAGGTCTCATGCTGTTATCTCTCTGAGGAGGACTACAGGGCGCTGGGGCTCTCAGATGGGATGAATCTGCTTCTGACCAGCCCACATGGAAGCGCGGTGCTGAGGGCCGGGGTTGATAAAGGGCTGCCAAAGGGCATGGTGTTCATACCAATGGGGCCGTGGGCGAACATGCTGACGGGCACGGATACAAAGGGCTGCGGGATGCCCGGATTCAAGGGTGTGGAGGTGGAGGTCACACCCACAGATGAGAAGGTGTTGGATATCCGCGAACTGATGTTGAGAGGTCGATGAGATTGCAGATAGAAGATGTTCTCTGCACCTTCTGCGGCTGCCTCTGCGACGATATCAGGGTCGAGGTGGATGGAGGCAGGATAGAAAAGGTCCGTGGGGCGTGCAGGCTGGGCTCCTCGAAGATCATGGGTCACAGCAGGATAAAATCGCCCATGATACGCGTGAATGGAGAGCTGAGAGAGGCGAGCTATGAGGAGGCGTACAGAAAGGCGGCAGAGATCCTCGTCAGCGCGAAGCACCCACTCCTATACGGATGGGCCTCTACGACATGTGAGGCTCTGAAGAAGGGGATTCTCCTGGCGGAGGAGATCGGCGGGGTTGTCGACACCACAGCGACTGTGTGCCACGGTCCATCGATCATAGGAATAGAAGAGAAGGGGCTCGTCGGATCCACCCTCGGGCAGATAAAGAACCGCGCAGATCTGATAGTATTCTGGGGGTGCAATCCATCCGAGGCGCATCCGAGACACACGCTCAGGTACTCGTCCAATGCAAGCGGCAGGTTCATCCCGGAGGGGAGGAAGGACAGAAAGGTTCTGGTCATCGATGTGAGGGAGACGAGGACCGCCAGGAACGCTGACAGATTTCTGAGAATCCAGCCGGGGACGGACTACGAGATGATATCCGCGCTGCGCATGATCATCGGAGGAAAGGCGGAGTCTCTGCCCGAGGATGTAGCAGGCGTATCCAGAAAAGAGCTTGTCGAGATCGCAGAGATGATGAGGAGCGCGAAGTTCGGCGCGATATTCTTCGGTCTCGGATTAACGCACAGCAGGGGCAGGTACAAGAACGTCGACAATGCTCTTTCCCTGGTCTCGGAGCTCAACAGCCACACGAAGTTCGTGATAATGGCCATGAGGGGGCATTACAACGTCACCGGCGCAGGCCAGGTCCTCGCATGGTCCTCAGGATATCCGATGGCCGTCGATTACGCGAGGGGTGCGCCGTACTACAATCCAGGAGAGACATCCTGCTGCGATCTCCTGAGCAGGCGCGATGTCGATGCGGCCATGATCATAGCCTCAGATCCGGCATCGAACCTGCCCAGGGGCTGTGTCGAGGCTCTCGCGGAGATGCCGGTGATACAGATCGATCCCTTCGAGAATCCCACGACGTTCTTCGCGGATGTTGTGATACCGAGCGCGATCGCGGGCATCGAGGCAGAGGGAACAGCATACAGAATGGATGGCCTCTCGCTCCGCCTGAGAAAGCTTGTTGATACGGAATATCCGAGCGATGTGGAGATACTCCAGGCAATTCTCGATAATGTCAGGAGGCTCAGAGATGATAATTAAAGGGGGCATCGTCTACGATCCTGCCAACGGGATCTTCGGCGAGGAGATGGACATATGCATAGAGAACGGCCGGATAGCTGAGGACGCCGGCGGGGAGGTGATAGATGCCAGAGGTCTTCTGGTCATGCCTGGCGGTGTGGATGCGCACTCGCACATCGCAGGGCCGAAGCTGAATACAGGAAGAATAATGCGCCCCGACGACTCCAGGATGGGAACTGAGCCGAGAACAGGGGTCTGCAGGCCGTCGACCGGTTACACAGTCCCGAACTGCTACGCAATAGGCTACAGGTACGCCAGGCTCGGATACACCACGGCATTCGAGGCCGCGACGCCGATCATAGAGGCACGCCACACGCACGAGGAGCTGGAGGAGATCCCGATAGTTGACAAGGGCGCACTCACTCTCTTCGGAAGCAACTGGACCGTGATGGAGTGCGTGCGCGAAAATGATATGGAGAAGCTCGCTGCGTACGTCGCATGGGGCCTGAGGGCTGCGCGCGGATATGGTGTGAAGATCGTGAATCCAGGCGGCGGCGAGGCATGGGGTTTCGGATCGAACGTGAAGAGCATTCATGACCCGGTGCCGCACTTCGATGTGACTCCAGCACAGATAATAAGAGCGCTTGCAGAGGTCAATGAACGCCTCAGACTCCCGCACTCGATACATCTCCACTTCAACAACCTGGGGAGACCTGGGAATTACACCACAGCGATCGAGACCCTGGAGTTGCTGAAGGACATAAAGCCGAGCAGGATGCGTCAGGTTGTGCACGTCGCGCACATGCAGTTCTCTGCGTACGGAGGCACAGGCTGGAAGGACTTCGAGTCGAAGGCATCTGTGATAGCGGATTACTTCAACCAGACAGATCATGCGACGATGGATCTCGGCCAGATAATATTCGGTCCCGCCACAACCATGACAGCTGATGCGCCGCTGGAGTACGCGAATGCAAGGATCGGGCATCAGAAGTGGTCGAACCATGATATAGAGCTCGAGGAGTCCAGCGGTGTGGTGCCGTGGGTCTACATGAGAAAGATGCCTGTCAACGCGGTCCAGTGGGCGATAGGGCTGGAGCTCGCGCTCCTCACAAAAGATCCATGGAAGGTGGTCATGACAACAGACCACCCGAACGGAGGGCCGTTCGTCAACTACCCTGAGATCATAGCGCTGCTGATGAGCAGGGAGAAGCGCGAGGAGGAGATGAAGACTCTGCATGAGGTGGTGAGATCGAGAAGCACACTCCCCTCGATAGAGAGAGAGATTGACTGGTCAGAGATCGTGATAATGACGAGAGCTGCACCTGCGCGAATTCTGGGCCTCGAGGACAAGGGGCATCTGGGCATCGGCGCTGATGCGGACATATCGATATACAACATCAGACCAGATGAGATCGACCCGTCGAAGGATCATGCAAAGGTAAAGGCAGGCATGTCCAGAGCAAAGTACACGATAAAGGGCGGTGCTGTTGTGGTTAGGGACGGAGAGATAGTCGCAGCGCCTCAGGGAAGGACATACTGGGTCGATGCCGCTGTTCCTGAGAGAGATATGGATCGCATGCTGTCTTCTCTCAAAGAGAAGTTCGAGAGGTACTACAGCATAAGAATGTCGAACTACATGGTGCAGGACGCGTATTTATCAAATCCGTTTGTGGTGAGAGCTGGAGTGCAGCCTCTGAAAGAGGTGATCTGAGATGCGCACCATCACCATAAAACTCCCGCAGTATCATGGCGTTCCGGTGGAGGCGGAGAGGATATCTCCTGATGTTCTTTCAGGTCTCAGCATCAAGGAGATATCCGAGATCGAGGTATGGCAGGGCAACAGGAGATTGCGACTTTCGGATATCTTTTTGATCTCAGGCGATCCTGATCCGGACAGGCCAGAGAACACGAGAATCGTTCTCGAGGGCGATCTCTCAAAGGTCAAGCGCATTGGAGAGAGCATGTCCGCCGGCGTTGTGGAGATCATTGGAGATGCTGGAATGCACGCAGGAAACAGCATGCGTGGTGGCACACTGGAGATAAAAGGAGACGCCGGAGACTGGCTCGGCAGGGAGATGCGCGGCGGCAGGATCATTGTCGAGGGGAACGCGGGCAACTACGCTGGCGCTGGCTACCGCGGTGAGCGGTGCGGCATGCGCGGCGGAGAGATAATTATAAAGGGGAATGCAGGTGCATTCCTTGGCGAGCATCTCTGTGGCGGGACGATCGAGGTCATGGGAGATGCCGGCGACTTCCCGGGATGCGCGAACCAGGGAGGTACCATACGGATACACGGACACGCCCACCTCCCGGGGGCTGAGATGGTCAAGGGCAGCATAACCGCAGGGAGCGCGCGCGTGCTTCCCAGCTTTGCATATGAGGATATCGTGGAGCTGGGTGGTCTGACTTACAAAAAATATGTTGGAGATCTGGTTGAGAATGGCAAAGGTGAGCTCTATGTTGCCTCTGGCCAGATCGGTAAATAATAAATCATGTCAGCATATACAGCTTTGAGGTGTCGAGTTGATCGATCGCAGCAGGATCTATGAGATTCTGGACGGATATGAGATGGATGATGTGAGGATAGGCATGATCGCATCTCATTCCGCCCTCGATGTCGCTGATGGCGCTGTGGAGGAGGGGTTCAGAACCCTGGCTGTCTGCCAGGAGGGGCGGGAGAGGACCTATGTGAAGTACTTCCGGGCGGAGCGGGCACCGGATGGAAGGATAATCACAGGAATGATAGATGAAGTGGTGGTCTTAAAGAAGTTCAAGGATATTCTCGACCAGCAGGACATGCTGCTGAGAAAGAACGTCCTTTTTGTACCTAACAGATCATTCACATCTTACTGCGGGATAGATTCGGTGGAGGATGAGTTTGAAGTCCCACTTGTGGGCAGCAGGAATCTCCTGAGATCGGAGGAGCGGGGCGACAAGATGGACTACTACTGGCTCCTGGAGAAGGCAGGTCTGCCCTACCCGGAGCAGATAGAGCCGGATGAGATCGACTGTCTTGTCATAGTAAAGCTGCCACATGCCGTCAAAACGCTTGAGAGGGGTTTCTTCACAGCAGCATCCACAGAGGAGTACTATGAGAAGTCGGAGCTTCTTCTCCGCCAGGGGGTCATAGACAGCGATGGCCTAGAGCTCGCGAGGATAGAGAGGTACATAATAGGCCCGGTATTCAACCTGGACTTCTTCTACTCGCCTCTCAGGGACCGCATCGAGCTTCTCGGGATCGACTGGAGGTTCGAGACGAGCCTTGACGGGCATGTGAGGCTTCCCGCGCCGCAGCAGCTGAGGCTGAACGAGAAGCAGATAAATCCGGAGTACACGGTCTGCGGCCATAACTCCGCGACGCTGAGAGAATCTTTACTGGAGAAGGCGTTCGATCTCGCCGAGAGATATGTCGCAGCGACGAAGGAGTACTATCCTCCGGGGATAATCGGCCCGTTCTGCCTGCAGACATGCGTTGACAAGGATCTCAACTTCTACATCTACGATGTCGCGCCCCGTATAGGTGGAGGAACAAACGTACATATGGCTGTGGGCCATCCGTATGGAAACGCGCTCTGGAGGACAAACATGTCCACAGGGAGGAGGCTGGCAAGAGAGGTGAGGCTTGCGATAGAGAGTGATGCGCTCAGGAAGATGGTGACCTGATCTGACCCATGAAACCTTTGATGTTTCGTAGAAGCTCAGAGAGCACTCTCATTTTGTCACGGAGGAATACTTTGCCGGGATCTGGAGAGCTGCCCCGGAAGCTCAGGCGCACGCTGGAGAAGCTCGCAAAAGAGGGGGAGAGCGTCCAGCTCGTGTACCCGGCGCTGCTGGAGCGGCACTGTGACAGGAAGACGCTGGCTCTGGCGAGGCTCGGCGGCGATGTGCGGATATCGAGCTGGGTGGTCGTCACTGATAAGAACCTGCACTTTGTGAGGGCCGGCATACTCTGGGACAGCGTGCAGAGCATACCGCTCGATCGCATAACCGATATCGAATATGTCGACGAGTTCCACACCAACACCATCAAGATCCGGGTCGGGGAGCTCTCAGAGAACCTGGTATTCTACGATGAGCTCGAGGGGATACGCTTCTATAAGTACATGAAGTTCAAGAGATGGAAGGATACGTCTACGTCATCTCCCACTGCCTCCTGAACCCGCTTGTCAGGGTCAGGGGGCTCGGGCAGCCTGAGCTCTGTCACAGAGGTCCACTGATACAGCTTCCCTGCCCTGAGGCGATCTACATGGGTCTGGATCGATGGGCTGTGACGAGGAACCAGCTCGATCTCCCCGAGTACCGGAGGTTCTGCAGGGAGCTGATGCTCTCCTCGCTGGATGCCATTGAGATGCTCTCCAGGCGTTACAGAATAGTGGTTGTGGGTGTTGCAGGAAGCCCGAGCTGCGGTGTGTTCACCACAACCACAGGCTACACAGGAGGAAGGGTGAGGGAGTCAGAGCACGAGGAGATCCAGGGGATGGGGATCTTCATGGAGGAGCTGCGGCGCGCAATGGCTGAACGCGGGATCGACGCTGAGTGGCACGAGGCGCGGAGCCGCAGGATTGATAGGATATAAAAATGATCATTAAAGGGGAACACCCATGTGATTCTCTGAATGAATAGAGATAGACAACAACAGGATTCCTGGAATCCTGTGAGGGTATCCCCTGAAAGACTTCATGAAAATCTGAACGTCAACCAATCATGAAACCCCAGATTTGTTTTGGTGTGTAACATGCATCCTATCGATAAGTCATGTGCTGCAGCAGTGGTTCTTGTTACCATGATGATCATCTCCGGCTGCATCGAGCAGCCCTCGAAAAGCGATAAGCTTCTTGTGGTCGCCACGATACAGCCACTGGGCGAGTTCGTCAGGGCTGTCGGAGGGGATCGCGTTGATGTGACAGTGCTGCTCCCGCCCGGGGCTGAACCGCACACATTCGAGCCCACACCGGCGCAGATGAAGCGTGTTGAGAGCGCGGACCTCTATGTGAAGAACGGCGCTGGTCTGGAGCTGTGGCTGGACAGATTCTCATCGGAGGGGCTTAAGGTCGTTGACGCCTCAGAGGGCGTCGAGCTGATTTATCTTAACGGCACCCCAGACCCCCACATCTGGCTCTCGCCCCGGTCTGCTGAGATCCAGGTTGAAAACATCTGCAGGGCTTTGATCGAGGTGGACCCTGAGGGCAGGGAGTTCTACGAGAATAACAGAGATGCGTACATAAAGGAGCTCAGAGGTCTCGATGAATATCTCAGGAGCAGGCTGGCCAGCGCAGAGGGCCGCATCTTCGTCGTGGATCATCCCGCATGGAGCTACCTCGCCAGGGATTACGGTCTGGTGCAGGTTGCGATAGAGGAGGGGGAGAGGGAGCCCGGGCCGAGGCGCATCGGCTACATAGTAAAAACTGTGAAGGATAACGACATAAAGGCGATACTCGTCGAGCCGGAGTTCAACCCGAAGATGGCAGAGGTGATCGCATCCGAGGCTGGATGTCAAATCGTGGAGATCGATCCCCTGGCAGGTGATTATATAAATAACATGAGAGCTGCAGGAGATCTCATAGCGGAATCGATTGGAGTATGATGTCGGCGGTCTCTATTGAGGGTCTCACAGTCAGGCTTGATGGCAGGATCGTGCTGGAGGATGTCTGGCTGGAGGTGGAGGAGAGGGATTTTCTGGGACTTATAGGACCGAACGGCGGCGGTAAATCAACGCTTCTCAAGGCGATCCTCGGGCTCGTGAAGCCCTCCTCCGGCCGGATCAGGGTCTTCGGCAGGGATCCTGTCGCTGCAAGACCTCTGGTCGGCTATCTGCCGCAGCACAGCATCTTCGATCAGAGATTTCCTGTAAAAGTCCTTGATGTCGTTCTCATGGGAAGGTACCCGCGAGTGGGCATCCTCAGGCGGTACAGAACAGAGGATATGGAGGCTGCAAGGAGCGCGCTCGACGCCGTCGGCATGTTGGGGCTGGCTGATCGTGAGATCGGGGCTCTCTCAGGAGGCGAGCAGCAGAGGGCCTTCGTCGCCAGGGCGATCGTATCTGATCCGAAGCTGCTTCTGCTTGATGAGCCGACCGCTGGTGTGGATGTCGCGCAGCAGAGGGAGTTCTACGATCTGTTAAAGCAGCTCAACAGCAGAATGGCCATAATAATGGTATCGCACGATCTCTCCGCCATCTCAGCGCATGTCGAGAAGGTTGCGTGTTTGAACCAGAGGCTTTACTACCATGGGTCCAAGGAGCTCACGGAGGAGGATCTCGCCCAGGCGTATGGATGCCCAATAGTCGATATGATCGCGCATGGGATTCCGCACAGGGTTTTGAGGGAGCACAGGTGATACCATGAACGCCCTGGTAGAAGAGATGATGCAGTATGAGTTCATGAAGACCGCCCTGGTCGCGGGGCTGATGCTCTCCGTGCTCTGCGGGGTTGTTGGTGTGTACATAGTTCTGAACAGGATAGTATTCATCGGTGATGGTGTCGCACATGCTGCCTTCGGAGGCATCGGCCTGGGATACCTCCTGGGGGTCGATCCCTTCATCCTCGCCCTCGTAGCGGCTGTTCTTTCCGCCGCGGGCATCGCTGCGGTGAGCAGATCGAAGGTATCTGAGGACACCGCGATAGGCGTCTTCCTCGCGATGGGAATGGCGCTCGGCGTGCTCCTCATGAGCATGAGCACCGGTTACTCCAGAGACCTCTTCGACTACCTCTTCGGAAACATACTCGCGGTCTCCTGGATCGATGTCAGGATAATGATCGTACTGACGGTGGTCATCACACTGCTGGCACTCGCGCTTTACAAGGAGTTCCTGATACTCTCGTTCGATCCGCATTACGGAGAGGCTCTGGGCCTGCCGGTGAGCAGACTGAAGATGCTGCTTCTCTGCATGGTGGCGTTCACTGTTGTGATGCTGATAAAGATGGTGGGGATAATAATGGTGATAGCCATGCTCACGATACCGGCCGCCATAAGCAGGCAGCATCTCTGCGATCTCAGGAAGATAATCGCGCTATCGGTCGTCCTGGGCATGATATTTGTGACCTCAGGCCTTCTGGTCTCATATGCTTTTGATCTCCCGTCCGGGGCGACGACCATAATCATAGCCTCCGCTGTGTTCTTTGCAAGCACCGCTGTATCACAGAGAAGTGCGCCTACATGAGACTCAACCGTCTGAGTGAATCTTATATGTACATGCCGTCTATACAACCAGGATGCTCCGCTACCTGCTGGTCGTTGCGTTGATTCTCATACCCTGTGTATCATCTCAGGAGTTCATGCTCTTTGCAGATGACTGCTACAAGGCTGCTGGCTCTCCTGATATACAGGTCTCGGCTGTGAATCCTGTTATCGATGCTGGAATGCCTTCTATCCTGAAACTCCTCGTTGCAAACGATGGCAGGCTCGAGGCTCTCATCCCCACAGGCTTCTCAGGTTCCGAGGATCCGGAGGGGGAGATGAGGGAGGAGATGAAAGCCGCGGATGCTCTGAATGTGGTTGTGGAGGTATCATCTGATGGAGCATTGTGGCCGGTCGTCCAGAGGAGAAGCATGCCCCTGCTGCCGGCAGGATCCCATGCAGTTCTCGAGTTTCCTGTGATCGTGGATTTCAACGCATCTGGCTGCATACTGAACGTGAATGTCACTTACGAGCATCAGATAGATGCCAAGATCTCAAAAGGAAAGCCGGTACAGCTGTACGTTCCTGGAAATGCGAACAGGAGCATACCTCTGGAGGTTCGCAGGAGCGAAAGGCTCAGGGTGCTTCATATTGATGGAGAGCTCCGGGCCGGCTCCAACAGGAGCCTGGAGATAGTCATAAAAAACCAGTCGCCATGGCCGGTGAGGAACTGCACGGTGAGGCTTATCGCATCAAGCCCCATTCGATCGTCACAGCCGACCGTATGGGTTGGAGATCTGATGCCCGGCGAGCCGGCTCTTGTGAATGTGTGGGCGGATGTGGAGAGGAATGCCAGCCTCGATCAGTACCGGATCTCATGCCTGATAAACCACGATGAGGGGATGGAGCGTCTGACCTTCCCTGTGAGAATCTCCAGAGGCAGTTCATTCATCACATGGATCGCAGCGGCTGCGCTCCTTGCTTTGATCCTCATCGCAGCGAATCGCGTGATTCGCACCGGCGGTCTGAGACGGAGATCCGGTCTCCGGGCCGCGAGGAGACGGCGCAGGTGACAAATGTTTCAGCATGATTCCAGTCCGATAATCCCACGCTGGGACTGCTGAGCAGATCAGGGCAGAGGCATCCGGCAAGCACTGGAAACTAAGGGGGTGGCAAAAGTCGGGAGGGTGTAGAAGGGAGTAGCAATGAGAAGAGGGTGTCGAGTTCGACTTTTGCCGTTTAACACTTAGTCTTGAGTCGAATATAAAGTTTTCGGTATATCATTAGGACCTGTCCGAATAACATTATTACCTCCTCGCGACGTTGTAGTAGAACATAAACATTTTACAGAAGTTGTTCCAGCATTCTATAGCTCTTGTCCATCGCAGGCTTCCAGGTTTCTTATCCTTGCGTTTGAAGTTCACGG
>JAKPCO010000093.1 GCA_029553285.1 Methanobacteriota archaeon
ATTTCCGCCACCTGGTCTTCATCCACCGAATAGGACACTTCCAGCGCCGTAATCGGGTAATCCTGCAACTTGACCAGCCGATCAATGGCGACCGGTATTCTCTTTTCTTCCTCAGAAGAAACAGAACGTCGCGCTTTCAACCGGTTCAAAAAGTCCTGGATAAAGGTATAAGCGCTGGTCTCCGGTTTCCATAACACGCTCACATCGGGAATCCATTCTACGTCTCTTTCGATAGCAGAATTCGATACTTCGAACTTTTCTTCAAGAGGATGAAAGGCAATGCGGATGTTCTCAGTATGAAATTTTTCATTCACCACCGGGACACCCTTGAGAACAGCGTAGATCGAGGTCAGGCGTTGCTGCCCATCCACGATCAGCAAGCGAGGCGTTTTTTGCTTGCCGTCTATTCCGATTGTGCGATGCGTCTCAGCATAACCATTCTCCCAAAAGAGCAAGTATCCAATCGGAAAGCCGCGGTACATGGAATCGAACAAGTCGCGCACCTTACTGCGCGGCCAGACAAAGGGGCGCTGAATATCGGGCAAGCCGATCTCGCCCACGTGGATGTCCTCGATGAGTTTCTTGAGGGTGTAATCTACCTTCTTGAATAATACGTCCGCCATTTATGCCTCCACCCCCGCAAACATGCGTTCCTTGAAGATGGGGTCGAGCGATCGCGCGCCGGGGATGAGCGAATCGCCGTTGACGAAGATTTCATCCGACCCTTCGGCCAGTTTCTGTTCGGCCACGAAGGCGGCGTCGCGCCGGTAGTCTTCCGCCGTCCAGCCTTTGGTCTCGCGCCAGAGCACGGCGACAGTGCGGCCGTTGCGCAAGGCACCGCGATACACCACATAGCGTCGCCCACCGTCGTCATAAACCTTGCGCGTCTGCACGTCCAGCCCCAGCAGGTAGGCGAAGGTTTCGGGCAGGTCCACGGACCGGGCGCGGGTTTCGCCGTCGCGGTGGATGTGGAGCTGGTAGGAGAACGGGGACTGCAACTTCTCCACGTTGAGCAGGGTTGCGCTTTTGCGCGTCTCCCACTTGAGCATGTACGAAAGCAGGTACTCCTCCCCAAAGAGTTTCAGCGCCTGCTGGCCGCCTGTTTCATCGAAGGTCAGGTTGTTGAGCGCGTCCTCGTAGGATTCCAGGCGGATGACTTTGACGATGCGCGGGGTCCAGTGCTCGCC
>JAKPCO010000095.1 GCA_029553285.1 Methanobacteriota archaeon
TCAGGTTTCAGCCTGATGGATTCGTTGCAGCATTCTAACGCTTCTTCATACCGGCCGAGGTCAACGAGAGCAGCGCCTTTGCTGTTCCATGCCTCTACATAATCAGGTTTCAGCCGGATGGATTCGTTGAAGCATTCTAACGCTTCTTCATACCGGCCGAGGTAATAGAGAGCAACGCCTTTGTTGTTCCATGCCTCTGCATAATCCGGTTTCAGCCTGATAGCCTCGTTGAAGCATTCTAACGCTTCTTCATACCGGCCGAGGCCAGCGAGAGCGAGGCCTTTGCTGTTCCATGCCTCTGCTAAATCAGGTTTCAGCCTGATAGCCTCGTTGAAGCATTCTAACGCTTCTTCGTACCTGCCGAGGCCAGCGAGAGCGAGGCCTTTGTTGTACCATGCCTCTGCATAATCAGGTTTCAGCCTGATAGCCTCGTTGAAGCATTCTAACGCCTCATCGTACCTGCCGAGGCCAGCGAGAGCGAGGCCTTTGTTGTACCATGCCTCTACATAATCAGGTTTCAGCCGGATGGATTCGTTGAAGCATTCTAACGCCTCATCGTACCTGCCGAGGTCATCGAGAGCAGCGCCTTTGTTGTTCCATGCCACTGCATCGTCAGGTTTCAGCCGGATGGCTTCATCAAAGCACCTGAGTGCGTCTTCAAATTTGCCCTCCATAGCAAAATCTGTACCTTTGTTGATCCAGTCTTCTGCTGTCTGCTGGCATTCTGCTGCTGATACAAGCATCAGGACCAGAATGAGACACCTGGCTCGCATGAATATAATTTAGTGTGTGGAGATATGAGGCTTTCTTTAGATCCTATAGGATCCCTATCGGAACTATCGAGATACTACAGTCTTCGCGTAGTTCACAAACACAAAATAGTCTTCATAGAGATGCCGCGCCCCCACGATATCCCTCCCCGATGTGAGCTTCTTGAACTCCGCAAGCTCTCGGATATCACGCGAGGAGAGATCGCTCACGGCATTCAGCAGCTTCCCCCTCATCGTCGCGACCGCGAACTCTTTGTACATCTTGTGTATCGGGACCTCGGCACAATTCTCCTCGCCCACGAGATGCCTCAGAAGCTTTATGAGCGTCGACTTCCCGGTCCCGGAGGGACCGAAGAGAAGCAGCATCTTCTGGATCGGGTGTGCTCTGTACAAACAGTACGCGGAGAACTCGAGAAACTTTGTGACATCCTCGGGCTTCAAGATCTCAGAGAGCATCTTCATGATCCGCGGGCATTCTGCCTCTGGATTGTATCTGATAGGGATCTGCACGACCGAGGGATAATCAGGTGTGTGCCGCTTGAACTCATCGGTGCGCCAATTGAACAAACCGTTCCGCATATTGATCACGTTGAGGTCGGGATCGAAGTACGGCCCGCCTATCTCACTCAGGAAGACGCTAGTATTGGCCTGGATCTTATTCAGAACGCTGTCAATGAACTGTCTGCTCACCTTCCGGAAGTCCCGGTGGAGCTCTGTCTCAACGACCTTCTCCGCGCCCGGACGGTACCTCCCGTCCTTGTAGTAGTACATCACGCCCTCGGTCTGGATCGTCCGGATCGGGACGATATTGAGGATATGATGGGCGATCGCCTCATGGTCTTCGGGCTTACCCTCGTACTTGGGCCGCGGCTCGATCCTCAGTCGGAACCATACGCCCCCCCTTCTCGTCGGGGCTGTACTCTGTCCAGCCAAGCTCATCGACGAGCTCGAGGAACTCAGGGGACGGGGTTGAGACGTATTCTACATTCATGATGTCTACATTCATCATATCTCACCCCCTCCCCCTCCGCGGGGGACTATATAAATGCTCCGAGGCCAAAAGGGTCTCCGCGTGCTCATTTCCCCCGTCTTCGATGGTCGCCAGGTAGTCTGCCCGGCCTCGTAGGCACGACAGAGGCGGGGAGGTCGGTGAGTCGGCTCTCGGGCCGATTGTAGCCACTCATCAAAAATCAGATCCTCGACCTCTCGAGTTGAGATACCCGCGCTCTGCGCCCATGTCTGGACCGTTGATGTTTAAAGCCGTAGTTACACCAATCCGAATCGGAGGTGATAGGACATGAAGAAGTTGCTTATAAGCCTGGGAGTCCTGTGCATGCTATGTTCAACCTCAGGTGCCCTAGAAATGGTGGTAACCTGGGAGGGAGAAAACGACTCAATGTTCCGAATCTTCCCCGAGGCGACCGGACACCATTTCGCAAGCCTCAATCCCGAAAAGCGAGAGGAGGCCGAGTCGTGGTACATGGAGGGCATACTCGTCGGCATGGCGTATGCCACAGTAGCAATGCTGGACACCTGCACATGCCTCAATGTACCGCGAGAGCTGACCGTACAGCGAGACCTCTACCGCGAGCTCATACGGCTTCACAATGAAAAGGCACGGTATTCGGATTCGTCGGATCTTCTCTACCTCAACGCCTACGGAGGGCCCTATAGATTCCCGCTCGTGGAACTTTGGCCAGAAAAATGACACATCCGGCTGCTCCGGCGCCTAGTAGCCCTCGGGGCCTCGACGGCGCCGGGAAATCGACTGTCGTAAGGCTGCTCAAACGGCGGTTCCCCGACTTTGTGTTCACCAAGGAGCCGACCAGAAAGATCGCGGTCCCCGCGGAACCGCCTTCGGCGAAGCCGAAAGGCGGCTTGCATGGAGGCTGTGCGAAGACCACATACGCCTCGGGGTATAATTGACCATGAATATTCATGTGTTATGCGGGTATTACTCATGCTGAGAAGACTTAGAAGCTATGCAGAAGTGAATAAGGGCTGAAAGGTGCTGGTGTTGATAGCACCAGCGCCCCAGACCTCCTCAGACGTTTATCATCCAGCCAGTGGCAAAGTTTTTATCTCTTGTGCGCACTGACTGGTTTTGACCCAATATGATAAACGAGGTCAAGATTGAATCTGATGGTATATCAAATTTCCCATACGTCAGTAATGCACAGTCTGATGAGCAGCCTATCGTCCTGACAGCTACACAGCTTCAGATGCTGATTCAGCAAGCGATTGCACCTCTTGTTGCTGAAATCGCTGATTTGAAACAGAGAATCGAAGAGCTCGAGGGAACACATACATCTGAGCGAGAAACACCGACTCATCCGATCCGGAATGCAGAGAACCCTGTTGAGCACGCCCCCCAGGACCTGGGGACTTCCAGGGTGGCGGAACCTTCAGATTCAGGACATGAGATCCCCTTACTGCCCCTGGTCACCCAGCATGACCTCGAGAGTGTGAAGTCTGAGCTCCTTCACAAGATCGATGAAATGTACATCGATCTCCAGCTCGATATTGCAGCTGACAGGAGGCGCATCACAGTGCTCGAGAGACCCAACTACGGCGAAAGATCACGAGAACGCGTCGACGAGCTCCAT
>JAKPCO010000004.1 GCA_029553285.1 Methanobacteriota archaeon
ATCTCCGGCACCTTCGGCCGCCCGGGCTTGTGCATGTCCCATCCGAGAAGACCGACCTCGGGAGCCTTGCAGATCCACTTCCGCGTCGCTATCCATGCCGCTGCAACGCTGACAGGAACGCTGATGTAAAGCACTTCCTCCATCCTGCTCGATTGTTGCCTATTTTTAAAACATATCAAAGTTTCGATGTTTTGCTCTTGAAATGCGCCACGTATCCCCCCAGCCAGATACCCGAAGATGCGGGATTTCAGAGGAGCATGGAGAGGGCATCGATGTATCAGAAGAGGCCCTCAGCGGAACCTGTAGATCCTGGCGCCCCTGTCGTAGATGAGATCGTAATGCTCCGGCGAGAAGCTCATGTTCACTTTTGGATATGCTCCGTGATGCTCCGCAAACGGCGGCAGATACCCCGGACTCCTGATGGAGACGCTCGAGACGTAGACGAGCACATTCCTGCGCCCGAGATTTCCAATGGCCTTTAAAACTGCAGGATCGTTCGGATCTTCGATCACCATACCCGGCAGGGAGTAGCTGAAACCCCCCGTGAACCTCCCCCTCGCGACCCTGATGCCTGTGATGGGGTATATCCAGGCACCCGTCTCGTCGAGGTTCACGACCACCGCATCGCTCAGGTTCTGCGCCTTTATCCACATGATGGCATCGTAATCCTCGCGCGGCATCCCCCAGGATCCGGCGTAGCTCTCCAGCACGACCATCATCGAGATGATGCCGAGAACGAGCATGGCGAGAAGAAGCGCCCGTCTGAGCCTGAGATCACCATCAATCCGCGCAAGCGCCAGCGCACCCAGGATGCTCAGCGGCAGGTACAGCTCCAGAAGAAGCCTGTCGGGGGTGCCGATGAAGCTCAGCGGTCCGGAATCCGCAAGGAGAACCACCGCGATCAGAGCAGCAGCCCACGAAAGAGCCATCCGATCCAGACGATCATCCCTCAGGAGCGCGATGACAGAGCCCAGAAGCGCCAGGATCGCCGGGTACCAGCGGGCGACAAAATCGCTCGCCTGGATCCTGTCTCTGAACACTGATATCAGGTAATCCGGAGGGTGCGGTATGAGGTAAAGGGCCACTGCCGCCGCGGCAGCGAGGACCAGGAGCTGCTGATGGACCACCCTGAGCCGCCGGAGGTTCGCGGCCGCAGCCCAGGATATCAGGACGGCGATCGCGATGGCGAGCACCCGCGCGTGTGCGAGTAGCGCGCCCAGAAGCATGACGGGCAGAGCCCGCATCTCAGCAATCCAGGATAGAACCGACGCGACAAGAAGCATCTCCGCGGTCGCTGTCGGATAGCCTCCCCAGATGAGATGGCTGTAGTGCGCCGGAAAGAGGAACGTCGCGAGCACAGCCGCATGCATCGCTGCCTCAGCTCTCATCTCCCTCACGATCGAGTAGAGAAGGAGCGGCGTGACGGATGTGATCACAACCGGAAGGACCTGTATCACATCCAGAAGAGGGAATACCCTGGCCCAGAGGTAAGCGTAGTGGTGAAAGCCCTTCGGGTAGTACTCCCAGTAACTTCCGACCCGCGGCAGGCCCAGAGGGAGCTTCCCCCCATCGAGCAGCGTTCGAATCAGCTCCGCGTGCGCCACCGCGTCCCCGCTCATCCACATCGCTATCCGATCGAAGAAGATGACTCCGGTGATCAGATAGAGTGATGCAATCCCGATCACGATGATGTCATCACGATCGAGCCGCCCGATATCCAGATGTTTGAGCTCATGTGCACACGCTGCGGCGCAGATGATCAGCAGGGATGCCTGCGGGATCACGGGATCGACTCCGATAAGACCGCCAGCGATTCCTGAGGTGATGAGAAGCACGCATCCCAGGGCGAAGGAGAGCGAGAGCCTCGTCAGCGCGCGTCCCCTGCAGCTCCGCAGAAACGGCAGACCGCATGTGGTTGTGAGGAGGAGCGCAGATGCTGCGAGGATCAGATCGGAGATCAGAGCATCACCAGTGGGTGAAGGAGAGGGCGCAATTAAAAATCTTCCCCAAAACTGTGATATACCCTGCAGCAGACCGGTGCTGGGATGGATGCATTTCAGGCTCTGGTTCTGGGCGCGCTCCAGGGGATCACCGAATGGCTGCCGGTGAGCAGCGAGGGCCAGACGATGCTGACGATGATCAACTGGCTGGGGATGAGCCCATCTGAAGCCCTCTCATGCTCGATATTCCTGCACACAGGCACGATGCTCGCGGTGATCGTGAGGTTCAGGCGTGAGCTGATGGGGATGAACATGAAGTCAAAGCTCATGAGGACAGTGATCATCGCCACGCTCTGCACAGGGGTTACAGGCATACCCCTTTACATGCTCTTCAGGGAGGGGTTCACAGGAGGCGAGCAGGCGACGCTGCTCATAGGCTCTCTCCTCATACTTACAGGACTGATGCTCAGGCTTCGCGGCTCATCCACCAGAGGCATGGAGGATATCACCACGAAGGAGATGGCCATCCTGGGGCTGGCGCAGGGCTTCTCGATACTTCCCGGCGTATCGAGATCCGGCACGACTCTCACTGTGATGCTGATGCGGGGAGTGAAGCAGGATGAAGCTCTCCTCATATCATTCATCATAAGCGTGCCCGCTGTCCTCGGCGCGATCGCGCTCGACTGCATCGCAGGATCCCAGGTATCGATTCAATCGCTTCCCGGAGCAGCAATGCTCGCTTCATCGTTCATCACAGGGTATGCGACGATGGATATCCTGATCAGGTTCGCAAGGGAGATCAGCTTCTCCTGGTTCTGCATATCCATGGGGGTGGTCACGCTAGCGTTGACGATGATGTGAGAGTCGGATCTGCAAAATAGTTTTATCAAGTATGCGTTAAGGATTTGAACGGTCAGACGCACCAGGATGGGAGCATGAGATATCTACAGAGGGGCGATCATGAACTTGAGATCATGCTTTTTCTCGGAGGGCTCCTCGGGCTCGCCCTGAGCAGGATTAACATACTGGCTGTGACCCTCTTCGCAGCTTGCTACTCGATTCTGGTGTATCGCACCTGGGTGACAGAAAGTCCGGTTGGCCTTGCCCTCTGCAGCATTCAGTCGTCCCTCGTGCTGGCATTCCGCTTCGAGTATCTCACGTGGGGCGATCCGTGGTTTGAGTACTCGATGATACTCAAAATTATGAAGAGCGGTTCTCTCTCACCTGCATACTATCCCGACCAGCAGCCTGCGCTCCACACTCTGATAGCGGCCGCGTCGGAATACATGCACACAGAAGCCATGCTTATCCAGAAGTTTCTGATCCCCGCGTTCAGCGCAGCTGGCATTTTAGCCCTGTACCTCCTCGCGAGGGAGTTCTTTGACAGCAGGATCGCCATAGCAACCGGACTGCTTCTCTCAGTTGGCACCGCATACATACACTGGATATCCCAGGCAGCAACTGAATCTCTCGGCATCCCCATGGCGCTGGTCGCTTTCTACCTGTCATACAGAGCTTTTTGCAGCACCCGCCACCTTCCGGCCGCTCTCATAATCATAAGCTGTCTCGCGCTCACGCACCATTTGACCTCAATGATCTTCGTTGTCTGGATCAACTCATTCGCCATTGCGTATCTGCTCTTCGTGTCAAGAAGCGGTAAAGACTCCATCAGGGCTCTATCACTCTCATTATTCGCTTTCGCGATCCCCCTCATCTGGTGGAACATGAGACTGCCGAGCATATACAGACTGGTGATCGGCACAATGGACAGGCTTCTTCCTGCAGCAATCCCTGGAGATCCAGTTGTTGTGGTATTCATGATTCTGATCTCGGTATACGTATCACTCAGTTTTTTGAACAATCGCATCATACAGCTCAGAGCACACGCCCATCGCCTCCAGACCCTCTCGATGCCCATCTATTACGGATTGATCGCCCTCAGCGTTGTCTCCGGAGCTCTGGTTTTGAACTTTCTTCTTGGAAGGTCCTTCTTCGTTCTGAGCTATCCGCCCATCTTCTATGCTAACGGTCTGATGATGATAATCCTCGCCCTTGTCGGCCTGAGGGGGTTCATGAACACCAATGGTTTGCCGTTTCTGGCGTGGTCCGGTGGTGTGACGGTGCTGTTTTTGGGCAGCATGCTGAAGCTGTATTATTTCGAGGACCCGCTCAGGTTCATAGAGTTCATATACCCACCGCTGGCTCTGATCAGCGCTTACGGCTTTGTATCTCTGGTCCGGAGGCTGAATGTGAAGTGTGGAGCCATCATAATGGCTCTGATATGTCTTTTCAGCCTGGTTGTGGCGTTTCCATCAACCGTTTTCTGGGGGCAGGAGTTCCCAAAGAGCGATCCGAGATATGATGCCAGGGCGTCTGTTATATACCATCCAGAGACGGAAATCATGGCGCTCGATTATCTAAGAGATCACAGAGCAGAGGGCATGCTGCACACAGACAGATATGTGGGATATGCATCTCTACAGCTCGAGAATATCACTTCAGATCTCTCAATAGATCTGCTGGAGCGAAAAAGCCTATCTTCGAGAGAGATGCTGGACCCAGACAGGTTCAAAGATTGCAGTGACTTTGTTCTGGTCCGCGAGAGGATGATGAGGTACGCTGAATTCGGTGAATGGCTGCTCCAGGAGAAGAAGCCACTGAGAGAGGATGAGATCGAGAAGCTTGAAAGGAGGACATCTAGGATATACGATAACGGAGAGGCCTGGATTTACAATGGATAGGAAGTGCCCGATGTATGTGAAAGAGATTCCAAGGGATGCAGCTCTGACATTTATGCTGCTGTTCATCGGAGCTGCAGGCGCGTACCTCGGCGTCCCGTTGATTGCATTTCCGATCGTCCTGATCATCCCAGGGTATGCACTTTCGGTGGCTCTGTTCCCACACAAGGATGACCTCGATCCCATCGAGCGCCTGGTGATGAGCCTAGGGTTGAACGTATCTCTGGTGTGCATGCTTGCCGTGGGTATTGATGCGCTGGGCATGAGCCTCTGGAATTCGCGGCTTATAATCCACATTGCCAGTGCAACTGCAGTCTTCATGATTGTCTCCATGCTGAGAAGACAGGGAGAGGAGGACGCATACGATTTGAAGCTTCCGGAGATCAGGATCGGTGTCAAACGGGCAGTTCTGATACTGATTCTGGTCATGGCGATCGCGATCGCTCTGAGCATGGAGCAGGAAAGGCCTGTCGAACTTTACCTCACAGATCGGAATGGAGAGGTGCCATCATGCTCCGAGATGTCAGATGTGAGGGCCGTCGTTGCTAACCACGCCGGGAAGGACACCTACAGGCTGGATATCATCGCTGATGGGCTCGCCCTGAGCAGCCACCAGTTCGCTCTCGATGGAGAATCGATCTGGTCGTTGAACCTCAGCTCCAAGGAGCTGAGAAACAGATCCAGGGTGGAGATCGCGCTCTACAGTGATGGATATCTGATCAGGCGGGTGCACCTCCTGACGAAATCCTGATACTATAGAATACTTACAGAAGAGATGAGATGCGCTTCAGAAAGATCCTCAGGCTCGCTTTCGGCCTGCTGCTTGTAGCGATCCTGCTCCACAGGCTCGGGCCTGCGGAGGTGGCACGTACGATCATATCCGCAAGGCCTGATTGTGTTCTGATTGCCGTCTCGGTCTACTCCATCACGTTTCTCATTCTCTCGACGAGATGGAGGCTGATACTCCACGATATGGGTGGGGATATACCCCTGAGATCGGCATACCAGGCGTTCGCAGGCGGGATGATACTCTCTGACATCACGCCGGCTAGGATCGGGGAGCTCTCGCGCCCTCTTCTTGTGAGAGATGAGGTCGAGATGAGCAGAGGGCTCGCATCTGTAGTCCTGGACAGGCTCTCCGATATCCTCACGATCCTCATCCTCGGTGCATGTGGGCTGATCCTCTTCTTCCGTGAGGGGGTGACTGCAGTCACGCTGATGCTCGCGGTCGTGGCTCTGAGCTCCGCGGCGGTCCTGCGCTTCAGGAGAGCGATGGCCGGGAGGCTGAGAGGCCCGGATCGGCTGGCCCCGATAGCCATCTTTTTCGAGGCCCTCTCCGCCGTGGATGATATCAGGCTCCTGATGAGCAGATCCGTCCTCCTGACCGTCATCGCATGGGTCACACACGCCCTGAGGGTGTACATCCTGGCGATCTCGGTGGGCCAGGAGCCGTCGCTTCAGATGCTGTTTCTCCTGCTGCCGCTCGTCAGCGCTCTATCTCTCATACCTGTGAGCATCTCAGGACTGGGGCTTGTCGAGGGCGGCATGGCAGCGCTGCTCGCCTCCCAGGGTATCCTGGCATCAACAGGCCTCTCGATAGCGTTCATGGACAGGATGGTCACAGTGGCATTCCACATCATCGCAGGCGGGCGCGCTGCCTCGAGGCTGATTTGGGATTGAATAAAAATATAGTCTTACGGGGTGTGTCTAATATGCTAATATTAGAATATGCTGTATTCCAAAGTTAAATTTAGATAAATTTTAATATACCATAAAACAAGCAAATAACATGATTAAGAGATGGGATACAAGATTATACGATATTAAGTTAATATTAGAAGTATTTGATTCGTTATCGTTAGATTTGCGATCAATAAATGCTCCAAAACCAAA
>JAKPCO010000008.1 GCA_029553285.1 Methanobacteriota archaeon
GATTGTCGGCAGCAGCAGCGTTGACGCAGACACCAGGGTGCTGAAGACGATCGATAGGCAGCACAGTATCGAGACCGTGATGCAGAAGACGATGGACAAAGCGTACCCGACCGATACCGTCATGCTGAAGACGATCGAGCAGGGGCACGGTGTGTCGGCCAGGATCATCAGAGTGAACGACCTGCTGCACATGATGAGAGCGGTGGTGCAGAGAGCTATCGCACAGAAGTACGAGATGAACTGTCCGATCAAGGGGCCGGTGGAGAAGAGCTATGGATTCAAGACGATGCTGGTCTCTGATGTGCGTGACACGATCTACAGACACATCGAGGAGCTGACGCCGCAGGCGTGGGATATCAGACCGCCGAACCAGGCCAGCCGGATCGTGCCGACGCACGCAATAGACGAGATGATGGACTCGTATCTGGAGGAGCTGAAATGACCGTTACCAAGCAGGCAGTACTGAAATGCCTGAACATGGAGGAGCACGAGTTTCAGACCGACACGATCGATCTGCACATACAGTCGGCGACCGTGTACGTGAGGACTCTCGTTGGCGGCAACGTTTCTGCAAGCCTGTTCGATGAAGCCGTGATGCGGTACGCTGCCTACCTGGCGTATCTCTCGTATGCTGACCACGCGATCAACGACCTGCCGGTGCAGATCGACGAGCGGACTGGCGAGATGCGCCCGGCACAGTCTGTCGTCAACCGCACGATCGAGGCGCTTGACCAGCTCCGGGCAGCGGCGATGGCCGCAATAGAGCTGGCTGTCCGGGAGGGTGCTGGTCCGAAGAAGATGCCCGTGTTCAGGACGAAGCAGGTGTGACGATGATCTCGTCCGACGTGGTGCAGAAGATCTACGATCTGATCCCGAACAGCTTTGTGGTCGATGCCAAGCAGGTAGAGATCACGAAGTTCAAGGCCGGAGAGGTGATCAACCGGCCAGTGTATCCGCATGTTGCTGTCGGGTTCGTCTCCTGCACCGCCGGGTTCCGAGGGTCGCACGGCCCGATCGAGTCGTACCGCATCGAGGACGGTTATTATGAGGAGGTCTTCGGTGCGACGATGTTCGCCACCGTGTACGTGACCGTCAGGGCTAGATCGAGGCTGGAGCGAGACAGCATAATGACGCAGCTGCTGACACACGTACTTGCGAACGCAAGCGAGTACACGCTTGAGTCGGACAGGATAAGGTTCGTTGAGATAGCCGGTGGGACGTACAGCACTACAGAATACGATCCGGCGGTATCGCAAAACGTTTTTAGCGCTACTGCTGACATGAAATTTGAATATTTGCTGACGTGGACTGAGCAGGTTGGTGAATTCCTCAGGTACGACGCGCGGGTCGGATCTGAAGACGCCGTGCTGAGAGACCTGCATGGGGAAGCTAGCGACGAGTAATGAGAGTGATCTACATGGGACGAGTAATGAGAGTGATCTACATGGCGCGAAAGAAGGAGGATAAGAAAGTGAGAATGAAGATGCGACTGATAGACTTCTACAGGCGCGGGTACATCTCGCAGGAGAGGTACATAGAACTCGCTAGCGAGAAGAAGAAAGCAGGGCTCGATCCAGTGAATACGATCATCGAGCTCGAAGTCTGATCATCCAGGTAGGGGAGTGGGGTTATGAGACTTGGAGATCCGTCGAAGTATGTACATCACGTGATGGATATCGAGCCGGTCGGGCGGGTGAGTCCGTTCGTCGGGCGTGGTATCTGTCTGATAATAGGCACAGCCGACCGTGGACCTGGGATGCGACCGATCGGGTTCGCCACCGAGTCCGAGGTGTCGATGACGTTCGGAAGTGGCAAACTCGTTGACCAGGCCAAGCTGGCGCTGAGAGAAGGGTGCAACATGCTGTACCTTATCCGCGTGATGGGGAAGGGGTACAGCAAGGCGTATGTCGACGCCACAGCCGTCTCCAGCGGCAGCACAGCAGTAGGCCGTTTCTGGGCGACCTCTGACGGCAACTGGGGCAACAGCCTCTCGCTGAAGATCGAGAAGGGCGACCTGAAGGCGACCGATACAGAGACGTTCGCAGGGGATGGTTCTGCCGGGCCGTATCATCTGAAGTACGACGATTACCTGGAGTCGCCGTACAACATGGTGACCGTCGGCGGAGTCTCGAAGACGATCGTATACAGCCAGGAGGGGCATGGTGCCGGGAATGTCTACCTGGACAAGCAGAACGGGACGCTGACTTTCTACACTGGAGAGGAGCCGAAGACCACAGACCAGATCAAGGCGATACTGAAGTACACAACGAGAAAAGTCTCGCTGTATTATGGCGGGCTGCACATAGCGACGTACAACAATATAGACACCGTCATGGAGATGGAGGCCCGGATGGGCTACTCGCCCTACGTCAGATACGTCGGCGTTGTCGGAGAGACTAGGCTGCCCAAGTACGGCGTGACGCTTGAGCTGACCGGTGGTGCAGATGGTAGCCCGATCACGTATGGTGACTGGGAGCTCGCGTTCGAGCAGGCCCTGAACCTGCCGCCCGGAGTGTACCCGAACACGTGCTGCATCACACAGCACGAGGTCGAGGAGGGGTCATACGACCTCGTGGCCAGGCTCAGCGGGTATGCGAACGAGATGGCCGATAGATTCAGGCCGTGCCAGTGCTTCGTGGCGATCCCGTACCTGTCTGCCACAGAGGGAGGGTATGACATAGACGCAGCCACGCAGCTCGGAATGTCGTACAACAACCCGTGGCTGACGATCGGAGCGAACTACTACAACGCGAACGGCGACCTGATCGTCGGAGCTGTGGCTGGAAAGCAGGCCTCGCTCCAGCTAGGCAGCAGCATAGCCGAGCCGATCAACGCGCTCAGCTCTGCGGGCGGGCTGCTCTGGCAGTTCAACGACAGTCATAGAGAGCTACTGAACAAGTGCGGTCTCGACGTGCTCGTGAAGGATCAGGGCATCGCATCCGTCTCCGGTGTCGCCGAAGTCGGCCAGGGCGTCAGACCTTACGTCGGGATCTCGACGAACAAGGACACAAGCCACGCCAGCGATGTATTCAAGCTGCTGGTGGACATGGCTACGATTTCACACTGCATACAGCAGCTCGACATAACGGTCTCCGCGTTCTATCATGCGAAGAGGACGTGGACGAACCTGAAGAGAGTGCAGGCTTCGATGGAGCTCTGGCTGGCCGGGCTCGCAGAGAAGAGCGTGCTCGACGATTACAAGATCGCAGTGACGCCGAACCCGCTGGACAGAAACGCCGCGAAGATCCAGATGTGGATTCAGCCGGTCGGGCACATCCTGAGGTGGGAGACAACGATGTACGTCGGCCACTGGTCTGATAAAGTCGCTGAGTGAGGTGGTTATAAATGCCTGAAACTGAAAATCTCTATAACACCGGGCAGATACCGCCCGGCCCCAACCTCTTTGACGGGCTGCCGAACGCGTCGAAGAATGTGAAGCTCATAGCCAGGTCTATACACGATGTCGTGATAGTGATCGCCGGGGTCTACTTCCCGCTGAGATCGCTGACATACACCAAGGCGATCACCGTCGACGAGGAGGATGGCAGCGGGAGCCATCTGCCGTGGTCGCTGACTGTGAAGAACATGAGATTCAGCGGGACGTTCGAGTACGGTAGCTTCCTGATGAACGGCGAGTCTGCGATGACGCCGGAGGATATAAACTACCTGACAACGCTGCTTGAGAACCAGGCGGACGAGGGCCAGCCGAACTACTTCCATATAGTAATCCATCCGAGGAAGTATGGTGGTCTCAGCGAGCCCATCGGCGGAGGGGACTTGCAGTCGCCGACTACGGACATCATGGGGCAGCTACCCTTCATAGAGGCGCTGATGTACTGCAGAGTTACAGAGCACGCCCGCAGGTACCAGGAGAACAACACGATAGTGAACTCCTACAACTTCAAGTTCCTGCGGAGGATACCGAAGTAAGAGCAGTGACATAGCAAAACCAGCAGCAATAGCTGCTTCATAAAACTCTTTTTCCTTGACTTTCTCCGGGCCTGCTATAAGATTTGATTTCGAGCTATCTCTGAGAAGAAGCTCGACGAGCTG
>JAKPCO010000010.1 GCA_029553285.1 Methanobacteriota archaeon
GGGTGCCTCAGCGAGACTTAGGAGGCGTGGCATACAAAAGGACCCGCATCCAAGTGACCGCTATGGCCGACACGCAGAAGCAGGCCGAGGCTACGGCTAAGGCCGTGATTGATGCCGTCGAGGGCTTCACTGGCACGATGGCCGGGGCCCTGGATGTCATTTTGGCAACCGTTGACAATGACCGGCAGGTTGACCAGGAAGGGGTAGACGAGATCCACCACCATGTGGATGTGATGATCTTATATAAACCGTCAGATGACGAAGAAAGCGCTAATGGAGGTGATGTAGATGGCTGAAATCACGGGACTGGGGACTAAGTTCCTGCGGGAAGACGACTATGGAGATTACGATGAAATAGCTCAGGTGGCAAGCATTGGGCCTCCGCAATTGCAAAGAGACGTTGTGGAAGTCAATAGTCTCAACCCGCCGAACCAGATCAAAGAGAAACTGTTAGGCTTGATTGATGCCGGGGAATTAACGGTGGTCCTAAACTTTGACCCGGAGGAAGAGACGCAGCAGCTCTTGGAATACGATTTGAGCGTAGGCGAGGAGCGTAACTACCGCATTGAGTATCCGTTTGACGATACCATTTACGAAAGCGGCGGATACTATGAAATCACTGGTATTGTCACCGGATTTGCCTTGCAGGAGATCGCGCCAAGTGATGTTATGCAGGCCGAGGTGACCATTGCGGTTACAGCTAAACCGGAGTACCACGACCCGGTGGAAATTGTTTAGTAAGGAGTGATAAGCATGTCGGAAGCAACAGGACTGAAGACCACTTTTATTCTTGGTGCGACAGCAATAGCCCAGATTGCGGGCATTGGGCCTCCTGGGGCGACACGTGATGTAATCGAGGTGGAAGATCTTAACCCAACCGATGAGGTTAAAAAGAAACTTCTTGGACTCATCGATGTGGGCGAGTGTACCCTGACTCTGAATTTTGACCCCGCTAACAGCGGCCATCAAGCTCTGGAGGCAGCACTGTACAGCGGTGCGCTCCAGACCTGTAAGATTAAATATCCTGGCGGAAGCGGGTACACCTTTAGCGGCTATGTGACCGGATTCGCGCCACAAGAAATTACCGCCGGTGACGTCATGCAGGCCGAGGTAACAATTGCAGTCACGTCCAAGCCCACGTATGGCGTAATACCGTAGGAGGATATGAGATATGGCTAAAGTCAAAATACTGACGAGAGACGCGATCCTGCAAGCGGAGGACCTCCCTCGCGAGCTGGTTGAAGTGCCCGAATGGGGCGGTTGCGTCTACGTGCGCGCACTTACAGGTGCGGAGCGTGATGCTTTCGAGGCCTCAGTGGTCGAGCAGCGCGGGAAGTCAACGAAAATGAACCTCCGCAATATCCGGGCGAAATTGGTCGCGTTGACCATCGTAGACGAAGAGGGTAACAGACTGTTTTCAGATGCTGACGTCAAGCTTCTCGGGCAGAAGTCCGCCGCTGCACTGGACAAGCTTTTCGAGGTAGCGCAGAGGCTTTCGGGATTGCGTGACGAGGACGTGGAGGAACTAGCAAAAAACTCAGAGGACGACCTCAGCGAAGATTCTATTTTCGATTAGCCCTGGCTCTTGGCATGACCGTTCGGGAGCTCCTGGAGAGGATAGACTCTCGGGAGCTCTCTGAGTGGATGGCGTTTTT
>JAKPCO010000018.1 GCA_029553285.1 Methanobacteriota archaeon
ATTAAAAAAGAGGGGGGATCCTGGGAGCTATTCTGGGTTTACCCAGAATAGCTCCTTTCTCTCCTCACCTTCTTGGTGAGGAGGAGGGACAGGAAGGAGGGGATCCCCGACCGAATGGCTCCCCCTTCCTGCGAAGGACACGGCCATAGGCCATGTCCTTCCATCGCCCGTGAGCGGCGCGAGCGATGCCCTTGTTGGTGCCCCCCCCCACTTTTGAAATCCCCTGGTCCCGCCTATAAAGGTGGGGGGGGTGGGGGGGGGTGGCTCTATTTTACCTCTTCTCCCCGCCCTCCCGGGGGGCGGGGTAATTAAAAAAGAGGGGGGATCCTGGGAGCTATTCTGGGTTTACCCAGAATAGCTCCTTTCTCTCCTCACCTTCTTGGTGAGGAGGAGGGACAGGAAGGAGGGGATCCCCGACCGAATGGCTCCCCCTTCCTGCGAAGGACATGGCCTATGGCCGTGTCCTTCCATCGCCCGTGAGCACGAGCGATGCCCTTGTTTGGTGCCCCCCCACTTTCGATATCCCCTGGTCCCGCCTATAAAGGTGGGGGGGGTGGGGGGGGTGGCTCTATCTCTTCATGCTCAGGGCGCGGCCGACGGCCGCGGCCCTGAGATGTCTAGGCCGGGGGGCACGGCCCCCCGGCCTTTTCAATACTCTGAGCGGCACGAAGTGCCGCTCAGCGCCGATTTTTACGGAGACCAGCGCGGTCTCCGCAAACTTAATTTTCATCATTTTCTCCTCCTCTCCCCACCCTCCCGGTTAGGCGGGGTAATTTTTTTTTTCTTTTGATGGTTCCCTCCTGCCGGGACAGGAGAATTCTTTTAAGTGCCCCACAGGGTGAGGGGGGCGGTGGGTTTTCCCGGACTGTCTGGGCCTGCAACAACTTGTGCAGGTCTTTCACCCCGCAGCGGAGGTGGATATCCACCTCGACGACCTTAGCGCCGAGGGATTTGACGATCTCCACCGCCCGCCGCTGGGCGGAACGTCCAGGTTCATCTGCATCTAGAGCAAGCCAGACCTCTTGCGGTCTGACCTGCTCTAGGCTTTTGAGCTGGTTCACATTCCCCACTCCATTTAGGGCGAGGAGTGAGGGCGTCTTTTTGAAGGTCAGGACCTCGACTCCCGCTAGGGAGTCGAGGATGGACTCGGTGACGAGCACCGAGTCCGACTTCTGTGGGAACCACCAGAGGGCTTTACGCCCTAGTGTTATCCGCCCGGGACCCTCTATTTCCCTGCACTCCAGCCCCAGAATATGCATGGGGCTGGGGCAGGGGGTGGCCACGTACCGGTGGCCACCGGACTTGGTGTAGACCACCGACCCCATTTCGGGATGGTAGTCTACACCCCTTTTTTTAAAATACATCTCCACCTCTCGGTGGAGGGAATGAGACTTCAGCCATTCGTAGAACGGCTGAATGTCCCTCTTCTCCTTCTCGAGGGCGGCGGGGGGTGGTGGGGGTGGTGGGGGTAAAGGGGGGGAGGACCACTCCTCCCCCGTTATGTACTGGACCGCCTCCTTGAAGGAGCAGTCCAGATATTTTTCGACAAACGAGATTACGTCCCCGCTCTCGTTTGTCCCCCAGTCCCGCCACCACCACCGCCCCCCATGGTAAGAGACTGTGAATGACGGGTTCTTCTCCTCCCGCAAGGGGGAGAAAAACATAAATCTTCCCCCCCCGATTCTTCGGGGGGCCTGTCCTGTGAGCTGTTGAACCAGCTCACAGAGATTGGCCGCGCGAGCGGCCAATATGAGATCATTCATTTTTTCTCCTCTCCCCGCCCTCCCGGGGGGCGGGTAATTTTTTTTTGTTTTATGGTTCCCTCCTGCCGGGACAGGAGGTACGCCCTGGGCTTTACGTCACGGGCGTAGTGACGGGCGGTGACGGCTTGCCAGGCCCACCGGAGCTTCCCCGGTGTATTACATTCCCGATATTTGCAGCCTCGGGAATCAGGCGGACAGTGGCGGCTGGTCAGGCCCCTGGGAGCTTCCCCCAGGAATTACACCCCCGATATTTTCAGGCCTCGGGAGTCGGGCCCTATGTTGTTTTCCCCACTACCCCCTCACACACACATCTCCCCTCAGAAATACTCAGGGAGAAGGGGTGGAATGAGGGGGTAGGGGGAG
>JAKPCO010000023.1 GCA_029553285.1 Methanobacteriota archaeon
AGCGGCACAGATGGACGCTTTAAGGCAGCCTGGGCTTCGGCCTCATCCTCATCTTCAATCCCCCGCCGTCTCCAGTCGATTTCGGGGCCAAGATCGCCAGCCAGAACCAGCGGTCCCCACATCAGAGCCACGACTCTCGCGTCGCCGGCAGCCGGTTCGAGATAGAGTGACTTGGGAAGTATGACCTCCACCGTGTCTGCTGTCTTCCACTGCCTCTTTATCTCGATATAATAGCCGTTTCGGTCTCTTTCCTTAGCGGCGCGGGCATACTGTGGATTAGCGACAGATGAGGTCGGCTGAAGGGCTTCCTCGGATAGAGCCTCGCCATTTATCCTGACCGAAAAACCCTGACGGGCCCACCGGGGACGGCGCAGAAGCAGCGTGAATTCTTTTGGCTTATCAGTTTCAATTCTCAGGGTGGCTTTTTCGCCTTCGGGAAAGTCGGTCTCCATCTTGACCCTGGCTCCGACCCGGTCGGCAGCGGCCGTGGATTCAACATAAAGATTCACCCAGAGCCTGCTCTCATCCTCGTAGTAAATCCCCAGGCCGTGGAGAGCATGGTTTTCCATGCCTGAGCCAACACAGCAGGTGAAGCTCCGGAACATATCCTGATACTCGTGCTGGACACCGCGGCCCACCGGAACCATATAGCACATCCGGCCGTCTTCGTTGTCTATCGAGGCGAGCACATGGTTGAAAAGGGCTCTCTCCATAAAATCAGCGTAATGAGCGTCGGGCGACAGGGCAAAAATGATGCGCGCCAGCTTGAGCATATTGTAAACGTTGCAGCTTTCGGATGTCCGGCCGTCAACCTGAAAAGCCAGCTCCTCGGCTGCACCAAAATACTCATTCATCCCGTTGCCGCCGGTGGCGTAGCTGTGATGATTGGCCACCGTGTCCCAGAAAAAGCTCGAGGCCATCAAATCTGCCGACTCGCCGGTATAAAGGTAGCGGACAGCAGCTCCGATCATCTTGGGAATCTGCGTGTTGCCGTGGGTGCCAGCCAGAATGTCTTCATGATGAGCCAGCGGCCGGTGAAAAATTTCCTGCTCAAACTGGCGGTAGAGCCGGAGCCAGCGGCGGTCACCGGTATCAGCATAGAGGTCAGCTAAGATCTCATTCATCCCACCGTATTCACAGTCCAGCATCTGCTGAATCTGCTTGGGACTCAGACCGGAGAGGATTTTCTCGGCCCAGGCGGCGAATTTCGTCTCAACCTCGAGGGCAGTTTTGTTGCCGGTGAGGCGATAGGCATCGCGCAGGCCGGCGAAAGTCTTGTGGAGCGTATACCAGGGTGACCATTCTCCGTTGAGGTCAAAGCTCGAGGCTTTTATCTCGCCGCGGGCCAGAGCTTCAAAGCAGCGGCGTCCGCCTTCGAGGGCGCTGAGATAGCCGTCGCCG
>JAKPCO010000026.1 GCA_029553285.1 Methanobacteriota archaeon
CTTTCCCCGGCCATCCTTCAGGTCCATAAACTGCGCCTCGCCGAGGCATTTCTTCAGGGCGGCCAGCTTGGAATCGTTCGCGTTTTCACGAACCCTTCGCGCCTGTTCCACCAGTTCTTTGAGGGCGGAGATCTCTGCTCAGAGTTGCTCAAGCTCCACCGCAGCCGTGTATTCATTGACCAATTGATCACGTACCGCATCGTCGAGATCGTCTTCGTCCTGCTCGGCGTCAGGTAGGCGACCCTGCAAAGCGGCCAGCCGTTTGGCGCGCTGGGCCGGAGTGAGCCCCTTAAGCTCTTCCAGAAGATCTTCCTGCTTTTTCAACCGCCGCTTGAGAGACTCATGAATAGCGCAGGTTGAGCTCACCAATCTTCGTTGCAGGACCGTTCGGGTCAGCGTTGCCGAGGAACGCCGTTGCCCGGTCTGCTGAGGGATAAACTCGTTGATGTAAGCGCTAACGCTCTTGTAAAGGGTGTACTCGTCGCTGTTGAGTCGAAAGGTGACGGTTCTTGCATGACGATCGGGAAATAGCCTTTTGCCGTTTGCATCCCTCAGATCCTCTTTGAGGCGTCTCAGGCACCAGGGCGAATTCTTCCCCAGCCGAAAAACATTTTGTCGGATTTCTGCAGCCTGTTTTCCAAGTCGGTGCGGCTCGGGGAATAAATCAGGATCGATGAGCCGAAGGAAATGAGCGAACTTGTCTTCATCCCCATGATGGGGCGTGGCAGTCAGGAGGAGGACATGGTCTGCTTGGGACGTGAGACGCGACGCCAGGTCATAACGTTTCGTTGTCGCAACCTTGGCTTCTCGATTCTGTCCGTCTGAGGCTGTCCTGGCCGAACATTTGTGGGCCTCGTCGATGATGACGAGGTCCCATCGCTGTTGCCAGACACGCTCGCGCACGTCATCCTGTTTGGCGTAGTCAATGGAAGCGATGATCTGTGAAGACCTCTGCCATGGATTGGTCAATTGCTGTTGATCAACCGCGGAAAAGATCATGTCGAAAGGCTCGCCGAACCATCGGAGCATCTCGTCCTGCCACTGTATGGTGAGCGGGGCGGGGCACAGGACAAGAATGCGCTCAATCGCCTCGCGAAGCTTCAGTTCCTTTACCAGGAGCCCGGCCATAATCGTCTTGCCGGCTCCAGGATCATCCGCCAGCAGAAACCGCAACCTGGGCTGCGGAAGCATCGCCTGGTACACCGCTTCGATCTGATGCGGCAAGGTGCGGATGCCTGAAAGGCTCACGGCAAACTGTTGGTCATGCGCGTAAGCCAAGCGAATTCGGGTGGACTCGATTAGAATTCGCAGCTTCTCGGCGTCCACAGGAGTTTCTGCTTTGGCTTCGTCAGGCCCCCTTCCAAGGATAGCCACGACCTCTTCCGAAGAGATGACGGCCTCTTCCAGTGAGCCGTCGGGAAGACGAACACGACACTCATAGCCTGCGGAATCATCAGAACCGAGCGGTCGCGCATCCTCCAGGACCCCTCTGTGCCAATGTAAGTGAGACACTTCCCACCCTGGAATTTATTGTATAGGATGAGGGCGGGGAGGAGATTAGAAGATGGAGAACAAGGGAACGATGTTTTCTCATGTTTCGATGGGACTTGGAGAAATGGAAGGAGCCCGTAGGGCGACTGGAATTTCTCCAAGTGGCCGCGCCGGCGGCCTGGAGAGTGCGGCTGCTGTCCCTGACCCGGAGGTTTCGGAGAAGGCCGTGCGCCGTCGATTCACCGCGAAATACAAGCGCCGGATACTCCAGGAGGCCGATTTATGCAAGGAGCCTGGGCAGATAGGTGCTCTCTTACGGCGGGAGGGCTTATATTCTTCCCATTTGTCC
>JAKPCO010000043.1 GCA_029553285.1 Methanobacteriota archaeon
AGGCGAATCTCAGAGCCATCTGGCGAGATCCGCGATCGAGTCCAGGACACAGTCTGGCCTCACTCCCGATCTCTCCACATGCTCCGGGCGGTATTTCCCAGTTCTGACAAGAATGCCGAGCATGCCGACCCTCTGGGCTCCGCCGACATCTGTGATTATGTCGTCCCCGATCATAGCAGCATCCTGTGGATTCACACCCATATCATTCAGAGCGAGGCTGAAGAATTCCGGCGATGGCTTGCCCACGAGCTCCGCTCTCTTTCCGGTCGCATACTCAAGCGCTGCAACAAACGGTCCCGCGGAGAGGACGAGCCCCTCGGACTCCCTCCAGTACCTGTCCATCTCAAGAGCTATCATATCAGCTCCCTCCAGGACGTGATTGAACGCCCTGTTCAAACGCTCATATGTGAAGTTGCTTCCCGCATCTCCTATAACCACAAAGTCCGCCTCGTCCTCGACAAGCGCGATGCCCGCATCCTCGAAGTCCCTGTGAACGTCACCTGTAGAAATAAGATAGCACCTTCTCTTCCCGGATCGATGGATCCTCTCGATTGCCGCAACAGATGGCGTGAAGATACGCTCAGGCTGTATTCTGTATCCCATCTCAGAGAGCCGCTTCGCAACGGATGCCCTGCATCTCCGAGTGGAGTTTGAGATGAATCTGAAGCTGTACCCCTTCTCCTCCATCAGCTCCAGACACTCCCTCGCTCCGGGAACTGGGTTTCTTCCAACATACAGCACGCCATCAAGGTCCATGAGAAACGCAGAGATCCGCGACATCATATCAGTGAGATATTTCTCAAAAGATAAATGTAGCTCTCAATCCCAGTGTCCAAATGAGGATTAGGTGTTTCCGGCATGCAAACGGAGAAGGTCCGGATTTCCCGGCCAAAGCTCCTATTCGGACAGGCCCTCCCAACGTACCACAACCTATTAAAAACCCGGAAATCTTCGGGTTGTTATGCGGCTACTCTTCGGCAGGCCGATTCCAGGCATAGTTAACGCCATAAAAAACCTCAGATCGAAAGGGTATCTGATCCAGGCACTTGATGCTGCAATGGTTGTGAGCGAGAGGCATGTCTTTTACGCAGCCGAGAAGGCCATAGCAGCATTCCAGGAGGGCAGGAACGTGGCGAAGGATCTCGGCATTGAGATCCTGAGATACGCATCCGGCCAGAGGCAGATAGAGAAGGCGCTATCTCTGGGAGTGTCGGATGCGGCAGAACGCGTGGCCCTGCTCATCGTCGACGATCTGGAGGATGATGAGGTCAGGAGGATAACAGGCATGCTTATAGAGCCAGATGATCTGGGGATTCGATTCGACGCTGAGCGGGTGAGGAGATTTTATGATATATCAGATGCTGAGATCGAGGCTGCTGGAGAGGACAGGATACCGGATCTGGTTCTGGAGAGAGTGGCGCTGGTCGATGCATACAGGTAGCACTGGAGGGAGAGAGCATGAAAGAGGAGTTCTACACACAGAAGCGCTGGCTGAACTGGATGAACAAGGTGAAGGAGAGCCAGTTCAAGTTCCCCGAGTCTGAGCAGGATGCTGGAGGGGCTGTCTTTGTGTATATCATGGACGATGTGATCCTGGCATGTTTAAAGGTATTAGCCAGACTGGAGAAAGGTATGCTCACTCAGGATGAGGCGCTTGAGACTATAAGAAGCATAAGAGATATCGTCTCAACAGAGCACGAGAGCCTTGGAGAGGATGCGGACCTGATGCTCGCCTCGCTTAGGACTTCGCTGGCCGCAGTATTCGAATCATGCAACAGCTACATCCTGGGGGATTACGACAAAGATCGCAGATTGGATGAGATGATCAACGAGGCGGTGAGGGCAGAGGCGGAGGGAAGGATTGAGGACGCCCTGGCTGTTGTGGGCAACATCGGCGCGAGGGTTATAGCCGGGGAGAAGCCGCCGGAGATCCCTGATATGGATTATTGCGTTGTAGCTGAGCTCCTTGATGGAATAGATGCGATAGCCGCTGCAATGGTCGGGGATACGAGCTACAAGGAAGAGGACGGGAGCCCGCTCGAGGAGGAGGTATGAGCTACCGTGTAATGATCTCGCATCCGCTCTCCGTCACTATCACAGTGTGCTCCGCCTGCGAGACAATCGCGCCCTCCACCTCCCAGAGCACAGGATATGTGTGAACAGCACCAGCCCGGATCAGTCTCTGGAGAGAGTAGTCTATGCTCTCCCCCCTCAGCCAGCGGCGCGCGAACGGCAGTCCTTTAAACCTCGTCTCTATCTCAGAAAGCAGCGCCCTCGCTCTCCTGTCCCTGACAGGCCTGCGGGATGTGAGCCCGAATATCTCGACCAAAGGCGCATCTGAGATCCTTCCAGAGCCGTTCGTCGCAAACGGCTCTATCGCGATCACATCACCAGGCCTGAGCTCCACGCCTGATGTGCAGGACCTGTTGGGCACGGTCGGCTCTGTGTGCGCGTTGAACCTGGAGAGGCCATGGCCGGTCAGGTTCGATACAGGCCTAAATCCATATCCCTCGATCGCTGACTCGATCGCACTTCCGATCTCACATGTGCTCACCCCGGGTTCGACCAGCTCAAGAGCCGCATCCAGCGCCGCCCTGGACGCCTCCACAAGCTCTGGATGGCCGCTCAGGTCGACGGTCACAGCTGCGTCCGCGATGTAGCCATCGACATGCACCCCGATGTCAAGCTTTACCATCTCCTCGCCGAAGACCGCATCATCATTCGGTTTCGGGGTGTAATGAGCAGCCTCGCGATCTCGAGATATGTTGCAGGGGAATGCGGGCTCCCCGCCCAGCTCCCGGATGCTGCTCTCCACGTAATCCGCCACTTCCAGAAGCGAAACGCCGACGTCTATCTTCGCAGAGGCTCTGCCAATGACATCTGCGAGTATCCTGCCTGCAGCTCTGTATTTGTTCAGCACATCATCATCCATAGAAGCGGGCGCATCTGATCTGCGCCCTGCTCACCTCCTCAGTAACAGAGATGCGATCTTGCATGCGGATTCCTCAGAGCAGCCGGAAGCGAGGCTGCACGCGAGTTCTCCGGACATCCGCGATCTACCCCTGGAGCGCCTTTCGGGCTGCGCTCATCCCTGCATCGATGGCTGCCCTCAACCCTCCGACGTTTGGACCTCCTCCCTGAGCAAGATCCGGCTTTCCTCCTCCACCTCCTCCGATGTACTTTGCAGCAGCTCTCACGATATCAGCAGCGTTCAGCCCTCGCTCGAGCCCGGATCTTCCCACAGAGACGACGATCTTGGCAGCCCCACCGCTTGCCCCGCCCAGTATCGCGGTTATGTCCCTCTCAGAGAGCATCGTCGCGGCCTTGAGCAGGGTCTCGCCGTCCGATTCTCCCATATCCCTGGCGACGATCCTCACACCATTCACATCCACTGCCTCTGAGGATAGCGTGAGTATCCGGAGCCTTGCGATCTCCTCCTTCAGACGCTCTATATCCTTCTGCTGGTCCTTCCACTCCTCAAAGAACCTGAAGACAGTCCTGGGAAGCTGCTCTATCGGCACCCGCAGGATGGACGCGGCCTCCGCGAGAATATCGTCCCGCTCCTGTATTCTCTGCACAGCTGCCTCTCCAGCTGCGAACTCTATCCGCTCCACACCGTCCTGAACCCTCTCGGTCCTGAGTATCTTTATCGGGCCGATCATCCCCGTGTTCGTGACATGCGTGCCTGCGCAGGCCTCTATGTCAGATCCCACACGCACAACGCGGATCTCCCTGCCAGGAGGCACGCCTCCCTGGTAGAGCTGGAATCCGAAGAGCCTCTCAGCCTCCTCGCGCGGCATGAATTCCGTGACTACAGGGATCATCTCCATCACGCGCCGGTTCGCCTCGAGCTCTATCGCCTTCAGCTCCACATCAGAGATCCTCCTGTAATGAGATATGTCCAGCCTGGCCCTGTCCTCGCTCTTCTGAGCGCCTGCCTGCCAGACATGTCTTCCCAGGATGCGCTTCGCGGAGTCGTTGATGATGTGCGTGGCCGTGTGGTGCCTCGCATGCGCCATTCTCCTTCGCATATCGATCCTTCCGGTGACCATGTCGCCTGGCGAGAGCCCCTCAGGCTCAACTCTATGGAGAACAACACCATCTATCATCTGGACGTCATTGACATTGAACACCTGCTCGCCCCTCACCAGGACGCCGTGATCTGCGGGCTGGCCTCCGCCTTCGGGGTAAAAGAGCGTTCTGTCAAGAACAACACACCCCTCGAATATCCCGAGGACTGTCGCATCGAACTCCTGATCGAAGGGCCTGTGGTAGAAGAGACGCTCGGTCTTCTCGAACGGCGGTGAGCGTGTCTCGACCTCAGTATGCTCGGCCCTGCTGTGGGTCGATGCGACTATGGAGTAGAAGTTGTCCGGCAGCTCCACATCCACACCGAGCGCGCCTGCGGTCTCCTTCGCGATCTCGGGAGGGATCCCGTGAGTGTCATAGAGGGAGACGAGCTCTGTGAGGGGTATTCTCCCGCCCTTCTTCGAGTAATGCGATGCGATCTTCGAGACCATCCGGCTTCCCTTCTCCAGGGTCTCCGCGTACCTCTCCTCCTCCAGCGAGAGGATCTCCGAGATCGCCTCCATCCGCTCCCTCCAGTCATCGTAATCGAGTTTGGATATCTGCATCTCAACGATCTCTGAGAGAGGGATCTCCAGCTTCAGATCTTTCATCATTCTCAGAGTTCTGCGAATCACGAGCCTCGCGAGGTAGCCGGCCTTTACATTCGAGGGTATTATCCCATCGCCGAGCATGTATGCCAGGCATCTGGTGTGATCCGCTATCGCATAGATCCTCTCCATGGGCGCCATTATGCGCTCAAGCCTCTCAGGAGTCGTGTTTATGCTCTCTGCGATCCTCTTCCTCAGATCCCTCAGCGATGCCTCCCCCAGATCGATCATGCCCGCGAGCCTGGCGTTTCTCGCGAAGATCTCCGCATACTCCGGATCCTGGAGATCGTGCTCCACGCCCACAAGATCAGACAGGGATTTAACCACATCTGGAAACACGGCATCGTATATGGTGGGAGATCCCTTCGATGCCCACACGAACCTCTCGAGCCCGTAGCCTGTGTCCACGATGTAGTTATCCATGCGGCTGTAACGCTCGCCCTTTATGAGGTACTCTCCCCTGGGATCGAGCCTGAGGTTCATGAAGACCAGGGTCGCGAGCTCGAGCCCGCCGACGAGGACCTCAAGGCTCGGGCCTGCGTTACCGCCTCCGGCCCATGGTGATTCCTTGTACGTGATGCTCTCAGGATTCACGCCCAGCCCGAGGAGGAGCTCATCACACAGCTCCACAGTCCTGTCCTTCCAGTAGATCTCGTGCTCCTTTGTGTTGAAGACATGATGCGCCATCATCTCAAATGTCGTTAGATGCCTGCCGCTCCGTCCCACGGAATCGAGATCGTCCAGCCTGATGCACGGCTGTGATATGGTGAGAGGATTGGCAGGCGGCGGGACCTGGCCTGATGTCACAAAAGGCTGGAAGTCGGCTATCGATGCTATTGTGAGGTAGATGTCATCCCTCCATCTCGCAACCACAGGATACCTCGGTACCCTGGTGTGACCATGTGCCTCGAAGAAGCTCAGGTAATGCTCGCGCATCGAGTCCAGTTCCATCTCCCTGAAAACAGGAGAGCCTATGAATGAGTATGGATCACACGGCGGATCCCCGCAGGTCCTCCTCGAGGCGTCCCTGGTCCAGAACCTGCCGCCGCAGCTCTCGCAGACCTTGCAAACAAAACCCTCTCTCCTGAAGAATTCCAGTTGATACTCGTCCTCGGGAAACATGTCAATCTACCAGCGTGATACAGAGCGAATATCTTATCAGCTCTAAAAGACTTTCTGAGCATGATGGATGAGCTCTTCCCATTCGGCAGGCATCCGAAGCGCGTGCTGAACGAGATGAAGTGGCGTGGTCTCGATCTCGATGATGTGGAGTTAGAGATACTCCACAGGGGCGCGCCATCGGACAGGATCCGTGCAAGAGCGAGCGAGATCACTCTCGGCAGGTCGTTCTTCACGTACATGGGCACCGAGATACCCTACCACAGGATCGAGAGGATCGTCTACAGGGGCCGAACAGTATTCTCGCGCGCGGATATAGTGAGGGGTCAGCAGTCGTCAACCACATGAGCTCTTTCGCTCTCTCATGATCCTGCAGGGTCAAACTCCGAATGCTTCTGATGCTCCGAGCCGTTGGCTGTGGTGTTTGTGATGGACCTCGAGGCGCTGCTGAGGTACATAAACGAGAGGCGTGTGAGAATACAGTGGAACGGATGCTTCACGAGCGGTTACTCCTCTGTGAGGGGCACCGAGCCGGGCATTCAGGATACATTCTTCGCTGTCGCATCCCTCAAGATGCTGAACGCCGCGTCCCCGGATGATGAGATCGTGTCTTTCATCCAAAATCATGAACATCTCGATCTCAACCGCGCCTATTACGCAGCAGGATGTCTGAGGCTGGCCGGATGCATACCTGAGCTGAATGACGGAAAACTCGAATGGTGGTACCGCGGAGAGCATCACGAGATAGAGTGCTTCATCCCCGGGACTCCGCTCATCAGATACTTCGAGTACGACCTCTACGGAATGTACGGCTCCAGCATCTTCTCGTCCTCCCTGGGCACGCTCCTCAAGCGCCTGAAGCTTGGCGCGGTGAGCTCAGGTGAAGAGATGGATGGAATCGTGAGATCTGCGCTTCTGCTGCTGGAAGGGAGCCGTGAGCTCGTCAGAGCCCACATCTCACTGGAGATACTGGATGCGATCGCTGAAAGAGGGTTTCTGGTGAAGCTCCCGGAATCTCACATCAAAACCCTCTCCAGACTGCTTGAGAGCTGCGAGACCGTAAGGGGATACACACCAACCCCGGAATCCACCACAGAGACCCTTGAGAGCACATACGCAGGCTGCATGATTGCGAGACGTCTGAAAGAGAGAGAGCCTCCAGGGCTCAGATCATTTGTCGATCTTCTGCAGAACGATAACGGTGGCTTCAGGAGGTCTCCCTTCGGCGGCATATCGGCGCTCGAGCACTGCTACCTGGCACTGCGGGTCGCTGGCAGAGATCGTGAATCCGATTCCGTGAGATGATGCCAGGAATCGATTGCTGCCCTGTTAACAAGCATTTCTGTATTCCTCCGGATCTTTCAGCTCGTCCGGGGCGATCCCGACTCGAAGTAGTCACACCTATCGACTCCATCCAGCTCGATCAGCACCGGCGTGCATGTGCCCGCCCTTATCGCCCTGAGGGTTGCATTGAAGACAGCGCCCTCGGTTATGTTGTACTTCTCGAGGAATTCCGGCCCAGGGTACCAGGAGTTGCACAGCTGCAGCAGCAGACTGCAGTTCCCGCTCCTGTTGAGATAATCGAAGACCCACACCGGCAGATCTTCAGCCGGCGTGAACTCGTACCTCACCTCGTATCCGGCGTATCCCGGCCCTCCTGCGACCCCGGTTTGGCCCGCCGATTCGCTGGTCTGCATCACCGAACAGATCGTGGCAGTTCCATTGTACAGGTCGTACTCACAGGGCCCACCAACCATCACCGGCGCATCTCCTGAGTTGTTCGAGACAGAAGCGTTTCCCCCCATCGACCCGATGCCGGCTGCATCTGCGATGGCTGCAATCAACAGCAGAAGCAAGAACAGGACGCTCATGGTTCTCATATGTGCAAGAACGAGCTGATTGGTTATTATCTTTCCTGTATGTGCATGGGACCTGTCCGAATAACATTATTACCTCCTCGCGACGTTGTAGTAGAACATAAACATTTTACAGAAGTTGTTCCAGCATTCTATAGCTCTTGTCCATCGCAGGCTACCAGGTTTCTTATCCTTGCGTTTGAAGTTCACGGT
>JAKPCO010000054.1 GCA_029553285.1 Methanobacteriota archaeon
AAGGGTCCGCGATATTACAGGCGATCCGCGGGGCTATCTGGTGCTGGAAATACCAAAGGCCCTGCAGGACGTCGTCGTTAAGTACGCGGAGACAGTCCATAAAAAGCACGGCGACTATTGCCATGTAATCCTTGGGACGCCTAAGAGGCCGCGGACACTGGCGCAGAATAATGCCGCATGGGGCTGGTGCGGAGACCTAGCCCACCAGCTCGCAGACCAGTACCCCGGATACAGCCACGAGGAAATAAAGGATCGGATTTACGAGGCCATGAAGCGCCTTGCGGTACAAGAAGCCGGATGGCCGACGGTCCTCAATCCGATAGACGGCTCAATCGAGCCGGTCAGTCAGAGCCTTGTATCGGTAGAACAGGATGCAGCCCTGCTATCGATTATCCAGAGGTTTGCCGACGAACATGGACTATGGCTAACCGAGCGCATAGACGGGAAGCCGGTCCGATGTTTAGGCGGCAAGCCTTTACAGAACGATGGTGTTAGATTATAATAGGGGGCGACTATGAAATGTAGAATAAGAGAAATAAGAGAGAAAAAAGGCATATCAATCGGAAAACTTGCAAGGATGACCGGCCTTACAGGAGGATCGATATCACTAATTGAAAGGGGTTTTAGGAACCCAAACATGAGCACAATTTTGAAAATCCGGGATGCCCTAGGCGTCCCGATAGAACAACTTTATACGGAGGACGAGAATGACAACGTCTGAGAAAATCGGTTCCATAGCCGCGGCTATGGTAAAAGCACAGGCCGAGATGCCGAAACTCTTGGCCGACAGCGACAATCCATATTACAAGAGCAAGTACATTGCCCTTGCGGACCTGATTAAAGAGGTCCGGCCTGTACTGGCTAAGTACGGGCTTGCGGTAATTCAGGGAGTAAGCGGCGACGGGGAAAAGGCCGTCATCATCACGACCCGCATAATCCACGAAAGCGGGGAATGGATAGAGGAGGCCTTTACGATGCCCGTTGTGGCGAAGGGGAGCAAGGAAGCGACCCCGCAAGATTACGGGGCAGCGGTAACCTACGCCCGCCGGTACTCGCTGGCAGGGATCCTCGGCGTCGCAAGTGAGGAGGACGACGACGCCAACAGTATCAGCAAGCCTATCGAGCGGACCGTACCTACAAAGGCGGATCCAGTAAAACACGACGATTTGAAGCCGTTAAAGGACAAGCTGGTAGAGATCATGAAAGATCCGCTTATTAAGCCAGAGGAGCGGGAAG
>JAKPCO010000070.1 GCA_029553285.1 Methanobacteriota archaeon
CCTCGCGATACTGAACAGCGCGCTCTCGCTCTACTACTACCTGAGGATCATAAGCTACATGTACCTCAGGGAGCCTGCAGGGCCGAAGATATCGGAGTCGAAGGGCTATGTGCTCTCGCTCCTCCTGGCCCTGATCGGGACATTCTGGATCGGCGTGCTACCGGACGGCTTCTTCAACTGGGCGATGCAGGCGGCAGCTGCGCTGCTGCCCTAGCCTCGCTCCGGTCTATTTTTGCATCAGAACCGATGCGCATTCGCATTGCGTTTTTACGATCAGATGTGCGTGGTGGTACATCTCCTGGTGCGCCTGATGCGACCATCCTACAAAATATATTCTGGGTGTTCTTGGCATCTGAAAATGGAGCTCTGGGAACGAATGCGCACCTTTAAAAGTAAAAGGGGATGATAGACCCATAAGGAGGCAATCCATTGGAATCTATCAAGACTTTGTTGTGCATATCAGTAAATATTACTTTCGGGACAATTCTGGTTCGCTCATCACCTCATAACAACTTTATTCTTGATTGACGATGTAAGTTTTGTATGAACATAGAATCCGTGCCGGATGAGGAAGAGTGTTACAAGCTGTTGCGTGAGATGAGATGGCCTGATGGCGTCAGATGTGTGTATTGTGGTTCTGAGCATGTTGTGAGGACCGGTAGATGGCGTGATACACCAAATCAGCGATACCACTGCAGGAGTTGCGATAAGTGGTTCAACGACAAGACAGGAACAATATTTCAGGATACGAGGTTGCCTTTACGGGTGTGGTTCTTCGTTGCGTTTATGTTGCAATTCAAGGTGAGCATTCTCGAGATCTCGAAGACAGTTGGTATCAATTACAAGAGTGCATACCATATGGTCAAGCGGTTGAGATCCACTGTCTATGGCAAAGACATCGGCGATAAGCTTCGTGGAGTCGTTGAGATGGGTGAGGCATATGTCAAAGCAGGTTCAAAAGGCATGGAAGTAATAGAGAGAACCGAGGAAACGTGGCTTGAAAACAAAGGGAAGAGGCACTTACGACACGGATAAGGTTCCAGTCATAGCGATCGTTGAAAGAGGCGGCGGACTGAGCATTCGACCGCATCGTAACGTCAAAAGTAAAGTCGTGTTGAAGCGGTATCTGAGGGATGTTGACCCGGATACAATCGTCTACACCGACGACTACGTCAGCTATAACATTCTGCCAGATGATATGCATGAAAGTGTGAACCATTCTATCGGCGAGTACAGCAAGGGTGGTGGAGTGCATATCAACACTGTGGAGGCGGAATTCTCTATCTATCGACCATGGATGGCAACGTTCAGAGGCGTATCCAAGAAGAACCTCTATCTGTACACAGCACACTACCAGTTCATCAGGCTGAACCGCGAGATGAACCCTGTTGGTAGAATGCTCGCTATGGTGAAACTCTTGCACATCCTCTGGCTGGACACAATATTCTGCCATAGTTCTTTATAAACTGAAGATGCAAGGTATGTATAAGTCGCTAGATCAATAAGAGCGAATATGTTTACGCTTTATGTATTCAGCAACTTGGAGGTCATGCGGGAGGTTGCTGAATGCACTCATTCGCTCGCTGGGCCTTCGAATTCGTCGAAACTCTTCGACGCAGTCGAAGATAAGTCGAAACGAGCGCATAGCGTGACAGCTCTCTGCGGACAAGTCATCAGATGGATAAGAGCGAACATATTATGAGAAAGGGTTGACCATTTTCGATCATAAACAGATCTCTTATAAAGGCAGATATCAGTGAGACAGGATACAACTACAGCAGGTTCATGAACAGAACAAGTGATTACAAGCTGAATTTGGAAACCATAGGCACTCTCACTCATATAGAGGCGTTGAAGCAGGGTCTGCATGCAAATGATTTGAGCCATATATCCGAGGACTACAGGGGTCATCAGCGCATGAGCCTGAAGATACAGATGCGGGACTACCTGCCGCCTGTTCAGGAGGCGCCAGGCTGGCTCGAGTGCTGCTTTGGCGGCGATGTCGGAGGCGGGTCGGAGAGCTGGAGGCCTCCGCGGTGGGACGGGAGCGGAGCATCGAGCGATCGCATCTTCAGCGCCGAGCCCTGATCACGTCGGGGGCTCTCTGTCAGATCGCTTCGGGCAGGTCTCCCAGGTAACCCGAGCTGTGCGCTTTGTTGTATCTCAGCGCGCGTGTTCCTCGCTCCTGGGAATGTATTAATATACATCCTCTCAGACCTTCATCACATGATAGAAATCACAGATGCGGCCGCGATGGTCATGAAGGAGCATCTCGTTCCTGGAAAGGTCGTGAGGATGTTTCTCGCAGCTGTCGATGAGACAGGCGCGAACTACGGTCTTGCTGTTACAGATCCATCTGAGAATGATGTGCTCTTCGAGAGCAACGGGATAACGATACACATGAGCCCTGAGGATGCGGAGATACTGAGCGAGACGATAATCGACTTCATCGACGACCCTGAGATCGGCAGGGGCTTCATAATCTACGGTCCCGGGGACGAGTCCTGCGGATGCGGCCATCACGAGCACGACTACGGCTGCGGATGCCACTGATCTGTGACAGGACACGGGTGGTTTGATTGACCGCTCTCGTCACCGGAGGTGCTGGATTCATAGGCTCCAACCTGGTCGAGGAGCTTGTGAGGGGTGGCGAAGATGTCATCGTTCTGGACAACCTCCAGACCGGGAGCCTGAGGAACCTGGAGGGTCTGGATGTAGAGATAGTGACGATGAGCTGCAACGACATCCCGCGGCTTGATGTAAATGCTGACATGATATTTCATCTGGGAATACCCTCATCGTCTCCTATGTACAAAGAGAACCCGCTTCTTGTGGGCGAGGCGGTGAACGGTTTCATCGCGGTGATGGAGCTCGCGCGCAGGTGCGGCGCCAGGGTCGTCTACGCGTCCACATCCTCCTTGTACAATGGCCTGGAGCCGCCGCACCGCGAGGATATGGTGATAAGGGTCACTGAT
>JAKPCO010000113.1 GCA_029553285.1 Methanobacteriota archaeon
CTTCAGCGCACCGGCGATTGCATCCCAAACCGCGATGGTTGCACCCTTGATCGCGTCCCAGGCAATTCCGATAACGTTTTTGATTCCGTCCCAGATGCTGCTGGCAAGGGACTTAATGCCCTCCCACGTGTCAGACAGCCATGTTGAAATGCCGCTCCAGACTCTCTCTGTGACCGCTTTGACCTCATCCCAATTGAGGGCAACAGCAACGGCAACCGCTGCTATAGTGGCGATTACCCATGCAACTGGACCCATCGCAATTACCCAAGCAGCAGCCATGTTTGCAGCCTCTGCGAGGGCTGTGGCGCCCAGGAGTATCCACTTGGCTACTAGCGTGGCAAAGTGCACCACCTGTAAGCCTACAGATGCAGCAGCCTCCAGCCCCTGGATAACCCAGGCAGCGACAGCCTTGCCCGCTGCAATCCCGGCTTCAATACCTAACCAGATCCACTTGGCTACTAGTGTCGCAATGTGCGCAACTTGCGCGCCCACCGAGATTCCGGCCTGAGCCGCTGATGTTGTCCATGCGGCTACGAGCTTAACGCCTGCAATTCCGGCCTCGATGCCGCTCTTAATGAGTGCCGGTATCAGAAGCACAGACAGTCCGCTTGCAATACCTTCGATTATCGGCCCGATGGTCGGCCAGTTGTCACGCATCCATTCAACCGCAGTGTTCACCGGCTCTATGGATGTCTTGAGCTTCTCCCATGCCGTCACCGCTGTTTCGGTTACGTTAGTGACAACCTCGCCTATTTTCGCGATACCCTCTGCAAATGTATCGCCGATGCTCGGTATTTCCGGGATGTCGAGCTCTGGAAAGTCCATGTCGCCGAACATATCGGCTGCGCTCATCTGATCTTGCATTTGATGCACTTCGTCAAACGACTGCAAACCACCGGATGCAGCCTCTTCGGCCATCTCCAGCGCACCGGCTAGCCCTTCCTGAGCCTTGGCTGCTCCATCTGCAGCAGATGCGGCCTTGTCCGCCTGCTCCGCTATCTGCGCGGTGGTCTGAGCCGACTGCAGCGCCTGAGCAGCGGAGCTTTTGAGTCCATCAGCCAGTCCCATCACGGCTTGCGCTGCGCCACTCAATCCCGGCACAATCCACGATATAGCGGTAATCAT
>JAKPCO010000001.1 GCA_029553285.1 Methanobacteriota archaeon
CCATTTTTCCTCTTCGGTGATTGGGCGCAGTTCCAGAAATTTTAGACAAAAGGTGATGTTTGCCGCCAGAGCATCTTTGATGACCTGTGCCTGCTCATCCACTACACGCAGCCGAAACTTTCGCCCCCATCCCGTACAGCCAAACAGATAACATGCCGCGCAGAGTTGCTTTTCAGGCGGATCGGGCTTGCGGGGGGCATACTCGCAGCGATCCTCACTCGTCGGGTCGCACGCATACCCGCCCAGTCCGCGCACCAGGGCTTCGTACCACCAGCGCAGCGAGCCGAGCAGGCCCGTCTCGTGCAGACGGTCACAGGTCCGGTCCACGCCACCGGTCCAGAGTGGCGTCAGCGTTTTGAGTTTGATCTTCATGCAAGCTGCTCCTCCCTCACATCCAGATTGCACAGCAGGCATGCCAGCTCACACCCCATGGGAATTTTTTGCAACGTTATCTCTTACAACTGTATATATCTTTCGAAAGCTAATGCCCCGAAGCTCCCCCTTCTCCTCGGGATTCGCTTTGCGACACTGACTATCGAAGAAATTGCGCACACTCACACCTACTTTCAGTTCCCTTTTCCTCGGGATTCGCTTTGCGACTCGATCTTTGCAGTCTCCGGACCAGATTCGTTAATAACTTTCAGTTCCCTTTTCCTCGGGATTCGCTTTGCGACAAGAATTTATGGAAGTCCTTGCCTGGCGTTCCATTCCTTTCAGTTCCCTTTTCCTCGGGATTCGCTTTGCGACACGAACCTTCCAAAAAACTGGTTCCTCCAGGAGTATTACTTTCAGTTCCCTTTTCCTCGGGATTCGCTTTGCGACACCCGTATCGCGAGTCTCCATGCATCCCTTGACTCGCTTTCAGTTCCCTTTTCCTCGGGATTCGCTTTGCGACTCATTGAGGTGTCAAAAAGACTGATCATCTCGATAGCTTTCAGTTCCCTTTTCCTCGGGATTCGCTTTGCGACATCAGATTGTACTTCCTACCAAAGAGCTGTATACTGAAATATCTTTCAGTTCCCTTTTCCTCGGGATTCGCTTTGCGACGATATAATTTGCCATACGGTCTCTCAGGTCCATTTCTTTCAGTTCCCTTTTCCTCGGGATTCGCTTTGCGACCGGTGACCAGCGCTTCCTTACCGCGTTCAACTCCTCCACTTTCAGTTCCCTTTTCCTCGGGATTCGCTTTGCGACGATATTGTGGGGAAACTAAAGTCGGAAAATCACATTCTTTCAGTTCCCTTTTCCTCGGGATTCGCTTTGCGACGCCGCGCTGCTGCGCGGATGGGTCTCCTGGAAGAGCTTGCTTTCAGTTCCCTTTTCCTCGGGATTCGCTTTGCGACCCGATTTGCTTCGCGCAGTCCCTCATTCGCTGCATAACTTTCAGTTCCCTTTTCCTCGGGATTCGCTTTGCGACACTAAACCAGGTGGTGCAGCAGATCTCGGCAGATCGATCTTTCAGTTCCCTTTTCCTCGGGATTCGCTTTGCGACGAGAACTGTCGAACTATCTACTGAATTTGAATGTAGATCTTTCAGTTCCCTTTTCCTCGGGATTCGCTTTGCGACACCCCGATGTTCCTACATATCATGATTTATATTTAACTTTCAGTTCCCTTTTCCTCGGGATTCGCTTTGCGACCCGATGCGCTTTTTGTATGCATCGGGGAGCTGATGAACTTTCAGTTCCCTTTTCCTCGGGATTCGCTTTGCGACCTGCTGGATCTAAATTTGTTCAGGTAACCGTTGCAAATTCTTTCAGTTCCCTTTTCCTCGGGATTCGCTTTGCGACTCGCCTTCTTACGAATCCCTCCACACACCGACAGAGTCTTTCAGTTCCCTTTTCCTCGGGATTCGCTTTGCGACAATGACGTTCGAGGACGGTGTGCGGATAGGATTCTGTCTCTTTCAGTTCCCTTTTCCTCGGGATTCGCTTTGCGACCGATTATGTACCGCCGTGCTTCCAGTACGGGTTTGGTAACTTTCAGTTCCCTTTTCCTCGGGATTCGCTTTGCGACTCTCTGATGACTTGAACATGATGAACCCATCGTCAGGCTTTCAGTTCCCTTTTCCTCGGGATTCGCTTTGCGACTCACGCAGCCCGCAGTTGCGGGGCTATTGAGCAAGACTTTCAGTTCCCTTTTCCTCGGGATTCGCTTTGCGACGAACTGCAATCTGGTGCAGTCCTCGACAAACTGGGTCACTTTCAGTTCCCTTTTCCTCGGGATTCGCTTTGCGACAGCCCTTACAAAGCATCTATTTTACATAAATCTTTTGCCACGTGGCTCCTCCTGGAGGGGTGTATTTCGCCAGATGCCAGGATGCAACAGGGTATATAAACTCTGGCGAAGATCCCTTGGAGCAGTACTGGCGCCCTGCCGGAGTATTCTTCTGGTCGCCTGCTTGAGCGCTCTCAGAGCCATGCCGTCAGTGGATGTGCAGTTTTGATGCAGTTTCTAAGCTTTTATAATAAGTTACCGGAACATATTTATGTAAAATAGTATTTTTCGTAGCAAAGGAGGTAAAGCTTGATGAAAATCATGCATAAAAAGATCGCCGTACTTGTTTTGATTTTAGCGACCACAGCGGTACTTCAGTGCGGCTCTGCAGATGAGACTGTGCTCAGGATAGGCACTCAGGATGTGGTCAAATCTGCCAGTCTCCTGGGAGATTCCAATATGGGGGTCTTCGCACACCTCTCCAATCCACCCCTGATGAAGATGAACCCTGACGGCACCCTCAGCGGCCAGACAGCGAAGAGCTACTCTGTCTCAGAGGATGGAATGACCTGGAGGTTCGAGATAGACGATAACCTCTACTGGAGCGATGGCACGAAGCTCACGCCAGAAGACGTGAAGTTCACATTCGAGTACATCTCAGAGAAGTACCCACCAGCCGGCTGGATTAAAAATACGGTGGATGATATATCCGTGGACGGCAATGCTGTTGTATTCAAGCTCAACAAGCCCTACTCCCGCCTGAACCTCGAGTTCACCACCTACAACATACTGCCAAAGCATGTGTGGGAGAAGATCGACAAGCCGACCGAATACACCAATGAGGGGCCCATGGTGGGTTGCGGTCCTTTCGTCATCAATAAAACAGACCTCGGAGCTGGCGTGATATACTTCAAGAGGAACCCCTACTGGAAGGGCAGGGAGCCGAAGATCGATTCAATAGAGCTGCACATGTATGAGAACGCAGATGTCCTTTCAATGGCGCTCGAGAAGGGAGACGTCGACGCATACTACAAGTACGCTGGCACGTATCCATACACAGGCATCCAGAAGCTGAAGGATACCGGGAACTTCGATTTCGTGGAGAAGGACAACGTCGGCCTGGTCTTCCTGGGATTCAATCTGAACAAGGAGCCGATGTCTGATCTCCAGTTCAGGGAAGCCATGGCATATGCCATAAACTACACTGAGATCCTCAAGATCGATGCCCTCGGATATGGCTCTGTTCCGAACCGCGGGTTTGTGCCGCCCAGCATGGCTTACTTCAAGGAGACTCCAGCTCTCGAGTACAATCCTGAAAAGGCCAGGGAGATCCTGGATGAGGCAGGGTACAGGGACGGGAACGGCAACGGGATCCGGGAGGACTCAGGCGGCAATGATATGAAGCTCCTGCTGCTGGCTCGCTCGAAGTTCCAGAGGGTCGCAGAGCTCGTGAAGGAGTACATATCCGCGGTCGGCATCGATGTGGAGCTCAAGGTAGTCGACGATGCGACATGGATAAAGCTCAAGGATGAGTATCAGTACGACCTCACCATAACAAGGACAACTCCGTGGGGAATGATGATGCACGCGAACTGGGGAACCGGATACTTCGACTCACGCAGGACCGGTGAGGGTGTGCTCCACGTCCTGAGCGATCCCGAGTTCCAGAAGCTCTGCGACGACATCCTCGCAGCAACAAGTGATGAGGAGCTGGAGAAGTACGCGCACAGCGTCCAGGATTACTACGCTGAGAACCTGCCCGGAATCGCGCTGTACTGGAACAAGGTCTTCACACCGTACAACAGGAAATGGACCGGCTGGAGCTCAGATCCGCTGTACGGCATCTACAACCTGGAGAACTTCCTGAACGTAGAGAGGGTGGCATGACCGTGTGGAGGGATCAGTGGAGGGAGTTCATCCAGAAGACAAGCTACATGCGCCATCTGAGGGAAAGGGGCATATCGAACGACCAGTTCTGGAGGGAGTACGAGATCTACGATGAGATCCTGGAGCTGATGGGCTATCCGGGAAGGATCCTCGACAGGATCTCCTCCCTGATCCACCCTGGCTCCACGGTTCTCGATATAGGCGCTGGCACCGGCGCCTTCTCCATCCCTCTCTCCAGGATCGCAGGAAGGGTCATCGCTCTGGACCCCTCTGAGCACCAGCTCCAGGTCCTGATGAGAAAGGCCATGGGAATAGATAACATCAAAGCCATATGCGACAGGTGGCCTGATGCAGAGATCGTGGAGAGGATCGATTACACGCTTGCTGCTTACAGTTTATTCCATGAGGACATAGAGGCATTTCTCAGGAGAATGATCGATGTCTCTAATTCAGGAGTCTTCATAGTCTTCAGGGCAGAGCCTCCAGACCCTCTGAACGATTTTGCATACGGGCCAAAACCACATATCGATTACAGATGCCTGCACAGCATTCTAAAAGAGATGGGGCATGAATTTGAGGTCGAGCTATTCCCCAGGGATTACAGGCTCCCCATAAGATATGTGCTGAAGCAGTACAGGTACTCAGAGAGATCTCCGGAGGAGATAATGGATTACCTGCGCAGCACAGGCAGGCTTGATGAGGAGATGATGGTCAGCTTCCACAGCAGTGATGCTCTGCTCTATACTCTATGACAGGTGGAAAGCTGAGGGGCAGCTGCTTCATCTTGATGTGAATCCGCTCCGCCTTGGGAGGATCCATGAATCTCGCCCGGTACGTGATCTCGCTTTTTGTCATACTCTCGCTGAACTTCGCCATACCGAGGGCGATGCCCGGAGATACCATGACGAACCTCCTCGGGGAGGATGTGATTTTGAGCGATGATCTGGTACAGGAGATCAGGAGGGAGATGGGGCTGGACCTCCCCCTGAGAGAGCAGTACATCATCTACTGGAAGGAGATCCTGCGCATGAATCTCGGCTACTCATACCACTTCCACTCCCCTGTTCTGCCGCTCGTCCTTGAGAGAATGAAATGGACCCTGCTTCTCGCAGCTCCCCCTGTGATCATAGGAGCTCTTCTGGGAACGCTGCTCGGGGCGCTCGCCGGCTGGAGAGATTCCCCCAGCACCCGCCTCCAGACGTTCATCTTCCTCACCATCTACTCCACGCCGCCGTACTTTCTGGCGCTTCTATCCCTGTACATATTCGGTTTCCATCTGGGCTGGGTTCCGATGAAGGGTTTCTACAGCACGGGTTCTGCAGGGAACATAATTCATCATATCATGCTTCCTGTGATCTTGATGAGCCTCTTCTCAGCCTCCAGGAACTACATGATCATGAGGGGCAGCGTGATCCAGGAGAGGAGGAGTCTGTATGCACTGTATGCGAGGGCGAAGGGGCTTTACGACAGCCAGATCCTCTTCAGGCATCTCTTCAGAAACGCAATCCTCCCGATAATAACGCTGATCGCCCTCGACTTCGGGTTCATATTCAGCGGAGCGCTCTTCATAGAGATGGTCTTCTCGATGCATGGAATGGGCAACCTAATTTACAGCGCGCTCATGTACAGGGATTACCCAGTGCTTCAGGGCTCGTTCCTCATAATAACCATAATGGTGATAACAGCGAATATGATCGCGGATGCGCTCTACGGCCTTCTTGATCCGAGGGTGAGGGGCAGATGAGCTGCGGGATCTCAGCAAAAAGATCTCTGCCATCAAATCCGGGGGCTCTGATATTTCTCGCATTTCTGCTCATCGCTCTCCTTTCCCCATACCTCGCGCCACACGACCCGTGGAAGCGGTATGAGCCGTACCTTGGCCCGAGCCGGGATCATCCTCTAGGGACTAACGACATGGGCAATGACATCCTCTCTGAGCTCATGTTCGGCTCGAGGGTTTCACTCGGCGTCGGCCTCGGAGCTGCGATCATCGCCACCCTGATGGGCACCATCATTGGAGCATCTGCGGGCTACTTCAGGGGATGGATGGATGAGGTGCTGATGGGGATCACGGACATCTTTCTCATGATACCACAGATACCTCTGGTGATTGTGGTCGCTGCATTCCTGAAACCAAGCGCCATCATGATCACACTGATAATGGGTCTCCTCTGGTGGACCTCGCTCGCCAGGATCGTGCGGTCCAGGGTTCTCCAGGTCAGGGAGATGGCGTTTGTGGAGGCTGCGAAGGTCATCGGTTTCCCGGACAGACACATAATCCTCACAGATGTTCTACCGAACACAATTCATGTGATAATGCCAAAGTTCATGCTGACCGTTGCCTCAGCGATGATCGCCGAGGCCTCGCTGTCATTCCTGGGGCTGGGGGATCCGAACGCGAAGAGCTGGGGGATGATGATAAACTTCGCATTCTCGAGAGGTGGTTTCTTAAATGGGTGCTGGTGGTGGTACATGCCCCCTGGGATATGCATAACGCTCTCAGTTCTCTCACTTGTGAGCATGAGCATGCTTCTCGAGGAGAGCCGGGAGGACGAGCATGTCGCTTCTTGAGCTGCGTGGGCTGTCAGTGAGGTTCGATACACCTGCCGGATCTGTGAGGGCAGCATCGGATGTCTCCCTGGTGCTTGAAGAGCATGATACCCTGGCGATCGTGGGCGAGACAGGATGCGGGAAATCGGTGATCGCAAATGCCATCCTGAGGCTTCTTCCGGAGAATGCGAGTGTCACGGGCAGCGTGATCTACCGCGGGATGGACCTGCTGAAGATGAGCGAGCGGGAGATCTCCCGCATACGGGGCAGGGAGATAGCGATCGTATTCCAGAACCCCTCTGCTGCGCTCAATCCAGTCCACAGAATCCTGGATCAGGTCTCGGAGCCGCTGCTGATACATCTCGGCATACCAAAACGCAGGGCTGTGCATGAGGCCGAGGGGCTACTCCGCGCCCTCGGACTGAACGGAGCCGGGCGTTTGTATCCATTCCAGCTCTCCGGCGGAATGAACCAGCGTGCCATGATCGCATGCTCATCGATTCTCAGACCAAAAATACTGATGGCGGATGAGCCGACCAAGGGCCTGGATCAGAGCATGGTGAAAAATGCGCTGGAGCTGATAGAATCTGTGAGATCTGAGAGCGGCGCGTCTCTCATCATGATCACCCACGATCTCGATGTAGCCCTTTCGAGCTCAGACAGGATCGCTGTGATGTACTGCGGTGAGATCGTGGAGATGGGGAGGACAGAGGATGTGCTCTGCAATCCAGATCATCCATACACAAAAGCGCTTCGCGAGAGCATGCCTGATCGCGGGTTCAGGCCCATACCTGGAAACACCCCATCGATGATCGATCCCCCGGAGGGATGCAGGTTTCATCCAAGATGTCCTTTTAAGATGAAGATCTGCTCGCGTGAAAGGCCATCTCTCAACAACTCCTGCGGAAGATATGTGAGGTGCTGGAGGTGTATCTGAGGGCGCAGAATGTGAGCAAGGTCTATCAGGAGGGGCTGTTATTCCGAAGAAGGCGATGCGTGCTCAGGGATGTAACGGTTGAGATCGAGGAAGGGCACACACTGGGGCTCTTCGGGCCGTCAGGATCTGGAAAGACGACTCTGGCGAGGATACTCGCAGGGCTCGATCATCCGTCGTCCGGAGCGGTGATCTTCAACGGCATAGACCTGCGTGAGATGAGAGGTCATGTTTTCACAGAATTCAGAAGATCTGTACAGATGGTCTTTCAGGACCCCGAATCATCGCTGAACCCCATCAAGACCATCGGGAGATCGCTCAGGGAGGTGCTGGACCTGCTCAGGATACCTGGAGATGAGCAGGCAGGGATCATAAAAGAGGCGCTGGAGGTCGTTGGCCTCTCTGAGGAGGTGCTCTGTCGCTTCCCCAGACAGCTCTCCGGCGGGCAGAACCAGAGGATCGCGCTCGCCAGGGCTCTTCTGCTGAACCCCAGGATACTGATACTGGATGAGCCTACAGCCTCGCTTGACGTCTCGGTCCAGGCGCAGATTCTGAATCTATTGAAGGAGATACAGCGGAGACGGGGCATTGGCTACCTCTACATCTCCCACCATCCGGCTGTGATGAGGTTCGTGTCGAATTCCGTCTGCGAGCTGCACAATGGCATGGTGACGTTCAGAGGGCCGGTTGAAAAATGGGAGACGGGAGCTGAGGCAGGGGCTCGCTCCACATCCACATGATCCTCCGTGCCGCCATCCATCACTTCCACAATGTCCCGCGGCCCGCCTCTGGAACGGAATGCGACTCGTAATTCCCCGGGCGCTTAAGAGGCATTCTCAAGAGGAGAATCGTGCCCATGATCAGTGAGAGCCCAGCTGATGTGATCAGAAACCCGGCGAGGACATGCTCAAGACCCGTCCCCACCTCAATGCCGAAGATCTTTGCGAGGGCGGGCATTGAGAGCACGAAAGCTCCGGTGAGCAGGAGAAACAGGCCGTTGCACAGCCTCCGCTCCGCCCGTCTCTCCGGAGATTCCAAGATCACACAACCCTTCTCGAGGAGATACATCCTTTTCCTGTGCTCCAGGTAGTAAACAAGCGCCAGAAGAGGTATGCCCTCCGCAACCAGCAGGCCAAGAATCCAGTCGTTCAAGCTCCCACGTGAATAAATGAACATCTTCGATATAAAATCTTTTTGCCATATGAATTAAAATCTATTATTAATATTAATAGTGTCACTCAATATAACGATTAAATTTTTATGCATGCTTTGTGACATAATATGCGATGAATGTGTAAGATATATCCCCTGCATGCTCTGCTCACCTGCATAGCTCTTCTGAGCATCGCGGCTCTCGCATCTGACCAGGGAAACTTCAGTGGAGAGGGCAAGAGCACAGCACACGTCTATGTCTTCAACAGAGATGATGATCGTCTGAGCGTATCGCTCTTCATAGACAGCAGTCTCGTCGATTCGAAGGAGGTCTCGTCGGAGAATGAGGCTGAATTCGGCACCTATCAGCTGGACGAGGGTGAGCACAGATTTACGATAACATGGTGGGACGAGGATACGCGGAAGAGCTACGAATCATCTGTGACAGCCGCTGTAAAATACGACACGCCAGTGATGCTCTACACAGAAAAGAATGATGAACCGGAGAAGTTCTACCTGACGGTCCTGGTCAGGAACGAGAACGATAAAGATCTCGATCTCTGCCTCTACATCGACGATAAGTTCGAGAGGTGCACGAATGCAAAGAAGAACGCGATGACCGAGGCCGGCAAGATCAAGCTTGAGAGCGGGATGCACAACCTCTCTGTCCGCTGGAAGGATCCAGATACAGAGATCGAGTACAGGAGGATCAGGAGGGTGGATCTGAGCAGGGATGATGCGGTGGTGATCTACGCCCCTAAAGGGGTTGAGATCAAAAAGGAATCGAGCCGCAGCGGAGATCTGAAGGCTGCTCAGGAAAAGTCGTCTCAATCCTCACAGAGCTCCATAAAAAAAGAAACAGATAACAATGTATCCAGCAACAAATCCGGGAACAGCTCTGAAAATACTGCTCCAAAGACTGGGGAGGTAAGCGCCCTCAGAAGAACGAAGCAGACCGTTGAGAGGGACGCGGAGGGGCAGAACATCACTACAAATGATCACATGTACATCTATGTGCTCATCATCGCCCTTGCGGTTTATCTTCTCTTCAGGAGCTAGATCTCTCGTTGCGCTCCTGATCTCCGCTTTTCTGGTGATGCCTGCATCATCGAGCTGGGGTGAGAGCATCCAGGCAGAGCTTCATCCGGGCGAGAGGGTCGAAGTAGATGGTTATTCAATAGAGCTCTCTGATATCTCTGTCGTGCCCGATAATCCCGCGGCTCTTCTCAAAATTCACAGCAATGGCAGCATATCCTCCACAGTCATGAGGGCGGGGGAGTTCTTCGTCCTGAAGGATGCGCACAAAAGGGAGGAGCTTGGTATAAAGCTGGAGGAGATCCGCAGGGAGGGGTACCTCTCCAACGAATCCCGGGCGACTCTTGAGATCAGGATGAGATCGCGACCTGAGATATCGATCAGCATGTCCCCTGACAGGGATGTTTACCACAGTGGCGATCAGATCAGAGTGGAGGTGTTCGTTGAGAACACAGGGGATGGGAACGCGGAGAGCATCCGACTCAATCTCAGCGAGCATCACTCATATGTGTTGAACGAAACGCTGAAGGAGATTGGCAAAAAGATGCGCAGGTCCCTTCTGAGGCCTGGAGAGGTGTGGATGGAGAGGATCTGCTTCCCGGCCCCCAGCATTCCCGAGAGAGAAAGCATCGAACTCGTGGCTGCTGCAGAATACTTTGATGCAGACAGCAATCCATACAGATCTGAGACCGTCCTGCCCATTACTGTGGCCGGGCCGGTGGAGCTGCACAAGCGTGTGCATGAGATACAGACCTTTGGCAGGACGTACTACGTGATCGATACTGTCAGGAACACGGGGAATGTTAGGCTGAATCTGAGCCTCACTGATAATGCAGGGGATGCATTTCAATCCGAGAAGGTGCCTGAACAGAGGTTTGATCTCGCCCCAGGAGAGACGAAGATCACAAGCTACGCTGTGAAGGCCAGGTCTCCGGGCGAGGGTCTGGTTCTGCCACCTGCGAGATGCACCTACTCGATAGCAGGCAGCACTTACACCGTGATCTCTGAGAGCCCCGTTGTCGATGTCTTTGGGCCCCGGATCGAAGCGAGGAGGTACGTGAGTTCTGGAGGAGATCATGATGTCTTCAAGGTATGCATGGATGTCAAAAACACCGGCAACCGCTATGCAGGCGTCCGCGCCCACAGGATATTTCCAGAAAGGGTGGAGATGCTGGACGGGAAGAATGACCTCAGCTTTGCTCTCTCTCCCGGGTCGTCCAGAACCTTTTGCTGGTCGATACGCTGCCCGAACGGCTCCTGCGCGCTCCCACCGGTAGATCTGATCTATTTCGACTCCGAGAACAACATCTTCCGCTGTGATGTTCCCTCCCTCAGGCTGGAGAAGAGATCTCCGGAGATACCGGATATGAGCAGGAAGAACGGCACAGAGCGCACCGAGGTTGAGATCAGCGAGCCCATCCGGAGTAGTGATGTTGAACCGCATCCATCAGGATTCGCGCTGGCGCTCGTTCTCCTGATCTCTGCTCTGATCTGGGTGAGATCGCTATGAGATCTGGTATACGAAATCATGCAGAAGCCCCTTACTATTGAGATGCAGGAGGTCGCAGCTTGCAACGACACAGATCAGCAGAGGGAGCATCACGCATCATTAATATATCATACCGTGATTCTATCTACCATGATAGTATCTGTCTCGCGCTCCTCCATCTCGGGAACTGTCTGCGCACCGCCGTCGAAGAGCTACACGCACAGAGCAGTGCTCATCACAGCGCTCTCTGATTCAGGATGCGTGCACAGGCCGCTCATATCCGCAGACACCAGAGCCACGATATCGGCATGCGAGGCCTTCGGGGCTGATGTGAACTTGAAGGGAGACTCTCTCGAGATCCAGGGGGTCTCCGGCACGCCCAGGACACCCGAGAACGTCATAGATGTTCTGAACTCCGGGACGACGCTCAGGTTCATGTCGGCGGTTGCAGCGCTCACAGATGGCGCGGTTCTCACAGGCGACAGCTCGATACGCAGCAGGCCGAACGGCCCGCTTCTAAGGGCGCTCAACGACCTCGGCGCTGAGGCGTTCTCCATAAGAGGGAACGATCGCGCTCCGCTTGTCATAAGGGGTCGTCTCAGAGGCGGATCGACATCTCTGGATGGCAGCGTGAGCTCGCAGTTCCTTTCAGCCCTCCTTATAGCATGCCCCCTCTCAAGTGGTGATACGACGATCTCCATAAAGGGAGAGCTGAAGTCCAGGCCGTACGCCGAGATCACTCTGGACATCCTGAGAGAGGCCGGGGCTGAGATACACGCTGATGGGAATCGCTTTTGCATGTATGGGGGCCAGAGGTACCGGCTTCAGGAGTACACTGTTCCGGGGGATTTCTCATCCGCCTCGTATCCGCTGGCAGCAGCCGCGCTCGCAGGCTCTGCGACCGTGCAGGGCCTGTTCCCCTCGAGGCAGGGCGATTCTGCGATAGTTGCGATTCTCAGAGATATGGGCGCAGACGTTTCCTGGGACAGAGAGAGGGGGGAGGTCAGGGTTTCACGGGCAGATCTGAGGGGCACAGAGATAGATGCGAGCCTGACCCCGGATCTAGTGCCAACGCTCGCGGTGCTGGGGGCGGTGGCCGAGGGGCGCACAATCATAAAAAACGCGGAGCATGTCCGCCACAAGGAGACCGACAGGATCCATGCGATGGCGGTCGAGCTGACGAAGATGGGCGCTGACATACGGGAAAGACCTGACGGTCTGGAGATCGATGGGGGCGAACTGCATGGAGCAGATCTTCACGGTTACCACGACCACAGGATCGTGATGGCCCTCACCCTGGCAGGGATCGTGGCAGGCGATACCAGGATTGATACAGCGGAGTCAGTCGATGTATCATATCCTGCGTTCTTTGAGGATATGAGAAGGCTGGGAGCAAATGTGGGAACATCTCCATGATAATGCAACCGCTCCACATCTCAGGCAGATCGCGCTGCCATCATTTCGATGATCCCCGGACGCGACGCCTGTAGTAGCTTATCGGATGCCTGATGCGCCTGCAGAGCTCATCGCCACCAGGACAGTTTCCGTATGTGAGCATTGTTGAGCACGACGGCGGCGTGTATCTCGTCCCTGTAGATCCGGCGATGTGCTCGATCTGGTATCTGGTCATCTCCTCATCGAAATCGGGGCTGTTGTTGAAGATGCCGATTATCTCCTCGACACTCAGATTTATGTTCAGAAGGAAGCTGGTGAGGGCGAATCTTGCTGTATGGGCCAGGTTTCTGCCGGCAGCGAGCTGCTCCAGCAGCCCTCTCATGCACGGCGGCAGAGCATCCCTATCGAACTCTCCGAGATCCACCATCTTGGCCCGCTTCGATGATTCGAGATCGTCTCTTATGGATCTCAGGAGATCAGACAGCCCCTCACATATGCTTCCGGCATCTAGCGGGAGCCCCTCTTGTATTCTGTCCTTGATCCTCTCCTCCATCAGGCGTAGCATCTCTTCGCGGGTGACTGTGAGATGGCCGCTGTCCAGGTTTCTGTTGATCAGCTTCCACTTCTGGCTCCTGAACCTTGCTGCTGAGACCACAAAATCCACAAAGTGTATTCTGAATCTCTCTCCATAGGAGAGGGGGCGCATCCCCAGATCTCTGGCGATCTCCAGCACCTCTTCTGTATCCGAGATCCTCAGCCTCCTGTGAGCGAGCTTCGCCTCTGCCAGTACATAGCGTCTCAGAAGATAATCATCGTCGATGCACGAGACGATCAGCCTGGCGAGAGGATAAGACAGGAGCTCGACGTTCTGCCTCACGCCGTCAGATATGTCCGCATCCGGTATCTCCCCAAGGAGCGCCCCACGGACACGCTCGACTGCCCTGCGCCTGACAGGCTGGAACGCCCTGCTCCTGAGCACATCCTCAAGGGGGGCATCTATCCGCCTGATATCCTCTGCTGCCGCATGCGTGAATGGATACCAGAAGGTCCTCATTCCTGCTCTATTCTGGGCGCCAGGAGATAGCTGACATGGACATTATCATTCAACATGAAGCTGATCCGCAGCGGATAATCGATGCCTATCTCGAGCTTCACCTCCGGGGCCTTTCCTATGGATTTGCTCATGTCAGAGAGGTAATCCAGGGAGAACAGCGATCTCGCCTCGCCCGGTTTCATGTCGAGGAGCTCGGAGCTCTGCATCGTGAGCCTGAGGGCATCTATATCTCCCTTCGCCTCCATGTAGAACACATCATCCTTCACGCCCAGCACCACATGATCGCTTACCTTCTCCGCGGCTTTGATCGCTCGTCTGAACTCCGCCCCGGGGATCGTCACATGCGCCGGCAGATCGAGCTCTGGAATCCTGGGCTCCTTGCGTATCGCGCTCGGATCTATCAGGCTCAGTGTGTATGAGAGAGAGCCGACGCCTATCTTCAGCTTTCGCTCGTCCTCGAGCAGCTCAAGCCGCACGCGCTCACCTCGATCGGCCATGCTCAGCAGATCGCTCAGACGCACCAGATCGACCCCGATTTCTCCAGGGGTCGCCTGATAGAACTCGAACGCGGATGCATCGATCCTGAGTGAAACCATTGCGACGTTCGCCGGATCGACCGCCTTGAGCTCAATACCCTTCTCAGATATCGCAAACTTGACCTCATCGACCAAGGAAGATACTGCCTCGATCGCATCCCGCAGGGTTTCTGCATCAATAACTGCCTTCAGCATCCTAGCGCCTCCAGAAAAGAAAGTATCTAGTATTTAATATAGTTTTCCATGTGATCCATCAGTCAGTCATACTCTCTCCAGGTATTCCCGCATTTTGTGCATCTGAAGAAGCGGACCTCAGACTCATCAGCTGCCCTCAGCTGTCTAAGCCACCAGTAGGCAGTATCGTTCCCGCACTCCGGGCATTTCGCTTTTGTTGTAGGCAGGCCTGCGGATTCCTGTTCAAGCACGGGCACAGACCTCTCGAGCTTGTTTGTCACCGAGACGATCGGGTTGTTAGAACTCTTCGGTATCTTCATCCCGCACTTTCTGCATACCATCATCCCCTCTCTGGGGATCATCATGCTCTTACACGCAGGGCAGAACTCCATCGCCAGCTGGTCGACCCGTGTTATATTAAAGGTTGCGATTGCGCGCGGGAGGTGTCCGAATAAGGAAGATTGATAATAATAATCAGAATCCTTAAACCTCGAATACCTGGATAAGAACTCTTATTCGGATAGGTTTGCTTGTGGGCCCCTGTCCGGATGAGAGCCGAGGTCAGAGATCTTGGCCTTGCTGTTTTTGATCTCTGAGACGAATCCTCATTCGGACACGTCAGTTCACGGCATCATCGTGCCTGAAGAGACTCTGGTTCCACGGCCGAAAATCGAGGCGCAGGGATCCGCGCCCTTCGTTAGGGTCAGGCTGTGACGAAAGATATGTATACAGGCCATCGACGGTATTATGGGATGGCCGAGATGCCGCTCAGCAGCCGGGTGATGTGTATCTTTTTGCTGATCATGCTGAGCATCGGCCATTCGTCTGCTGATGATGTCAACGATCTCTGGCTGCTGATCTCCAGCTATGAGGATATCGGAATAACAGTACAGGACCTCGCTTTCTTTCTTGTCACCCATGGATACGATGCGACCCCTGAGAAGTCATACGTGACTGTCAGGCTTCCGAGCGGCAAGACCGTGTACCTCACACCCAACGGAGGGGCGCCGCGACTTGCAGACCTCTGGATGGAGCCGCCGAAGAGCACAGGACTCGTGCAGGTGATACCCATAGCAGAGATCCAGAAGGACAGATCTTACAACATGACAACCAATCAGGAGTTCATAAAATCCGTGAGCAAGCTTACGATGTTTCCTGTAACCCCTCTGGGCATGTGCTACGACGGCTCCCAGAAGCTGGCAAATCTTTATACAGAGTTCGGGTATAAAATAATGTACATGTACGATCCGAGCGGGTTTGAGAATCAGGGACATCTGTGGATACTCGTGGAGGATCCAGATAACAAAGATAGATGGCTCGCGGTTGACAGCTACTACGGAGTCGTCACTGACAAAAGTTACTACAAAGCGCCGTACAGCTTCCCAGACATAAAATACCTCGACTCTCTGAACCCAAAGTGGAGATATGCCTGATTTGATGATATCACAAATCTGCCCCAAGCGGCCAGGTATCATACCGGCCCAGGAGGTACCATGAGCCCGGGTTATAAAATAATAATAATAATTTTTGCAATTTTGGTGAGCACTGCATATGCACTGGATATATGTGATAGATCCGATCTTCGCTTCTCAGATATGCACGGTCGGGATCTCAGCGGGGCGCATCTCAACCAGTCTGACCTGACTGGGGCGGATCTCAGGTGTGCAAATCTTAGTGGAGCCTATCTGAGATCCGCATGGCTTGTGAATGCAAACCTTGAGGGTGCGTCGCTGGTGGGCGCGGATCTGAGCATGGCGGATCTCAGCGGCGCGAACCTCAACGGCACAGATCTATCGAGGGCGAAGCTCAGGAACGCGCGGCTGAGCGGTGCGAGTCTTGTCGACTCAAATCTGACAATGGCAGACTGCACAGAGGCCATGATGGATGATGTCTCTCTGAAGGATGCTGAGATGACGAGCACGAGGTTCTTCCGCACGGATCTAACAGGCGCGGCCATCTCCGGTGCACTACTGAGCCACGCGAACTTTGTCGGTGCTCATCTGAGCTGGGCTGACCTGAGCAATGGCAGGTTCAGTAACAGCCAGTTCTCCAGGGCTGAGCTCTACGGAGCGAATCTGACAGGCACGGATCTCAGCGGCTCTGACCTGACCCGATCATACATGATGAGGGCGAGAATGACCGGCGCAAACCTGAGGGGGGCGAGCCTGGATTATGCAGACCTCACAGAGGCGGATATGAGAGATGCGGACCTGAGCAGCTGCAAGATGCGTTATGCAGATCTCAGCGGGGCCAACATGGCAGGCGCGGACTTCTCAGAGGTGGTGCTGGATTCTGTGAAGACGACGGGAGTGAACCTGAGCGGCGCGAACCTGTACAAGACATCGCTCTTCAACCTGGATCTCAGAGGCATCGATATGCATAAAGTGAAGATAAAGAAGGCGAAGATGGACACGGTCTTCCTCACAAACTCAAACCTGGCAGGGGCGGTGCTGGATGATGTGACAATGCACATGGTCGAGATGACGAACGTGGATCTGAGCGGGGCGAGCCTGCGCAACATTGAGTATGACGAGTTCACGCTGAGGTCGCTCAAAAATGCCAACCTGGATGGTGCTTCCATGGACGACCGACTGAAGTCAGACCTGAGCGGGTGATATCATGAGGTCCCTGATGCTCATCATTATGCTCGCTCTGCAGCTCGCCCTCTCAGCCAGTGCTGCAGATATCGAGGTTCTGCCCACCGGGTCTCTCGGAGATGCGCTAGATTCCGCGTCTGATGGAGACACCATCTATATCCAGCCAGGAATATACAGCGAGAGCCTGGCAGTCAATAAAACCGTTAGCATCACAGGTCAAGAGGGCGCGGTAATCGACGGCGAGATCAAAATACGTGTTGATGGCGTGGTCCTGAGCGGCATCACCATCCGCGGTTCTGGAATAAACCTCAGCTCAAATGGCAGCCGGATAGAGGGATGCAACGTGAGCGGGTGTACAGGATCGGGGATGGTGATAACGGGCTCCTGCAACAGCATCATAAACAGCACCATTGCCAGAAACGGCCTTGTGGGTATCGAGATCTGGGGGAGCAACAACACAGTAAAGTGGAACAGGATCAACGCAAATGATGATTGTGGTATCATAGTACACGGTGATGGTAACATACTGGAGAGCAATGCGATTCTGGAGAACGTTCATGATGGGATGGAGATAGAGGGTTCTTCCAACTCGATCGCCAGGAACAACGTTTCCATGAGCCGGGGCGCGGGAATAGAGATCCTGAACATGTCCAGCGGTAATGTTGTGGAGGGCAATACCATCTATGGTAACGGAGAGTGCGGCATAGAGGTCATAGAGTCCTACGAGAATAACATCTCAGGAAACAGCCTCGATGGAAACGGTTTCGGGATAAAAACGGAGCGCGCAACGAACAATCTGATCTCAATCAACAAAGTCCAAAACAGCGCGGAGGATGGCATCATCATCTCAGACGAGAGCAAGTGCAACACAGTTCACAAGAACAGTGCAGACAATAACCACGACGCTGGCGTGAGGATAGAGGGATCGAAGGAGAACATGGTGATCGGGAACAGCCTGCGCGGCAACGCAGTGGGTATAGACATATCCAGCTCTGAAAACAACACCGTCCGTGGAAACCGCGTGGTGATGAATGGGGTGGGCATACATCTGGACATGTACAGCACGGACAACACGCTCTACCACAACGCGATGATCGACAACAGGCAGAGTGCTCTGGACAGCTCAGTCTACTACGGGAAGAACATGTGGGACAGCGGCAGCGAGGGCAACTACTACAGCGATCACACCTGCCGGGAGGTATGCAGTGCGTATGAAATACCGAGCGGCGAGGAGAGAAACAACATCGACAGATTCCCGCTGAGCTCCTGGGATGAAAGGCTGATGGACATAAAGTTCGTGTGGCCGGTTCCTGGATGTGTGCCGGCGTATGCGAAGGGACTGGCCATATGAGATGCAGCTCTTTCTGGAACCTCCCCGGGACGCAAAGGTAGCGTAAACTCATGTCTTCAGGTCGGGGAGGAGCGTGCATACCCTGCCTGAGATATTTTATCTCTTCCTGTGTCTCTGAGCCGTCATTATCTCTTCAAGCCTCCCCAGATACGTGCCGTCTAGAAGATATATTCTGGAACGATTCAGATCGATGAGCTTCATGAGCGGGCCCTTCTCCTCATCCATCTCATTCAGGGGCAGGCTGCCGCAGAGCGGGTTGAAGGCGGGCATGACCACGACCTCTTTTTCGTATTCCTCAGAGAATGCCCTCACCCAGACCCGCTCGCTCCTCGATGATCCCAGCGGATCCACGAGTCTGATGGATGGGTGGAGGTGCGCGGTGATGAGAATTCTGGATGAGAGCACCTCCGGGTCAGGCCAGGTGTGGCCGTGGAAGTATCCGACGCCATCGATCACCACACCCTCAGACGCGCACACCTCAGCCCCTGGCGCAAGATCCCTGAGACCGGTATCGTGATTTCCAGGGACCAGGGTGACCTCCACGATCTGGGAGAGCTTACTGATGAAATCGGGCACCTCGACCCTCTCCTGCCAGCTCGTTCTGGGCACGTTGTGCTTCAGGTCGCCGAGGACGACCAGCCTCTCCGGTTTGTGTTCATCAATCATCCCTCGAAGCAGATCGAGCAGTTTTCCGGTCTGGCTCGGAACGTTCGCGCCTCCGAGCCAGAGCTCGTACTCGATGCCAAGATGCAGATCCGCAACCACCATGACCCTGTGTTTGCCCTCTGCGATGAGGACCGCCTCTCCTGCAATCGGGAGAACCCTCACCTGAACCCACCCGCTGCACTTGATCCCCTGCAGGGTAATTTATGCATCGCACTTTTACCCATGAAAGCATGACATGGAGGGACGACCTCCGGTGTCGGGGCGTTTCTGGACGAAACTAAACACTGCATCAAAGCTTTCATCCTTTTGGCACGCCTCTACTCTTGCATGCATGATTTACGGCAGAGATCGAAGGCAGGCTCAGATGCCATCGATCTGATGAGCTCTGAGGCAGCCTCCTCTTCGTCTCCATGAACATAAAGCCACACGCTGCCCTCCGCGCCGCAGACGCCGCCAGCTGCCATGATCTCCGCCTCTGCGCCTGTGAGCATGCGTATCGCATCGATCTCCGTTATTATCTCGCCCGGTACAGGAAGAAGGCGCAGCCCCCTCAATCCCGGAGCGTTCAGCCTCCGCGAGAGATCCATGAGATCAGCATCTACACGCTTCTCAAGACCAACAGGAATCATCAGAGAGACCCTGCGCCCGACCGCGGCCTGGAGCGCAGCGATGATCGTCCCTCCTCGTGGATGCCCGACGAGGACCGCGGCCTGCCTGCGCTGGAGATCGAGCGCGTTCGCGCCTTTTATTATCATGTCACCCTCAGAGAGGTCATCGACCACATCGAAGAGCGTCAGCCCCCTGCTCCATTCTCCTCTCTTTATGACCACATCACCGGGGAAGTCATGCTCATCTGGAAGACGGCCGGTCTCGCTGGTCTCCATCCAGGGAGGAAGCGTGATGCCCCTGAAGAACCTGCGCCTCGAGAATCCGTCCCTCTGGCCGATCAGCTCAAGCAGCTCCTCAGCCACGTAACCGTTCGTGGTGCCTGCGACGATCACCACAGTGCCAGACCGCATCGCTTCACGGACCGCAGGATGCGCGGCCACCGCCCTGGCTATCAGACGCTTTCCAGCCGCCGGCGTTATGACAAACTGACCCATGATTTCAGATAAGCATCCGGATGAAAAACGTTGGGGGTACATTGCGCCAGGCGTTCGCCAAAGCGTTGCTGCGCATCTGTTCTGCAAGATGCTGCAGTCGCATTGAATGCGGCTCTCAAGCGCGAACAAGCCATATCCTCGGACCAGAAGCGTCTCTACATGGATCCTGCGCGCCAGTCACTCAAAATCACCCTCTATCTCCTTCGGCGCCAGCAGAAGCTCCTTGAATATGAGGATCTCGATCACCTGGGCCACATAGCGCCTCTGCTGGAAACGCAGGATGTCCTCATGCATCCTGAGCTCGCTGTCTATCTGCACCCTGAGGAGCGCCATGCGCAGCTCCTCTTTCTCAGGCTCGCTGAGCGTGTTCCTCAGCGTGCAGAACTCCCTGAGCAGCTCTGGAAGCCTCATGGGGTTCTGCAGAACCTTTGCGAGCAGCAGTATGTAATCCCTGGCGTTCGCCGGGTTTCTCTCGCCTGTGAGAAGCTCAAGCTCTGAGATCCTGTAGACCTCTCCATCTATGCTGATAACGTCCCCGTTCAATCCATATCACCCTGCGGTTCCTTGCGTCTTCCGATGATGCTCTCGCAGATCCTGAGATCCTCAGGTGTATTTATGTTGATCGCGAGCTCGATCCTGTTCATGATGAGGTGGAAATCCTCCTGCTCCTCCGAGATCTTCGAGCCCGTGAGAACGTTCACGCCTGCCGGCACAATGAGCTCTCCCATGTAGTTGAAGATCACGTCAGGCCTTCTGCCGAGAGATCTGTGGAGGCTCAGAGGGGTATGGACGGAGAGAGCGGGCTCCGGTCTGGATCTGTATACATCAATTACCTCTCTTATGATCTCCTCTGTGATGAGAGGGAGATCCGCCATTACCACCATGACAGGGCCGGATATCTCAGATCTTTCCACAGCCTCCACCATGTCAGGGATGTAGCCTGATCCTGAGGTATCCACGACCTCTAGATTCCTCCCGAGAGACCATCTTCGCGTCTCAGGCGTGGCGCTGGTCGTGGCCACGATTATCCTCTCGATTGATGGTTTTATGGCGGATACGACATAATAGATCAGCGGTTTTCCGGAGAGCTGGACCATCGGCTTCTCGCCCATTCCGAGCCTGCTGCCCCTGCCTCCGGCCATCACCACACAGTCCAGCCACTCACCCCCAGCGCGAGGGCTGCGCACAGCGCTACGGCCCTTCCGATCTCATTCGATGCGCCTATGCCATCGCCCGATCCCCCGCCGAAGTTTCTTCTCGAGACGCGCGCCAGATGGAGTGCGGATAGCAGAGAGAGGATCAGCATGATCACTCCCGCTGTCTTCAGGAGGAGAGCTGATGCGATTGAGGAGATGATCAACCCTGTGAGGAACTCTTTCTTCCCGGTCCTCTCTATCATGATCTGGCCCAGGCCTGCCTGAAACGGCTCTGTGAACGCTGCAAACGCCAGCATGGACTGCTTTGCTGAGATCTCTGAGACGACAAGAGCGGCAGGCAGAAGCAGATGATCCATGGATCTGATCGCGGAGAATAGCGCGAGGAGGACCAGTATCACGAACACAGCCCCTCCAGATCCTAGGTTCACATCCTTCATCGCCTTTATCTTCTTCTCAGGACTCCCGTGCGCGGTCACACCATCGCCGAAGTCTGCGAGGCCGTCTATGTGATTTATTCCACACACCCAGTATATCGCGATCATTATGCAGATCGCGTTGATATCCTGGGGCAGAAAGAGACCGAGGAGATACGCCACTGCTGCGAAGATCAGGCCCAGGGAGAGCCCGATGACCGGAAAGATGTAGACATGCCTCATCAGGGCCTCGATCCCCTCCATTGATATCCCCACAGGTATCGTGGATAGGAAGCCGAAGCCGGACCTCACTGCGAAGAGCAGATCTCTCAGCTGAATCCCGCCCTTGTGTACATGTTCGATGAGACGCCCCCGATGAGACCGCCGATCACATCGTCCATGAACGGGCCGAGCCTGGCGAGGATCCCGGGCTTTGCTTTGTCATATCTGACATACTCGAATGTCCCCTTGTATCCGCCAATGTACTTCGCTATGCTCATGCCCAGCACCTCATCGGCTATGAGATACGTGAGATCTCTCTCGTAATCCTCTCCTCTCAGATTCGGGAGCATCCCCCTCCTTCCCCTCTCCTCCAGAAGAACCCCCGCGTATATGAGAAGCGCCAGGTTCGGGTCAGATAGCGCGATCTTCAGCTCCCTCCTGAACACAGCATCCGCCTTCTCGCGGGTCTCGACGCCCGGATGCGGTACGTACAGCTCCAGAGCGGTCGCGACTATATCATCAACTGTTATACCCTCGTCCCTCAGAACATCTACGATATCTCTCATAAGACCTCCTGCTCCGGGATGGCAGGAACTCCAGCCGTCCCTCAGGAGCAGCTGAGACCGGGCAGCATCGTTCGCCACACACCCCTCAAATCTGCGGAATCATGCATCTCTGGTATTCGTTCTGTCAGAGACGAAAATCCAGGATTTCCATCTTTCGGCCGGTCGGAGATACACGATGCTCTCAGCCAGCGGAAGAGATGATGGCGGAGAAAATGCTCGTGGCGTGGAAGTAGTTCCAGATGGAACATCAAACAGAGAATCTCTTTAGGATGATCACCAGGGATGATGTGCGCGACCATGGTGTTCCAGCTGGAAGATCTAAGAGATCTCTTTAGAGATTTTTATCCCCGACTCCGCCATCCCTTATCGCATTCCTGAGCGCAGCTCCGAGGGCCTTCATCGCTGAGATGATCTTCTCCCTGTCGTCGCCGCCGTCAGCGATAACGTGGAGCGTGAAAGATCCGTTGTATGCCATGGACCTCAGGAAGTGCTCCAGGTTCTCCAGCGCCATTCCGCCAATGCTCTCAGAGGAGAGCTTCAGACTCGCTTTGAACCCCGGAGCCCCAAAGCTCACTGCAGCCAGAGCGGTACAGTCCCCATACGGCACTATCGCGCTGCCTGTGCCGCCCTTCACTTCTGAAAGACAGCTTCCAAGTGTTATCCCGACATCTTCAACCAGGTGGTGATCTCCGGTCGCATCGCCTCTGGCCCTGATTCTGATATCGAAACGCCCGGATGCTGCGAGCATTCTCAGCATGTCATCCAGAAGCTCGACGCCTGTGGAGACCTCGACCTGCCCTGTGCCGTGGAGATCTATGAGAACATCCACATCGGTCTCGTATGTGGTGCGGCGTGCTGATGGCGTCATAGCTTCTCTATGCGCACCTCTCCTTCAAACCCGATGAGCTCTGCGCCATCGTCTGTTCCATGAATCTCCACCCCGTCCATCTCCTCAGCCCCGCAGAGCACATCCTGCTCCGGATGGGTTCCGGGCTGTATTCTGCAGCTCACGCGCGTCCTCTTTCCCACAGATACAACCACCTTGAGCCTTGGGGAGGCTGGATGTCCCTTCGGGAGCACTATGAGCGGAGAGCCGAGCTCACGGATGTGGAATATCGTGCATCTCAGCCCCCGCTCAATGGCCTCGCCGGTGCCGAATGATGATGCGACTATCAGATCTTCTGGATCTGTAAATAAAACGATCTCCTCCCGGTCGGTCTCAAGAAAGAAATGCCTGCCAAGCGTCCTGGCTAACGCGAGCGTCCCCCTGCTGCCACGAAGGTACGCTATCTCATCGTCTGCGATCCTGATCTTCATCTCTCGAGCTTTACGTTCCTGGATTTGCATGAGGGGCACATCGGCCTTTTGCCCATCCCCTTGAACTTGTTTCCGCAGTCCAGGCATATGTAATCCTTGGCGGACAGACCCTCCTCAATCGCGCCGAGATCCGGGCCACCTCCAACTGTGCACATTCAATCTCACCTCAAGGAGTCTGTTTGCTGCAAACATATTTAACTTGCGGGAGTGTGGCTGGCAACCGGAATCTCATCGCATCAGGACACCCGGGGAGCCGGGCGTCACTGACGATGGCGGGAGCCGCGCTTTTCCGGTCAAGACCTGCAGAGCTCTTCCAGCACCGCCCTGATGCGCTCCCTGAACTCATCGAGGTTGCAGTCATTGCATATTCTCATCTCGGCTGCAGCTATCGCCTCGCCCATCCCCCAGCCGAGCTCCCGGGCATCGCGCCTCTTCAGTGCCTCTGAGAGGTCCTCGCAATTCTTATCGTCAGGCCTGCCTCTGGCTGCGATTCTCCTCTGCCTCTGTTCCGGAGGGGCGAATATCTCGATGAGATGGAATCTATCTGCCACCGATTTGAAGTACTCCACCTCTGCGCCGCTCCTTATTCCATCGACGACGATCGTCTCATCCCTGCTCACACCTTCAAGGCACCTTCTCGCGATCGCGTCCTCCCCCTCGTCACGCCTGAGCTCATCCCCGACCATCCCGTGGTTCGCATCTGTCGGCTCCAGGCCTCTTCTCCCTGCCTCTGCTCTGATAACGTCACCCATAACCACGACCCTGATGCCCATCTCCCTCGCCACATCAGATGCCACGCTCTTTCCGGAGCCGGGCATCCCAACGAACCCGATGATCCTCAAGGAACGCTCCTCCTCAGGGATCTGATCCTGACGTTAAACTTTAACGATTGCGCAAGCCTTCTGAGATCCTCCTCAGACACGGGCTCGAACTCGCCGCGTGGAGGGATGCCCTGCTGCAGGACGACCGACTCGAGGGAGCGTGGCGTCACGTGCTGGAGAAGATCAGAGATCTCCTTCAGCTCATCCTCCGAGGGCATCCCGGGAAAGACCGTGATCCTTATCTCGAACGGTACCTCGTTTTCCACAATCACATCCAGGCTCCTGAGAACCCGCGGGAGGGCGTCTCTGATCCCAGTTGCCCTCAGGTACGCATCCTCTCTCGGGGCTGCCTTGATGTCGAGAAAGACCCTGCTCAGGCATCCCTCTGATACCAGAGCCTCGAGGGTCTCAGGATGGTAGCCGTTCGTCTCGACCCCCAGATCGAGGCCGCGCGCTTTTACCTCTCGCGCTATCGCGAGGGCAGCCTCTCTCTGCGCGAGCGGCTCGCCTCCCGAGAGAACGACGGAGTCGATGAGTAGAGATCGCGAAGATTTGCTGAACTCATGGAGTATGCTCTGGCCCGCGCCCCTTCTGGGAAAGAGGCGATCCATCAGCTCTGAGATGTCCACAGGTGTCCATCCGCTCTGAAGCTCCGCGTTCTGGCAGAACGGACATCTGAATGGACACCCTCTCAGAAAGATCACTGCAGAGACCCTCCCCGGCCAGTCAACAGTGGAGAGTGGCACGATTCCACCGAGGTTCACCATCATCATCTGCCCTCCTTCCAGTTTTTCGAGGCCTGCCGGTCCAACTTAATCGGAGGTCGCGGGCCCTGCTCACCGAACGTACTGTCAGGAATCGGTGCTCGCTGGCAGGATACTTCTTTAATCATGCAGGCTCCTGTGATGCTGATCGGAACTGTCCGGTAAGATAAAAGCCAGAACCTGGTATAAAGTTACTTCAGTGAGATTTAGGTCGTCTGCTCGTATCATCGAGATCAACAGCATGTGACACTCCAAAATTCGTGTGCTCTTATATGTTTGGCAACTTGCAGTTCGTCCAATGTGGTTGCTGAACGCACTTATTCATTCACCAAGAATCCATGGCAGGACCGGTGCTTCTATGGGCAAGTTATCATATGGATAAGAGCGAATTCGCGACCCGTTTTTGTGCCTGGCAACTTGGGGGTCGTGTGATGTGGTCGCCGAAAGCACTCATTCAATCACCACGCCTTCGACTACGTCGAAGGTATGTCGAAACGAACGCATAGCAGAACCAGTGTCTCTTCTGGAGGGTCGTCATATGGATAAGAGCGCGCGATCTTTTATGCCAGTGGACGCCGGTTCCTGAAATGCCATTCAGCGATTCTGACCGGCAGGCCGCGATCGTCTGCGAGTGTTTCAGGTTATTCATCCCGGCAGTCTCACAGAAGCTTTCTGCACTCGATCTTCAGGCAGCAGCCCACCACAACGTTGAAGCCCTCGTCTGCGAGCTCCCTTGCCACGGTCATGTCCTCAGTGCCCGGCTGGAACCAGACGGTCCTGCATCCCTTCGCTCTTATCTCCTCCGCAACCTCCCTGGCGGCGGATGGTCTTCTGAACACATCCACTATGTCTATATCCACCGGTATCTCTCTTAGTGATGCATAGACACGCTCCCCCAGGATCTCCTCCCCCTCATGGTTCGGATTGACGAAGAACATCCTGAAGCCGTATGTCCTCACCACGAGCGATACGAAGAAGCTTGGCTTGCGGGGATCTGTGGAGGCGCCCAGCACCGCCACAGTCCTGGACCCTTTAAGCACCTTTTTCAGCTCCTCATCACCCCTCAGAATGGGCACCGGTCACACCTGCCTCACAACAGGACACGTCACGCTCTTCCAGCCCGCCAGACCTCCGAGAACAACCGCTATGCTATTCCAGCCATGCCTCTTGAGGAACGATGCTGCCACCATGGAGCGCATGCCGCTGCCGCAGAATATGTATACCGCGCTCTCCCTCGGCACCTCGTCCATCCTCCGGGGCAGCTGTGTGACATGGATGTGATGCGCCCCGGTTATGTTCACCTCTGAGACCTCCTCATCCGATCGCACATCGAGTATCCATGCCTGGCCGCCCTGGTCCAGATGCCTGCAGAGCTCCTGTACGGTCACGGTTCTCACAGAGCTGCTCTCGAGACCGGCCATGTGCCAGGCCAGCATTCCTCCACTGAGGTATCCTGATATCTCATCGTAGCCCATTCTCACCAGAATTCTGGCCGCCCTGTCGATCTCATCGCCCACCAGGATCAACGGCATATCATAAGAGAGAAACCATCCCGCGAGCGCAGAGAGCCCGTCCGTCCATATGAACTGTGATGGAGGTATGTGGGCCCCGCCGTATGCCACCTCAGATCTCGTATCAAGAATCACGCACTCATCGAGAGCTTCTCCGACCTCCGCCGGGGAGAGGGGCGGGATGGCATGCCTCTTGAGCCTGTGACCTTTTACGTTCAGCTCCTCCATCCGCCTGAAGTACGGGGGCCTCTCGAGCTCAACAGCAACACTTTTAACGAACTCAGCCCTGCTTCCCACCCTCAGCTTCGGGTTGTGGAGCCGCTCCATCCCCACCGTCGTCCAGGGGCGGTCGGTTATCGCAGACCCGCAAACAGAGCCCGCCCCATGCGCCGGGCAGAGGAGGACGCCATCGCCCAGCGGGAGTATCTTCTGAAAGATGCTCTCGTAGAGCATGCCCGCAAGCTCCTCAGCGCGGTCCATGCCGAGGAGATCAACGCGCCCGACATCTCCAGCGAAGATCGCATCTCCGGTGAAGACCGCATGTGGAACGCCGGCGGGATCCTTCAGGACGTAGGCCATAGAGCCGAGGGTGTGGCCGGGCGCTGATATCGCCTCGATCTGCCAGGAGCCAATCTTCCATACCTGCCCCTCTCTGGCGGGCGCGCCATACTGGTAATCGAGCTCGGGATCCGCGTGCCAGACAGATGCTCCAGTCAGGGCGGAGAGCTCAACGGAGCCGGTGACATAGTCCTCATTCCTGTGCGTCTCAAGAATGTCTGTTATGCGCATACCGTTTTTCGAGGCGATATCCACATAAACATCGCAATCCAGCCTCGGATCTATGACAACTGCGCTCCCGCGGTCGCCCAAGATGTACGAGTGATGCGCCAGACCCTCGGAGGTGATCCTCTCAAAGAGCATGCTCTCACCATGGATCCGGGCCTGTGACCGTAGGGTTCTCCGGATAGGAGGACCACTCGGTGAATGACCCCTTGTAGATCCTGACATCTGGATGTCCGAGATAGTATCTGAAGAACAGATACTCGTTTGTTGCCTCCCTGCCCGTGCCGCAGTATACTATTATCCTCTTGCCCTTCAGGTCGAAGCCGCCAGTCAGGGATCTCAGCTCCTCATCATCTCTGAGAAGACGGCTGTTCTTCTCCGTCATCAACCGCCTCCATGGAAGGCTGTGTGCGCCGGGGATATGCCCGGGCCTGATCCACATGGCCTGACCCTCATACGATGGCGAAGGCCTGGCATCGAATATTATGACATCATCTCTCCCCATCATGCTCTTCAGCTCTTCCATCTCCACGAAGTGCTCGTGTCTTATCTCAGATCTGAATCGCCCCTCCTGGACATCAGGAAATTCCTTCGTCAGCTTCCGGCCGGACTCCATCCATCCCTCTATTCCGCCATCCAGGATGTGCACCATGCGGTGGCCGAAACGCACGAGCGCGTACGCGACCATGGTCTGCTCCAGCCCATCGCCCATCCCCGCGGCGCATCTGCTGTAAACGCCAGGGCCGCTGTAGACAACCACCGGCACATCTCCGGATATCCCCATGCTTCTGAACACAGCCTCTATCGACTCTGCCGGCACGAAGCTGGCAGGCTGCCTCCTGCGTGCAACCCTCAGGAGGCCCTCGTTCATGTACACAGCCCCGGGGATGTGGCCCATTATGTAGTCATGCACGTTCAGCTGGACATCGATTATTTGCACATTCTCCATGTTTTCATCCAGCCAGTCCGGAGATACCCACCTGACCTCGCTTTTTGAGGGATACGGATACACTCTCATGGAACTCAAACCCCACTCTGCAACAGAACTGCAGCATATTGTTCTTACAGGATTCTATTTCAATGTATCGAGAGCTGAGTTGCGAATGTTTGGTCCGGAAATCTTCGAATCATATGCCAAATCTTATGATTGTAATTTTCACTGCTCTGTTACGATATTATACCCAGGATGATTTTGTATATGAAGTCGGGACCACCGGACCGAACACCCTGGAAAAGTCAGAAAAAATTTTTATAACATAAAATTATAACCACATACCATGCCATCGTGGAAAATTCTTGTTCCTGTCTTTCTCTCGCTTTTGCTCTCAGTTGGGCTGGCTGAGGAATGGATTGAAGGCGAGATAGAGATCCCGGTCTCAGGGGAGGTATCGTATGCGCAGGATGTAAGCGGGAGACAGCCTGCCAGCGACTCTGCCCCAGAGGCGCTCATGAGCTTTGATCTGGAGCAGAATCAGCCTCAGGCTGTATACTTCGGCAGCACAGAGGTGAGCTTCTCCTCGTACAGATCGATGATATCAGGCGCGAACATGCTCTGGATCTCGGACGGTCACGCCTGGAGGCAGTACACGACCTGCCCGCTGGGCGGCACGGTCTCACTTGTTGCGACAGCGCCGTATGCGGGACCTGGAGACCTCATCGAGATATACCCGAGCGGGAGCACGAACAGCAGGAGGTACTGGTTCAGCACATACAGCTATCTTAGCTTCTATGCTGATACCCCGGGCCGGCACATACTGCTCTTTGTTAAGGACAACCTCCCGAGCAGTGCTGTGATCATTGATGTTACAGGCGGCAGGTACATCCCTCCGGACTACGCCGGGCTTGCCCTGATCACCGTGACCTCCGGCACGCTCAGGGGGTTTGATGTCGTTGTCGATGATACATACCGATACAGAGATGTAGATGATGGGTTGATCGATGGCACCATCAGCTTCACTGTTCTGGGCAACATGAACCACAAGATCGCGGTCTCCAGGGGCGGCTACCGCTACGTCCAGACAAGATACTTCGCCGCAGGGAGGTCGTACACGCTGAGAATATGATCATGGCAGGAAAGAATGACGAAACGCATACTCAACAGTAAGTCTCTCAGAATAAATCTGAACTGACATGCAGCAGCACCGGTGCGCATCAGAGCGCGCCGGGGATGGACTTTTATATTGATGAAAAGTAATGTGGTCTGATCGATATGCCAACATGTGGAGACTGCAGATTCTACCAGCCCACAGATAAAAGTAAGGGGATGTGCACCACGCTGGGAAACGAGACCCAGGCAAGCAGGGACTCTGACCGGTGCCCGATGAGGATGTTCCAGCCGAGACGCTGAGCTCTTTGAGCTGCCTTGCTCCAGACTAACATCAAAGAGATAGCGCTGTTGTTGATTCACACCTCCCTGGTCCTGCGTGGTATCTCGATGCGCTTGAGCTCCAGCGTCGCCTTCACAATCTCATCAATCATCTCATCCAGTCCCTCCAGGAAGGGACCGGTCGCGGAAGTGGTGATCGCCCCAGGAGCGGAGGCTGCTATGAGTCCCTCCTGCTCGAGGACCCTGAGAGAGTAGCGCACCTTGTGGCTCGGTATCTTCGTCTCCTCTGCCAGCTTGAGTATGCCTATGGGCTCGTTCTCCACCACGCACTTCAGGATCGTCAGATGCCTCTTGAGCATCTCAAGCTCACTGGTCACCCTCTCTGCCAGCATCAATCTTCACGTCCTTTGCCTCAGTACCGTGCGCGCCTGCTCAGGAAGTCGATCCCGTGCTTCGATACCACGCGCCTCCCCTCGTCCCTGCCGAGTATCTGCGGAGAAGAGACGCCGGTCACCACAAGCATTGTTCTTATCGTGCCCTTGAGCTCAGGATCTATCTGGGCGCCCCATATGATCCTCGCATCGGGGTTGATCCTGCTGTAGACCTCCTCCACCACCATCTCTGCATCCGCGATGGTCATGTCCGGCCCGCCAACGACATTGACAAGCGCTGAGGTCGCACCGGAGACATCCACGTCAAGCAGAGGGCTGCGCAGAGCCCTCATCACAGAGTCCCTGGCCCTCTCCTCACCATCCGCCTCCCCGAGGCCGATCATCGCCACGCCACCGTGCGACATGACAGTCTTGACATCCGCGAAGTCGAGGTTGATCAGCCCGGGCCTGGTGATCAGCTCTGTTATCCCCTTCACGGATCTCATCAGGACCTCGTCCGCCACCTTGAATGCGGCCTGCAGCGGCAGGTTTGGCGCGACCTCGAGGAGCTTGTCGTTCGGAACGACGATCACAGTGTCAGCAGATTCCCTCAGCCTCTTCAGGCCGGCCTCAGCGTTCGCCATCCTTATCGAGCCCTCCGCACTGAACGGAAGGGTCACTATCGCTATTGTGAGGGCGCCAGCCTCCCTTGCAGCCTCAGCGACCACAGGCGACGCACCTGTGCCAGTCCCGCCACCGAGGCCGCATGTGATGAAGACCATGTCAGCCCCCTGGACAGCTGCCTTTATCTGCTCGATATCCTCCTGGGCGGCCTCCTCCCCGATGGCCGGCAGGCTTCCGGCCCCCAGCCCTCTGGTCGTCCTCCTGCCGATCAGGAACCTGCGGTCAGCATTGATGTGGAGAAGGTGCTGAGCATCTGTGTTTATCGCATAAAGCTCAGCCCCCTGGATGCCAGCCTCTGATAACCTGTCTATGGTGTTGGATCCCCCTCCACCGCAGCCTATCACCCTTATGATTGTGGTGAGCCCCTCGAGGATCGAGACCAGATCCTCGTCTGTGGCGCTTGTGGGCTCAGCCCTTCCCTCCCGCTCAGCCCTGCTCAGGGCCTCGTCGATTATGGACTTCATGCCATCCCCTCTACTGCTTGTTTGGTTTTACTGTGCAATTAGTATATAGATTTTTTGATAGTGAGGCCGGGATTACACGGATAATATATCCTGATGGCATTTAACAGTATCCTGCTGACGCGCGGTTAAACCATCATATATTAGATTATAATTTTTATCTGTAATCAAAATGCATGCCATGCGAATGCCTGTCTTGGTCTTGATCAACCTCTCTATCAGCAGTCCTGTGGATCGATGCAGGCTGCAGCTACGCCCCGCGTGCCTCCGCACTCCTGAGCTCCTTGAGGCGCTCTATCTGGCGCATGGACCTCTCGATGTCCTGCAGCTTCTGATCCTCCAGATAATTTATGATCTCGTCGATGCTCTTCTCGAGCCTGTATATCCTGTAGGGCCTGCCCTTCCCGGGGTTCTTCTCGTCCCTCTCGGAGATCCATCCCAGCTCCCGGAGCTCTCGCATGGCGATGCTCACCTCCGGCTGCCTCAGATCGGAGTTCGTCTCTATGTCCCTCGATGTCGCCTCGACAACCCCTGCGAGATACGTGAGAACCTTGGCAACGTTTCTCCTGAGTCCGATCTCCATCAGTATGGAAGAAAACTCCTCCTGCTCATCACTGGGATCGGGCAGTGGTACCTTTTTCAACCCCATCACCACATGAGATACAAGATTGTTCGATATATATATGTTTCGTGGAAATTAATTGTAATGCGCGCCGCATGGGATTGTGATTAATCCACTGCTGAAGGAAAACCTATATCTCCCTTAGCTCAATACTGGAGCCAGGTGTTCACAGTTGCCCACAGATAACGATCCCATTCTGGTTACATGTGGTCTGCCATATGCGAACGGCCCGGCCCACATAGGACATCTCAGAACGTATGTTCCTGCGGATATATTCGTGAGAGCTCTGAGGAGGATGGGCCGCGATGTCCTCTTCATATGCGGATCAGACGCCCATGGCACTCCCATAGTGGTCAATGCCGAATCGAAGGGCATGAGCCCCAGGGAGCTTGTGGAGTTCTACCACAAGCACTTCGAGGATGTCTTCAGGAGTATCAACGTCAGGTTCGACTACTTCGGATGCACAGACGATCCATCGAATCATCACAGGACTCAGGAGATCGTGAGGGCTCTGATGGAGAGGGGTCATGTTTATCCAAAGGAGATCGAGCTGGCGTACTGCCCGAGATGCGAGCGGTTCCTTCCCGATAGATACGTTGAGGGGATATGCCCGTACTGTGGTGTGCCTGCGAGAGGGGACGAGTGCGATCAGGGCTGCGGGAGGCACCTGGAGCCCGGGGAGATCAAGGACGCGGTATGCAAGGTCTGTGGCTCCAGGGCGGAGTACAGGAAGCAGACGCACTACTTCTTCAGGCTCTCCGCATTCAGGGAATTCCTTCTCGATTACCTTCAGAGTCTCGGCGGCACCGCAAGCGCGAGAAATTACGCTCTTGAGTGGGTCAGGCAGGAGCTCAAGGACTGGTGCATAACAAGAAACATGAGCTGGGGCGTCAAATTTCCGGGAAGCGAGGATCTCGTCGTTTACGTCTGGGTCGATGCGCCCATCGGATATATCTCATTCACAGAGGAGTGGTGCAGATCGCATGGCGTGCCCTGGGAGAGGTACTGGCGCGGGAAGAGCCGCATAATCCACTTCATAGGCGGGGATATCATCTATCATCACTGCATATTCTGGCCGGCCATGCTAGAGGGTGCTGGCTACACGCTCCCGAGCGATGTCGTCGCGAGCGGCATGCTCAAGATCGACGACAAGAAGTTCTCGAAGAGCCGCGGATATGTCGTCTGGGTGAAGGATGACTATCTCGATCAGGGCCTTGAGCCTGATTATCTCAGGTACTATCTGGCAAGCTACACATCTCACACAAAGGAGGTGAACTTCTCCTGGAAGATCCTGCAGGAGAAGGTCAACACAGAGCTCGTGGGCGCCTTCGGCAATTTCCTGAACAGAGCTGTGACGTTTGCTGTGAAGAACTTCGACGGAAAGGTCCCGGAGGGGGAGCTGGACCCTGAGGTCATGAAGAGAATAGAGGTGAGTGTCGGGGATGTATCCTCCGCGCTTATGGAATATGAGTTCAAGAGGGCCTCGGATGCGGTGCTCTCACTCGCTGATTACGCTAACACATACTTCCAGTCACATGAGCCGTGGAAGCTGATACGCTCTGATCGGAAAGCTGCTGGCTCGGTGCTCAGGAACTGTCTCCAGATGGCGAAGGCGATGATAATACTCATGGAGCCGTTCATGCCATCCAAGATGGCGGTCGCCTGGAGCCAGCTCGGGATGGGTTCTCTTGATAACGTGAGGTTCACAGATGCGGTTCAGCCCATACCAGAGGGTCATGCTCTGGGCACCCCGAAGATACTGTTCAGCAGGATGGAAGACTCAACAGTGAAGAGGCTTGAGGAGATCTTCAGGGAGCGGATCCGCAGGGCAGAGGGTGCTGAGAGGGAAGTGGAGGGGAGACCAATGATATCGTTCGAACAGTTCAAGGCGCTTGACCTGAGGGCTGGCACAGTTCTCGAGGCAGAGCGGATAAAGGGCTCGGATAAGCTTCTCAGGCTCATTGTCGATATAGGCGAAAGGCGCCAGATCGTGGCTGGAATCGCGAAGGTCTACAGCCCCGAGGAGCTCGTTGGCAGGCAGGTGGTTGTTGTTGCAAACCTCGAGCCTGTGAAGATATTCGGCGTGGAGTCGAGGGGGATGCTTCTTGCAGCAGACATAAATGGGAATGCTGTACTTCTCAGGCCTGACAGGGATGTTCCACCCGGATCCGGGATCAGATGATTTCGCTGAGGTGTTGAAGGATGCTTGAGGTCGAGGGAGTCTGCAAGACATACGATGTGAAGGGGCGGAAGATTCTCGCTCTGAAGGATATCAGCTTCAGCGCAAATGAGGGTGAAATCCTGGGAATCGTCGGGAAGAGTGGAGGCGGGAAGAGCACCCTCATGAGGATACTCAGAGGCATAGAGGATTTCGATGCTGGCAGGATCGTCATAGACGGCCTCGAGATCACCCCTGAGTCCGGTGAGGACGTCAGGATACAGCAGCGGAGGATAACAGCGATACACCTCCAGCGTGAGTTCGGTCTCTGGACAGAGTCCGCGATAAAGAACGTCGTGAGGCGTGTGTACTCCAGAGAGACAGGCTATGAGGCTCTTCCCATACCTGAGGATGCGAGATACGATGAGTACTATGAGGAGGCGAAGGGTTTCCTGGAGCTCGTCGGCCTTGGGCACAAGGCAAACCATCTCGCAACGATACTGAGCGGCGGGGAGAAGCAGAGACTGCTGATAGCGAGACAGCTCGCCAAAAAGCCGAGGTTGCTTCTGCTCGATGAGCCTGCCACAATGGCCTGCCCGAAAACGAAGCAGGAGGTCCTGGATACAATAAAGAAGGTCAACGAGGAGCTCGGACTCACAACACTTGTTGTCTCGCATCTCCCCGAGATACACAGGTACCTCGCAGATCGCCTGATCTGGCTCGACGGCGGCTCCATCAGGACGATCGGCGAGCCGTCCGAGGTGCTAAAGATGTTCCTCTCAAAGATCGGTCCGGCCGTGCCTCTTCCGCGCAGGCCGGAGCGTCCTGAGCCGGAGATACTGGTGAGGCGTCTCTTCAAGAGGAACTATCTCGTTGGAACAGGCGAGGTTCTCAGGATATCAAACCTGAGGCTGAACATCAACCGTGGGGAGACGACTGCCATAATAGGATCGAGCGGTGCGGGCAAGACCACACTGCTCACGATGATCGAGGGCCTCAGGATGCCTGATGATGGGCATATCTATTACAGACATGAGGATGGCTGGGTCGACATAACAACATACTCGCCCACAAGAATGGAGATCAGGAGAAAGCTGGGCATAATGTACCAGGAGTTCGCCCTGATGCCCCACGAGACCATACTGGAGCAGATAGCGTACAAGCTCGGAGTCAAGGGGCAGCATGTGATAGAGTATGCGAGGGAGGTTGCTGCGGAGATAGGGATAAGCGATCGCGTTCTTGACATGCTCTACACGCTCACAGATATGCGTGAGGACGAGGCGAAGGCTGTTCTCGAGAGGCTGGGCGTGGAGAGGGATGTCCTCTCAGAGCTCTTCCCGAAGTTCCCTGATACAGAGGCGAGGAGGTTTGCGGAGCCAGTTTTCAGGATAATGGACCTGGACACATCTGTCCTCGACAAGTACCCTGAGCAGCTCAGCGGTGGGGAGAGCGTCAGGGCGTCGCTGGCGATACTGCTGGCTGCGAATCCGAGTATACTGATACTGGATGAGCCCTTCGGGGATATAGATCCGATAACTCTGAGAGACGTGGCGAACGCCATGAAGCGGATCCAGGCGAGGTACGGTACGACCATAATCATCGTCAGCCATCATGTGGACCTTGTGAAGGAGGTCGCACACCGCGCGATACTCTTCGAGAACGGGGAGATAGTCGCGGATGGGGATCCTGGAGAGGTTTGCGATATCTTCGTCGACAGGTGCGGCGCGGAGTATCTGAAGGAGCATTGAGCAAGCACTCAGCAGAGGGTGTCGGATGGACGAACAGCTCGAGGAGATCTTCAGGCATATCTCAGATCGGATAAGCATCGAGGACTTCGAGGCCAGGGTCAACGAGAAGGTCTCCCTCATGGGCGGACTATGCGATCCTCTAACAGCTGCCATGCTCGTCGCACATGAGCTCGGCGCCGGCGAGATCCTGACGAAGATAAGGGATATCAGGCCTGAGTCCGGAGCGGTCACGTTTATCGGCAGGGTTATTCAGATCTCAGATGTGAGGGAGTTCAGCCGGTCGGATGGATCAACTGGAAAGGTCGCATCTCTCACCATGGGCGACGAGACCGGGATGATAAAGGTGACACTCTGGGATGATGCGACCGATCTTGTAGTCTCGGGGGATATCAGGATCGACCAGTGCCTCAAGGTCCGAGGCTTCCCACGGCTCGGAAGATCCGGGACGGAGATAAGCATCGGTAGAGGCTGCAGCATCCAGGAGGTTGATACTGATATAAAGGTCAGGGTCGAGCCTCTGAAGATCGCGGAGATAAAGCCTGATATGGGAGAGATCAGCATAACCGCAAAGATCATCGACCCTGGAGAGGCGAGGGAGTTCACAAAAAAGGATGGCTCGAGGGGGTTCGTCAGGAGCATGCTCCTCGGAGATGAGACCGGAAGCATAAACATCACGCTCTGGAATGATCACGCACTCATCGATTTTTCAGAGGGGGATGTTCTCGAGGTGATAAACTGCAGCTCCAGGGAGAGATACGGATTCGTAGAGCTCCAGACCAGCAGATACACTGTGATAAGAAAGAGCTCCTCTGAAGTCCAATACCATGAGCGTTTCACGCCTATCGCAGACCTCAGGGTGGGGGAGGTGTGCAACATAGCCGGGTACCTGACAGGGATCGGGGAGCTCAGGGAGTTTCAGAGGGAGGATGGCACGAAGGGATATGTCACAAGCATAAACGTCACAGATGAGACGGGGCGCGTGAGGGTCTCTCTCTGGGGGGATCTTTATCGTCTCCTGGAGAACGCGGATCTCGGTCACAGGGTCGAGATAATGGGTGGACAGGTCAAGAACGGCTGGAATGGCGAGCTGGAGATCAGCTGCGGCCGGAGGAGCAGGATCACTTTCGCGCCGCCTGGATAAACGTGTTATATCCGTAAGGAGTACTGAGATCGGATGAAGCTATTGGAGGATCTACCTGGTGTTGGGCCTGCCACCGCGGAGAAGCTGAGGGAGGCGGGGTTTACAACAATAGAGGCTGTAGCAGTCGCCTCCCCGGGGGAGCTTGTGGCAGCAGCCGAGGTTGGCGAGGCCACCGCTGCGAAGATAATCGCTGCAGCGAGGGAGGCCGCAGATATCGGAGGGTTCGAGACCGGAGATCAGGTTCTGGAACGCAGGAAGCTCGTCGGCAAGATAACCACAGGCAGCAGGAACTTCGACGAGCTGCTCGGCGGCGGCATGGAGACTCAGGCGATAGTGGAGCTGTACGGCGAGTTCGGCTCGGGCAAGACCCAGGTGGCCCATCAGCTCGCGGTGAACGTCCAGCTCCCGCCGGAGCTCGGCGGTTTGAATGGATCGGCGATCATCATAGACACAGAAAACACATTCAGGCCTGAGAGGATATCGCAGATGGTCATGGGGCTCAGGGCGATAGATGACCGGGACTGGCGGCCCGAGGATTTCCTGAAGAACATACATGTCGCCAGGGCCTACAACTCGAACCACCAGATCCTGCTGGCTGAGAGCGCCATGGAGCTTGCAGAGAGCCTCAGGGAGACCGAACACCCTGTGAGGCTCCTGATAGTTGATTCTGTGACCGCGCATTTCAGGGCCGAGTACGTGGGACGGGGAACCCTGGCCGACAGACAGCAGAAGCTCAACAAGCATCTCCACTATCTCATGAGGTTTGCTGATCTGAACAACGCGCTGATACTCGTCACGAACCAGGTTATGGCGAAGCCTGACACCTTCTTCGGCGACCCCACAAAGCCTGTTGGAGGTCACGTCCTAGGCCATACCGCGACGTTCAGGGTTTACCTCAGAAAGTCAAAGGGTGACAAGCGCATAGCCAGGCTCGTCGACTCCCCGAACCTTCCGGACGGCGAGGCGGTCTTCTCCGTGACGATGGAGGGTCTCAGAGATTGATTGAGGCGGTGGCCGTTGACATCGATGGCACACTCACAGATGAGAGACGGGTTCTGAGCCCGGTGTCTGTCAGCGTGATCAGGGAGCTTGAGGTGCCTGTGATACTCGTGACAGGCAACACCCACTGTTTCACCAGGGCTGCTGCGGTGCTCTTCGGGGTGAGACACTTCGTCGCAGAGAACGGCGGGGTGATCTCCTCTGATGACAGAATAGAGATCGTTGGCGACAGAAAAATGTGCGATGAGGCGTATGAGCACCTCAAAGAGAGGTTCGGCATAAAAAAGTTCGATTCCAGGTACCGTCTCACGGATCTCGTGCTCATCCGCGGCTTTGATGTGGATGCAGCCTCCAGGTATCTGGAGTCCCTGAACATTCCTGTGGAGCTTGTCGATACGGGTTTTGCCATTCACATAAAGAACAGGGGAATAACAAAGGGCACAGGACTCAGAAGAATATCTGAGCGGCTTGGGATTCCAGCAAAAAGGATCGCAGCCATCGGCGACAGCCCGAGCGACATACCGATGATGGAGATCTCAGGATTTCCGGCCGCTGTCGGGAATGCGCATCCATCTGTCAAATCCGCGGCCAGGTATGTTGCAGAGCGCCCCTTCGGTGAGGGGTTCGCTGAGATAATCGATCACATGCGCGCCTCAGGCATGATCTGATGGAGACCTTCCACCAGCAGGGTGGGCGGAAGCAAAGCGCTGTGGTCCGCAGCAGGGAAAGGTTTTACAGATCTCAGACAGATCCGCGTCATCACTTCTGAGACGCCTTTATTATCTCTGCCCAGTGCTTCTCGCAGATCGCCCACCAGCCCAGCGTCTTCTTCGCCACCTCCCTGGCTGCAGGGCAGAAGGAGTCGACGGCGAGGTTGAACGGCATGTCCTTCAGAGGTGGATGGAGGGGATATAGCCTGCAGGTCAGCGGCCTGACCTCGTAGATCCTGCAGCCCTCACTGCTGTCGTAGAAGGGGCAGGGCTGCTTCAGTATCCATGTCCCGTCCTCGCCCTTCCTGCACATCGATCTAAGACGCTTCTTCGAGCCCAGAAACCCAGAGATCCTCCGGATATCTCCCTCCTCTAGAACCAGGCCTGCACCTGGGGTGTAGCAGCACCGTCCGCATCTCCTGCACTCGAAGATCTCCCAGAAGAGCTCCACGCCCTCACACGTCTCAGCGAAACCCCTGTCGCGCGCAGGTATCGGCAGGGCTATATCGAATGATGCTCTCTCCCCGAGATCGATCTTCCTCTGCTCCTCCTCCCGGCCGGACCAGTGATCTCTGAGGAGAGAGAGATGCTCGCCTCGCCTCTTCTCTTCGAGGCAGATGGGGGAGAGGAACCTGTGGCAGAGCCACTTGACATCAAGTGCGGTGCGCACCTTCACCGGGGGGAGCTTCATCGCCATCTCTTTCATTAGAACCTAGAAAGAGATAAATCCGATCGCCGGGCAGGAGCATCAGATCTCTTCTCTCTGATCGACCGCATGGGCCATCGTCTTTATCGTCTCCGCCCAAAAAATACACGATCCGGAGCGAGGATCGCATCAGATCTTCGCCGGCTTCTCCAGAAGCTTTCTCTTCACCAGCAGATCCCCAGACCGCGCGTGGGGCTTTCTAGATACAGCGTCCCCGGACTTCTCCAGCTCTCTAGCCTCGTCAGCGAGCCTGGCAGCAGCGCGAATGACCTCATGCCCTGCGGCTGCCGCGAGGGCGATCGCCTCGAGCTCCTTGAGCCTGAAGCAGGCCTGCGCATCGATGGAGGCAGCCGTCTGGGCCATGTAGAGCGCGGCGATCGCCTTCGCTCTCGCATATGGATTCGCGAACTCCATGCGCTCTGCGCAGAGCTCCGGCGTGGCGAGCATGTGCGGAAGCTGTGGAGATCCAGCGGCCACAGATGCGATCGCCCTGTCGATCTCCTCCTGCACGAGCCTGACAGCGCCGCATATGCTGAGCACCTTGAGCGCGTCTGCATTGAATATCGCCATCTCAGCAGGATCCAGAAACTCGCGCTTCGCACCTATGAGCGGATCCATCGGGAGGATGATGTAACCGAAACCCTCTGCCTCCATCGCATCCCTTGCCTCCTTCTTGGTGGGTCCGTCGGATACGACTATGAGTGGAATCCCCTTCAGCATGTTCCTTGCAGCAGTCGGCCCGGGCGTCGCAGCGTTCGGGCTGACGACGACAGCGAGCTGGGGACCCCAGGCGCGCATCTCCTCAGCCAGCCGCTCGCCCTCGCTTCTGGACATCTTCGGTCCATGTGATACAACCTTGGACTCGATCTCCGTCCGCTCCGCGATCTCGTCCAGCGCGAGATCGACAACAAGAGAAGACGCGATATTTCCGAGCTTTATAAAACCGATCTTGAACATGCTGGTCTGGAGGTAAGAGGAGGAGTATTAAATTTGCGATCGCTCAGGATGACCTGTCCGAATAGGGATCAAACGTTTCTGACATGCGGAAGCGGTAAGGTCAAATTTCTGGATTCAGCTCTTATCCGGACAAGTCCGCTCAGGAAAGGATCTGAGGGCCGAATCAGTGGGGCTTTCAGTAATCGGTACGCACTGACATGACGCACCCCACAGAATCGCATGCATTCGAACTGAGGCGCACGACAAACCGGCTCATGGTTCCGACTTTGGAGGACTCTCTCCGGCGTTGCCGGAAGCTGCAGCGCTCGACCGCGCGATCTCGAGAAGCTCCAGGTACGAGAGTCTGATCGGCCTGCCCACGCCAACGCTGGAGATTATCTCGAGCACACGCGCCCTGTCGGTGGGGTTATCACGATCCGCCGGTATCTCCGCCTCCACAAATCTTCCAAGCCCATCGACATCGTCAAGAGCCACGATCGCATCGCCTAGCCTGTACTTCGCTCTTCTCTTTCTCACAACAGCGAATCTCGAAAATCCCAGAGACTCGAGCAGTTTCTCAGCTGCGACTGCATCATCCACCCTGATGCTCAGCTCCAGCCGTGTCTTCGTCTTCGAATCCAGCTTTGGGCCTTTATACGTGAGGTACACTCCATCATCCTTGACCCTTATTCGCAGAGCCTCATCAGTCGAGGCAAAATCGCGAACCGGGGAGCGGAAGTAGATGTCGGTGTGGTTCTCCACCCCATCCAGCACGCCCCCCATCTGCAGGATCCTCTCCTCTGCATCCTCCGGCGCCCTGGCCTTGGCCTCGACCTCTATCAAGAGCTCCTCCTTATCACCACCGTCGCTCTATCGAGCCTGAGAACATCGACCGCCTCTCCCCTGGAGAGCGTCTCCCTCACGATCTCGACCATTTCGGGCGTGATCTCTGCCCCCTCGATATCAAGGGGCCCGGATGCCAGCATCCTCTCCAGCTCCGCCGGATCCATGGACGTGAGCTTCTTTATGATCTTCCCAGCGTTACCCCTGTACCTCGGGCCTATGAGGCGCATCACAGGCTTCACAGCGACCGCCCTGCTCTCGATCTCGGGCTGCCCTTTCCTGAGCTGTACCGGAGCGTTCGCCACTCCGCTAAGATCAAACGTCTCCAGATCCATCTCTGTGTAGATCTCTATGCCCGGCAGCGGCGCATTCAGCGCCATTCCCCTCTCCGCCTTGTAGCGCCTTATGGCAGCCGAGATCTCTCTTATCAGAGCCCCCTCAGGGGATGTGTACGTCTCCAGGGAGGGCCAGCTCTGTGTGTGGACGCTCTTTCCTGTGAGCGAGCTGTAGATCTCCTCCGTGATGAAGGGTATGAAGGGTGCCATGAGCCTGCAGAGGACATCCAGCACCCTGTAGAGCGTCGCCTGTGCAGCCTTCCTCTCCTCAGAGTCAGGACCGTACAGCCTGGACTTCACGATCTCTATGTAATCATCGGCCAGCACCTCCCACGTGAAGGCGCGTATCGCCCTGAACGCCTCGTCGAACTGGAAGCCCTCCATCGCATCTGTCACCTTTGATACAAGTGCGCTCAGCTCGCCGAGCAGCCATCGATCGATCTGCGTGAGAGGCGCGTCTGTATCAGAAGCGAATGGGGCCGCAAATCTGTAGATCGACCAGAGCTTCTGCTGGAACCTGCTCGCAGCAATGATCTCCTTCCACTGGAACATCACATCAGAGCCCGGAGAGCCGCCGAGGGCTGCCCACTGCCTAAGGGCATCGGCCCCATTCTTCTCGAAGACCTCCTCAGGGATGACGAAGTTGTTCAGCGACTTGGACATCTTCCTGCCGTCCTCCCCGAGGACCATGCCGTTGATCAGTATCGTATCCCAGGGCTTCACGCCGACGAGCGCCATCGAGCGGAGTATGGTGTAGAACGCCCACGTCCTGATTATATCATGACCCTGCGGCCGGAGCTGCGCCGGATACCTCGGATCCCCCCGGCTCAGCCAGCCTGTGACGTGGAGAGCTGATATGGAGCTGTCCATCCATGTATCCAGAACATCCTCCTCAGGCTCGAACTCGTTCGATCCGCAGCTGCAGCTCACGGGAGGCTGTGTCTTTGTGGGATCGAGCGGCAGCCACTCCTCCTTCGCGACCATTACCTCCCCACATCTCCTGCAGTACCAGGCAGGTATCGGCGTTGCGAAGACCCTCTGCCTTGAGATGCACCAGTCCCACTCCATGGTCCCTGTCCAGTTCTTGAGCCTGAGCTTCATGTGCTCCGGCACCCACTTGATCTCATCCGCAGTTCTTATTATCACATCCGGGTATATGCGCACGAACCACTGTCTCTCGGATAGAATCTCTATCGGGGTCTTGCACCTCCAGCAGAGGCCGACGTTCTGCTCGAGAGGCTCCTGCCTGTAGATAATGCCCCTGGAGAGCATCTCGTCCACTATCGCCTTCTTCGCCTCCGTGATGCCCATGCCCCTGAACTTCCCGGCGATCTCTGTCAGCCTCCCCTCTCTATCTATGGCCTGTCTGAGCGGGAGGTTGTGCTCGACCCACCAGCGGACATCCTGCTTGTCGCCGAATGTGCAGATCATGACCACACCCGTGCCGAATGAGGGGTCGACGGCCGGATCTGATAGGACGGGAACATCATAATCGAAGAGCGGAACCCTCACGCGCTTTCCGACGAATCTGATATGCCTCTCGTCATTCGGATTGACCGCGACAGCGACACATGCTGGCAGAAGCTCAGGTCTCGTTGTGGCGATCTCAAGGTCTCCGTGATCGGATTCGAAGCGCATGTAGTTCAGTGTGGTCATCCTGGTGTCGTACTCAACCTCTGCAAATGCTATTGCTGTGGCGCACCTCGGGCACCAGTTGACAGGGTGATCCTCTCTGTATATCATTCCCTTCTCGTACATCCGCACGAAGGATCGCTGCGTCTTCACGTAGTACTCAGGCTTCATCGTGACGTACTCGTTCGACCAGTCAGTTGAGATTCCCAAACGTATTATCGTGCGTCGCATCCTCTCTATCGCCTGAGCGGTCATCTCCTCGCAGAGCCTGCGGAACTCCTCCCTTGGGACCTGATTCTTGGTTATGTGATACGTCTCCTCGACCTTGACCTCTGTCGGAAGACCGTGACAGTCCCATCCCTGGGGAAACATGACGTTGTAGCCGCGCATGCGCTTGTACCTGGCCACGAAGTCGATGTAGCACCAGTTGAGGGCGTTTCCGATATGGAAGTTCCCGGTGGGATAGGGTGGAGGTGTATCGATTATGTACTGCGGCTTCTCCGATCCCCAGTCGAAGTAATAGACGGATGGATCCCACCTCTCAATCCACTTCTCCTCTACCTCTCTGAAGTTGTACTCCTTGGAGATCTCGCTCATCGGGATAGCTCCTGACACTTCTCCCTTATAGGGATGTACGGAGAGTTAAACACAACGTTAATAGGATTATCGGTTACACTCTGTTGAGATGCATCTCCTGATATACCACGCAAACCAGTGCGATCCGAAGAAATGCACGGGAAGAAAGCTGGCGCGCTTCGGGATTGCAAGACTGACACACAGAATCGCCGATCTCAGAGGTTATCTGATTCTGAGCCCGTTCTCTGAGCGGGCGCTGTCGCCGGCAGATAGATTCAGGGGAAAAGGGCTCGCAGCCCTCGACTGCAGCTGGGCGGAGGCAGAGAGTGTCTTCGAGAGGGTTCAGGCAAGCACAAGAGCACTGCCGTTTCTCCTTGCTGCAAACCCTGTGAACTTCGGCAGGCCCTTCAGGTTATCGACTGCGGAGGCACTTGCAGCTGCTCTTTTCATTCTGGGCGAGAGGGAGCAGGCAGAGCTTGTGCTCTCTAAGTTCTCCTGGGGGCACACATTCCTGGAGCTCAACAGGGAGCCCCTCGAGGAGTACGCAGCCGCAAGGGACAGCGCTGAGGTCGTGAGGATACAGAGCGAGTACATGTGAATTCCCTCTGTGAATGGTGATGACTTCCTCCCACTTCGACTTCTTTCGACAGGGGTCGAAAGGCTTCGAGCGAAGCTCGTCGAAAATCTCTGTGCTGCGCATCATTCGATAAAAAGAACCGCTCTTGTGTGCGCAGCAACTTGCAGAGCATGCAATGCGGTCTCTGAAAGCATTCATTGCCACACTTTCGACTACATCGAAGGTAAGTCGAAACGAATGCATAGCATGACCTCCTGCTCCTTCGGCAAGTTATCAGATGGATAAGAGCGAAAAGAGCTACGTAACTTACAGTAGCATAAAACCTTACAGTATCAGAAAAGAGCGCAATTAAATAAAAAATTGCAAAATTTGCTCTTTACTCTATCTTGACCTCCTTGCCCTTCCGCTTCTCCTTCTTCTCGAGCGTCAGGGTGAGCACGCCGTTGTTGTAGGTGGCCTTCGCACTGTCTGGGTCTACCGGGCGCTCCAGCTGGATCATCTTGTAGAACCTCTTCTCGTCATCAGTCCTGATCTCGACGCTGTCCTCGGCGACATCAAGCTTGACATTGGACTTGTCCACACCAGGCAGCTCCACGAAGATCTTGTAGCTGTCCTTCTCCTCCATTATATCGACGAGAGGCTCGCGACCTATGCTGGCCTCGATGCCGCGATATGAGGGCCTGATGTTGCCGAACTCCCTGAAGATCGGCTCCTTCCCTGGCTCGACCACGTAGCTGAAGCCGTACACGAACGGCCCGTACCTTCTGACCTTGCCCTCAGGGGTCTCCTCCTCTCTGACAAACTCCCTGAACTCCTTCGGCATCTCGGTCTCAAACCTCTTTATCATCTCCTCGAAGGGGGACAGGAACCAGTCCTCCTCAAAGCGCTCCTTCCGCTCGAACGGGAATCCTCTCATGAAGCTCTCGAAGATATCAAAGATCGACGGATACCTTCTCCTCCACATTCTTTTCACCTCGGTATGTACTAGTTTTGAGGTACTATAAATAGTTTTCTGTAAAACAGGCATACGCTGATTCATGAAAAATAATTTTGCTTTGTTTCAGGCGGGCAGCATGCATACTCGCAGAGAAAATTCGCGCGCTCTTAGTGTTTGGCAACTTGCAGGTCGTGCAATGTGGTTGTTGAACGCACTTATTCATTCACCAAGAATGCATGGCAGGACCAGTGCTTCTACGGGCAAGTTATCATATGGATAAGAGCGAATTCGCGAAAAATCTCACTGTCCCAGATGACTTGCAGATATGCAAATTTGTCCGAAGAAAGTGTCTCCGCCACACAAAAGCCCACCCAAAAGCAGCAAGCAACAGGTTTCTGAATCCGGATCTTACAGAGAGGACCAGATACGTGCCCATCAAATATATCTGTTCTGCAATCATATTCAGATTGGAGGTTCTGTCATGAAGGTTGTGGTGCCGCTTGCTGAGGGCTTTGAGGAGATCGAATTTGTGACAGTGGTTGACATCCTCAGGCGCGCTGGAATCGATGTGGAGGTCGCCGGCCTTAGGGACGGTCCGGTCCGGGGCTCACATAATGTGAGGATTATTCCGGACACCACATTCGAGCGGGTGGACCTCAACAGCGCGGATGCGATAGTGCTCCCTGGAGGGAATCCCGGGTTCATAAATCTCGGCAATGACGAACGAGTTCTGGATGCTGTCCGGAGGATGTCTGCCGCTGGCAGGTACGTGGCCGCGATCTGCGGCGCACCGTCTGTCCTCGTGAAGGCTGGGATTCTGAACGGCCGGATGGCCACGGTCCATCCAGCTGGAAAAGAGGAGGTTGCTGCATGCGCGCGGTACATGGACGAGCGAGTTGTCGTTGATGGTAAGATCGTCACGAGCCAGGGACCGGGTACGGCCATGGACTTCGCCCTCAAGCTTGTCGAGCTCCTCGCCGGAAGGGAGGCCATGCTGAAAGTCGGGAGAGAGATACTGGCCCTGAAGTAGCTCGATACGCTCAGATGTTCATAGGACCGCCTGTCTCGCATGGGATATCCGGTCTTCATGCAGAAGTATTGAGATGGCTGACGATCGCATACCATCAACAGTGACGGAGAAATTCGATGGGAAAAAGAGCCCCGGCCACGCCGGCCGGTCACTCTATGTATATCGCAGGCCTTCCAGGTTCTGCATTCTGGGCCCTGCCCTTCGGGTCGTATGCGGGGTTATCAGCGGGATAGACCTCGACCGGGCAGCTGAACGCCTGAGAAAGATACTCCCTCTCCCTGGAGAGTATCCCGAGCTCGTCCAGATCAAGCACATCCCCGCTCAGAGCATGTGCTGACTTCGCAAGCCTGCCTGCATACTTTGGAGCATCCTTCTTGTGGCTCTGGATCTCGGGATGGCTCATCGCGGATTTCATCAGAGCGCTCATCTCGAGCCTCCCGCCCTTCGAGACCTCCAGAGCCAGGCGGAGCATCTCTTTCTTCCATACAGGAGTTGTGTAAAGCACGATCCTTCCGGGCTTCGTCTTCGTCACCCTTATGATCTCCTCGATATCCCTCTGGGTCTGCTCCAGGTAGGCCTCGGCACGCTCTGCCTGCTCATCTATGAGCGATGTATCCGGAACGGGCCATGGCGCCCTTGAGACGTACCCCTCGCCAATGTTCTGCCAGATCTCCTCGCAGATGTGAGGGGTGAACGGAGCCATCAGTCTGACCCACACATTCAGTATCCTGCGGAGCTGGTTTCTTCCTCCTCTCCTCTCGTACCATCTCAGATCGTTTAGCATGTGGTAGAACGCGCTCTGAAGCGCCCTTCTCGTCTGGATGTTGTTCAGCGCATCTGTCGTCTCGATTATCCTGCGCTGCAGTCTTGATAACATCCACCTGTCGATCAGTGTCAGCTCCGCGCTCTCATCTATGTCATTCCTCTCGATGATCTCCCTGGCGAGCGCGTAGAACCTCTCGACCTGCCCGCGCGTCGCCTGAGCGCCGTCGTTTCTCCAGTCCGCATCCTGTGTGTACTCTGCATTCGCAAGTATGTACAGCCTGGTGACGTCAGCTCCGTTCTCTGCCACAGCCTGCTTGAGCGTGAGTATCGGCCCTCTTGACTTCGACATCTTCTGGCCCTCCAGAGAGACGAACCCGTTCACGGCTATCGCCCTGGGCCAGAGGCTCTCCGGAAATATCGCCACGTGGTGGTACAGGAAGAAGAGCAGGTGGTTTGCCACCAGATCCTTTCCGGAGGTTCTGAGATCCACGGGATACCAGTACTCGAAGTCCTCGCGTATCTGTCTGACAGTCTCAACGTCCACTCCTGTGAGGGCTGCGACCTCCTCAGGCGAGCCCTTTCCGAGGAAGATGTGATCGAAGAACTGCGGGACCAGCCGGTCTGTCTTCATGCCCGCATTCACATACTTCGCCAGGATGTAGAAAGCCATGTAGATGGTGCTGTCAGCCAGCGACTCGATCAGCCACTCCCTGTCCCAGGGAAGCCTGGTCCCCAGACCTTTTCGCCTTGCGCACGCCTTGTCCTTGAGCCAGTCGATCTTGTTGATGAACTCCGCGCGCATATCCTCGGGAATGATCCGCATGCCGGCAAGACACTCCAGCACCCTGGACTTCCATACGGGATCAGAGTACTCCAGGAACCACTGATCGCGGACCATCTTGACGACACATCTCGCCCCGCACCTGCAGATAACCGGAGTCTCGCTGAACTCGTAAAAGATCTCTGCAACACCCTGATCTATGAGATCCTGGAGCAGGACGTCCTTTATCCTGTGCACCGGAGTTCCGGCGTATCTTCCGGTGATCTCCTTCAGCACGCCATTGTGAAACTCCCTGCGGTAGACGAGCTTCGTCGCCTCCTCAGCTTTCGGATCGTTCTGATCCTTCACACCCAGCTCGTTAACGGCATCCACCGCCGGGAACTCTCCATACTCCGGCACGGATATCAGGGAGATGAATTTTATATTGCGAATATCCTCTGTTATGCCATACCTGCTCAGATCCGCATCGTAGAGATCCCTGAGCGCGAGGTAATCCAGAGGCGCGTGAGCGGGGACGGACATGACTATTCCGGAGCCACTGTCGGGATCGACGAAGGTGGCTGGCAGGATGATGATCTCATCTCCGGTTACAGGATTCCTGGCCTTCTTCCCGATCAGCTCCTCCCCCGAGATCTCGCCGATCTTCTCAACGGATCTGTCAGTGAATGTGAGCTTGTGATACGCCTGTGGGCTCACTATCCATATCTCATCATTCACCTTTGCCACGTAATGAACGACATCTGGATTAACCCAGAGGTTCGTCACTCCGAAGACGGTCTCAGGACGGAGTGTGGCACATGGAAGCACCTTATCATCAAGCCTGAACTTTATCAGGGTGAAGTCAAGTATCGTTGCGTCCTCTCCCCTCAGTATATCGTGATCCTCCACTGGATTCTGATCGTTGGGACACCATCTCACAGGATGCGAGCCCTTCGTGACATATCCCTTCTCCCGGAGTATTCCGAACTGCCACTCGATGAACCTGTTGTACGCTGGATCTGTTGTTGTGAACTCCCTCCTCCAGTCTATGGAGTAGCCTATGCTCCTCATGGCGAGCTTCGCCTGCTTCCTAAAGTAATCGACTATGGCCTCAGGAGTTGTGAGCTTCTCCAGCTCCTCCTCTGGTATGCCGTGCAGCCTTGTGTACACATCCCATATCAGCGGATCGCGGTTCGCAATCAGCTCGCTGAGCCCGACTATCGGGGTACCTGTCGCGTGGAATGCCATCGGGAAGAGAACATTCTCGCCCAGCATTCTGTGATACCGGGCTATGGCATCGCCTATCGTGAAGGTGCGTGTATGTCCAGCGTGAAGGTTGCCGTTCAGGTACGGATATGGTATAGTCAGGAAGAACTTCTTTCTCAAATCAGGCTCTGCGTGAAATACGCCCTCCTCCTCCCATATCTTCTGCCACTTCGCCTCGATCTCATGCGCTGAATACTCTTTACGCAACATACACCCTCCTCTCAGAGATTCCTAAGCCTTTCAGCAGCCATCTCGATCCTCTCTGTGGGCTGGGTCACAGAGAGCCTTATGTAGCCTTCGCCATGCTCGCCGAATCCGACGCCTGGTGTTACGACTATACCCGTCCTCTCGAGAAGCATCTTGGCATACTCCCTGGAGTCCCCGCCGGTCCACGCCCAGAGGTAGAACGTCGCATTCGGCTTCGAGAGCTCAAGACCAATATCGCAGAGCGCTGAGTACAGGATCCCGATCCGCTCTCTGTACACAGACCTCAATCCATCTACGACCTCCGGCGGGCTTCTGAGAGCGGCTATCCCAGCGTCCTGGACTGCGCCGAAGTTCCCGGAGTCGATGTTCGACTTGACCCTGCCGATGCCCTCGATGATCCTGGAGCTTCCCGAGACCATGCCTATGCGCCAGCCTGTCATGTTATACGTCTTGGACAGTGAATGAAACTCAACAGCCACATCCTTCGCTCCGGGCACCTGGAGTATGCTGGGAGGCCGCCCGTCGAAGTATATCTCGGAGTAGGGGTTGTCGTGCATCACCAGAATCCCGTACTCGCGGGCGAGATCCACAAGCTCCCGGAAGAAATCAAGTCCAGCAACAGCTCCAGTCGGATTGTTCGGATAGTTCAGAAAGATCAGCCTGGGCCTCCAGTTCGGGTCCTGCTCCAGCCTCGCCCTGATGCTTCGGATATCGGGGAGAAACGAGTTCTTCTTCAGGAGAGGCATACTCTCAGGGATGCCACCTGCGAACATCACCGCTGTGCCGTAAACTGTATACGCCGGATCTGGGACGAGGACCCTGTCTCCAGGGTTCACGAACGCGAGCGGGGCGTGCGCGAGCCCCTCCTTCGACCCTATGAGGGTCAGTATCTCTGTGGAGGGATCCAGATCAACACCGAAGAGATCGCGATACCACTCAGCCACTGCCTCTCTGAACTCGATCTTTCCCTCGTAAGATGGATACTGATGGTTTGCAGGTCTCTTCACAGCCTCGCACATCTCTCTAACGATATGCTCAGGCGTTGGGATGTCCGGGTCGCCCACGCTCAGATCTATGACATCAACGCCCCTCTCTCTCGCTCTCCTCTTGATTCCATCGATCTCGGCGAACAGATAGGGAGGAAGGGATTTTATCCGATCAGCGTACATTCATATCTCTCCGATGATGCTGGAGATCCAGATGCTGCCGCATCTAGTAGCGCTGTTTAGTATATAAGGGTAAGGGGATTCATGCTCACAATCAGAGATCTGACGAGATGGCTGCCTGAGAGCGTCATAGAGCTTTACGAGGCCCTGGGGATAGATGAGCTCTACCCACCACAGGCCGATGCGATAGAGCGCGGGCTCCTTGACGGCAGGAACATGATCATATCAGTGCCGACTGCAGCTGGAAAGACCCTCCTCGCGGAGCTTGCGATGCTCAGGGGTGTGTTCTCAGGAAAAAGGGCTCTCTACATAGTCCCGCTGCGTGCTCTGGCCTCGGAGAAGTTCGATGGCTTCAGCAGGTTCTCCAGGCTTGGTCTTAAGATAGGGATCAGCACCGGAGATTTCGAGAAAAGGGATGAGCGTCTGGGCAGGAATGACATCATCATAGCGACATCTGAGAAGGCGGACTCGCTGATACGGAACGGGGCCTCCTGGGTCCACAGGATCGGCGTTCTTGTCGTGGACGAGATCCATCTCCTGGACTCCGCGAACAGAGGGCCAACGCTGGAGATGACGATGACCAAGCTCATGCACATCAATCCTGATATGCAGGTGATCGGGCTGAGCGCGACGATAGCCAACGGGAGGGAGATCGCGGACTGGATAAATGGGGAGCTCGTATCGAGCGACTGGCGGCCCGTCAGGCTTCGAGAGGGTGTGCTTCTTGAGGACCGCCTGGTATTCCCTGATGGCGAGGTGAAGCTCGAGGATCGCAACAGGGATCATGTGCTGAACCTCGTTCTTGATACGATTGATCGTGGCGGCCAGATGCTGATATTCGAGAGCACCAGGAGGAATGCTGAGGCGATGGCTCAGAAGGTCGCCGGAGCTCTCCAGGAATCCAAGGAAATGATCGAGATCGCTGAGAGGCTGAGCGGCGAGTGCGAGACCTCGAAGAAGCTCTCCAAATGCCTGAGGCGTGGAGCCGCGTTCCATCATGCAGGACTCCTTCCTGAGCAGAGGCGTCTGATAGAGCTCGGATTCAGGCAGAATGTTGTAAAGGTAATAGCATGCACCCCGACCCTCGCGGCCGGACTGAA